>NZ_FWEX01000005.1:0-673766 GCF_900170025.1 Nitrospira sp. ND1 | reverse complement strand
AGAGGTGGCTCCGGTTGGTTGGACAGTGTCGGCCCATTCTTAAGTGGCGCCTGGCGGATTGTTGACTACGCGGCGGTCTGCCGTGTCGTCAGATGGTCATAGTACACCTGGTCTGGTGTCTGACCGTCAAGGGCCTGATGCGGCCGGGTCTGATTATAGAACGTCAGATAGCGCGCCACCCCCTGATGCGCGGCCTCGACGGTGTCGTACGCGTGTAGATAGACCTCTTCGTATTTAATGCTCTTCCAGAGTCGTTCCACGAACACGTTGTCCCGCCAGCACCCTTTCCCGTCCATGCTGATCTGAATGCCGTGGTGGGTCAGCAGCCCCGTGAACTCCTGGCTCGTGAATTGGCACCCTTGATCGGTGTTGAAGATCTCGGGGCAGCCATACTGCGTAATCGCCTCCTGTACGGCCTCGAGACAGAAGTCCGTCGTCAACGTATTGGACAGCCGCCACGCCAAGACCCGACGACTCGCCCAGTCCAGCACCGCAAAGAGATACAGGAAGCCACGACGCATGGGAATATAGGTGATATCCGCCGCCCAGGCCTGATTCGGACGCGAGATGGTGAGATCCCGCAAGAGATAGGGGTAAATCTGATGGGCTGGATGCCGCCGGCTGAGCGACGGTTTGCGATACAGGGCCTCAATGCCCATGCGGCGCATCAGAGTGGCCACCTGGCGTCGGCCAATGGCGCGGCCCTCGCGTCGCAAGAGATCGCGCAGCATGCGCGCACCGGCAAAGGGATACTGGAGATGCAGCTCGTCAATCCGACGCATCAGCGCCAGCGTCGTCTCTGAAACCGGCATCGGCTGGTAGTACGCGGTCGAGCGGGCCAGCTTCAGCAGCTGGCATTGCCGCACAACCGGGAGGGGATGGGTTCGATCGATCATGGCTTTGCGCTCCGCAAGCCCGCCTTGGTGAGCGCCCCGGCTAAAAAATCATTCTCCAGGGCCAGCTGGCCGATCTTGGCGTGCAGGGTCTTGAGATCGGGCGTCTCTGCTGGCGGGTTCGCTCCGCCAAACACGTCCGCCGCCCGCGCCAGCAATTGCTGCTTCCATTCGGTGATCTGGGTGGGGTGAACCTGAAACTGCTCCGCTAAGTCGGCCAGGGTTTTGTCGCCTTTGACCGCCGCCAAGGCCACCTGCGCCTTAAACGTGGCCCCGTGATTCCGTCTCGTTCTCTTCATCGCCTCGCTCCTTTGTGTCGCCACCTCGCGGGGGCCTCGGTGAAGCCAGGCTACCACTTAGCACACTGTCCGAATTTCCGGAGCCCCTTCTGTATGCGAAATCCTTCTGGTTTCGCAGGCCGGCAAATTGGTGGAGATGCACCATGAACCGGCCCACAATCTGCATCTTCTTTGCCTTTTCAAAGGCATCTCGTTGATGAACTAATTCCGGCTGCCCGACAAGCACAACGGTTGTTGCGATATCGTGGCGATCCAAATCGTTATAGATATCGACCAACCATTTATATTGAGGTTCCTGGAGTTTCTGCGCCTCGTCTCCAATTAACACCAAACGTTGATGATGATCGACACAGGCTTGCTGTACCAAAAACTGCGCTAACCGTGCCCGCTTTGCGCTGGCAGTTCCTCGGTGACTGAGGCTATGACCGAGGTCGCTGAGCAAACTTTCAAAAAACCGTGCTTCGGTCGGGTACTGATGGTCCTGACAGCAAAATGTCAGGACCGGGAACGCCGCGCCAAGTTCCTCGCGCAATTCGTCAACGGCAAATCGAATCCCTTTGGATTTTCCAAATCTGGGCGGTGCAGTTACGATGGCGCCTGCAGCCCGATTATTGACCCAATTTTTGAGGTCGTCACAGAAGCGGCCTAAAGGCGGCGTAAAGAGGGTATACCGTCCAGTTTCGATGGGGTGGGTTCCAGAAGGCACAGAAGGCCTCAGGTGTGGGGCATGTGACATCCATAACTCCTTTCGCTGCGGTTAATTGAGGCGGGTCTTCCTCATTGCGGGGGTATAGACCGTGCGGGACGACACTGGCGGATTCGACTCTGTTACATCAACGATCAGCGAAGTATGCTGAGGCGGGGGAACTGAATGTAGCACTGTTTGGAGTTTTGCCGACTGCCCCCTTGCCCGCTTACTCGTCTGAGCTTGCCGATTGAGGTAGTCCATATAGACGAGGATAGGGTCCTCGGTATCCGTATAGAAGATCAGTTTCCGAGCTCGGAGTTTATTGATTGCTTTTCGAACGGTGAGGCTATGCGGCGTCCGGCCCCAAAACCCATGCGCCGCCAGCACACCGAATTCCCGACCGTCCTCGAGATACGCGGTGACACAGCGGAGGTCGTCCGGATCGACGAGGAGTGAGAGGTTTTCTCCGACGAGGTCCGGACTATGACGGAGGACATCGTTGTAATAGCGCACGCCTTCAAATTCAACGTATGGGCACTTCCCCTGCGTCACATCTCCACGAATACACCGCACGACGCGGATATGAAGCAGCGCAAGATCTTGTCGCTTCTGTTCGGGCACCGCCCGGAACTCGCATCCTTCATTCACAATAAAGTACTCAAGCATCTCGAGAGGTGACCGATTGCCCAATCCCGTATGTGGCTCCGCGTTGTATCGAGCGATGAGAACATCAGTCAGTTCAACAAGGTGTTGGTAGGAAATATTCCAGCGCAGCGCTGCTGCCTCTGGGGCGTCACGGCGAGAATCATCCGGACCGCTACCTGTTGTGGACGGCAGCCGATGAAATCCGTTCTCTTCCAACGTTTGAAATAATCGCTCAATGAATGGTCGACGCTGAGGGGTTTTCACAGGGCCGGCGTTAATGGCACATCCGACCACTCGACTAAGATTCGACCTGACCGCATCGGCAAGATTGGCTTTGGCGTTATCGAACCATAACTCATCCCACAAAGCCCAGGCGCATTCGGAAAATACTCCGGAAGGGAGCCCACTCCCCTCCGTATACCTTAGTCCAGGGATGGTTAAGGCCAGAGGTTTCCAGGGCGTCAGCGCATGCTTGATGCAACGGAGGACATCTTCCGCGTTGTATTCGGGATTCAGCACCAAGGTGTACCCCAAAATCGCGCGTGTCTTCACGTCAATGATGGCGAGTAGCCACAGTCGATCAAGGACAAGCTGTTGAATTCCTCCATAGGGATTGGGCAGGTCAATCGTACAAAACGCATCGATCCGATGACCGTCAAACTCGACCCGTTCGTACGGCCTGGTTACGATGCTGTCAGGTCCTGCCCCTGACGAGGACAGCGCCCGCGCTGCGTCGTCACCGTGGCGCGCCTTCATAGCTCGTTTCAGGTTCGATTTGAAAAGCCGCTTGAGATAGCTCGACAGTGCACGCCGTCCCCTATGATTCATATTGAAGGGATAGTGTCTTGCGGTCAGGCCAGCCTCTTTACATTTCTGAATGAAGTGCTTATGAATCACCTTGACCGGCATTCGGGATTCGTGAACGAGATCCTGTTCCACTTTCTTCAAGAACAATGCATCTACCGCCTCTCGGATCGTTGGGTGTCGGTCGAACAGCATCGTGAGTGCACCGGCTGCTCCTCCCTGCTGAGAAGGCCGGGAGCCATCTGTCGTGGCTGTTCGAACGTAAGGAGCGGTGTGACACCCCATCACCAAGGCACGAAATCCCCAGATTCGTCCGTCAGGGTGGGGTTTCGTGCAACGTTTCACGAGCCGATACACTTCTTGCCGAGGCAAGCCAGCTTGTTCCGATAGGATTCCAACCGGCTGTCCTTCAATATAGGCGCGGACGGCCTGAATTCGCCTTGCTACTCTGTCTGCATCTTCCTCATCCAGGAGAGTGAGATCGACTGTCGCCCAGTGCGAGAGGTCTTTAAGTTTTGGCAGGAGTGAGTCGCGATCCATTCGAGGCTTCGGTGTCGTCATTTGATCCCTCGCTGTATGATTAAGGAGTTTGTCAACGGACACACGTCGAGCGGAGCCGTGCAGAGACCGCCATGGATGAGGCGAAAGATCGCAGCCTTCACAGTCTGGCATTCTGGACGAGCGATATGACGTTCCAGATCTCTCAGGGACCAGGACGGCTCGACGTCGAACGCGGCGAGGATTTGATCTTCAATCTCCGCGAGATCATAGGATGCGTAGGTGGCGAGATACGCCAAGATCTGTTTCCAGTTCCGAATGAACACTGCATTTCGTCTAATTTCATGCTCCGTGACGATCTTGTACTCATTGGCTGTCACGATAGCCCAATCTTGCTGGGCGGCGAGTTGCCGAGCCACGCGTGAGTGATCTTCAACCCTTTGCAAATCACGGACATATTTCACTTCACGATATTCTTTCCGACCGTTCGAGAAATGGACTAACATGTCAATCACCGTCTTATGATCTCGGCCGTCCAGCTTAATGTTGATGCGCAGCGGCTGTTCGCAGAACCAAGCGACATTGGGATCGGCTTCCATGATGACGCCGTGGTCTCGCTCGAGGTTACTGTAGAAGTGGACGTCTCGATCTAATTTCCAGCTATACATCTGCCAAAAATTATTTCCGTAGCTTCCACGAGGTTGTTTCCACACCGGCTTGATATGGTCGCGCTCGCCCGTCTGCTGTTCCCAAATCTCTTTTCTCATTACGCTCTTTCTATCTCGTGTTATCCTGATCGCCGTGGGAGGCAACTCCATGCGGCATACTTGCCTATACTGAGTTCTTGGCGGTTTTTAACAGCCGATTCAAAAAAATGTTTTGGGCCAGCAGTTCTTTGGAAGTGGGGCTTCAAAGATTGTGAATGCTAGTGATGATGAAACTCGCCGCGCCATTGAAGCGCTGACCGCAAAAGAATACCGGCGTTTGAACTGGTTAGTGAGATCGCTTACTGCCGGTGTCGGGGGAAGAGAGGCGCCAGATTATGTTCAGGAAGCCGTGCTGGCTACGCTAACTGGACGAAGACCGTGGAATAAAAGTTATCCGATGTATAAGCATCTCTGTTGGGCTATCAGGTCAGAGGTGAGCAACCATGCGGAGCATCACAAGAGTCAACGATATCGAGAGCCGGTTCTTCTCTCAGCGCTCAATTCAAAAGATGAAGATGGCGACGATGATGAAGTAAGAGGGAAGACTGCTGATGATTTCCCCTCCCCTCTTCCGAATCCGGAAGCAGAATTAGAAGCGAAACGCCAGGCCCACATTGTGACCAACATTAAATGCCAGATGTCGGCCGTTCTGGGGCATGAATCTATGGGCCATCAGGTGTTTCAGTTGAAGTTGGACGGGTTAAGCGGCCGAGATATTTGCCGAGAGCTCAAGCTGACCAACCGTCAATACATGGCTTACAATATGCAAGTGGTGCGCGCAGTTAAAAAGATCAAGAAGCACATCCAAGAAGGAGCTTTATGAGAACGAAATCGAAGAGCATCCATTTGCAATATGAGCGTGTGTTAGATTTGCAGACCGAAGCCATTATGAGTTTGTCCGAAGAAGAATTGGATGAAGAAATCCGGGAGAGTGGCCTGGAACCGCAAGAGCTTGAAGAGGAGACGAGAAGAGTAGTCGCAGAAGCACTTGGAAGGCACAATGAGCAAGCATTGGCCCGATCCCGTCAGACCTATCAGAAAGAGGCCACCTTGCTAAAGCGTGTTCGACTTTCTTTGCCAACGACTATGAAAGACAAGTTGGAATTGCTCAAGGCTTGCCTCGCACATCATCAGTACTTGAAGCCTGCGGTGCTGACTGGTCAGCACCGAAAATTGAGCGATATGGCGCCGTCAGATGTCGATAGCCTTTTGCGGCAACTTCATGTCTTGGGCCTTCTCAAATTCAAGAAAGTCTAGGGGCGGCAATCCGCGCAAACCTTCTGGTTTACGACATCACGAGTGAGAGCCGTCGGCAAACAGGTGTTCACCGCATTCATAGCGCTCCGTGGTAAGCCCGAACGACGTCAGACTTTCCGCTTGTGAAAGAAAAGTCGAAATTCCATGGGCTCGATTTCGTCGACGTTGCCATGGTCCTCGCCCTCTGTATGGAGCCATATGCCTAAAATCGGGGGCTAACTTGCCGTCGCGACGGGTGTACAGTACTATGAGACTTGCCCCCTGTATTCATGCAATCTGCCATGTTCTCCAACTTGGATCGTCGGGAGAATTCCTGCTCCGTGATGCGAGGGGTGTGTATTCATAAGGCTCTTCTGTCCTGTACGGCTAAATATGATTGCTGACGATCCACAAGCGTTGCTGAAAGCATTACACGTCACCGCTCCTCGTGACATTGATATCGAAGCCATTGCGCAATACTGCGGCGCCACAGTGATGTACGAACGGCTTGTTGGGTGTGAAGGACGGATTATCGGCCACGGCAATCGCGCAATTATCACAGTGGACCAACGGGCGACCACGTCGAGAAAAAGATTCTCTGCCGCTCATGAATTGGGCCATTGGATGAAGCATCGCGGCAAAGTCGCCCTCGTTTGCAATAATGAACAGCTGATGTGTAAGTGGGAAGGACGTGATAGAGAGAGCGTGGCCAATCGCTATGCAGCTGAATTGCTCCTGCCACAGTATTTGTTTCAATCGCTTTTGAAAGATAAGCCTCTCACCTTAGAAACGGTTCGAGGGTTGGCAGAACAATTTGAAACCAGTATCACCGCGACCGCCATGCGTTTGGTCCAGCTGACAGATCGTCCCGCCGCGCTGATTTGTGCAAGTGCGCACGGTCGAGCGTGGTTTGAGCTCAGTCCCAGTGCCAAAGCGGCGCAATGTTGGCCGCGACGCACCCTTCCGGTTGAATCCGGAGCGGCTGCTATTCTCAAGCGTGATGAGGAGCCGATTGGGCCCAGAAAAGTATCCCCCACGGTCTGGTTTGGTGGAAACAATGCCTCCATCAGGGATGTCGTCGAAGACACGGTGAGAATCACTGCCCACCTTGCCCTTAGTTTGGTTGTTTGGCCCTCGTCTTGTGCAAGATAATCATCGCGAGCCCATTCGCCAGAATGGCGTGGACGTCGACGCGGATGGAGCGCAGCGAGCCGTCGATGTCGGCGCACGGGTATTCCTGGCTGAACTCAAGGAACTCGGTGCCCGTGGCTAAGACGTTGGACGAGGACGCAATCGAGCGTCACAAGCGCAAATTCATCGAGGCGGCGGCCATGCTGCATGCCATTCAGAAGGTCTACGGCGATCAAGCCAAGGCGAAGGCCATGGCCGCATATGGTCGATTGATTGACGCCCACATGCTTGTAACCGTGGTCCTGGCGGCCGAGCTGTTGCGCATCAATGGGGCAATCGCCGAGGCCGATCAAACGGCCTTCGAGCGTGACGCTCTCTTCGCTGACTTCGTGATTGGTCTGGAGCCTTGTGAAGCAGCGATTGCCGAAGCACGGTACCTGCAGGCGAATGCGATGCTCGGGCAAGAGCTAGAGATCCTTGCTCAGCTCAAGGCCGTCCGAGCCAATAGGCGAAAGTTGAACGGTGCCCCGAATGTAGCCGTCTTGGAGCAATCGTTGCCCCGCCTCTACGGCGGACTATCCGCAGCGGCTCACGTTTCCCAGCATCACATCGTCCAGACTGTGACATCGTGAGACGGTGAAATGGAGGGGTTGCCGAGACCAACGAACTTCACTCGCTCTTTCCCGGAAACCGATGACGAGCTGGCTCGGAAATCCTACGCGCTGCATGGCTATATGACCATTCGCCTGGTTGAAGAACTACGTCTCGATCTCGCTCGCCGTTACGAAGGCGCAGCATTCACAGAGCACGAAAACGAGGCGCTCCACTTCGCCGTCGACCGGATGATCTCCGAAGGAATGCTCGAGCTCGTCGACGCGCCTACTTGCGAGAGCTAAACACGCCCGGCTGCTAATGTCGATCGAGTCGGCGATAATATTGCTTCCGACCCTTGGCCGGGTCGACATAGGTGAAGCAATCGGCAAGATCATTGATGCTCTGAAGCACACCGAGCAAGGCATAGGCATTGAAAGGCGTGCCGGCCCCCGTCTCGTAGTGGCGTATGAAGTTACCCACAATCGAGGGAGCATGATGATTCTGAAGCTCACTGATCTGCTGCGCTGACATAACGCAACGGCCCGCCGCTTGATACAGCGTCACGGCATCGGTGATCGCATCGATATAGGTCGAAAGCGTCCGCCTGTCTCCGCGGGTGGTATAGTCGGGCGGCACCGGTACTTCCAACTTGGAGATAATCTGCCCGAGCTTGTACTCGAGGTATTGACGCAGAAACGGAGCGCCAATGTCGACTTGGCCCGCATGGAGATGCTGCTGCGCTTGGGCCTTGAGACGATCTGCCTCCTGTGCGGACACCATCAGGCGCCCCTTCGGCGGCATCCCTTGCAGCTTCTGGTGATGCCAGTCTGTGGTACCGTTGAGCTTGTCGAAATACTTCTCCAGGCTGGTGTCGTGGCTCAAGATGATGAACTGCAAGCCATCAGGAGCCGCGCCGTACTGAAGCAACGTGCGCAATGCGTCCATTAAGGCGAACTGATGCCCTGCATCGAAGCTTGAGGTCACGTCATCGAGCACCATAAACTGTGGTGGTGGCGCTTGTTGTGGTGCCTGTGCGCGATGGTGTGCACACTCGGATGATGAGTATCGTCGCGATCAAGCAGTCTGTCGGCGACCGAATGCAGCTGTGGTCCGTATCGAAGCCCGTACCCTAGACCCCAGACCTATCTTTAATTTCGCACGAGCACTAAAATATCTCCCAAGGGGGGAGCGCATGCATGAATTTGCCGTCATAGCTGGCGTCATTATCGGCGCTGGCCTCATCGCAAGGATATTCCCCACAATCATGACGAAAATCTTCGACTGCTACCCCCAACATTTCTCCCCCACGAACAAATCAGGCTCAGGAGACGAGATCCCTGCGGGCGTATGCGACCGCTGCGGTGGCAAGATGATCGCGGCGTGCAAGGCCCGCTGCGCGCAGTGCGGGTGGATTCGAGATTGTTGAGCGCATCTATCCGTGCGTTGGAGGCGTCGCACAAAGCAAGAGCGGCGTCTACGCTATCGATGGCACGTTCCAGCGCAGTGTTTAGTGTATCCAAGACTTGAGACAGGCTCGGGGATTTTTTCGCCATACCAACCTCCATCAGGTGAGGTATTATAGTGCATGGATGCTGACGCCGTCATTGCCCGAGCCAACGACGTGTTTGGATCTAAGGCCAAAGCAAAGGTCTGGCTCTTTCGCCCCAACCGCGCACTATCCGGCGTTACTCCACGTTCGCTCCTCTCTACTAAGACCGGGAGCCGCCGCGTGCTCACCGTCCTCGGCCGTATCGAGCACGGCGTCTACAGCTAGCCCCCTCCAAACGTTATGAAGTCCCCACCTCTCCCCGCCACATACGTGGTTGTCCTGTATACTGTGGGACATGGCTCATTCTAGACTCACCAAGCAAGACATAGCACAAGCAATCAAAGCATTTAAATCTGCGGGCGGGGTCAAAGCGGAAGCGGCGCGCCGTCTCAAGATCCCGGTCAACACGCTGAAGTCCAGCTGGACGCGGCGGTGTGCAGGTTCGGCATGGCAAGACCGGAGCCATCGCGCGCGTGAAGCTCGTGGAGCCCGCCATGCCGGCGCATTTGCGAAAGATCGCGCAGATCGAACAACAAGTTAAAGACCTCCGCGGGCAGCTCACGACGATGACAGGCGAGCAAGTATCGCAGCACGCGCTCCTTGAGATTATCCACGAATGCGTCGATGGGCCTGCTAAGCCGCCATCGTGGCGCAAGAAACAGACGAAGGGTCACACCACGGGCGTCCCCATCCTGCTCGCCTCAGATTGGCACTGGGACGGAGTTGTCACTCCGGAGCAGGTAGAGCATGTCAACGCCCACAATTGCGAGATCGCCGTCCAACGCGCAGGACGCTTTTTCCGGACGTTCGTAGACCTCACCAAGAATCACCTCTCGAAACCGTCCTACGACTACGCGGTGCTCGCCCTGGGTGAGGATATGTTGAGCGGGGACATCCACGAAGAGCTGCTCAGCCGAACGAGGCGCCGATCCACGCGAGCCTGCTCCACCTCGTTGACCATCTCATCGCCGGGCTTGAATTGCTGCACAATGCGTTCGGGAGGGTGTATATCCCGGCCGTCGTTGGGAATCATGGGCGCATCGACAAAAAACCGCGAGCGAAGAACCGGGTCTACGACAACTACGACTGGTTGGCGTATCAGCTGTTGAAGCGGCACTTCGCAGGGGGAAAAAGCATCAGCTTCGGGATCGCCGACGGGGCCGATCAGGTGTTTACCGTGCACAACACGTCCTACCTCCTGACTCACGGGGATTAGTTCCGCGGCGGGTCTGGAATCTCAGGCGTGATGTCGCCACTGTTTATCGGTGATGCGCGCAAGCGGAAGCAGCAGATGGCTGTGAGGTGCCCATATGATTACATGGTCATGGGTCACTGGCACACGTATCTGAAGGCCCGGGGAGTGATCGTGAATGGGAGTTTGAAGGGGTACGACGAATACGCGTATCAGTCGAACTTCGATTTCGAAGTGCCGACGCAAGCGGCCTGGCTCAACCACCCGGAACACGGAATTACTTGCCGCTGGCCGATCTTCTTAAGTCACGCCGGGGCACTCGCACGCGCCGCGTAGCCAACGCCTCTTTGCGAATGTCACGGCAGACAGCCGGTGTCAGTTCACTCTCGGGGCTGTTCAGCCCCTGCAACAATTTCGTTTCGAGTTGTGCGTCGGCTCTGCGTTTCTCGTCCGGATCGGCCCAGCTTTCGCGTTCAGCGTTCATCTTTTCCACCGCCACATCAGTGTGTGATATCACCGCGATTAGGATAATACGTTACTCTCAAAGAAGCTCTTTCCCGGTCGGCTTGAAGTCTACAACTTTATGCACGTTTTCGTCAGTTATTTCGCCTAGGAAATCTGACAGCTTATATTTTGACGGTTCATTCGGCTTGCCAAACGCCTCCTCGAACGAGACGACATTGCCAGCGCGGACATCAGCTTCACCCGCCCGGATCGCCTCCATCTCGTCCGCATCGGACAGGGTATCCAGCGTTTCGGCCCAGCTCTCGTATTCAGCGTTCATCGGATCCTCCTCGAAATCTGGCCGTATTGTCACATGTTGGCAGGAGTTGGTCAACGGCCCTCACGCCGGTCAGACTGGATGCGTCTTGGCTTCGCGTATGCTGACGATTTTAGGCGGCATGCGAGTATTGATTCACGGATACCCTTCAGAGAAACGCCTGCGTGTGTGAGTTGGCAGACTACCCAGATCCAACTCCATCAGAATTCATCCTGGATCTCTTTACTTGAGAGGGTTGCGACATTCTCACACGGAGATCGGTGGGCGTCAACCAGGAGCCACTCCGCCGTGGCTGTTTGCGCCTATTCCCCTCCTCAGCTCTGACAGCATTTAATACTTTCCATGCTCGAATCTCGCCGTCCCGCAGCGCCTGGGACGACTTCTTCGCCATCGTCAAAGATGGTACGCAGCGCACCGAACAGGCACTCGATCGAACGATTACGACCTGTAACGCGTCCAATACATACATGGCCTAGCTTGATAAGGGGTTGGAAGAAACCGGATATGTCGCGGTGAAGCAACAAGGCTCATCATCCTGACGCAACCGACTATGCCCACCAACTTTTAGCCTTGCGCAACAAGCGTTCCAGTGGTTTCTCATCTCGTAGGCCTTCCCCATGTATGCGCCTCTTATCAATAGGAGGCAGCGCTCGGATCTGATCCAAATGACGTTGTTTCACGAATTTGTCATAGCCCCTAACAGCCTCCACTTCTGCGCTGGACCAGTCTCGGGCCCACATGACCGTATTCCGAGTGATCCAATAATGAGATCTACAGGAAAAACTCCAGTTCCCGATCGATGGGTCAAGTGAAATGGAGGCGCCATCAAAGATGAGAGTCCAGTCTGTCGGAGACAGTGGAGTCACCACCTCATTGCCGCAGCCACAGCAACATTTGTGAACCGCGGTGGCGAAAGGCAAGGATACGTAGACCGTTCCGTCTTTCAGTTGAGAGGGAATGAAGTCGACAAACTCGTGTATGAGGTGAGCTGTGCGCTTCATCTCTGATCTTCATTATTCAGAATATTGCCATCGATGGTGTACACACTGGTATGCTCCTTTTCCAAATCCCGATAAAAGCCACACAATTTCTTCCATTTGACGACCGCAAGCGCAGCATTCAGGGCATTCAGATCAGCAATCTGGATGTTTCGCGAATAGTCGTTGTTCTCGCCCCTCTCAGAGAAGGAGATTCGCTGTCTGGATTTCGCAGACTGAGGTGTCTTGGGGATGCTGGTTGTGATTCTGAGGATTCCCCCCAATGCGTCATCGACTAACTCGACTCCCATACCCACGTCGATAAAGGGTACGGCCCAGTCTTCCAGCTTCTCGACGATCACCTTTTTTGCGCTGCCGCTGTCGAGACAAAGGAACACAAAGCTCATTCCCCGCAGTTGCTCGATATTTGAGGCGTCGATAAAGCAATCGTTGGCAACGATGTGTCTGTGCAGGTGCGCATATCGAGACTTGAAGTACACGACCTTCTTTGGAGCCGCTCGCAGTTCATCAAGCGATGGCGCTCCTGGCGACCGAAAGGCGTTGTGCTGCAGAAATTGATCGCCGTCGAACAGATGAATCTCTTTAATGGGAGTTTTTGCCACGAGGTCTAACACATATGACCCGGTCCCACCCAAACCTATGATCCCAACCTTCGCGAGTTCCAGCTTCCTGCTCACGATCTGAATCCCAGCCCGGCTCGAGGCTGTATCCATATAGTTGAAGACCGAATGGTCTGCCTCGGCTTCAATGATCGGAAACACCGTGGCAGTTGCACGTGGATCGATGGACTCGGCAGGGCTTGAAATGATGGTCGCGTACGTCGACATCTTCTCGTAGTAGTCCTTATACCCTCTACTCGGCTTGCTGGAGAACGAATGATTGGCGACGAGATCAGGACCAAGGCGCTGTTGTTCGCTTTGATGCTTGATCTTGATCAAGAGAGATCCGTCCTTGTTGCAAGGGTGATCGCCCGTAAAATAGACGACATGAGTACTGGGAGCAGTCGTCACATCGCCCGCCAAACTCAATTCCGAAATAAGGATCCCGCGTTTGACCTCTCGGTTGGAATTGACGTAAGGAACACGCCTGATGAGGAGATAGTTAGACTGAACCGCGACGTCATAACCCTCATCGCGCAACTTTTTAAGATCGGGGCTATGATTTATCAGTTGCTGTGACATTAAAAATCATCCCGTCCTTGATTTTGATCATGTCGCCCTCGACTAACGTGCCCTCGGGCTTATGCCCTTCACCTTTCCTGTATGTAACGGTAAACACCGTATTCTCGCCCGTGGGCGGATTGTCAAATGCCAATCCAACGATTTGGCTAAATGATAATTCTTTCGTCTCCACCATCTTTTGCCGACCATTCACAATTATGGTGAAGACTTTTTGGTGCTCTTGCTTGCTTTCTTGTACGTCCATGCACTCCTCCGATGGATTGTCTTTCACATAACTCAAAGGCACGAGCGACGCATTGTCAACGTGTACGTTCCTACGCCAAGTCAAATCCCTGTACGACTAAGACATCCAAGCTGCCGACCGGCTATCCTTTGGGTGGATGCGGGTCGGAGCCGTAGGTGTGTTACGTTTGAATCTTTCCGTCCCGACTATGAATCACCACTTGGCCGAGATCCTGAGATTTCGCCAATTCTTTTGCCTGCGCCACGGCGTCCGCCTTATTAGCGTGCACACCTGAAGCTCGGCTGTTTCCGACGCCTGTCACCTTCCAATCGCCGTTGCTCGCTGGAGTTACGTGATATGTCTTTCTTCCCACGATGGACCTCCCCGTTCTGAGATTTGTTTCACCACTCTCCCTACAGTACAATGCCGCCAGCGAGGCAAATTCGGACAAACAGAAAGTTTTTTTCGCCTGTCCGGCCTTGCAGGTCATTCGGGCATACAAAGGTAGAGGGAGTGTGGGCAAGGAGGAGACGGATTCACAATCGACGTCCTCTAAGGCCATCAGAGAGGCGGTTTCTACCGAAACCGACCTCATTGCGGCTTTGGAATCCCTGTATCAGAACAAAGCCCAACTTTTGAAGTTGCAACAATATGCGACAAGCCGCATCGCGATAATCGGGCGATCCGCCGAGGGACGTGATGCGCAGGATCTGCTGAATGAAGCCGTCACGCTCACCCTCGAGGGCCGGCGCAATTGGAACACGCGTGCGGTGGATTTGGTGGGGCATTTGATTGGCGTGATGCGAAGTGTTTCGTCACATTGGGCTGAAGAGGTCTCTACACGGCAAGCTGGGACGTATTCAGAGAGCGAACTCATCCGCCTTCATCCCGAAGGCGGAGAGGTGAACGAACTTCAGCAGCACGCATCCACCACACCCTCTCCGGAGCGTGTCATAATGGGGAATAGCGAGATCCGGCATCTGACCGATACATTTCGTGACGACTCCCTCGTAACGGAAATTCTCAGTGGCATGCGAGCCGAAATGACAGGTCCAGAGATACAGATGGTTCTCGGCATCACCAAGTCTGACTATGAAACGGGAATGAAGCGCTTGAGGCGGAAGGTCAGAACGCTCGCAAAAGTAAAGGCTCATGACTGATATGCCACAGGATAATGAACGAGAACGGCGAACCATCCTGAATGCGCTCGCTGAGTCTGTAGCGGAAACCTCTCCAGAGGACCTGTGGAGGGAATGCCGTGAGGAGGGGCTTGATGTCGAGTCTCTGGCGAACCAAGCCAAAACGGTTATCGCCAGTGCGATCACGCGCCATAAACAAGGGAAACTCCGTCGCGCCAGGGCTGAGTACGATGCGCGGATTCTTTCCATGGGGAAAAGGGCATCTCCATTACCGCAGTCCAGCGGGAAGAGGCGCGAGTTGCTCACCACAGTCTTTGCGATGAAACCAGACCTGCGAGGTGTCCTCACGGCTGCCGGCCGTGAATTCCACGCATTGACCGATGAGGATGTGGACCTCCTGTTGAAGCAACTGCAAGACCTTGGAGTTCTAGATGATCTCCCCTCCCAGCAAGGCTAACTGCTCGGTGTCCCCAACAAGACCCATCTCACCAGCAAACCTCTTGCATGAATTAGGCATCGAGGATCCCCGCGATATTGATGTGGAAGCCATCGCGCAACATTGCGGGGCGACGATTGTCTATGCCCCGCTGAAAGGTTGTGCCGCCTGCATTCTTGGATATGGTGATCGCGCCATTATCACCATAGATAGCGCCTCGGCTCCCGCCCGCCGACGCTTTTCTGGTGGGCACGAGTTAGGGCACTGGATGCACGATCGTGGGAAGGCGGCGCTTGCTTGCACAGACAGTCAGTTCACTTCTGAATGGTTTTCCGAGAATCCTGAAAAGCGGGCGAATCGTTATGCGGCGGACCTCCTTATGCCCGTCCATATGTTCCAGCCTCGAACCCAGAATCACCCGATCTCGTTCCATACGGTGGAGGAGCTGGCCAACACCTTTCAAACCAGTACGACGGCCACCGCTATTCGATTGGTGGAATACGGATCTTTCCCATCAATGGTCCTCTGCTCCAACGTCCGAGGACGAACATGGTTTACGCGAAGCGACATTGTGCCGAGGACTGTCTGGCCGCATGAAAGCCTGGGCAGAGACACGGTTGCCTTTGGATTGCATAGAAGCGCGGCGATCATGCCTCCCGGGCCAACTGTCGTGAATGCCGCCCAATGGATTAATCATCCAAGATCCAACAACTACACGATCTGCGAAGATTCTGTGCGAATAACCCCCAACCTTGTCCTTACCTTGCTGTGGTGGAAAGACGAACGCCAGGTTCTCGATCTCACGGATGAAGAGGATGATGAGAGTGAGGGCCAAACACGCTACGACGACTTTGGTTAGGTCATTCTACCCATTACTGAGGTACGACAGCTGGCCGGCGTCGGTCAGACGATGTAGATGATCAAACTCAAATGTTTGCGTGCCTCTTCGGCCAGGCTCGTTTGGTTTCCGAATGCTTGAAGGATGCTGGGCAAACTAACCAGGTAAACCGATGGACAACAGGAAGCATTACATCACCGTCGCGGCGTTTCGGGTAAGAGATGATGGTACGCCCAATGAGGGCAGTGGGCGGCTTTCGTCCGAGCTGTTGCTGACACTCCTGAAGAACGGTAGCTATTGGAAACACATGGAGACCATTCGCGCGCGGCTTTCACGGGCCATGGGCAACACCTTCAGCCTCTCTCAAACAGCCAGTGGCTTCTTGCGCTTCAACGTGGCGCAGTCGGACGACGAGCGAGTGTTCGAGGTGCTGGTAACGACCATGTAGCCATAGAATGCATGTCGCTCAGCGCGACGCGCGATGGCGGAGACACAAGCTCTTCCTCATCGGGGAATGGTGATGCCAAGCCAGTATACGTTGACAGACTATTCGCCAATCTGGCCATCCGTGTGTGATCAGAAACCCAACCGACTCAGAACGCGGCTCGGCGACGCGCTGATCGTCCTATACCATATCCGTAGCACGTCAGTTCAAGGCTAAGCAGCTAAGCCCAGCATCGATCTGTTGCCTCTCGTTCGGAGCATCGCGTGTATCATGATCTCCCGGATTTGGGGCGCGTACGTTCGCGTCTTTCTGGCGAGAGGGGCACGGAGGGGACGCGGACATGAATGATGGTCAGAGTGCTACTGTGAAAGCCGTCGTCTTTTCTTTCCACCTGAACGAGCCTTCGGCGATTGGCTTCCACGTAGCCTTCCAGAGACCCTGTTCAGGATCGCCACCACACGGGCATTCCCGGCCTTGGTTCCAAGCATTGTAAGCGGGGATTTGTTTTTGCCTGTCTTGTTCGGACGTGTGAGCCACGCACGAGCTTTTGCCTCAGTTCCGAACACCTCAACGGCCCGCCGCTGAATATCAAAGGCATCCTGAGTTGCTTGACAATTGCTCCTGGGTCTTGTTGATTTGGAGCGAGGTGTTCTTGCACCCTTCGCAGGTGTTGTGGGTTCTAGGTCTGTATACATCGGCGGCAACCCCGTCGTGAAGAAAAAGATCTCGTCTGCAAACATTTGCTGCGTCCGATGAGGCAACGTGGGCAACACGACATCAAGAAAATGTCGCATGGCTTCGTCAGTGAGCGTCTTGATGCCGCTATATTTTTTGACAACCTGGCGATACGCTCGCATCGGACCCATCGTCATTGAGATGCTCCTTTTCAATTGTGATGAGAAGTTTAGGCATGTTCAATCCCCTCAGTGCTTGGAATAGCCACATAATGAAGGCCATAGCGCCTTGAGATTGCAGAGAAGGTCTAGCAGGTTTCTTTCAAGTTTATGGTGAGGCAAAATCGCACGGTGATACTTCATCATATCCGATGCTTTGTAAGCGGTGTTCCCTCCGGGCTACCCTCCTGCACCAGGTTTACGTCGTGGTTGGTGCAGGAACGAAGAGCCCTTTACCTCATCAATCAGTTTCATAGTCAATAGCTTGCGAATGACAAATTGTAACCAGTCCTACTTCCTCGGACAGCTATGCCCCACCACGAAGGCCCCCGGCCGCCCTAGGCACGTGCCTTGATGCCATCGCGTGCTCGAACTCCTCCGGTGGACGATAGCCCAGCGCCGAGTGGAGTCGGATGCGGTTATAGTACTGATCGATGAAGGCTGCCATGTTCCTATGTATATGCTCAAGATCACGATACGCATTCGCGTAGATTTCCTCCCGCTTGAGCGTCTTCATGAAGCTCTCGCAACTGGCATTGTCGTAGGGGTTCGCCGGCCGGCTCATGCTCGGGAGCATCTGATGCTGCCGGAGCAGTTGCACGTAGGCCCCGGCGGCATACTGGATGCCCCGATCCGAATGATGGACCACGCCCGGCGGCGGCTGACGAGTCGTGATCGCGTGGTGCAACGCCTCCAGCGGCAAACGAGTCGCCAGCGTCTTGCCCAGCGCCCAGCCCACCACCTTGCGCGAGAACCGATCGAGGATCACCGCCAAGTAGACGAACTCGGCGCGCAGGCGAAGTGGAGTGAGAGACCGGGCGTAGTCGAACTAGCTCCCAGTCTCTCCTCCCCGAACCGGACTTGCACCTCTCAGCGCATCCGGCTCTCCATTCAAGCGTTGCTTAACGCAAAAGCCACGTCAGCGTAACGCGATTCGAGAAACGCGCGATGCTCGTCGCGAATCAGGTACGGGTTCCCTTCCGGGGTCCGCCACCTGAACTGACCTTTGTGGCTGGTGACCAGGCGCCGAAGCGCCTGTTCGCCATACCACCCACGACTATTCTGTCCCTTCAGTACCCACGTGGTGGCACGCCCCAGTTCTGGGGCCCGGACGTGTTCGCGCATCAGGCTCGGGAATCCTCGCCGATACTTGCGCGCGAGCCAATATCCGAGCTTCCAGAAGACGGTCCGGTCCACTCGGCTAAAGATGGTCGCCGTATAGTCCGTGTATCGATAGAAGTTCGCCCACCCCGAGAGTGTCCGGTTCAGGCGTTCCATCAGGTCCATGTGGTTCACGCTGTAATTGCCGGATAGTTCCTTGACCAGCTTGGCCGTGAAGCCCCGGTACTTCTCCCATGGGATCGTCGTGACCGGTCGCAGATGACCTCGCGGTCCCCGCTTGCGAATGATGCGGTGGCCGAGGAAGACAAAGCCGTCATTCACGTGGGTGATATGGGTCTTCTCCATCTTCAACGTGAGTTTGAGCTGACCTTCCAGAAACGTCCGGCACGCTTCGCGTATTGCCGCTGCGTGTGTTTTGGTTCCTTTGACGACCACGACGAAATCATCCGCGTAGCGGCAGTAGGAGACGCCTGGTTTCCACTGCCGGTTCTCTCGCACAGCAATCGGCCGCTGTGTGAGAATGCCGAAGTTCCATGCCCATCGGTCCTTGCGCACCTTCTTGCTCAGGTAGTTCGCCTCCATCCAGCCATCGAATTCATGTAACACGATGTTGGATAGCAGCGGAGAGATGACCCCTCCTTGTGGAACGCCTTCGCTTGCGGCATAAAAGAGCCCCCGATCAACACAGCCTGCTTCGATGCACGTCCAAAGCAGGGCCAGGAAGCGCTGATCGGCAATACGTTTGCGGACGCCTTTCAGTAGCAGGCGGTGATGGACCGTCTCAAAGTAGCTGGCGAGGTCGCCCTCAATCACCCAGCGCCCCGCCGTTCTTTGCTCATCACTGTCCTGCAGCTGCAATTTGACCGTTCGTATCGCATGGTGCACACTTCGGGCGGGCCTGAAGCCATAGGACGCCCGATGGAAATCACTTTCCCAGATCGGCTCCATGGCCATCAGCATCGCTCGCTGGACCACTCGATCCCGCAGACTGGGAATCCCTAAGGGCCTCACCTTGCCGTTCGCCTTGGGTATGTACACGCGCCGTGCGGGTTGCGGCTTGTAGCAGCCCGCTAACAGCTCGGCACGTATCGTCGCCCGTTCCTGATGAAGGGTTTCCGTCATCAGGGCCTTGTCGACCCCATCGACGCCCGGCGTTCGCGCGCCACTGGATGCGAGCGTGATGCGCGCGGCTTCGGCCAGCCATGTTCGATCCGCAATCAGTCTCAGGAGTCGATCGAACTTGCGTTCGGGGTTCTCCATTGACCACGTCGCCAGCTTGCGTTGCATTTCCCTGATTATCAAAGGTCTTCACCTCATTGTGGTCAGGTAATCCGCCACACATGCCGCTCAAACTGCCCCCTTCGCCATGTGGCCGGCTTTCCCGACCGCGGACTACTACGAGGGCTCCGTCAACGTGTACCGCCTCGGGGGACACACTCCCTTGTCATCGGTACACGCCTTCCCCAGTTCACATGCTGGACTCCACACACGGGCGAGGTTGCCTATCGCAGTCTTTCTCCTTGCGTTCCGCAAGTCGTCGCGGACGTCATGGTCTAGCTACGCGCTCCCCATGACTCCCTGCTGGCCAGCGTACATGTCTCGCCAGCACTCGCCATCCCAGTCCATACGTATGACGGGCACGGATCCGCGTCCTGCCTGTGAAGCGGTGTCGGCAGGGGTGACATTTCAACCCTCAGATGCGTGTCAATAGGTGCGTGTTCCTCAACCGTCCCGTGCTCAGCCTAGAGGCGCATCTTGGCGTAACCGCTTCGCCGCACGCCCCGTTTCCCGCGGACTTCGTCACCTTGCCAGTGTCCGGCAAGTCACCGCCGCTTCGGCTCACTTCTTCTCGTAGCAGAAGGAGGGCATGCTCGTGACTGCTATAGCAGCTCCATCGAGTCATGCATTCCAGACATGCTCAAGCAACTCAGCCCCAGACAGGCGGGCTTCGTTGGCTGGGCGTACTATAGGTAATATCCGCCACCCAAAGCTGATTCATCCCGGTCAGCGTCATGCGGCTGGCCAAGTTCAGATAGACGTCCAAATGGTGGTCGGACTCCGTCGTGACCACGAAGGCTCTCGGCTGCACGGCCAGCAGGTTGTCTGCCTGCATGAGCCGTAACACCCGCTTCCGGTTCACAAGCAGGCCTCGCGTGCGCAGCTCCGCGCTGATCCGCCGGTAGCCGTACCGACGCCGATGCGCCAAGGCAATCTGCTGAATCGAAGAGCGTACCGCCATGTCCTCTTCCTCCGGGTGGTGCTCAACAAGCGAGCGGTAAAAGCTCGCCCGGCTCACCCGGGCCAACTGACACATCCGCTCGATGCTCAAAGCGCCTTGCGTCGGCATCACGTCCCGGATCTCCTCATAGATGCCTTCCCGCCAGAGTTTCCGCTCCGCTGGCGTCGAGCCTCGACTTTTCGCAAGGCACCTTTGAAAAAATCGATCTCCACCGTTTTATCCGCTAACAGACGCTTCAGCTGGCTGACCTCTTTCCGCAGTGTGGACTCCCGCGCGTTCGCGGGCGGTGGACTGTCCTCACTCTCGGCCGGGTCGAGTTGATCGCGCCACCGATACAACAGCCGCCGATGGATCCCGAGCTCTGTGGCAAGCTCCACAATATTCTCGCACTGCTTGAGCCGGTCCACGGCCATCTGCCGAAAGGCCTTTGGAAACTTGCCCACCCGCTTTTTTGCCACTTGCCACCTCCTCTACTGTGACAAGTGTGCTAATTTTTTCTGTCTCATTCTAGGGGGGCACTCCAAAAACCTACAGAAATATCGTCCGACCGCCACTCCTTGACTAATCAATAATAGTTGATATAACGTAACTCATGAGAACAAAGATGGCTAAACCAATAGCGGACGTTGCCAAAGTGTTCCAGGCCCTGTCAGATGAAACCCGGTTATTGATCCTGGAACAACTGAAAGATGGCGAGCAATGTGTGTGCGAACTGACAGACGCCTTTAAGACAGGCCAGTCACGGCTTTCGTTTCACCTCCGAGTGTTGAAAGAGGCGGGACTAGTCCTTGATCGACCTGAAGGACGATGGGTGTATTATTCGCTTAATCCAGACGCACTTGAAGAACTGCAGGAGGCGGTGAACTCCCTTAACCGTCCCTCAGGCCGGTCCGCGAAGAAAGGTTGTTGCCCCTGACTTTTTTTGCCTTCAGTCATCAACATTTATTGATTTTATGGAATACCCCATGGACACCGTGGCAATCATCGAGCAGCAGACGCTTCCGACAGACAAAAAGCTAAATCTCTTCGAACGCTATCTAACCGTCTGGGTGGGCCTCTGTATGGTCGCGGGTGTGTTGCTGGGAAAATCAGCGCCTGGGGTCATTCAGGCGTTGCGAGATATGGAGTTCGGCCAGGACAGTCATGTGAATTTTCCCATGGCCGTTCTGATCTGGCTGATGATCACCCCCATGATGATGAAAGTTGATTTTCGTGCCGTGGCGAAGGTCGGCCAGCGTCCTCAGGGCTTACTGGTCACTCTCTTT
Source organism: Nitrospira sp. ND1 (assembly GCF_900170025.1). Classification (NCBI taxonomy): domain Bacteria; kingdom Pseudomonadati; phylum Nitrospirota; class Nitrospiria; order Nitrospirales; family Nitrospiraceae; genus Nitrospira; species Nitrospira sp. ND1. Next base: position 651,970 of record NZ_FWEX01000005.1, on the reverse strand, counting down.
ATCAATTGGGTGGTGAAACCGTTCTCCATGGCTCTCTTGGCCTGGGTCTTTTTTCGATTCATGTTCTCAGCCTGGATGACTCCTGCCGAAGCGGACCAATACATCGCTGGATCCATCATCCTCGCTGCCGCACCGTGTACCGCGATGGTCTTTGTCTGGAGCTATCTCACGGATGGCGATCCGGCCTATACCTTGGTTCAGGTCTCGGTGAACGATCTGATCATGCTCGTGCTGTTTGCTCCGATCGTCGGCTTCCTGGTCGGTGGCGCTTCCTCGCTCACTGTACCGTTCGCGGTGCTCGTCTATTCGGTCGTAGGCTTTATTGTGATTCCGTTGGTATTGGGAGTCCTGATCCGACAGAGGTTCATCAGGCAGCGAGGGAAGACCTGGTTTGAGGATACGCTTCTTCCTCGGTTTGCTCCCGTCACGATCATAGCGCTACTCGTGACCTTAATCCTGATTTTTGCCTTTCAAGCAGACAATATTCTGGGCAAACCCCTCCACGTCCTGCTGATTGCGATCCCGATTCTTCTGCAGGTCTATTTCAATGCCTCCTTGGCCTACGGCTTGATGAAGTGCTTGAGGGTCCCTTATGTCGTCGCGGCGCCGGGAGCACTGATCGGAGCGAGCAACTTCTTTGAACTCGCCGTGGCAACGGCTATTGCGTTGTTCGGTCCCGAATCCGGGGCCGCGCTGGCTACCGTCGTCGGCGTGTTAGTCGAAGTTCCGGTCATGCTGTCCGTGTGTCATGTGTGCAATCGAACCCGGCACTGGTTCCCTTTGAAAGAGGTCACAGCATGACCTGTGTCAGTGACGGGAAATATGTGTGTGGTGCTGGTCTGGCCCAGGTTGCGGTCGAATCACACGATCAGAAGACAGGGAAACTTGTTACCGACCCCAGCTTTGATCCGCAGGACCGGCCCAGAACCACGCACAGTGGGGGCATACATGGAATGGCTGAGCCTGGTTGGCATTATGTCCTCGGCCATACTGATATGTGTGTACGTCTTCGAAAAGTCATCGAAGCCGATATGGCCCGGTTTGAGCAAGCCGGTCACCCTCCTCCACGTATTCCGAGATTGGTTGCTCTATATGGCACTGTTTGTTGGCCTACTCATTGTATTGAAGGGAAGTCTCAGACTCGCTTGTTCAATTAGTTGTTAACGGATGCGATCACGCAATTGGTCGCCGGGCTGACCGCCGGATAGCCACGAAAGGAGAACCATCATGAAACGATTACATCTGCACATTGGGGTAGAGAACCTTAGCGAAGGTATCAACTTCTACACAGCACTCTTTGGGGTCCCTCCAATCAAAACGAAACCTGATTATGCCAAATGGTTGTTGGAGGACCCTCGCGTGAACTTTGCGATCTCGACACGCGCCAAGAAAGGCATCGATCACTTGGGCATTCAGGTTGAGGAGGACACGGAATTGGCAGAAGTCCGGGATCGTCTCAAGGCGAACGATGTTACATTGGCCGATGAAGGGGAAACAGTCTGCTGTTACGCCCGGTCGGAAAAATCGTGGGTGCAAGATCCCGCGGGGGTCGCATGGGAAACGTATCGGACGATGGAAGATGTTCAACTCTTCTCAGGACAAGCCGAATCGACGGACCGTGCCTGCTGCACGCCTGCGACGATGGGGCAGCCCAACTGCTGTGAGCCGTCTGATCAAACGGCCGGGTGCTGCGGCTCATGAACCCCAAAGTTACCAAAGTATTGGTGCTCTGCACGGGCAATTCGTGTCGGTCGGTGATGGCGGAAGCGTTGATCAATGCGCTTGGCCATGGCCTATATCAGGCCTGGAGCGCAGGGAGCCATCCGACGGGCTCTGTGCACCCTAAGTCCATTAAAACGCTCACGCGACATGGCATTGATCCAGGTCACCCGCGCAGTAAGTCCTGGAGCGAGTTGGCAAATCACACTTTTGATCTCGTGATTACGGTGTGCGATCAAGCCGCTGGTGAAAGTTGTCCGCTATTTCCGGGGAAGCCAACAAAGCTGCATTGGAGCACGCCTGACCCAGCCAAAGCGATTGGATCTGACGCCGAAATCGAGTCGGCCTTTGACGAGGCTTTTTGTCTGCTCAGGAAGCGTGTCGAAGAGTTAACGAAATGACCGCTTGGTCATCTCATCCCTTCTATATGCCACTATTGGTTCCGCTTTTGCACAGGTCGGCTCCGTCCTTGCTCCCTCTGTCTTACTCCCCCTTACCTTCGTCCCCCCGATTCGACAAAGCAACTGACGAACCATATGGTTGTACTCCCAAGGATAGTCGTCAAATGGTCACTTCGATCACGACCCTCTTGAGTCCTCTCGACTGAGTGGATACTCGCCCGGTTTCCCGACAAACGGAAGGGCAAGAATACCGGCCAGGGTCAACTGAGAAGGATCTCGAAACTACTCAAGCCCGAGCGTCATACCTATATGCCCAGAGATGGGTTCTACGCGATAGGTACCCAGCAAGCGATCCCACCACGGCAGATTAAACCCAAAGTTCGAGTTCGTTTCCCGATGCCTGATCGAATGGTGGATGCGGTGCATATCGGGAGTCACGAGTATCCATCGAAGGACTCGATCCACCGCGGCGGGCATCCATACGTTGCTGTGGTTAAACATGGACGTGGCGTTCAGCAGTACTTCAAAGCAAAGGACGGCCAACGGCGCCGCCCCGAGGACGACCACAGCTGCCACTTTAATGACCATTGAAAGGACCACTTCTACCGGATGGAACCGGAGCCCGGTGGTGACATCACAATCCAGATCCGCGTGATGCATCATATGGAACCGCCAGAAGAGGGGTACGGCGTGGAACAGCACATGTTGCAGATAGAGCACGAAATCTAGCGCGACAACCGCCACCACCATCTCGATCCAGAGCGGCCAGCTCACGTGGTTCAAGACACCCCAATTCCGTTCGGCAGCCAGTAGCGCGGTGCCGACCGCGCCCGCAGAGAACAGCAGGCGGACGATGGCCGAATCTAACACCACCACCGAGAGGTTGGCGATCCAGCGTCGCATCTTCGGTGTATTCAACTGGCGCCTCGGGACAAATATTTCCCACAAAGCCATCAGACCCAGCACCCCGGTAAAGGCCGACAACCGGATTAGAACATCAGGGCTCATCGTCCACCTCTCCTGATTGTGATGCCGCTCGTGTCCCCGCTTCATAAAGCCGAACTCATTCGCAACGGCGACTGCTGTGTCTTTATGATCTGGCGGTGTGAATCCCAGCGGTACGACAAGCCTCCCCAGCCATCTTCGCTTCCAGTCTGATCGGATCTTTCATAGACCACTCAATCTTAAGAAGCCTAGATCGCGCTCCCCTCCTGAGAGTTGTTTCAGGGCTGACAGCGACCGCTCAGCTCGAAATCCCTGGACAAACCCCGGGATGGCATTCAAGGCCACGATGGTGAGGATCGCCGCAGTCTCGACCCATTCCTGTGGCAGGCCGGACACGATTGCCGCGCCGACGAGGACCCAGACGATGAGACTGGAGAATTGAGCCAGGAAAATCTTGAGAGGAGAGGGAGGAAGAGCCTCAGACAGTTCATTGATACCAGCAGCAACAAGCCGAATATTGACTTCTCGCTCAATGATCCACTCCTCATGGTCCAAGCGCCGTTCAAGTTCCAGCGGTTCGGACATCATTCCATGCCACCTCCTCATATGGCCTCACAGATACCATCCATGCATCACCAAGCTGTCCATCACGAAGCTACCCATGTTCATGGCGGTGATGGAGATCGGAGACATGCGGATGGTCATGCATCAGGGGAAGATGCCCATGCAGATGTGCATGTGGCTCCTCAATCGGATGCTCTCCCTCATGCTCATGGTCGTGGTGGTCCTCGTGCACATGGGTATGGTCATGCAGAACCTCCGCATGGACGTGGATGTGGTGATGACGGGCGCTGAGCAGCAGTCCCACTCCCAGCACCATCACAACCGTGGCGACGATTTCATGTGATCCCCAGCGTTCACCTAAAAGAGGCACAGCGGCCAGGGCACCTATAAACGGCGCGGTCGCAAAGAATCCGGCTTCCCGTGCGGCTCCTAACAGACGGAGCGCCTGCATATCCAACACGAGACTCACACCATAGCTGAGAACCCCCAGCAGCAAGGCGGCGATGAGGATCAGTGGCCGAGGCAAGCTGTGATCGACCACGACAGCGAGACTCAGCGTACAGACCCCCGCGCTTAATGTCTTGATCCGCGTCACGACGATTGGATCGCGAAAGGATAATCGCTGACTCAAATTGTTATCTAGCGCCCACGCGAGGCAGGCGCCGGCGATGGCGAAGAATCCCCACACATCAGGACGCAGATCCCCCGATCGGTACTGAAGGAGCGCAGCCGCGATGATGATCAGCACGGCGCCAACTCCCTCGACCCGCCCGAGGTGTTCTCGAAAGAGCAGCAGGGCCAACACAATCGTGAAGGGCGCTTCCAAGTTCAGCAGCAGCGAGCCGAACACTCCCGTCACGCGTTGTAACCCCCACAGCATGAAGACAGGTCCTAGGATGCCGCCTGTGAAGACGATGCCCGCCAATAACCATCGATCGGAAGGCCCAACTTGTGTCTCGCGCCGTGAGGTTTCAGATCCACGGTAGAACACCCTCTCAAAGACAAGGAGTCCCATTCCGGCTCCAAGATAGAGCAAACCCGCGATGAGAAGGGGTCCAGCCTCGGGAAGCAGGAGCTTGGCGAGCGGAGGACTCATTCCAAAGAGAGCCGCTGCCGCTAACCCGCATGCAGCACCCCGTCTCTGATTCGATCGCACAAAGAAGTTCAGGCGCACATCACTCGGCAACCATGCCCTCCATGTCCCACATAGACGTTCGCGGCATACTGTTGTACTTTCCGATGGGTATCGAAGAGCGATGCGGTGAAGACCATTGTATACCGCATCACATCAATCCAACGGTCCCGCGACTGATAATACATGGGCACGCTGGTCCGGCGCAGTTTCTGATAGAGTTCACATGCTTCTTTGGCCGAATTCACTTCTCGCCCGGCCGTTCGTGACCAATCGACCATTCCGTCACGCCCTTGATATGACCTTCCAGCCACCAGGCATCCAGGAAACTGAGACTCGAGACCCCGTTAGGTGGGGCTTTCATCGCCGAGGTCCCTGAGGTCTTGAGCAGCCGTTGCGGCGTGTTGAGCCACAGATCCACACCAACGGCCATGAGTTGAGCGAGCGTCATGTCATAATCTTCGAGATGCACGAAAGTCACGTCATGATCGAGTTGTTTGGCGGCCTGCACGATACCTCGGATGATGTCTTTTCCCTGTGTCTTCATTGGGATGGCCCTTCTCGGCGTAGATACGTTGCAGGTGCCCGACCGTTCGGACAATGTCGATCAGCGCGCGGGGATACAACAGGACCAATCGGCCCGCTTATACAGTCCTCCACCGCGCCTCGCCGTTCAGATTCGCTGCGTGCGCTGGTTCACGGCTTCACATAGCCGCGCCGTATCAATGAGTGCAGCGTCACCGATACGATGAATCGACGTATTTCTTTCTGTCAGACCTCTCTCGCTCAGGTCCGTGGCACATACATGATAACCGTCATGCCAATCAGGCAGATGAGACAACCAATCGCGTCGAATCTGTCCGGTCGCGTGCCATCGAAGCCCCATCCCCAGAGCAGCGACAATACGATGAACATCCCTCCGTATGCCGCATAGACTCGACTAAAGTGGGCCGTCTGCAAAGTTGGAATGATTGCATAGAGTACTAAGATAAGAGCACCGGCGAGTGCGTAGCCGATCGGCTTCCCCTCACGGAGCCATAACCACACCAGGTAACCGCCGCCAATTTCACAAAGCCCAGCAAGTATGAACAGTCCTATCGAAGCGAGCAGAGACATCGCGATGTCCTCATAGTTGGAATGATTGTCACAGGATGAGGACGCTGGAGGTCCTCAGAACAATGACGAGTTATCCGTGTCGACCCAGTTATGCCTGAGAGCTGGATTCATTCAATCACATTGCGAGAAGACTGAGAATCGATACGAATCCGATCCGAACCTTGCTCCACAATCTGCAACGTGACATGTTCAATCCCAAACTGCTCTGCCAACAGTTGTTGCAGGTGTTGCAGGACCGCATCTCGATCTTCCCCAACCGGGACCACAACATGGGAACTGAGTGCATCCAGACCGGACGTGATGGTCCAGATGTGAAGGTCGTGTATCCCCTTCACGCCCGGTACGTCAGCCATCGCCCGCCCGACCTCCCGTGCATCCACACCAGTTGGAACTCCTTCCATGAGGACATGAACGGCTTGGGAAAGGAGCTCCCATGTGCGCCAGACAATGAAGAGGCTGATCCCCACGCTGAGGAGTGGATCGATGGGCACCCATCCGGTCATCCACACAATCGCGCCACCGAGAATGACGCCGATGGAACTGATCGCATCACTCACCACTTCAAGATAGGCGCTGCGCACATTCAGACTCTCGTCAACATGGCCGTCGAGAAGTTTCATACTCGCAAGGTTCACCGCCAATCCAACTAGTCCAACCAGTAACATCGGAAGACCAAGCACCTGGGTTGGCTCCCTAAAGCGGTCATAGGCCTCGTAGAGAATCCATATCGCAAGGAACAGCAGCACCACGGCATTGACAACCGCGGCAAGAATCTCCGCGCGATGGTAGCCATAGGTGTTCTCCGGAGTCGATGGTTTCCCAGCCATCCACATGGCAAATGCACTCAGGCTCAGTGCCGCCACATCCGTCAGCATGTGACCGGCGTCAGCCAACAACGCCAAACTTCCCGTGAAGAGGCCGGCGATCACTTCGACGACCATAAATACCCCGGTGAGCAGCAAGATGCGTCGCAGATTCTTTTGCTGTCGAGATCTGCTTTCTGTGTTGCTATGCACGTGAGCTCCTTCGTTGTGGTCGGCCGACTTCATTCAGTGCGATGCTCATCCTGAAGCGCACCGCCGGATCGCACCAAGACGTTCGATTTCTAATGGCGATGCCCATCAGACGCCCCCGGGATTATCGATGCTTTTTCCGGAACGGTCGCATTTCGTAGCGGTGGTGAATCCCAAATGACTGTGTTCCCTGGAGCCAAATCGGCAGCCTTCATAAAATGTGCATCTCCTTCCCGCAATGCTTCAACCTGGTACAAAACCATGCCGAGGTTATAATGCGCCTCAGCAAGTGCAGGTGAGGCCTCAACGGCGGCCTCGAAGTGTCGCTTCGCGTTATCCTATTGTTTCTGGCTATACGCCTGGATGCCCTCCTCGTTATGCCGGACAGCGGCTGGATTCGTACTGCCTGGCGCAGGCAACACTGTGCTCGCTGGTTTGGTTGCCGCCACACACCCTGCGACGATGACGGCTCCCGTCAATAGTCTGATAGTCTGTATCCCACAGTTCATAGAGGCTGACTCCTTCTGCAGTTGGCAATTGCGATCTCTCTCGCCCTTGCTCTAGGCCCTGACTGCTTCTTCAATGCTTCGTTGCCCTTTCCCCGGAAGCGTGCCGGCTGTTGACACTCCCATGGCCGTCTCCGGCAAGATTGACCCATACATCACCTCCTCGTACTTCATGTTGTCGCTTCCGTGGCAGCCCCTGAGGCAAGCGTTGAGGTGACCGCTTCACGCCGTTGAAGAACTTTTCGTTCCATCCACCGATAGAGCACGGGCAAGATCACGAGGGGCAAGGCCGTTGACGAAAACAACCCCCCGATCACGACCGTGCCAAGCGGCCGTTGTATCTCGGAGCCGGGGCCGCTGGCCAGCAGCAGGGGAATGAGCGCCATCATCGCGACAACCGCGGTCATCAGGACAGGACGCAAACGCAAGACCATGCCGGTCAGCACTGCCTCGTCCAGTGACATTCCCTCTTCCCGCAGCTGGTTGATGTAGGCGATTTTCACCACTCCATTGAGCACCGCCACACCGAACAGGGCAATAAATCCGACGGAGGCAGGAACCGAGAGATATAGCCCGCCCAGCAGCAGCGCCAGCAGGCCGCCGACCATCGCAAACGGAATCGCAAGGAGAATGAGCGCCGCTTGCCTCACGTTTCCTAAGGTGAAAAAGAGCAGCAGGAAGATCAGTCCAACGACCAGAGGCACGACAATGGCTAGCGCGCCATCGCCTGTTGCTGGTTTTCGAATTGACCTCCCCAGGTCACATAATAACCGGGGGGAAGCTTCACCAGCCGACCCACTCCGGCTTGGGCCTCTTCGACCGCGCCGACCAGGTCGCGCCCGAGCACCTTGGCTTCGATCACAATCCGACGGCTCGCATGCTCACGACTAATTTGTGCTGGCCCGTCGACAATTCGAACGTCAGCCAAATCTCGTAGCGGAATGCGTGAGCCATCGGGCGCAGTCACCCACAGGGCCGCAATCGCCGCGGCATCAGCGCGCCGATCATCTGGAAAGCGCACCATGATCGGAAACCGCCACTGTCCTTCAAAGACCTCTCCAGCGGCAATTCCCCCGCCGGCGACTTCGATGACCTCTGTCACCTCAGCCACATTGATCGATCATGGAGGAGACATCGCGAACTGTACCTAGTCACAACACGTTTCGCCTCGGACTGCTTCGATCCCCTCTTTCGCAATAATAGGCACCATGACGAGAGCGGCGATGGGATCGGCCCACCACCAGCCGAATAGGGCGTTCAGAAGTAGCCCACCCAAGAGAATTGCTGAAAGATATGTGCAGAGTTCCGTTTGCTTGGCATCAGCGCTCATGGCTGCACTACCAAGAACAGTGGCGACTTTCCGCTTCGCTCGGACGAGAAGCGGCATCACGATCAGCGAAAGCACAGCGAGAATGATGCCGGCCAGGCTGGGATCGGGAGGCTCTCGGTGGAGGAGTGAACTAAGCGAGTCATAGCTGACGTAGACGGCAAGCACTAAGAAGCAGAGGCCAACGATGCGCAGCGCAATGGCTTCTACCCTCTCGCGACGGCATTCGTCCACATCAGCGTGCAGCCGCCACAACAAGGCTGCGCCGGAGGTCACTTCGATCAGACTGTCGAATCCAAAGCCGACCAGCGCAATACTGCCCGCGATAAAGCCAGCGACGACCGCAATCAAGCCTTCAAGGCTGTTATAGCCGATCGTGATGTATTCCAATTTGCGGCCGCGTGCGACGGCGCGGCGACGCTCAGAATTGGTCCAGAGATTTGGGGCGACTGAATCGGCAACAGAGGCTTCCTTTCTATTCATTGTTGTCATGCTTCTTTAGCAAGAGGCCTTGAAGAATCAAATGTTTTTTCGGACACCGTCATGTTTTGCCCTAGCTGTGCAAGCGTGCTCAAGATTCCTTAAAAAGTTAGTATGCACAATTTTTGAAGATCTCGTCGCAATGGTCGTTGGCGGTACCACGAGTCGGAACGGACTTGTATTCGACCCCTATGACCCGATCTTCACTCATGCTGATACTCGCCCAACATCCATGATGAGTCCCCGATCTGCTCCCTTTCGAGCCCATGAACGACTCTTCAAACATCGGCGCCTCTTTATAGTATTTCAACACAATCCCCCCACTTGTCGGGATTTCTCGAAGGGGACTCCCGGCACAGCCAAGAAGGTCCTGTTTCGATTTACCGATCAGTGCTTGGGCAGGAGACACGTGAGCTTCTTGGGGAGCGGTTGTGCAGCCGAGAAGTAACAGCGCGGCGAATCCAGCCCCCACTTCCAAAAGCCTCATTGCGTATCGTGACTTAGCTGTTGAGTCCATGTCTTTTTCGCTTCGACCTAGGGAGCACCCACCCATTGCCTGACCCAATGCTCGAGCTCGACAATGTCGAAGGGCTTGGGCAGAAAGCCTTGGGCACCATTCGGCCCCACCAACTTGTTCGGCTGTCCGGAGTGAGCAGCGCTGATCAACAGAATCGGTAACCCGAGGCCCTGCTCTCTGATCAGTCGGAGCACCTCGGCTCCTTCCAGCCCTGGGAGATGTAGATCGAGAAGCATGGCATGAATCTCAAGCGTAGAGAGCAAGGCTAAGGCCTGCTCCCCACTGGCCGCGCTGTGAACGACATAGCCCCAGCCCTCAAACCGATCTCGACAGAGGAGTAGGATATCCGGATCATCGTCGACCACCAGAATGGCTTTCACTCTTACTCACCCTCTGCGTTGTAGTGCGAGCAGACATGAGATCACGACCGGAGCCCCTTTACCTTCGCACGATGCCATGAGGATCACGGATCTCGCATCGGTGAGTGGCTATGTCCATGCTCATCAGACGCCGGAAGACCAGGGAAAGTCTTGCTGGAGACCTCCATTCCATTGAGCGTAAGGGAACTCCAAATCACGTCATTTCCAGGAGGTAGTCTTTCCTTCCTCTCATGACCGCCTCCCTTCTTTGGTTTTGAATCACCTATTCTACTCATCTCCGGCCTCGAACATGTTGAGGTCCTACACTTCCTGCCCGTAAGGCACTGACACTTCTTCAGCCTTCCCTCTCCGTTGGGCCCACGCTTCTCGCAGCCGCTCTTCCCAAACATACAGGGTTGGCAGCACCAGGAGGGTCAAGGCGGTGGAGGTCACGAGTCCACCGATGACCACGGTGGCTAACGGCTGCTGCACTTCCGCCCCCGCGGAGGTCGAGAGGGCCATCGGCACAAAACCGAGGCTGGCCACCAATGCCGTCATCAGCACCGGACGCAGACGAATCATGGCTCCTTGAGAAGCGGCTTCCGCACGAGACAGGCCCTGTTTCTGCAAATCAAGGATGTAGGCCATCAGTACGACGCCGTTGAGGACCGCGACTCCGAACAGCGCAATAAACCCGACCGCGGCCGAAATCGAAAAGGGCATGCCGCGGAGCGCCAGGGCGATGATGCCGCCGGTGGCCGCCAGTGGCACATTCAGAAAAATCAGCATCGCCGGCCCAACCGCGTTGAAGGTCGAATAGAGCAGCACGAAGATGAGAAACAATGCGATCGGGACGACGATCGCCAGCCGCGTGGATGCCTCCTGCAATTGTTGGAACTGTCCTCCCCACTCGATCCAATACCCTTTTGGTAAGGGGATCTGAGCTTCCACGGCTCGCTGCGCCTCGGCCACGAAACTCGCTAAATCCCGGCTTCGGACATTGGTTTCCACCGCCAGGCGCCGGTGAATATTTTCCCGGCTGATCTGCGCCAAACCGGTCTCCGTCCGAATGTCCGTGAGCTGACTGAGTGGTATCTGCCGACCTGAAGGATCGGCGACTCGGATGTCCTTGATCCGATCGAAATTGCTCCGATCTTCTGGCCGAAAGCGGACCTGAATGAAGAAGCGTTGATTGCCTTTGACGACCTGCCCCGCAACACGTCCACCGATGGCTTCGACGGTCCCGAGAATCTCCGAGGCATTGATGCCATATCGAGCGATCGCCTCGCGGTTGATGATGACTCGCAGGTACGGCATGCCCGCAACTTGTTCGGCCTTGGTGTCGGCGGCCCCCTGAACCCCAGAGACCACTTGCACCACTTGATCGCCCAGGCGTTTAAGCGTGTCCATATCTTCGCCGAAAATCGTGATGGCAATATCGGAACGCACCCCGGCAATCAGCTCCTGCACCCGCAACTCAATGGGCTGAGAGTAACTGAAGATGGTGCCGGGCACCGCCGCCTTGAGCGCCCGATCGAAGGCCTCAATCAGCTCCGCTTTCGTCTGAGCCGTCTTCCACTCCGACTTGGGCTTCAAGATTATGTAGACGTCACTGACCTCGACCCCCATTGGATCGGTGGCAATCTCTGGACGACCGGTTCGTGGGACAACGGTGGCGACCTCCGGAAACTGCCCCAAAATTTGCCCAATCCGGTTCGTACTCTTGACTGATTCCTCTAAGGCAACACTCGGAAACCGCCAGGCTTGCAGCGCGATCGCTCCTTCATCCAACTTGGGAATAAATTCCGCTCCCAGCAACGACGCGAGCGCCAGGCTGCCGGCAAAGATGACGGCGGCAGCGGCAGCGGTGATCGCCGGATGCCGGAGGGTCTGTGATAGGAGCGGCTGGTACATTCGTTTGGTCCAGCGCACCACCCACGTTTCTTGGTCACTGACTTCTCTGCGGAGGAAGAGGCTCACGAAGACCGGGGCCACCGTGAACGCGAGGACGAGCGCAGCCACGAGCGCAAAGATGACCGTCAGCGCCATCGGTCGAAACATCTTTCCTTCGACGCCTTGCAGCGTCAAAATCGGCAGGTAAACGATGATGATGATGCCGACGGCAAAGAAGATCGGGCGGAGCACTTCCCGCCCGGATTGTAAAATCACTTGCCGGATCTCGTCGGGGCTCGGCCGGCGTCGCAGTTCTTTCTGCCGCGCAGCCAAATGCCGCATGATGTTTTCAATCATCACGACCGACCCATCCACAATAAGGCCGAAATCGATCGCCCCAAGGCTCATGAGGTTACCCGAAATGCCGGCGGCCAGCATGCCGGTGAGCGCGACCAACATCGAGAGCGGGATCACCGAGGCCACGATGAGGCCGGCCCGAAGGTTGCCCAGTAGGAGAAACAGGACGGCGATCACGAGGAGGGCGCCTTCGGTGAGATTTGTAGCGACCGTTTGAATGGTATTGCGCACCAGGTCGGTTCGGTCATAGAAGGGGTCGACCGTCACGCCGGGCGGGAGCGACTTCTGGATTTCCGTGAGTTTCGCTTTGATACGGTTGACGACGACCCGCGAATTTTCTCCGATGAGCATGAGGGCCACGCCCGTCACGACTTCACCGCCCTCGTCCCGGGTGACCGCTCCCTGCCGTATCAGTGGTTCAAAGCGTGTCTGCGCGATGTTGCGAATCGTGATCGGTGTCCCATCGTGTCCCGTCGCCACGACGATATTGTTAAGGTCCTCTAACGTTTGCACCAACCCCTCGCCGCGGATCAGATATTGCTCTTGCGCGTGCACGATGTATCCGCCGCCGGCGTTGGCGTTATTGCGTTCGATTGCCTCGAAGACTCGGCCCATCGGAATCTTGTACGCCACCAATTTGCTCGCATCGAGCACCACTTCGTACGTTTGGAGCTCCCCTCCGTAGCTGTTCACCTCGACGACACCCGGAACGGACCGCAACTTCAAGGCGATGTCCCAATCAAGAATCGTGCGTAGCTGCATGAGGGAAAAGCCTTGGCCCTTGACCTCGAACTGGAAGACCTCCCCCAATCCCGTCGAAATCGGGCCCATCTCGGGATTGCCGAATCCCGGTGGAATTGCCTGCCGCGCCCGCGGTAGCCGTTCCATGACAAGTCGCCGGCAGAAATAAATGTCCATCCTTTCCTCGAAGTACACGGTGACGGCGGACAGCCCAAAACGGGACACCGAGCGGATCAGGGTGATGCCTGGCAGCCCTGACAGCGCCGTTTCAACTGGAAAGGTAATGAACTTCTCGACCTCAACGGGACCCAAGCCGGGCGAGTCGGTGAGGATTTGCACCTGATTCGGCGTCACGTCGGGCACGGCATCGATCGGCAACTTCCGCATAGCATAGACGCCGGCAGCAATAATGAGGCCCACAAACACCAGCACGAGAAATCGGTTGCGCAACGAAAATTCAAAGAGTGAGTTCAACATGAGTGGCTCCTCTGACGATTCTCTGGCTAGTCTCCCGCGATCCGTTCCTTCAACAGAATGGACTTGAGATCGAAGGATCCTTGAGTGACAACCCGCTCGCCTTCAGCTACGCCGGAATGCACCTCCGCGTCGTTTCCTGACTTACGGCCGACAAGAACCGGCCGGACCGTATAGGCGCCCGGGCGCTCCTCCACAAATGCCACCGACTTCTCATCGACCTGTTGAATGGCGTCCTGGGGGATGACCAAGACCTTTTGGTCTTCTTGCGTGCTGGGAAGAATGAGGGCCGCTCGGGCAAACATGCCGGGTCGCAGACGGCGGTCGTGGTTTGCAATCTCGACCCGTGCGTCGACGGTTCGTGTATCCGAATTCAGCACGTAACCGAGATAGGCGATCTTCCCGCGAAATCGCTCCTTCGGATATGCGTCCACGGTGATCTCCACCTCGCTCCCGACTTGGACAGTCGCCAGATGCTGTTCATAGATATCGAGGAGGATCCAGACGGTGGAAAGATCCGCGATGGTGAAGGCATTGTCCTTCGGTGTAAGCAGTTCACCACGAGTGATGTTCCGCTCGATCACCGTCCCTGCTTGTGGAGCCACCAACGCGAAGGAGGAGAGAGCCTTCCCCTTCTCACTCCAGCCGATCTTCTTGATTTCATCGTCCGAAAGGCCCACGAGCCGCAGGGCTTCGTAGGCGGCCCGATAGGACGCCATGCTTTTCTCGTAGGTACCCTTGGCTTCCAGATATTCCTTCTCCGAGGAAATGCGTTGCTCGAACAAGCCTTTTTCTCGGATATAGTTGCGATAGTCCACATCGCGATTGGTCACACCTTGGAGAAATGTTGCTTTTTTCTGTCCTAGCTCAATGCTGTCGAACAACGCCAACGGCTGCCCCTCTTTAACTTGATCACCGAGCTCTGCCATGACATCAAGCACTCGGCCTTCGATTCGGGGACTGAGATGGAACAGCCGATATTCGTTCGGCTTGATGCTCGCAGTGGCTTGAATTTCATCCCGGAAGACTCGACGTTCAACGACGGCGGTCTGGAACGTTTGTCCTTCGAGTGCCTGAGGTGGGACTGTCAGTTGGTGTGGCGCACTGGTCTCAGTTTGTGGAGTATTGCCCTTCTGATGAGCAGCCTTGCCTGGCTCCTGCTCGGCCGTTGCCTTCGGCGGCGGTGGCTCGATCTTGCGCTCGCTACAACCTACGACAACAGAGATAAGGGAAGACACCACTAGAACGAACATATTCTGGCTCATGGGAGACTTCCTGGTTGAAAGACCACCGGCGTGGCGTGAGGGGTCTGCCAGGGTGAGCCTGGTTTCCGCGCCTGCGCTTAAGAAATCACTCAACCCGCTCATCGAAGCTCTCCCGTCCAGCGTTCTAGCCTCGCCAGAGCGACAGACAGATCGGCCCGCGCCTGGGCATACTCCAGCAGCATTTGGCGGGAGACGCGTTGTGCGTCAATCACATCTAACAAGCTGGTCGCGCCCTGCTTGAAACTGATCCTGGCGATCCTGAGCGCCTCCTCCGCTTGCTTCAACAATCCCTTTTCAAACACGTCGAGCTGCTGCCGCGCCGTTTGCGCTCCCTGGACCTGCTCAGTCACGTTCCTCACCAGCTCATTCTGCGCCGACATTCGCTCCGCTTCGGTACGCTCCCTTGCCCCCAAGGCGGCTTCGATTTCCCCCTGCCGCCGGTACCAAAGTGGAAGAGGAATCCTCAACCCCATGAGGAAATCTTGATTGCCAGCTTCCCGGATGTACGTACCCGAGAGCGCGATGTAGGGAAGGCGAGACTCCCGTTCCTGCACAATGCTGTGCTCAGCTTGTTCGATCCGCTTGGAGAGTCTCCGGAGCATCGGATGCGATTCCAGCGAACGCGCCGTCAGTTCATCTAACGCGAGTTCCTGGGGGAACGACAAGAAGTCCCCGCCCACCACAAAGTTTTTCCCCAGCGCCCCGGCTGTCAACACGTCGACTCGGACCCGTGCGACGATCAACCCATTTTGGCTCCGGCTCAGATCTTTTTCGGCTTTCTGCAATTCGACGCTCGCTTTCACGGCTTCAAACGGCCTCGCTTGGCCCGCATCGACCCGAGCTTTGATCATTTGAAAGATCTCTTGCATCGTCGCCAGGTTTTGGATCGTCAGTTCGACGTCTCGTTGCGCCAGCAACAGCTGATAGAAGGCCACTTTGACATCGGACAGCACCGTCAGTCGTGTATGCTCGACTCCCGCCTGGGCCGCCGCCAGACCCGCGTCAGCGGCCCCTTGGCGGGCCCGACGCTTCCCCGGCAACTCCACGGGTTGTTCAATGGTCACTTGATGCTCAAGAATGACGACGCCCGTTCTTGGATCCGTGATCGCCCCACGTCCCGCTGTCCCACTAATCGACGGGTTCATATATGCACCAGCCGCGGTTCGCTCTCCCCGACTCTGCTTGACAGCGGCTGCCGCGCCGGCCATTGCCGGGTTCCGATTCAACGCAAGCTCAATGACTTCCTCGAGCTTGAATACACCTGTATTAGCGCTGGCGGGCGATGACTCCCCGCACCAGATGCTGCCTAGTAGCGAGATAATGCCAATAAGACACACGGTTTTGTATTGCACAAGAGTCCTCCCCATTGCCCGCATGACAGGGCAACGCTTCGCCTGCTGATCAATTGTGAGAACGGCTAGTTGCGAAGAGTCAGAGGCTCAGGGGAGGATGGAAGAGGACCACGACAAAGGTCGGCGCAAACAATGTAGAAGTCAAGACGACATCATCTGCGAATGGAGAGATAATTTCAGGAGCAGGAAGGGACACGGACTGGAACACAAAATGGCAGGGGCACCCGTCATCTGTCACGGCCCCATCGGGAGATGGGGAAATATCCACGGCTTCGACGAGACCCACGGCTGACCCGACTTGCCACTCACCAAGACAGGTAAAACCAGTCAATTGGACTCCGAGGAGGAGAACCAGTACGACCAGGAGCACATTTTCTGTTCGCCCTTTCAACACCAGCTATGCCTCTGAGTGTAACCCATATATAACATAGCCCCTCCCCAAAGCTACACATTCTTCGCCCCTCTCACTATCGTCAGGAACCTCCGACTCTGCCAGGCTCAGTTCGAAAGGCCAGTGCTTGTCAATGCTGTCCGGATGAGGTACCAGGTGCAGTCGTTTCCAGCCTTCCATGGCCAGCAGGGTTGGATGCCGATCCCAAACACCTGCAGCCAGCGTTCTGGATCAAATGAAGCGACCCTGAAAGATCGGCTGTAGCAGCAGGGTCGGCACTATGGCAGCCTGAAGACGTGCCAATCCTTCCTCACCCATAACAACGGCTTGTTGGTCCACACCCCGATGGTGAACACCGAGCGCCGCTCATGTCGACAGGTGAGCGTATGGCCATGCTGAACTATGGCCATAATGGTAAAAGCCAACGTGCGCGCCCGTGAGTGCCTGACTTTCGTAGTGTCATCGCAACATCCATTCTTTCCATTGTGAAGCAAGAGGCTCAGACTCAGTCTCACGCGAGAACATCTGCCTCTACACCGTGACACGTGCACACCCTTCCGCGTCTTCCTTCAGTGCGTGCTGGTGATCCGCATATGCTTCGGATAATTGTCCATACCCATCTGACTGAAGGGATGCTCCCCAACGTGTCTCTCGTGACGCGGACGCTCGTGAAACTCGATAGACTTCTGCCCTTCTCGCCAAAACCTCGTCAGTGACTATGCCCGCCTCCTCCGTGACCTGGCATTTTGCTCTCTTTTTCCGGAACTGATACGCCAGCGAGAGGGGGTGAATTCCAGATGATTTTGTCCCCCGGCGCCAAGTTCGCCGCCTTGATGAAATGCGCAGCCCCCTCACTCAATGCACCAAGCCGATACAGCACCATCCCGAGGTTGTAGTGGGCTTCGGCCAATTCCGGGGATGCCGTGATTGCCGCTTCGAAATGTTGCCTCGCGCTCTCCCACTGTCCCTGCTGATAGGCGAGAAGGCCTTCGTCATTGTGGTGGACCGCAGCAACATTCGTCCCGACTGGTGCAGGTAACACGGTCTGCTGTATTTTTGGCGAGGACTGGCAGCCCGCGCTTCCCAACAGGGCCACCGCGACCAGGGCGATTCGGAGCCTGAACATGTTGAATGCCATAGACTTCTCCTTTTTCAGAATCCAACCGACAGGCCAATGGTGCTGAAAAACACCGATCGATCCGCCGGTCCGAATAACTCACTCCCGATGCCTATATCGGCGACGATTCGCGAACTGACTTGATGCCGAAGACCGATCCCGATCCCTGTCGGATTCCGTTGGCCCATCAGATCAGATTGACGGGTAAAGACGTTGGCAATGATGGTATCGCGAAAACTGGTCGGATACCCAAGGGGATAACTCACCGCCGCCACAACCCGGTACGTTCCAGTCCGTTCCTGGCCCTGCGGTGATCCTAGAAACGTATATCCCACATTGAGATGGGTTCGCCATTGCCCGAACGAGCGCGTCATGACCCCGGTCACCGCGGTATCCACGCCCTTCGCATTCACACCGGTGGGAAACCCTAGTTGCACGCGGGCTGCAAAGGCCGGCAGGCTCAGGGTCTCGGTATTGAAGTTATACAGCGCGCCGACCGTGAGATTGCCGGATTTATCATCCCCCACGACCGACCTCGGGTCCGTCGACACATCGCTACTCAACTCCAATTGGGTATTGTTAAATGCCCCGATGATCAACTGTGGCTGGAACACAAGCCGGCTGTCCCCTCGCTTACGGTCACTAAACAGGATGCCTCCCTCGACCCCGATCTCGCCTTTCGGCACCACATAGGCATCTTCAATGGCAATGGGACGGTTGGGGTCCAGATTGTCGTGGTCCAACGCCCAGACGACGGTCGGCACTATCAGCAGGAACAGTACGACAACCCTGGAAGTCTTCCTTGTCACTGGTGACCTCCTGAGTGCCCGGACTGTTCGCCTGGCGCTCCAGGTTCTACAGTTGGCCCCGAGTCCGAGTGGTGGAGTTGTCCGTCACGCACAATGAAAGGATTCGTGGGATCCGCACTGGCCCAGTAGTACGCCTGGGTCACGCGATAGATTTCCTGACGCTTTTCCTCCCAGGTCGGGAGGAGATCGGTGGTCAGGATGTCACTGATGTTGTCATGCATCATGTGGAGGTTATCGAAGATGTTCGCAATCTCGGGATACTCCGCGGCGAACTTCGGGCTCAATTCCTCCGTCATGGGCATGAAGGTCCATTCCACCGGTGGCTTGTCGAGGTAGCCGTGATAGGTGCGCAGGATCGGTTCCACGACCTTCTGTTTGGCATCCAAACTCGGCGCTGCGTCCAGCGGGTCATACACCGCCACTTGCAGGTAGTGATAGGCCCAGATCGTCGCATTGAAGAGCGGGAACGTTCGGCGAAACGATTTTGAATAGGGAAAGGTATCCAGACGCTGATGATCCAGCCGCTTGGCCGTAATCGCATACGTGCTGTCTCGATAAAACGCCAGCACTTTACGGATAGCGGTCTCTTTGTCCACCAGGTCAGAGCTGTAGATGTCGTAGGTGGCCCGATGCAAGGCATGCGCTTCATCAAAGGTGTTCTGTGCCTTCCAGGCCAATTTCATATAGGTCGGCGCGATCGCTTCCTCGTTCGGATTGAGAACTGGTCGAGAGTCAATAAACCGGAGCGTCTCCTTTCGAGCCCGGTCCTCGATCGCAGGGACATCCTTGGCGCCGGTAAGCAGCAGGTTTTCATAGAGATTGGAATGTCCAAAGTCGACCCCGTTGAATTCGATGTCGAGCGCTTGTAAATTTTCCCGTAGCGCAAAGTTCCAGAGCGCTCGGTAATAGAACCGCTTATCCCGTTGCTCGATCTGGGCACAGGCCTCCGTGAAGCCGACGATGAGAATCGTGGCGCCAAACAAAGCAACTAGCTGTTGCATACGCATGGGTGTGCTCCTCTGAACGCCTGTATAGATCCGCTGTTCACACACAACGGAGCAGACAAGCGAACCTGTCAGGTGGTGCTCTGATCACACTGTCTGGAAAAGGAAACGGCGCGTCAGCGCGTTCGAGGAGGATGGAACTGATCCGCAACCAGTGTGAGAGGAGGTGCAGCGGAAACGATGAGACTCAAAAGGCCCAGTACGATGAAGAGCATCCCGCCCGTACTCATGGCTGCCGAGCCCATGCAGGTCGAGCAGGAGGTGGACGCATCATGGTGCAGATGGTCTGAGGCCAGGTGATGGCTCTCCATGAGCGGGGTCATGCACAACACGGACAGGCACAGCAGAAGGAGAAGGAAGAGTTTAGTCATAACGTTTCTGATAGTACATCAGCCCGCGTGCTTGGTCAAATGAACGGCGCCCGCCTCAGAGCGTGAGCCTTCCCAGATCTGAAATCATCATTGCAGCACGACGATCCGCTGGGTTTCACCTGCACACAAGAGCACGCCGTTTTGGCCTATTGTGTGGACAAATGTCACCACCTAACCGATTCCATGGTTACGGAACCACTTGCGATCTGAATATTGCGTTCGACAAGACCTGATGCCCTCAATGACGGCCGATGAGCCCCCGTTTCAACATGGTTAGCCGATATCCGAGTCGTTCAAGCTGACAATTCGATTCGACTTGTCGGCTGCTTGAATGTGCTTCTGCGCTGACCTGCATTCCCACACCGCCTTGGTGCCGGATCAGATCATTGATCAAAGTCCGTTGGCGCCCCTCGACGTGCCAAACGGAAGATTGACCTGCTGCCCTGCACTCACGAAGCACGGAAAACGCAGGGCGTCAGGCGTAAGATGCCAGATGATCATGGTCTTCCACGCTCTCAATCCGAACGGAATGACCTCGATGTCTGTCCGGCTCTATCTGTCAGCGTTCTTTTTTGCTCGCTTCCAGATTTCCATGGCGACGAGCGGCAGTGTCCCTATGCCAATTGCCAGAACCCAATGTTCGGGATCGAAGGGGACGACTTTAAAGATACCTTGAATTGGAGGCCACGACACAATGCCGACCTGCAACAGCGCGGACAGCCCCACTGTGGCCAGCAATGGCTTGTTCGTCCAGAGGCCGAGAGCAAAGATCGATCGGTCCTCGCTCCGGTTATTCAGGGCATGGAAGAGCTGCGCCGTAACCATTACCGTAAACGTGAGGGTGCGGGCTCGGTCCAGACTGAGGTCCATGCCGTAAAGGCAATACAAGAAAGCCAGGAGCGTGATCATAGCGATGAATGTTCCCTGAACAAACAGTCTCAGCAGGCGTGCCCGTGTGAGGAACGGCTCCTGCGGCGGGCGAGGGGGCCGTCTCATGAGACCCTCGTCCGCCGGGTCAACCGCTAAGGCCAAGGCAGGCAGACCATCCGTAACCAGGTTGATCCAAAGGATTTGCACCGGAAGCAGTGGGAGTGGGAGACCAAACAGCGTCGCCAGCAACATCAATAGGATTTCGCTGATGTTGCAGGAGAGCAGATAGTAAACACTTTTACGAATGTTGTCATAAATTGCCCGGCCTTCCTCGACGGCCGCCGCAATGGAGGCGAAGTTATCATCGGTCACCACCATGTCGGCGGCTTCTTTCGTCACGTCCGTGCCGCTAATGCCCATCGCCACCCCGATGTCCGCCGCCTTCAGAGCCGGCGCGTCGTTCACGCCATCGCCCGTCATCGCCACGACGGCCCCCTGTTGCTTCCACGCGTGGACGACTCGTAGTTTGTGTTCTGCTGTTACCCGCGCATAGACCGCCGCTGCCTTCACTCGATCACGCAACTCCTCATCCGAGAGTTGGTTCAGCTCCGCCCCTGAGATGGCTTGCTTGCCCGGCTCCATGATCCCTAGCTCTTTCGCAATGGCGACCGCCGTGTCCTTATGATCTCCGGTGATCATGACGGTCCGGATTCCGGCCGTCTGGCAGGCCTGAACCGCCGCCTTCGCTTCCGGCCTGATCGGATCTTTCATGCCGACCAATCCTAAGAAGACAAGATCGCACTCCAGATTCTTAGCGTCATAGACGTCCGAGATCTGGTCCAGCGGACGCATGGCCACCCCGAGGACCCTGAGCGCGTGTGACGCAAGGCGTTGGTTGGTAGCCGTGATCTCCTGGCGGAGCGCATCCGTGAGCGGCTGGATGTCGCCGCCTCGCGTGAGCCAGGCGTGGCAGTCGCGCAGCAAGACATCCGGGGCGCCTTTAACAAAGGCCGCAGGCCCGGATGCCGTGCGGCGCACCACGGTCATCTTCTTTCGCTCTGAGTCAAACGGCACTTCGCCCAGCCAGGGGTTTTCCTGTTCCAGGTCATTCTTTGTCAGTCCGCCCTTGGCCGCCGCGACCAGCAAGGCGCCCTCCGTCGGATCACCCACGATTTGCCAGAGAAAGTTCTCCAGCCGCAGCTCAGCTCCATTACATAAGACCGAGGCGCGCAAAAGCGTCATGAGTCCTGGTTTCAGAGCCGGTGTCGTGGGCTCACTGTCCGACCGGATTTCCCCGTCTGGCGCATACCCTTCACCGGTCACGGTGAAGATCTCTCCACCTTGGTACAGGATCGTCACTGTCATCTCGTTCTTCGTGAGCGTCCCCGTCTTGTCGGAGCAAATCACGGTTGTCGAGCCCAAGGTTTCGACGGCGGGAAGGCGGCGGATTAACGCATGCCGTCTCACCATCCTTGTGACGCCAAGAGCGAGCGTGATGGTGACCACGGCGGGCAGCCCCTCAGGGATCGCCGCCACGGCCAGGCTCACGGCCGTGAGAAACATCGTCACCAGCGGAATGCCGCGCAAGGCCCCGAGCAGAAACACCACCACCACGATGCCCAGCGAGAGCCAGAGTAATGTGTGGCCGAGGTGCTCCAGACGACGCTGAAGCGGCGTTTCCTCTTGCTCGGCCTGGGTTTCTCGGTGAATCAGCGCGGCAATCTTTCCGAGTTCCGTCTGGGCTCCGGTGGCCGTCACCAGCGCGCGCCCTTTGCCGGAGACGACAATGGTCCCCATGAAGAACATGTTATGGCGGTCACCCAAGGGCACCTCTGTGTGGAGAATCGGCTCGGCTGATTTGGCGACTGGGGTCGATTCGCCAGTCAGCGAGGCTTCCTGGGTCTGGAGCCCCGTGGCATAGACCAAGCGGCTGTCCGCCGGAACACGATCGCCCGCTTCGACCTGAATGAGATCGCCTGGCACGAGCTCACGCGCGGGAATTGACCGGATCACCCCATCTCGGATCACGCGCGCCATGGTGATCGAGAGCTTTTTCAACGCCGCGATCGACCGCTCGGCCCGATACTCCTGCACAAAGCCCAGGAACGCGTTGAGCAGCACGATGGCGAGGATCGCGGCTGCATCCACCCACTCCTGCAGGAGGCCGGATACGACGGCGGCACCGATCAGCACCCAGATGATGACGCTTGTGAACTGTCCGATGAGGAGAGTCAGGGCCGAGACTGGAGGGGCCGCAGGCAGTTCATTCGGGCCGTGCTCAGCCAGACGCTGCTGGGCCTCCCGCTCAGACAATCCTCCGTCCAGATTGGACTGTAAGGTCGTCTCAAGTTCATCCGGCGTGTGGGTATGCCAATCACGCGAGTTCATGTCGCCTCCGGTATGAAGAGCGTCACCAGTCAGCCTCTCCACTGGCAAGCCGTTCTGAGCCGTTCTGAGCCGTTCGCCCCGATTATCCCCGTGCAGTTCATCAAAGGACATCGCGCCGCAGTTTCAGGTGACGCAGCAACTGCGCATTGACTGCCACAATGATCGTGGACGCGCTCATCGCGACGGCCCCCACACTCATCGGGAGATCGAAGCCCCAGCGGACGAACAGTCCCCCGGCGACGGGGATCGCAACAAGGTTGTAGGCGGTCGCCCACACAAGGTTTTGAATCATCTTCCGATAGGTTGCATGAGAGAGCTCAATGGCTCCGACCACGTCACGCGGATCACTATGCACAAGCACGATGCCCGCGGATTCGATGGCCACATCAGTGCCCGCGCCAATCGCAATGCCGACATCGGCCGTGGCCAATGCCGGCGCATCGTTCACTCCGTCTCCCACCATGGCAACTCGCTTGCCACCCGCTTGAAACCGCTTGACGGCTGCAGCCTTGTCGCCTGGGAGCACCTCCGCGGCGACCTCATCGATCCCGAGGCGCCGCGCGACGGAGTCCGCCACGGTTTTCGAATCTCCCGTGATCATCGCGACTCGGATACCCAACCGATGCAGGTCGGTGACGGCTTCACGGGATTCGGGGCGGATCTCGTCTTCTACAGCAAGCGCTCCAAGCAATCGTCCTTCGGTCACGACAGACAGCACGGTCCGTCCTTCCGACGCCCAGCTGCTCATTACTTTTTCAAGCTCCGGAGGCACCGCCGTCTTGCTCTCGGCCAATAAACGCGGTCCGCCGACGGCAATGTTCTTGCCCTCCACGAGGGCGCGCGCCCCTCGTCCTGCGAGGGCCTCAAAATTGGCCGCGTGCACTTGGCGCACGCCTTGGCGTGTGGCCTCTCCGACGATGGCCCTTGCCAGCGGATGTTCGGAGTTGGCTTCAACTGCAGCGGCAAGCGCAAGCAATTCTGATTCCGACGTGCCAGGCACAGCCGCAATTCCAGATACTGCGGGCGCACCGCGAGTCAGCGTGCCTGGCTTACGGTCGGCAAGCTCACTCTGCGCCCCCCGCAGGAACACGAGGCCGCCGTATAGGAAGACGGCGGTTCCGAGAATGGCCGGAATCAATGTGGAGCCAGGGAAGGAGGGCGCCGTGTAACCAAGCCAGTGTTGGACTTCGGGCGACAAGAAGACCGTGGGAAGTGTGAGGGCAAAACTCAACCAGAATCTGTCGCGAAACATCGCCACGGAATGGCCCGCGTGGCGATCGTGGCTCCGATGGTCGTGCGACATCTTGTGACCAGCATGTGGGTGAGACATCTGTCCGTGATCTTTATGTGTCATAGGGTCCATGTTGAAATCCGATCGTTCCGAACGGCAGTTCCCTTTACCACGCGCCCAGTTACTGGCCCACGGTAAGACGGAGCGGGAGTTTCACTAAACCTTGAGCAATCATCCAGATGCTACTCTCCCTTGAGGACAGCATGCTTACATTCGCTCCGCAAACGGCGATGGATTGCAGTGTCGTAGTTTCTCCCGATCTGTAGTGCCCGGCCGTTGGCTCGTTAACAAGAAGTCAGCCGGCATCCCTCACAAGAGACAAGGCGCTCCTAAGGCGCCTCCCTCAGGGTTTGCGACCTTCAAATCCCTTCATGTACCGCTCGGGATTCTGGTCGAATTGCTCTTTGCAGGGCTTCGAGCAGAAATAATACGTCTGCCCTTGCCAGGTGCTGCGGAAGGGAGCCGTTTCCTTCTCGATCCACATCCCGCACGCGCGATCCATTTCTTTTTGGTGTGTCATGGCCCTCCTGATCTTCGGTTATTGACGGCGCGCCGCGGACCGGCACAGGGTCGAGCTCTGAAGAACCACTCTACTTTCTCTAGGTCTCTTCCCAGTTCCGATATCGAGCGCCGATCTCTTTGAGCTTGCCTTCCATCTCATGGAGGCAGAAGACTTCGCAGGCATCCACTGGGGCATCCAGTTGGGCTCGATGGAGAATCTTGATCGTGACCGTCCTCCGACCGATTGCGTCGGACGGGGTCATAGAGAATGACATTGTCCGAGACGGACAGGTCGTACCGCGAGGGCCGTCCCGCCTTCGGCAGGATCCACTCTGCGATCTCGCGCAGATGACCCAGAATGGTTCGGCATTGTCCGCAGCCGGGTCGCGGCGGTTCGGTTCCGTGCGCATGGGCGCCGTAGAGCTCCAGATTGAAGCCGATCTGCAGCGGCTGTGTCTCCGAAACCGGAAGTAGTTCCGGTAACACCTCCCAGCACACACGGTGTTCACGCACGAACGCGTTAAGCCCCGCCATGGCGGCCGTCCCGGTTGCCTGCTCTCTTTGCTGCTCATCTTGCGGCACAGGTTGCCTCTCGCTGTTTTTCTCCAAGACCTTACTTACAGGCCATTCCGCAGTCGAGGCAGACTGACGCGCGCGTCCGCCAGATCTTCCCGAGCGCCCTCTCGGCGCCTGCGCCCCGGTGACCTCGATCCGCCGAAGTTCGAATCGGCAGCACGGATCGGTCCCGCAGCAGGCCGGATGTGCGCATTGGAATCGGAACTCGATCTGGCGCGTCGCCGGAGCAAACGGCCCCAGCGTCACCCCGTAGCGATGGATCGCGGCCATTACCCCGCCAGCCGGAATCATCTCGAGCGTTCGCCATTGGTCATCGGGCTCGGTTCTCCAGCTCACCCGGCCCGGACAATTGGTCCGGATGGTCAGCCGGTCCTCGGGCCGGATCGAGGTGAGCGGTCGCACGAAGGTCCAGATCAGCGTATGGGGCACGATTGATTGATCGAGTGTCACCGGTGGATTCCGGCCAATGGCACGGTAGACCGTCTTCAGATGATCGCGAAACAGGTCATCGAACTCCGCATCGGAGTCGGAAGCCTGGTCCTCGCCAAACCACCAGAACCAGTCGCTGCCCTCGGCTGCGTAGAGTGCGTCAAAGGCCTTGCGATGACGCTCGGGGTTGGCCTTCACGCGGTCCACGAGATCACGGGTCTCCCGCAACAAGTCCCAGGCCTGATTTTCCTCGGCCTCACCGATCCAGGTGCCAAGATCATTGCCGGGCTTCGAGCCGCTCTCGTCGATCCAGCTCGCGCGAAACAACTCATGGACTTTGGTCAGCTCTGGGAGCGGATGCGGCGGCACTCGCCGAGCAGCACGGCCTTCCAAGTACTCGCGAAACGTGACCGTGCGAATCTCCGGATCAGCGGCAAGCGCCGTATACAAGGCATGCAGGAACGGGCGGGCCTGGTGCGGATAGGCGCCCCAGGCGTTTTCGCCATCCAGAATCACCGAGACGATGCGATTCGGCGGATCCTTGACCTGCCAGGCAAAGCGCACTTTGACTTCCCGCACAAACTCTTCCGCGACCTGGCGAGGGTCCGAATTGTACTGGTAGTGAAACCCGATCTTGTCCGACAGGACGGTGTCCCGGAAGAAGATCGCCACCGCACGGCCGGCTTCATCTTCCGCCCGGTAGGCCCGACAGAGCACGTTCGGGTCCTGGATGTTGTACCCGTACCGCCCTGACCGCTCCAGCACGCCCCGATCCGTGGCGATCCAGTGAAGGCCGGCCTCGGCAAACAGCGAGACCACCGACTGACCGACCGCGCCCTCGGCGGGCCACATCCCCGCTGGCGGATGGCCGAACCGTTCCTCGTAGAAGGTGACGGCCTGCTGCACCTGAGCCTTCGCATCCTCCGGGCGGTGGAAGCGCCTGGGATGCGTGGCGCCTTCTCGGTCGATCGTGGCCTGATCGGTGTCCACGAGCAGGGGCAGGATTGGATGGTAAAAGGGTGTGGTGGAGATCTCGATTTGGCCGCGATCCTGAAGCCGGCGATGAATCGCGACCACGTTGCGCATGATCTTGAGTTGTTCGCCGACCATCTGGGCGATTTGGTCCGAGCTGTATTCGCTGCCTTGCGTCACGAAGCTCGCCACGGAGGCCACCTCCCCGTCCGGGAGTGCCACGGGCCCCTCCTGGAACTCCGGGCCGAACCAGGACAGGTTGAACCACATCTGGAGATCCGCGAGATCCTGGACCGTGAACGAGCGACTGTTCTGGCGCTGCTCGAACAAGGCGCGATACCGGGGCCAGGGGAAGATCTGCGTGTGCCATTCGGCTTCGTAGAACGTGGCGAGGAGTTCCTCTCGTTGGGCGGCGGAGAGACGGGCCGCCGGGGTCAGGGTTAATTCCAGGGCGCGGTCTGTGGCGCCGCGCTCGGCATAGTCCTCGAGCTGTTGGAGAAGGACGGGCGTGAGATTGATCGTAAGATGCACCTCGGGATGCTGCTCCAGGAGCGCAGCCATGGCGTAGTAATCGCGAATAGCGTGCAGTCGCACCCAGGGGAACCGATACGACCCCTGTGGCCGCTTGGCCTGCAGATCTTTGTAGACCGGCTGGTGCTGGTGCCAGAGGATCGCGAGGTGAATCTTCGGGGCTACGAGAAATGAGAAAGTCCCCCCGTCGCTGGCCCCAGCCGGAGAGCTTCCCCGCAGCCGGTACTCCACGCGATCCCCGTCGGCAAACGTGCCGAAGTTCAGAAACCAGTAGCTGTTGGCCTTCCGATTGACATTCCAGGTTCCTTCGACGTGCCCCGCATCTTCGGTCCTGTCCGGGTGCTCGACTCGATAGTCGATCCAGATCCGCTGACCAGCCTCAATCGGCCAAGTGCCGACCTGGAGATTGACGTTCTGCCCCGCACTCACGAAGAATGGGAAGCGCGGGGTGTCAGGTGTGAGATGCCAGATAACCATCGTCATCCTGTTGGCCTCTTACCGAGGCGCCTCGGTCAAGGCGCGACCGGTTTTTCTCCTTCCTCAGGCGCATGCGGCTGGCGGCGGCGGGCAGACAGGAAGCCGGGAGTCACCGCCGCATAGCGGCCGTACGCCTCCCCGAACTCTTGCCGCATTGTCCGCTCCTCGGTCTGGGCCAACCGGACATACATCCTCACGAGCACGGGAAACATCAGCAGCGTCGGGAGTGTGGGCCACTGGACCAAGAAGCCGAGCATGATCAGGATAAACCCCGCATACTGCGGGTGACGGATGCGCGCGTATGGGCCTGTCATAGCGAGCGCGTGAGTGCGCTGGGCTTCATGTAGCACTCTCCAGGCCGAAGCCAGGAGCGCAAAGCCGCCGACAATGAGGGCGCTGCTCAGGAGATGGAACAGATCAAAATGGGAGTGGGCCTTGATGCCGAGCAGCGTCGGCCACAGATGGCCGGCTTCGTGAGAAAAGACATCAAGCCCCGGATGCCGGCTGAGCAGCCAACCGGACAGCAAATACACCGTCAATGGGAACCCGTACATCTCGGTGAACAGCGCCACGATAAAGGCGGCGAAGGCGCCCAGCGACCGCCAATCACGCGCCGTACGCGGCCTGGTGAAACTGAACGCGAAGATGATGAAGACCAAGGAATTGATGAGGACCAACGACCACAGGCCGTAGGCGGATTCGCTAGTCATCTCTGTGTCCTCCCGCATGGTCAGCGTGATGGACCGGCTCTGAGCCCGGTCGGCTCGGTGCTTCATGGGGACGATGCCTGCCATGTAAGAAGAGATGGAGCAGCGGGCATGCGAGCAGCAACAGATACGGCAGCAGGCCAAAGAGATGGGCCCGATGTTCGGTCAGCAGGAAAAACCCAGCAATCGCCAGAAAGGCGCAGAGCGCGATCCAGGAACGAGTTAGCAGGCTCGATCGACGATCAGACATAGGCATTCGCCGTATACTGTTGCACCATGCGGTGCGTGTTGAAGAACGAGGCATTGAAGGCAATGGTCGACCGCATGATCCCGCTCCATCGCTCTCGGTCCTGATAGAACAAGGGCGCAATCACCCCGCGCAGCTTGTCGTACAACTCGCGGGCATCCCGGGCTCCGCTCCCTTCCTGTGAGGCGGCATCAGAGGACCCGCGCCCAATAGCCCACCCCGTCACGCCCTCGATACAGCCTTCCACCCACCAGCCGTCGAGGACGCTCAAGCTGGGCACGCCGTTGTGCGCGGCCTTCATCCCGGATGTCCCAGAGGCCTCCAGCGGGCGCAGGGGTGTGTTCAACCAGAGATCGACGCCGGAGGTGAGGAGCTTGGCCAAGAGGAGGTCGTAGTTCTCCAGGTACGCGATCGGGATCTCCGGGTTGAGCTGCCCGGCGATGTGGATGATGCGCCGAATGATCTCCTTCCCAGGCTCGTCCTTGGGATGGGCCTTCCCCGCAAAAATGAATTGGATCGGGCCCACCGTGCGGGCCATGTCGAGCAACTGGCTCGGCTCCGAAAAGACCAGCTCCGCCCGCTTATACTGGGTGGCCCGGCGTGCGAATCCAATGGTCAGCGCGTCATCGCGAAAGGACAACGACGTTCGTTTCCGGACCTCCTCAAACAATCGTGCCTTCGCCTGGGCATGCGCCGCCCAGATGTCCTGAACGGGGATGCTGATGGCATGGCGTAGGGCAAAGGAATCAGCCCGCCAGCCAGGAATATGCCGGTCAAAGAGCTGCTGGAAGCTTGGCGAGGTCCAGGTGGCCGAATGAATCCCGTTTGTAATGGAGTCGATGGCATACCCCGGGAACATTTCCTGCGAGACCTCCCCGTGGCGCTTGGCGACACCGTTGACATAGGTGCTCATATTCAAGGCCAGGAGTGTCATGTTCAGTCGGTCTCTGCCCCCCAGCATCTGCAGAACTTCTAGCGGCGCGGCATCGCCGAGCATCTGCTTCACCAGCTCATATGAAAACTGATCATGGCCGGCCGGCACAGGGGTGTGGGTGGTGAAGATGCAAGCCCGCCTCACTTCATCAAAATCCCACGCCGGCGACTCTCGCTCTTTGCGCTCGCGCAGGAGCTCAATGGCGAGTAAGGCTGCATGGCCTTCATTCATGTGGAGCCGTTCAACCTGGGTGTAGCCCAGAGCTCGGAGCATTCTGACACCGCCGATGCCCAGCACGATTTCCTGAGCCAGACGGTACCGTTCATCGCCACCGTAGAGGTCACTGGTCAGCTCCCGATCGACGGCTGCGTTCTCCTCGACATTGGTATCTAAGAGCAGCAAGGGCACCACATAGCCCGTGAGGCCGGTGATGTCGTGCTGCCAGGCCCGGACAACGACGGGGCGGCCTTCAATGGACATGCGGACTGTCGTTGGGAGCAGCCGGGCGAGCCTCGAGGGATCCCACTGCACGGGTCGTTCATGCTGATTGCCCCATTCATCCAGGTGTTGCTCGAAATAGCCGCGCCTATAGAGAAGACTGACGCCCACAATGGGGATCTTGAGATCGGCGCAGGATCGCAACGTATCACCGGCCAGGACGCCCAGACCGCCGCTGTAGGTCGGCATGCCCGGGTCTGCCGCGACTTCCATTGAAAAATAGGCGATGCGCCTGGTCACGCCTAGAGTGCCGGGGGCCAACCCTGTCGATCCAGTCGCGTAGCGTTCCGGGGTAGCCAGGAAGGTTCGTTTGCAGAGATCAGAGCAGAACCGGAACTCTTGTCCCTGATAGACGACAGAGAGTCCTTCCCCGACTGGAACCATCATTCCGCAGACTGGATCTTTTATGGTGCTCATCGCTGACCCACCCAGGACACTCCCCGCTGTTCTCGATTAGTCACGACATTGAACATCACGCTACCTCGACTTAGTGCTTCTCCACAGTAGTTTTCCCGTCCTCTTCCTGGTGCGCACTGTGCATCCCCATCATCATCAGCAGCATGCAGCCAAATGAGAAGCCCAGCGCAGATAGCAAGACAACGATTATTACTCGACTATGCCTCTCTCATACCTTCACGAGCCTCTGACGGGGTTTGGTACTTCACCGCCTCGATTATTTTCACAATATCCAGATAGACATTCTCCTCGCGCTCCAACCGAAACCCAGCTTGGAGGACGTTGCCGACCGTGTCACGATTCAAGTCTGGACCAAACTTGCGTGTGAGGAACGTCATGACATCCAGGATGAGCGCGAACGGGCTGATCTTGCTGCGGACATGCTCGAACATGAGCAACTGTCCAGCAGGCTTCAGGACGCGATACACTTCCTGAAGGCCTTGTACCGGATCAGGGATCGAACAGAAGGTGCAGACCGTGAGGACCGTATCAAACGTCTGATCTCCAAACGCCAATCGCTGGGCATCGGTGAGCACCATCCTGATATTGCCACCCTCACGACGAGCTTTCGTGCGCCCCCTCTGGATCATCCGCGGGCTGATGTCGATCGCGATCAGGTTGCAGTCCGAGGGCAGGTACTTGAGATCGTTACCCGTACCGATGGCCACTAGGAGTGTTCTGCCTTGGATCTTCGCAAACAGTCGCCGCTTCTCCGCGCCCTGCCGCCGGTCCTCCCCGAACGTCATCCAGTCATACGTCAGGCTGAGCCAATCCCATTTTTCTCTGGCCGTCAAAGGCATCGGCGTTCCTCAGGAGGAAGTACGCTCTCAGGCTTCGCAAACACCACTCCTTTGAGCTGTCGATCCCACCAACGAATCCCAAACACGACCACCAACCCAAAGAGCGCCCCTACCGCCAGTGCCATATCACGGGAGACATATGCCTGTTGCATCGAATCTCGCATGCCGAACAGCATGCCCCCGTACATCCCGATGACTGCGCTGGGCATCATCGCCTCAAAGGTGCCAAGGAACGGAATGACCAGAAGCAGCAGCGTCAGGTGAAGGAGCATGCCTACCGCCATACCGACGAGCATGGCCAGCACCATATCCCACTGAGGGCCAACGATCGCACGCACCGCGAAGGCCGTGAGAAGACCGGTGAAGAGACCGGCGAGATAATCGCCGATGCAAAAATACAGCGGTTCTGGTGTCCTCGCCGATCGTGTCACGCTCGGGCTACGCGATGTCACGTTTCTTTTCCTCAAACTCTTCCTTGCTGAGTTCGCCCCTGGCGTACCGCTTCTTAAGAATTTCAAGGGCCGCGTCCTCCGTTCTGCCAAGCCCACCCCTCACCGCCCACTGGACCCCCCAAGCGATGACCAGCACCAGCGCCAGGATGAAAAGAAACGAGGCGACCATCTTCAACAGAAGCCACGTCTCCATGTTGCCACCCATCATGCCATTCATGTCACCCCTTGTCGCCTGCGAGGCCTTTCTCCACGCGCAGCACGTTACCTGAGCACTGCACCGCTATGGCTCCTGCGTCTGCGTCCGCAGTCGCTCGATGAGCCACTCCTGAAACTCGCGGTGCGTCGCCAGTTCCTGGAACATGGCTCGCTCGAGCGTCGGGTGGTGGCGGAGATGTTCGGCCAGGAGCCGAGCGAGCTTCCGATCCCCGTCAGGTCCTTGTCCGAGTTGATGGAGCACCTCGTGCACAAAGTGCTCGTCCTGCGTGCCTCGTGCCACCAGTTGCTCTCGCAAGGCTTGATCCACCAGGACCCGATCCACCACCGGCGCATCCACCGGTATCGTATGCGCACAGGCCGAGAGTCCGAGCGCTACACCAATCCCTAGCCATCTCGTCAGGCACCGCATGCTGTCCTCCTTGGGCCAGATCCCATAAAACGGCTTTGCGGAGTCATTTACTGAATCATGCCGTGCGGACGCATCGCGCGGTGTTCTTGGGCCAGCGCATCCGCTTCGTCCGCCGCTTTCATGTAGTTTTGCGCAATGGTCCGGCAATGCGCGGCATGTTGCTTGGGTTCTGTCTTCCCGTGCGGCTCCGAATGCTTCTCATAAAATTCGGCTGTCATCTCCCACGCCTTCGCCTTTTCCCTCAGCTCCTGTGCCTGCTGAGCATAGTAATTGGCCAGACCCACATGATCGTTTGCATTGATCATCCGCTGAGCAGATGTCTCCGCACAGCCGTTAAGAACCACTACCAAGCCAGCCGCGACAACCATGAACACCCATCGACCGTTTAACATGACAACCCTCCCTTGTTGGCAGTGAACCAATTCGCTATGTGGGTAAGTAGTCGTGACGCTGTACTCGCGTGCTTCGCGAACGCATACCCTTCCGGCCTAGTGGCTGTGCATATGTCCATCCGACGACATTCCCGGAACTTCCTTGTCCGGAACCTTCACGCCTCTGAGAGGCGGCGCATCCCAAATTACTTTGTTCCCCGGCGCTAGATTCGCTGCCTTGATGAAATGCGCGTCACCCTCTTGCATCGCCTTCAGTCGATATAAGGTCATGCCTAAGTTGTAATGGGCTTCGGCGAACTCCGGAGACGCGGCGATCGCCGCGTCGAAATGTTGTTTCGCACTCTCCCACTGTTGCTGTTGATAAGCCTGGAGCCCTTCGTCATTGTGACGCGTCGCAGCGGCATTCGTGCCGGCTGGCGCAGCCAAGACCGTCTGCTTCGGTGTCGCCTGACACCCAAGACCCACCATCGCTCCTACCAGCACCACGACCGTGATCACTCCTCTTCCTGTCATTTCCTTCTCCTCCGTTCTTGGTAATGCCGCATCACTCATCTGAGTCACTGTCCGTTCCTTCCACCACCGCCACATGACATAGACGGGCGGAATGACAAACAGCGTGAGGATCATGGCGGAGAACACCCCGCCGACTTGTGGAGCCGCAATTCGTTTCATCACATCGGCGCCAGTGCCGGTGGCCCACATCACTGGGAAGAGCCCAATCACATCGACTAGGCCGATCATGGCCATGGGTCGTATGCGTTCCACCGCCCCACGATGGACGGTCTCGATGAGGTCGTGAAGTGTTCGGAGTCCCCCGGCCTCTTTTCGCCGCTTACAGGCCTCGTCGAGATAGGCCAACATCACGGCGCTGGTCTCCGCGGCCGTGCCCACGACCGTGATGAGTCCCACCCACACCGCAATGCTCATGTTGTAGCCCAGAATCGACAGGTACCAAACGGCGCCCACCAGCGAGAGCGGCACCCCCACCATCACCATGCAGGTTTCTGCTACCGATTGGAACGTGAAATAGAAGATGACGAAGATGATGATGAGCGTCAACGGCACGACGAACTTCAACCGAGCTTTCGCCCGCTCCATGAACTCATATTGGCCGGACCAGGCAATCGTATAACCCGGCGGCAGTTCGACTTTTGCCGCCACAACCCGTTTGAGATCCTCCACATATCCGCCGACATCACGCCCCGTCATGTCGAGAAAGACGTAGCCAGCCAACATGCCGTTTTCATCCCGGACCATGGGTGGGCCTTTGAGGAATTGGAGCGTCGCGAGTTGCGCGAGCGGCACTTGCGCACCGGTCGGCGTATCCACGAGCACGCGCTTCAGCTTTTCAGGATCATCCCGCAACTCACGGAGATAACGGACGTTGATGGGATAGCGCTCACGGCCCTCGATCGTGGTGGCGATATTTTCACCCCCGATGGCCGTTTCGATGATCTTGCCGACATCCATCAGCTTCAGCCCATAGCGCGCGATCTCGTCACGGTTGATATCGAAATCGAGGAAGTAGCCGCCGGACACCCGCTCTGCATACACACTGCGTGTGCCTGGGACCTCTTTGAGCACCATCTCTAGATGTTCGCCGATCTGTTCGATCTGTTTGAGGTCGGGACCGAAGATTTTGATCCCCACCGGCGTACGGACGCCGGTGGTCAACATGTCGATCCGCGCCTTGATTGGCATGGTCCAGGCATTCGTCACTCCCGGAATTTGAAGTGCCCGGTCCATCTCATCCACGAGTCCCTCATAGCTCACCCCTGGTCGCCACTGCTCCTTCGATTTCAGCTCGACGACCACTTCCATCATGCTGAAGGGCGCCGGGTCGGTGGAGGTCTCCGCCCGTCCCGCTTTGCCGAAGACATGCTCGACCTCGGGGAACGAACGAAGCTTCTGGTCCATCATCTGGAGCAGCCGACTGGCCTCCGTGACCGAGAGCCCTGGCAGCGTCGTGGGCATATAGAGGATCGTACCTTCGTACAGAGGCGGCATGAACTCGGAGCCCATACGCTGATAGACCGGGACGATACTCAGCAGGAGTCCGATGGCGAGGGCCACCACGGTTCCGCGATGCACCAGTGTCCATCGCAACAGCGGCGCATAGAGGCGCTGGAGGCTCCTGCTCACCGGGTGCTTCTGTTCCGGAAAGATCTTTCCACGAATGAAGGTCGGCAGGCAGGCGGGCACCAGGGTAATGGCCAGCACCGCGCACATGGCGATCGCGAGATTATTCGTCCAGGCCAGGGGCTTGAACATGCGCCCTTCCTGGGCTTCGAGGGCAAAGATCGGGATGAACGAAATGGCAATGACGAGGACGGAGGCAAAAATCGGCGGTCCCACTTCCTTGGCCGAATCAATCAGGACCTGGAGCCGCTCGCCCTTGCGTCCGTCTCGCTCCCAGTCCTCTAAACGCTTGTGTGCGTTATCCACCATCACGATCGCGGCATCCACCATGTCGCCGATCGCGACGATGATGCCGCCCAGTGACATGATGTTGATGCCGATCTCCAGTAGATACATGGGAATGAACGCGATCAGCACCGCAAGCGGCAGGGTGAGAATGGGCACGATCGCGGAGCGGACATGCAGCAAGAAGGCGATAATGAACACGCCGGTCACAATCAGTTCTTCCAGCAGGCTTTCGTTGGCCGTGGCGATCGATTCATGGATCAAGTCGCTCCGGTCATAGACCGTGACGACCTTCATGCCTTTCGGCATGGAGGGTTCGATCTCCTTGAGCTTCGCCTTGACTCGTTCGATCACCGTGAGGGCGTTCTCGCCAAACCGCATGACGACGATGCCGCCCGCGACCTCGCCTTGGCCGTTGAGCTCCGCCAGTCCTCGTCGCATGTCGGGGCCTAGTCGCACCGTCGCGACGTCGCGCAACAGAATTGGTGTGCCGTTTTCGTTGACCCCCACAGCGATCTTCTCAATGTCCTCGACTTTCTTGATATAACCTCTCCCACGGACCAAGTATTCAATTCCGGAGAACTCCACGACGCGGCCGCCCACGTCGTTGTTGCTTTGTCGAATCGTTTCGACAATAGAAGGAAGAGAAAGGCGATAGGCCAAGACTTTGGTCGGATCGAGATTCACTTGGTACTGCCGGACAAAGCCGCCGATACTGGCCACCTCGGCCACGCCTTCCACGGCGCGTATCCAGTACCGCAAATACCAATCCTGGAAACTGCGCAGGGCGGCGAGATCATGCTGGCCGGTCTCATCGACTAGGGCGTACTGAAAGACCCATCCCACGCCCGTCGCGTCTGGGCCGAGCTGCGGCGTGACCCCCTCCGGCATGCGGCCAGAGAGTTGGCTCAACCGTTCGAGGATGCGCGACCTGGCCCAATAAATATCCGTGCCGTCTTTGAACAGAATGTAGACGTAGGAATAGCCGAAATCCGAGAAGCCCCGGACGACGGTGACTTTGGGCGTGGACAGCAGCGCCGTGACGATCGGATAGGTGATTTGATCTTCCACGAGATCGGGCGAGCGCCCCGGCCAGGTGGTATAAACGATGACTTGCGTGTCGGAAATATCCGGCAACGCATCGATCGGTGTTTGCCACATCGCCCAGAGTCCGACCACTGAGAATGCAGAGACCAGCAGAAAGACAATGAAGCGGTTTCTCGCGCTGAACTCGATGATCTGTGCAACCATGGGCGTTCAATCCTTCATCTTCATGCCCGGCATTCCCGCCATCCCGCCGACAGCCGCTTTCAACTGGCTCTCCGAGTCGATCAGAAAGTTCGCCGACGTGATGATGTGGTCGCCTTCCTTGAGTCCCTCCACCACCTCCACCCAGTCCCCGGCACTCACGCCCAGCTTGACGGACCGCCATTCCAGTTTGCCGCCTCCGTGATGGATGAAAATCAGCTCGCGCTCCCCCGATTCAATGACCGCGTCGCGTGGGACCGCCAGGCGTGTCCCCAGCGGGACCTTCAACTCCACGTTGGCGTACATGTCGGGCTTGAGCTTTTCACCGGGATTCTCCAATTCGAATCGAACCTTGGCCGTTCGCGTCTTGGGATCGAGCGTCGGATAGATGAATTCCACACGGCCATGGAGTTTGGTGCGGGGATCGTAGGAGAGCGTGACCGTAGCTCCCTGGCCGATGGTGATGAAGGGCAGCTCGTACTCATAGATGTCGCCTAAGATCCAGATGTGAGTGAGATCGGCAATCATATACAACTCTGTTCCGGGACTGACGTAGGTGCCCTTTCGAGCTTCCATGCGAATGACCGTCCCCGTAATCGGAGAATGCATCGGCAGGGTTCGGAGAACTTTTCCCGTTTGCTCGAGGTCCCGGATATGATCCGGCGTGATGTCCCACAATTGGAACCGCCGCCGCGTCGCTTCGAGCAGATCTTTGGCTCCGCGGGACACTTCAGGGAACTCGCTTTGACCGAGCTCCTTGATGCTCTGCAGGGCCAACAGATACTCCTCTTGGGTGGCGACGATATCCGGGCTGTAGATGGTAAAGAGGCTCTGCCCCTTCTTCACGTGGTCCCCGATAGCGCTCACGAAGAGTTCGTCGATCCAGCCGGCGAATTTAAGGTTCACACGTGCGAGGCGCCGCTCATCGATCTCTACCCGGCCGACGGTGCGAATGATTGTTTCGAGCGGGCGCCGTGCGGCCTCCTCAAATTTTACGCCGATCGTCTGTAACCGCTCAGGGGCAATCGTCACGGGGCGTGACGTCAGATCCGGTGACTGCGAGAGCAGGTCCTCTCCCCCCTGTGCTTTCGACGCCGGCTTGTCCCCTGGATGTTCCATACCAGGCATGGCCTCATGGGTCGGCACGGCCTCAGGTTGCGTCTTGGGAGGGGCCGGCAGGGAATCCCGGGTGGTCCACCACCACGTAATAGCAAGCCACACAGTCAGCAGCAGCGCCAGGCCGATATATAGTGGCCGACGACTCATTGGCCCTGAGTTCCCTCCTGGACTCCCCCAGTCAAAGGTCCACCGGTTATGGCTTCCAACCTCGCAAAGGCTTTCTCATGTGAGACCATCTCACCATGGAGCTCGAGTTCACTGTCCTGTAACGTCAAGAGACTATTTAAGAGCGTGAGGAAATCTACTTTACCGACTGCATAGCTCGATTGCGCAGCTCGCAAAGCAAGGGCGGCCTGTGGAATGATGGCATCACGCAGGATCATCACGAGCCGCTCCGCCCGCTGGGCCTGGACGAATGAATCCTTCACTTGGAACAGGACCTCCTGACGCGTGGCCGTAAACTCTTCGCGCGCACTGTTTAAACCGGCAGCCGCCTCCCTCACACCTTGACGCTGCTTCGTTTCGTACCAGAGAGGAATCTTAATTCCGAGCATCACCTGGTAACCGTTGTCGTTAATGCGATCGTTCCGCAGTCCTAATGCATTGATGTCAAAATCAGGAAAGTACTGTCGCCGCGCGAGCGAAACTGCTTGCTCGCCCCGTTCCACGCCCTTTACGGAGGCTCTCAGGATAGGCGAGAAGTCCTCGGCCCGTTGACTCAGGTCCGGCAACGGCACAGTCAGGAGTGTGACATGGATCTCCTCGGGAGTACCGAGGGGCCCAGCAGGCGGACGATTCAAGAGACGATTGATCTCCGCGTGCAGACTTTCTTTTTGCTGTTCGAGCACGGCGAGACGGTCGAGGACACGGGAAATCTCTACCTGGGCACGAAAGATGTCCTGCTGGGCTGCTTGCCCCACACTGTAGCGGGCTTTGGCCGTCTTCTCGAACTGCAGCAGCAGTTGCTTGTTTCGCTCGACGATCTCAATCCCTTTGTGGATGAAATGGAGATCGAAATAAGCCTGCTTCAGCCGGGCGATCAACCGGAGCCGCGTCGCAAGATACTCCTGCTCGAACCGCTCCGCCTCTCTCGTGGCGACTTCGCCTCGGAGGCGCAGCTTGCCAGGGAATGGAATTTCCTGCGCAAGACCGTACATGGCCCCTTGAAGCGGCTCCACCATTGGCATCCGTTGATAGCCGACCTGAAGCTTGGGATCCGGGAGCGTTTGCACCTGGGGAACGACGGCTTTGGCTGCCTCCCACCGCTCTCGCGCTGCCTGAATCTCCGGGTTCTGCCGAGCGAGTTCCTCGATGAGACTCTGGAGATGAACCCGGTCGTCACCGGGTGCCGTGTGGACCGCGCTATCCGAGCGTATAACCCCACCAGTCTCTTGTGCGCCACTGACACTCAGTGAGGTGAGACCCAAGATGGAGAGTGTGAGGGCAGAAAAGACCCACGACAGGCTATGAACGAGTGATCGTTTCACGACAGCACCTCCAGGAGGACGTTGAGTAATGGAATCCGTACCACTCAATGTTGGACATTGAGCGGTACGTGAACGAATTGGCGGTGTGGGATCAGATCCTGAGGACCGGGGAAGAACCTATGGAGACGGAAACAATGGACAACACACTGCTCCAAAACCGCGGCGTCGGGACTGAAGAACTTCTAAGAGCTACGGCAACGCTGAGTAGGATCGGCGCATGATCAATGTCTGTGACCATGTTGTTCTTTATCTGGCGTTCGGGAGACGAAGTGAGTGACGGCGGACACATGACTGTCCCATCCATCGGGCATGTCACACCTTCTTCCAGCAAGATGGCGGTTCCTTTCGGGACCGACAGATCGGGTACGGCACACATCATACCGATCACCTGGCAGAGGGCGAAGGCGAGTACCAGCACGATACACTGCCTATTCATCCGCGGAATCATTGAACCAAGCACTCCCTGGAGCACGGCTCCCCCGACTTTGTGCACAGCCTTTGCCAATTTGTAGCCATCACGTCAAGTCTGTCGACTCACTCGCCTGTAGATAAGCATGAGCGGTGCCCAGCCAATGAGAACGGCAGCATTTAGTTATTGCATGTGTTTTTAGCAACTTACGCAAACCTTCACCGCAAACCATGAACCTCATAGATGGATTCTCTTGACGCATTTCGGGTCAATCGTCCATGTCATACCGTAGCAAAGCGCCTCACAACTTCTCCTTTCGTCTCTCCGAACTCCTCACGCCACCCGCGCACGCCGGAGCCGCAGGCTGTTCGTCACCACGCTGACTGAACTGA
Source organism: Nitrospira sp. ND1 (assembly GCF_900170025.1). NCBI lineage: Bacteria > Pseudomonadati > Nitrospirota > Nitrospiria > Nitrospirales > Nitrospiraceae > Nitrospira > Nitrospira sp. ND1. Next base: position 611,892 of record NZ_FWEX01000005.1, on the reverse strand, counting down.
ACGCCATGGCCGCACTGGCGAGAATGGGGCTGAGCAGAATACCGAAGGCCGGGTAGAGAATGCCGGCCGCTACTGGAATGCCGACGACGTTATAGACAAATGCCCAGAACAAATTCTGTTTCATCGTCCGCATCGTTCGCCTGGCCAGAAGAATAGCCGACGCGACGCCGTGGAGATCGTTCCGCATCAACGTCACATCGCTCGCTTCTAGGGCGATATCGGTGCCGGTGCCGGTGCCGATCGCGAACCCGACATCGGCCTGCGCCAGGGCTGGAGCATCGTTGATGCCATCGCCCACCATCGCGACGACCTCTCCCGCCTGCTGACGGCGTCGGACTTCGGCCACTTTGCCCTCCGGCAATACCCCAGCGACCACGCGGTCGATCCCGGCCTGCCGTGCGATGGCCTCTGCGGTGCGTTGATGATCCCCGGTCAGCATCACCACCGTGAGCCCCAGTCGGTTCAGCCTTTGAATGGCCTCACGGGATGTGGGCTTGATCGGATCGGCTACGGCGATCACCCCCGCCAACTTCCCGTTGATCGCGATATACATCGGCGTTTTCCCCTCGCCGGCTAGACGTTCCGCCTCCTCTTTCGTTGCGATGAGATCCACCGCGTAATCGGCCATGAGCGCCTCATTGCCGACGGCAAGCGCGGCACCATCTACCACGCCAGTTGCTCCCCGTCCCGTGACCGATTGGAAGGAGTCTGCCGTCGCCAGGGGCAGCGACTGCTCGTTTGCATAGCGCACGATCGCCTCAGCCAGCGGATGTTCAGAGGAGGTCTCGATCGAGGCGACAAGCCGTACGAGATCTTTTTCGGACCACTCCGTGCCCAAAACCGGTACCACGTCCGTGACGGTCGGTCGCCCCTCGGTGATCGTGCCGGTCTTATCCAACACGACGGTGTTGATCTGGCCGGCCCGCTGCAACGCCTCGCCGCCCTTGATCAAAATACCCCCTTCGGCTCCCTTGCCGGTCGCCACCATGACGGCAGTCGGCACGGCAAGTCCCATCGCGCAGGGGCAGGCAATGATCAAGACCGCGACTGCTGCGGCAAACGCGCGTACGGCCGGCGCCTGGCCAGCGGTAACAAACCAGATCACAAACGTCGCGATCGCGAGTGACAGCACGATCGGCACGAAGATCCCGCTGACCTGATCGGCGAGCTTCTGGATCGGTGCCCGTGAACCCTGAGCCTCACGCATCAGCTTGACGATGTGGGCCAGGACGCTGTCCGCCCCCAGCGTCGTCGCGCGATACTGGAAGGCGCCGGTCCGATTGATCGTGCCACCAATGAGGCGATCCCCGGGCTGTTTCTCGACCGGCAATGATTCGCCCGTCACCATCGATTCATCGACCGCGCTCGTCCCCGAAATGATGGCTCCATCTACAGGAATGCGTTCTCCCGGTCGCACGACCACGATTTCATCCCCCTGGACCTCGTTCACGGGGATGTCGACCTCAGCGCCGGCCCGTACCACCCGCGCGGTGTTCGGTTGGAGTTCCATCAGACGCCTCAAGGCCGCAGAAGTCTGTCGTTTGGCCCGCGCCTCCAGCGCATTGCCGGTCAGGATCAGCGCAATGATCATGATCACCGCCTCGTAATAGAGGTCCGGCAGCACGCCTCGACTCAGGAAGAACTCCGGCACCACAGTCGCCAATACGGAGTAGAGGAAGGCTGCCCCTGTGCCCACGGCGATGAGTGTGTTCATGTCTGCCGAGTGATGTCGGAAGGCGGACCAGGCGCGCACGTAGAAGTGCCGCCCCGCCCACCCCATGACGAGCAGGGTCAGCGTCAGCAGCGCGTAGGATAACACCCATGGGGTGAACGTATAGAGCCAGGGAGCGCCGGCACGTATGACGGGGGTCATTGATTCCATCGCCCATCGCATGAACGGATCGGCAACCGGTCCATGGACATCCGCCTCGGCAGCCCCCATGAGCGGCATGGACAGTGTCATGGCCAACACACCGATACTTCCACTCACTAACGCCTTGTGCCTGAGTTCCCGATACTCTTCCTCCTGCGCCCGATCCTGGGCCTCCTGTTCATCGAACGCGGTCTGATCCTGCGCGGCAAGTTCTGCGCCATACCCGGTCTCGCGAATCGCCTCGACCAGGACCATGGGGGAGGTCGCCGTGGGATCGTACGTGACGACGGCGCTCTTCAGCATGAGGTTCACTGAGGCGTCGAGGACGCCAGGTTTTGCTTGTAGCGCCCGTTGTACCCGCGCCTGACAGGCGGCGCAGGTCATGCCCTTCACGGGAATCGTGACCTTCTCACGGGTGGTCGCTGCATTGGTTCCGGTTTCGTCCGTATCTGTCCGGTTCCGTTTCTCTATCAGCACCAAGGGAGTCGTGGTCGGCATGGTTTCCTCCTCGTCAGTCTTGCACGATGAGCCGACCGCGCAGCATGCTCATCCCGCAGGTGAACTCGAAATTGCCTGTCTGTGCCGGCGTCAGCTCGAGCGTGGTCTTTCGGAAGGCGGGCAAGAACTTGCGGACCCCGAAATCCGGAAAGACGATCTCTTCAGAACAACCTGACCGTTCTCGGCGGTCGAAGACGAGCCGGACCGGCCTGTCCCTCTTGACGCTTACGACGGCTGGGTGATAGCCGCCTTCAACCACAATGGCAACCTCCTGGACTCCCTCCCCGTCGATCCCGGCGTTCGACACCGGCTGTCGGGCCAGAAAGAAATACCAATTGATCCAGGCGATTGAGGAGATGCCGCCGATGATGACGATCCATTCCATCATGCTCATGCCACCCTCCTGACCAACTGGGCCTCATATCCCGCCTCGTTCATAGCCAGGATAATCTCCGTGGGAACGATTTCCCTCGGGTCATACACGACGATGGCCTCGCCGACCTTCACGCTGTGCACCTGCACGCCGTCGAGCCGGGTCAGCGCCTTCGTGACCTGTCCGACGCAATGCCCGCAGCTCATCCCGGTGATCTTCAGGGTCAATTCGTCCATGGCGAACCTCCTCAGTGAGTGGGTTTCGCGCGTCTCACAATCAAGAAACGCGCATCCTTCACCCCTTCAGACGGAAGAGGGCGCCAATTATTACAGTGTCTGTCGATACAATTGAGCTGGCGTGGGGATCAGGCTAGGACTCGTCGTTGCGGATAGTGCCGACAGGCTGGGTTATTCGCAGGTGCAATTCAGGCAGCCGTGCTTGCTGCAGACGCCGCAGGACTGTTCCAGGCTGGCGCGCAAGGCTTGACGGGCTCGGTGCAAACGAACCGTGAGATTGTTTTGAGAAATCTTTAACTCCTCTGCGACGCATTTCGGAGATTCGTCCTCGAGATCGATTCTCCGGATGAGCGCGGCATAGTTCGAAGGCAGCTTTGGAAGCAGACGTTGGAGGCAGGTGCAGACGGTGGCCTTTACCTCATCGAGTGGAGGCTCCTTATCGTCTCCGGAGAGAGTCAGTTCTTGGAGAAAGGCTTCATTGCGGCGAGCTTCTGCGCCTTTCGACCGATAATAGTCGATGAGTGTGTGGCGAATGATTTTATAGAACCAGGCCACCACACTTTCATCATTTCGTACGGAATGGTGACTTTGAACGGCTCGGATGAGGCTTTGTTGCAATAAGTCCTCCGCCAGAGTCTCGTCACCGACACGACGGCGTAAAAACACTCGGAACGCAAACTCATGCTCTAGAAGCCGTTGGATCATGTCGTTCAGGTGAGGCTCCGGAGTCGCGTTCGAGGCGGTGAAGAAACCCTCGCCTTGTGGTTCTGATGGGTTCCTCTTATTCATGGAGTGCCTCATGATTCGTAGCCTACCGTCTCGCCACACAGTCGCGCAACAGATTCTAGACGTTCAGAAATACCACGCCAGACCAGTCGTCTTCTCTCATGCGTCAGAACCTCCGTGCTCGCAACACAGCGCGGTCGTGCCTATGGGCCCACCCATCAGACATTCCTTGTAGACGCGATAGGCCTTGAGCGCCCACTCTTCCCCCGGACAGCCTTGCATCGTCATGGCCACTTCGAGGAATTCAATCAGTTCCTCCTGTGAGACACCCTTATCATAGGCCATCCTCACATACGCCCTGATACAGGGTTCGCAACGAATGGTGATGGAGACGACCATTGCTGCCAGCAGTTTATATTTGGCTGCGACAGCCGCATCCCGATAGGTTTCCTGGCGCATGCGTAGTAAGCCGCCGGTGACCTGTGGACTTAAGCGACGTAATTCCGCGAACAAACTCTCGCGGTCTGTTGTCATCCTTTTGCCACTCCTTTCTTCGCACCGGCTTGTGTTTCGTCTTCGAGGCTCATCAAAATCGGACAGTGACCGGTGGGCCGGCCAACTCTGCAAGCCCGGATCAAACTTTTCAGCGCGCGGGCCAGTGCCTGCAAGTCGTCAACTTTGGATTCCACCTGCACGAGTTTCGCCCGAGCTTTCTCCAGCACCTCACCACAACGAGCCGTTGAGGCAACCCGGAGGGCGAGCAACTCAGCGATCTCGCGGAGCGTGAAACCGAGCGCTTGGGCGTTTCGAATGAACTGTAAGCGCCTAAGTGCCTCATTGCCGTAGAGGCGGTAGCCTGATGGCATGCGGGAGGTCGGCGGGAGCAGCTTCCGCCGTTCATAGTATCGGACCGTCTGAACATTGACGCCAACTTGCTTGGCGAGCCGTCCGATCGTCAGTTCAGTGGCCATGCCATCACCCCATTGCGAACAATACCCCCTGTACCATAGTACCGAGTCAAGGGATTTAGGACGCGCCGACTTGGATAGGATCAAACTTGCTCATGACTGACGCAATAAATTGGCGACCGGCGCACAGTAGACCGGTCGCCCGTTTATTGCCCTTTTCTGATTACGCAAAGAGGCCTTGCACCCACTGCCAGACGCGGGATGCCACCTCATACGGGCAGAAGCCGAGCGTGTCGACCCATGGACACATGGCGATCACCGCCTTTACGCTTCGAGCGCTGTAAACCCCGCCTGCCCAATGACTTCCTTCAGACGTTCTGCCTGGACCTTTGCGGGCTCATAGGTGACCTGGACATGTTTCTGGGCCACTTTGGGTTTCACCTCGCGGACTCCAGGGACTGCTTGCAGGCTCTGCTGAATCTTCGTGGCGCAGCCCTCGCAGACCATGTTGGGGATCAGGAATTCCCGCTCTGCCAGTGGGGCGTGCTCCGGCACCGCCTCGCGCTCTAGTTTCATCCAACGGATCCTGAGCGTGTTGAGGAGGATGGCAAAGATACTCACGACCATAAAGACGACCGCAAACAGGGGGGTGACATACCCGAACGCGGCGAAGAGCATCCCCACGATGTTGAAGAAGACGGCCACGACCACGTTGCCGGTCAACGTGCGGTAACTCGCCTTGCCCAACGTCAAGGCGTTCAGGACGTCATCTGGTCGGTCGCCGACCAGAATGACGCCGGCCGATTCAATCGCGACATCCGTTCCGGCCCCGATTGCGATACCGACATCTGCTTGCGCCAGGGCGGGGGCGTCGTTAATGCCGTCTCCCACCATCGCGACCTTCCGCCCCTCGCGTTGCAGCGCTTCAATGGCCTCGACCTTCTCTCGCGGGAGCAATTCCGCTCGGACCTCATCCATCATGAGCGTCTGGCCGATGGCTTCTGCCACGCGGCAGGCATCCCCGGTCAACATCACCGTCTTCAATCCGCGCTCACGGAGCTTCTCGATCAGCCGTTTCGTGCCGGGCCGAGGCGTATCTTGCAGGCCCACGAGTCCCAGCAGTGTGCCTCCGCGAACGATCACCACCACCGTTTTCCCTGCTCCATGGAGCCGGTCAATCTGAGTGCGGACGTCCTGAGCGAGCTTTACGCCGCGCTCCTCGATAAATGACGGCTTGCCAGCAAACACCTCTACACCTTGAACCATGCCTGACACCCCTTTGCCTGGCCAAGCCCGGAATTGCTCGATCGCAGCGGTGTGGACATCCTCCCGTTCCGCAAAGAAGTGGATGGCCTGACCCAGGGGATGTTCGGAGGAGGCCTCCACCGCCCCCGCCACCTTCAACAATTCCACACGGTCCGTGCCCATCGGGACCAGATCCGTAACCGTTGGCCGACCGTAGGTAAGCGTCCCCGTCTTGTCGAAGACCACCGTATTCACGATCGACAGTCCATGGAAGACCTCGCTGGCCTTGACCAACAGCCCGATCGCAATGCCCTTGCCGCCGGCAATCGCGGCCAGCATGGGCGTCGTGATCCCCAAGGCACAGGGATAGCCCATAATGACCGTCGTCAGCAGCACGAGGGTGGCCTGGGTGTAATCACCGGTTCCGAAGGCCCAGACCGCAAAGGCCAGGCCGGCGATGAGAAAGACGACGGGCCCGTAGTAGTTCATCAACCGATCGGCCAACAGTTCAATCGGCGGCTTGCGCTCGGCTATTTGGGTCATGAGCCGGACAATCTGGCTCAGGAAGGTCTCACTGCCGACTTTGGTCACTCGCACGATGAGCCGCCCATCCAAATTCAGCGTCCCCCCGATCACCTTCGTCCCAATCTCCTTGGCGGAGGGGATCGATTCCCCGGTGAAGCTGGATTCATCGACACTAGCCATCCCCTCGATGACCTCACCATCGAGCGGAATCCGTTCCCCTGGCCGGACCTCCACGATCTCGCCGGCCGTCACGTCACTGGTGAGCGCTTCGATGAACTGCTCGCCTCGACGAACCCGGGCTTTCGGTGGTTGCAACGACAGCAGCTTCCGGACAGCTTCGGAGGCCTTCTTGCGCACGTCGAGCTTGAAGTAGCCAAAGAACAGATGCAGCGCCATCAACCACCCCGCCACGGGCAGAAAGTTCGGCCAGCGCGGATCCACCAGCGACAGGCTGCCAACGATGAACGAGCCCCAGGCCGCGGCGGAGAGGAGCACGTTCGCGTTGATCACGCGTTGACCGATGGCGAGCAGCGTCTTGCGCAGGATGGGATAGCCGACCCACAGCAGCATGACGGCGGCCACCGCGAAGCTGAACAGAGCCCGCGGGTACGCCGGCAAGCTGAAGAGATTGAAGGGGTCCACGATCAGATCCAGCAGGGCGAGAGCCATGCCGATCCGTCCCCGCTGCTTGATCACCGAAAAAATCGCCTCATCCGTGGCGTACTGCTGCACCTCGGTGGAGGACACGTTGTACCCAAGCTTTTCGACCGCGGTAGCCAATTCCCCTCGGCTGATGTGCATGGTATCGGCTTCCACCAAGACAATCCCGTGGACCAGATTGACGAGTACGCTCTTGACGCCGGGATAGCGCTTCAGCGCGCGCTCGATGCTCATCGTGCAGAAGGAACACATCATCCCTGAGACTTTCATCTGGATGGGTTCGAACGTATTGTTTGCCATGTGAGCCTCCATTTACTTAGCTGAGTCGCAGAAAGATCCAGAGGTAATAGCCCGTGATCACCAGCAGCAGGCTGCCGGTGGTGACTTGAACCGCGCGGGACCACGATGGCTGACAGCGCAGCCGTATCGCCGCGCCCGAACACAGTCCAAACAGCAGGAAGGGGAGACCGCGCCCTATGCCATACCCCAACGCCAACAGGACACCATAGGCCGGTCGGTGTTCAGCGGCGGCGACGGTGAGCACCAGGAGCAGGGAGACGGCTGGCGTGCCGAGACTGAAGACGAATCCATAGAAGAAGGCACCAAGAAGCCCGGGCCGCCGCAGAGCCGTCACATCGGGCAGCGTGACCGACGGCCCTGCAAGGACCGCCAACGCGGCGACGAACGCCAGCGCCGCCATGATCAGCATCCACCACTGGCCAATGGCTTGCGTGGCGACAAAGCCCAAGACTCCCGCAAGTGCGCCGAGCGCGGTCAGACTGAGGACGAGGCCAGCAAAAAAGGCCATGGCAATCGGGAAGCCGCTGCCACGAGCTCGACTTTCCGCCGTGCCGACCACGCCGACGACGCCGAGGCCAACGGGCACTGTGAAGGGACAAATGGCGCTACTGAGCAGGCCGGCCACAAGGGCAATCCCGACGACCAACCAAGAGCCATGAAGGAGCACCTCGGCATAGGTCTTGAGAAATTCCTCGACGATCATTTGCGCTCCGTCTTTGTAGACTCGTCAGCCTTGGATCACTGGTAGAACGTGCTTGCACCCAGGTTCACTTTAAAATCCTGTACAGGGTCAGGGTAAATAGCACGGCCAGAGCTGGAAACAATATGACATCGAAGTACCCGGTTACCCAGCCCAGTCCTATGGCTCCGAGCGTCACTAGAAGTAACGGAGTGAAACCACAGAGCCCGGTTTCATCGTAGAGCGGACAGTCAAACAGGTGCTTGGCGATCTTCGCGACCATGGTGCAACCTCCTCTTCCCGACCAAGTTCTTCAGGATCGGGCAGCGACCAGCTACCGCAATCCGTGCTACTTGGCGAACTTAAAAATCACATTCATGAGCTCATCGTAGATTTCGTCGCCGCTCTTAGAGCGGATCGCCTCCGTCGCACAGTTCTCCAGATAGTTGCGCATCATCAACTTGGTGAGCCCCCGAAGCGCCTCCTGGGTTGAGGCCAATTGTGTGAGGATTTCGACACACGGACGTCCTTCGGCGACCATTTTTTTGATACCCTTGATTTGCCCCTCGATGCGATTGAGTCGCAGTGTGGCGTCGGCTTTGCGCTCCTCAGTAATGATCTGGGTTTTCTCGCCTAGAAATGGAATTTTCATCGTGTCCCTCCAAGTTAAATAGGAGTACCTGGTACCCCTGTACAATAGCCATACCGGGTATACCTGTCAAGAGGGCCAACTTTTACCATTATGTCGTCCCAGGCTGTAACAGGATTCAGGAAGGTCAGATCTCGGCTTGCTGAAGATGAAGCGGACAGAAGTGATCGAGGATGGAAACCTGCTTGCGCGAACGCTCACCATTCAGGAGCCGAGACAAGTTCCTGGCGCTGGGAAGATTGTGACATTGAGAGCAGTAGGTGCTCAGCAATGTCGCTCCGAGGCTTTCTGGTTCCGGAAGATCTTGGGGCCTGATGCCAGGCGGCAACATCCCGCCCATCATCTGCTGCATCATCTCCTTCATGTGCCCCTGGTCCATTATGCCATGGCCTTTCTTGTCGTCCATCCTCATCATCCCCCATCATGGGCATCATGCAGGACACAACGGCACCCATCAAAAACAAGCTTGCACCACTGAGGACCAACACCATTGTTGTGCATAGTCGGCTAGAAGGTTCGCTTCCCTGCATCATCGAACATTCTTCACATTTCGTGAGACTGACGCTCAGCACATAGCAGAAAGAGAGTCCGTTTTAACGCACGACAGCTGAAGTTCTCTTCTTCTCGCACATGCATTGTTCATGGCGGAGTTTGCATCTGGCCTTTGACCGGACGATAGAAGCGACCGAGAGTATATGGAGAGACACCGAGCCAGTACAGCACTTGCAAGGCCGTCCACAGTCCTAGGGTCCTCACCAAGCCACATCGTTTGATTCGGCGTGAAGAGGTCGTGACGGCAGCCGGACATTCGACGAGACGGCCCATGGCCTTCAGGGATTGCAGAAGCGCAACATCCTCGAAAATTGGAAACGGCGGGAAGCCGCCCATAGAGGTGTAGTAATGGCGTTTCACAAAAATCGCCGCGTCTCCATAACACAGTCCTACCTTATGCAAACGACGAAATAGCCAAGTCAGGAAGCGTGCACTGAATGTTGAGCCGGCGAACGTGACCGCGAAGCACCCACCAACGATGTCGGGACCTTGTAATGCCTCTTTGATATGCTCAACAGCGTTGGCAGGTGGAATCGTGTCGGCATGCAGAAACCATAAGATATCCGCCATAGCCAGACTGGCGCCCGCGTGCAACTGCCTTCCTCGGCCGCCTTGCTCCCGAATGAGGCATGCGCCATGCTGTCGGGCAATCTGGACCGTCGTGTCCTGACTCCCGCCATTAACGACGATCACTTCTTTGTGGCCTCGCAAGCGAGCTATGGCGTGCAAGGTCGCGTCAAGCTCATCCGCTTCATTTAAAGCCGGGATGATAATTGAAGGTCCGGAAGCGACTCTGCTTGGGATCGTGAGTGCTGTTGCGCCATGCGGCGCGCTCCTTCGTTCTTCAGCGATGCCACATCGCGACGACCCGGAGGATCAACGGCGGGAGCAGTAACATCTGGGCCACCGGGCTGACGCCCACGGCAACTCCCGGAATGAGGGGCATCTGTGTGGTATAGCTCCACCACTTCGCCCCGTAAATCATGATCCATTCAAGCGGAATGATCATGACAAGCCCGGTAACGGCCATGAGCGCATACCCTCGCAGCCCAGGATGCTGAAACCATCCTGGCTGATCAAACCAGATCCATCCGATCCAGAAAATGAGCAGGACGAGCAAGCCGTCGCCGAGACTCATCGAGAAGCACTGCCACCAGGGAATAGGAGTTCCATCCCTTGCAACGTAAAGCGTGGACTGAGCGCGTTCTCAGGGATAATTGAAGACAACCGTCGCGATAAAGATGCGTGCTAGAGTCGTGGCTAATGGGGTCCTTGAAGCGTCATCCCACAACCGGCTCATCGTCCTCCGGCGCCTATCACGGTCGCTCGCTTTGTTTACCTTCCTCGATTGGAGAAGAGCAGGAAGGCCTCCATGCTCTTCACCTGTCTAGGTGTACTTATTTCCCCATCCGCCCGACCACCTGTCGCGACACAGCCAGGGGACCGCACCGTCAGAGTGTTGCTCTAAAGAGCCCCTACTTCTCAGGTCACGGAGACAGTGAAGTGTTCACGCCGTTCGGCTGCCCCCGCCCGCTGGATTTTGACGGTGATTTGCCATTCTCCTGCCATGCCGAAGTTGGTGTTTGCCAGATACACGTCTTTAGTCACGACCGCGTTCTCTTCCATCACAGTCATCCCTGGCATCGTCATTGTCACATCAAATGTCACCACGGCGTCTCTGACGGTTCCTCCGGAAGCATCGGTCAGCTTCACGCGCAACACATTCTCGCCCACTGTCGGTTTCGCAGGAATGGTCGAGAAGGCCACGATCAGGTCCCCCACCCGTTTTTCGACCTTCGTGTTGTCACCCTTCGTTCCAGTCATCTCATGATTCCGGCCTTTGTCTCCCATGTTCATCTGTCCCATGTTGTCCTTCTCCATATCCATCTTCTCCATCGGCATCATGCTCATACAGCCCGAGACCATAGCAGGCATCAGGGACACTGCAACAAATTGGGTTAAAGATTTCATAGTACTTCCCTCCTTGGAGTTCTCATTACTCAGGGATTTTCTAATGGCACGAGACGTTTCTCCGCTCCGGCCTCGGCAGGTGCCTCGGCCGGCAGAGACCTGCCTCGCCACAAGGCATACAACACCGGAATGACGACCAACGTTAACAGGGTTGACGACACCATGCCGCCGATCATCGGTGCCGCGATCCGCTTCATCACATCCGCGCCGGATCCATGGCTCCACATGATCGGCAACAGCCCGATCAAGATGGCCGACGCCGTCATCACCTTCGGCCGCACACGCTGTACCGCGCCTTCGATAATCGCCAGGTGAAGATCCGCCATGGAATGGAGCCGCCCCTCCCGATGCCAGCGTTCATAGGCTTCGTCTAGGAAGATAATCATGATCACCCCCGTCTCAGCCGCGACGCCGGCCAAGGCAATGATCCCCACCCAGACGGCCACGCTCAGGTGATAATTGAGCAGGTACAGATACACAATCGCCCCGATCACCCCAAATGGCACCGACAGCAGCACGATCAGACTCCGGGTGACGGACCGAAAATTCATGTAGAGCAAGACGAAGATCAGAAAAATCGTCACCGGCACCACGATCCTGAGGCGGGCCTTGGCCCGCTCCAGATATTGGAACTGTCCCCCCCACTCCAGTCGATAGCCGGGCTTCAGGCGGACTTGCTCGCGCACCACCCGCTGCGCCTCGGCGACATACCCGGCCAGATCCCGTCCCGTCACGTCCACGAACACAATGCCGGACAGCGAGCCTCGTTCATCGCGAACCGTTGGGGGTCCGGTCACCATCGAAATCTGGGCGAGCTGAGCCATGGGGATCGTCGCTCCACTCGGCGTCTCCACCAGGACACGTCTTAGGGATTCCGGATCGTCCCGCAGGGCCCGAGCATACCGGACGTTAATGGGATACCGTTCCCGACCCTCGACCGTCTGCGAAATGTTTTTCCCCCCGATGGCCGATTCGATGACGTCCTCGACATCCTCGATGGTCAACCCGTACCGGGCGATCGCATCACGATCGACTTGAACATCCAGGTAGTAGCCCCCTGTGACCCGTTCGGAATAGGCGCTGCGTGTCCCGCGAAGTCCTTGCAGCAGACTTTCGATCGTGAGCCCAATGCGCTCGATCTCAGCGAGGTCCGGGCCCAGGATTTTAATGCCGAGATTGCTGCGGATCCCGGTGGCCAGCATCTCCGTCCGAGTCTGAATCGGCATCCACCAGATGTTCGGCATCCCAGGGAATTTCAGCAGCGGGTCTAGCTCAGCAATCAGCGAATCCCAGGTGACGCCTGGCCGCCACTGCTCTTCGGGCTTCAAGGTCACCGTGGTCTCTGCCATGCTGAAATGGGCCGGATCCGTCGGCGTTTCCGCCCGGCCGACTTTTCCAAACACATGGTCTACCTCCGGAAATTGCTTTAGAAGCTGATCTTGTCGCTGCAAGAGCCGTGTCGCCTCGGTCACTGAAATCCCCGGCAACGCCGTCGGCATGAAGAGGATCGTCCCTTCGTTGAGCGGCGGCATGAATTCGGAGCCCAGCCGTGCGTACAAAGGAACGGTGACGGCCACCGCCAGGACGGCAAGGATGATGACGAGCCACCTGACGCGCAACGCACCGGAGACGATGGGCCGGTACAGTCGTAGCAAGACCCGATTGATCGGATTGCTCTCTTCTGGACGGATCTTTCCCTTCAGCAGCCATACCATCAAGAGCGGCGCAACTGTGATCGAGACAAGGGCCGCAAAGAACATGGCCGCCGTCTTGGTGAACGCGAGCGGCTTGAAGAGACGCCCCTCCTGAGCTTCGAGAGTGAAGACCGGCAAAAAGGAGATCGTGATGATGAGGAGCGAGAAGAACAGCGGCTTGCCGACCTCCTGCGCGGCCTGCACGATGATGGCGGCCCGAGAGCCTGAGCGACCGCCGCGCTCCCATTGCTCCAGGCGTTTGTGGGCATTCTCGATCATCACGATCACGGCATCGACCATCGCACCGATGGCAATCGCAATACCGGCCAAGGACATGATGTTGGAGGTAATCCCGAGGTAGTACATGGCGAGAAACGACAGCAGGATCGCGACCGGCAACGTCAGGATGGCCACGAGGGCCGAGCGCAGATGAAAGAGAAACAGTAGACTAATCAGACTGACGACCACGCTCACTTCAATCAGTTTTTCCTTCAGCGTGGCGATGGCTCGACGGATCAATTCCGACCGGTCGTAGACCGGAATGATCTCCATGCCCGGTGGGAGCGACGGGCCGATTTCGGCCAACTTCTCTTTGACCCGCTCGATCACCGCCAGCGCATTCTCCCCATACCGCATCACGATGATGCCGCCGACCGTCTCGCCTTGACCATCCAGTTCGGCCACCCCGCGGCGCATGTCGGGCCCCAGCACGACCTGGGCAAGATCCTGCACCGTAATCGGTGTGCCCCGCTGATCCGTCCCAACGGCGATCTTGCGGATATCATCCAACGACCGAATATACCCTCGCCCGCGCACCATATATTCGCGCTCCGTGACTTCCAGGACACGCCCTCCGACATCATTGTTACTCCGCTGAATCGCCTCGATGACCTTCTTGAGCGGAATGTGATACCCGAGCAGCTTCGTGGGGTCCACCTGCACCTGATACTGCTTCACGAACCCGCCTATGGACGCGACCTGTGCCACACCCGGCACGCTTTGCAACCAGTAACGCAGATACCAGTCCTGAAAGGTCCGCAGGTCGGCAAGGTCGTGCTGGCCGGACTTGTCGACGAGGGCATACTGAAAGACCCAGCCGACACCGGTCGCATCAGGGCCAAGCGTCGGCGAGACGCCCTCCGGCAGCTTTCCCTTGACCCCTTGCATGTACTCCACGACTCGGCTTCTGGCCCAGTAGATGTCCGTTCCGTCCTGGAAAATGATGTAGACAAACGACAGCCCAAGAAAGGACTGGCCCCGGACATTTTTGACCCGGGGCGCCCCCAGCATCGAGGTAATAATCGGATAGGTGATTTGGTCCTCCACGAGGTCTGGGCTGCGTCCCGGCCACTCGGTGAAGATGATCACCTGCACATCAGACAGATCCGGAATCGCATCTAATGGCGTGTGATAGACGGCCCATCCCCCCCAACCCATCAGGAAGAGCAGCGCGAGCGAGACCAGAAATGTATTTTTTGTACTCCACTCGATGACCCGTTCGATCACTTTTCACCCATCTCGTTCCGAATGCCTCTGGTAAGACCGAAGGCCGGATGCCCTTCTCTCTGTCGCATCACGGGATGAACTCACGATGAGATTTGGCCAAGGTCTCAGCTTCTTTTTCTGCATTCCTATAGGCCGCGGCGAGGATGTGACATTGCTGGACAAAATCAACCTTAGGACTGCCGTGGGACATCATCCGCTGTGCTCGTTCTGGATCCCTCCGGTATTCCTCCACCATCTGGTCCATCTCCGTTGCCTTCTGGCGGAGCCTGGCTGCTTCATTCTCATACCAAGCGGCCAACGCCACATGATCATTCCTGGCTAACAGCTCAGCAGGAGGAGTGGCGAGGAATGAGCAGGCTGACAATCCCATCGCGACCAGCAATACGAACATGTTGATCAGTCTCGTTCGCCAGATGCTTTCCATGATCGTCTCCTTCTCACATTCCCGGCATGCCAGACATACCCCCGCCGCCGCCTGCGGTCACGGGAAACGTTTCCTTCACATCGGCCTCGCCAGCACGCTGCACGGTGACGGTCAGGTCCCACCGGCCACCCATGCCAAGATTGACCTTCGCCTCATAGGCCCCGTCCTTACCGGGTTTCATCGGCACCCTGGCCGGCATCATACCCGGCATCGGCATCGTGTAGGTGAGCTGAACTGTTGCGTTGACCACCAGATTGCCTCCCTCACCTTTCAGGGTGACTCGGATGAGATTTTCGCCAATCCGCGGTGAGGCGGGTTCTGTCGAGAGCGCAAGAGTCAGCCCCCCTGCCTTCTTGTCTCCCGACGCCTTCGCCATTTGCGTCGTCTTCTCCGGCTGTGTTTCTCCCATTGGCATGCCACCCATGTCCATCTGGCCCATCTGCGCCTGTTCCATTTTGATGCCGCCCATCCCCAGCGAACCCATCATGTCCATGGCGGCCATGAGCTTGCTCTCCGAATCGATCAGAAAGTTTCCGGATGTCACCACCCGGTCACCTGCCTCGATCCCCTCCTGAACCTCATAAAAGGCTCCGATTTTTGGTCCCACCTTGACTTCCCGTGGTTCAAAAAGCCCTTCCCCGCGAACCAGAAAGACCTGCTTCCGCGTTCCAGAGTCCAGCACCGCCTGTTCGGGAACCGCGACTTGGTTTCCGCGATTGATCTTGAGCAGCACGTCTCCGTACATCTCCGGCTTGAGTCGTAAACCCGGGTTCGGTAATTCCACGCGGACTTTGACGGTACGAGCTTGCTCGTTCAGGTAGGGGTAGATGTACGAGACCCGTCCATAAAACGGTTGTCCTGGATACGAGGAGAACGTGAGAGCAGCTTGCTGCCCGACCTTGACAAACGGGACCTCGAACTCGTAGATCTCGGCATTCACCCAGACCGTCGACAAGTCCGCGATCGTGTAGAGCCTCATCCCGGGCTCCACAAACATCCCCCTGAAGACTTTTTTCTCCGTGACGTAGCCGCTGAAGGGCGAATAGATCGGTATCGCGGTCTTGGCCTTGCCCCTCCGAGCCAACTCGTCGAGCTGTTGATCCGAGACCGTCCATAGGCGTAACCGGTCGCGTGCCGCGTCCACCATGTGCTCCGCCTGCTCGTGAACTTCGGCAAGAGGACTGTCTTTCACCTTGGCTTGCGTTCGCAGCGCCAGCAGGTACTCATCCTGGCTGGCGACCAAGTCAGGGCTATACAGCGTGAACAGCGGCTGACCCTTGTGCACGACCTGTCCCGTATAGTCCACAAAGAGCTCTTCCACCCATCCCGAGACCCGCAGGTTGATATGCGTAATGCGTTCTTCGTTGTAGTCCACTCTGCCGACCGCCCGGACGGTGGTCTCCAGCGGACGTGTCTCGACCACGGCTGTCTTGACCCCAATCAACTGCTGTTTCGTCGGCGTCACCATGGCATAGGCCTGGGGAGGACCAGTTTCCTGGCTGGGAGACATCGGCATCCCCTGCAGGCTGCGCTCCTTCTGCTCCGTCTGGCTTTGATCGGACGTCTTCTCGTCAGGGGGAAGGACTTGGTGTCGCTCCCATCCGGTCATGAACCATGACCCGAGCGTCAGCATCACGATTCCAGCTCCGGTCGCGATCCACATGGTTCGTCTTTGACTCCACATTTTCGTCATCATGACATCCCTCACTCTTTACAATTCCGTGCCGACGACCTGTTCGAGCTCAGCTACGCGGGATTCGCGATCGACCAGCACTCGCCAGTACGCCAGTTGAAACTCCCGCAAGGCCCGGTCTGCGTCGATAAGATCTAGAAAGGACGTCCTTCCTGTGCGATAGCCGGCCCGCGCGGCTTCCACGCCCTGCTCGGCCTGCGGCAGCACCGTGGTCCGGTACAGCACCGCCACTTCCCAACTCGCCCGGACTTTTGCCAGCAGGTCCCGGATCTGGAAGCGGGTCAGGTTTTCCGCTGTGTGGAGGTCTGCGCGTGCCGCCACGACCGCCGCCCCAGCCTCTCGCACTCTGGCGTCGTACTTCGGCTTGGTCCAGAAGGCGAACGGCATGTTGATGGACACCACGGCGCCGAACCCGTCGTTCGCATGAAAGTTCTGGAAACGCTGGAACGCCACACTGACATCCGGGTAATACTGGCGCTGGGCCAGCGCATGAGACTGTTCACTCCGCTGAATGGACAATTCGGCAGCCTTCAGTTCCGGTCTGGCCTGCACCGCCATCGGATACAGGTCCTCAAGGTCTTTCTCGAACCGCCCCTCACGCGGCTCCTGTGGAGGCCCCAACGGAAACCGTGGATCCCGATCCAACAATGTGTTCAGTCCACCCTGGGCGCTGTCGCGACGCTGTTCCAGAACGGGGAGTTGCTGATACAGAGTGGAGAGCTCGACCTGGGCTTTCAATACATCGACCTGACTGCCCTTCCCAGTGCGGAACTTCGCAGTCGCGATCTCAAACAACTGTTTGAGCAGGTCGATTTGTTCGTGGTGGATTTGGAGCGCCTTGTGTGCAAAAAACAAGTCGTAGTAAGCCTGCTTGAGGCGGGCGATTAGGTCCCGTTCCTTCGCGCGCAAGGCCTGCTCAGTCATGTCGGCCGAGCGACTGGCCACTTCCCCCTTGAGGGCCAGCTTGCCTGGGAACGGAAAGGTTTGCGACACACCAAAGATCGCATTCTGCGTTTGTGTCACGTTGAAGGTCTGGGGGAAATTCCAGAGCTGAACCGATAGTGTCGGATCATCCAGCGACCGCGCTTGCGGCACCCGTTGCGTGGCCGCTTCAACTTGCTGCCGCGCCGCCTGGATTTCAGGATTCCGCGCCAAGACTTCCTGGATCAACCCTGACAAGCCCAACGTCGCTGGCTGAACGCGTTCATCCGCATCGGCACGGTATGGGAGTCCACCGACACACAGCACTCCGGCCATGGCCATCGTGAGGCACTGATGTACTGGATTCCATCTCATGAGAATCCTCCTTTGTATACTCTTGGGCTCAGCACCCCAACCGAACAACCGGCTCTCGGTGCGAACGACCGAGCAGAACGGCCTAAGTCGTTCAGCACGAAGAATGATCAATTGGATTTAGAACAGGTTGAGAAAACTCAGGATGGGAGGATCAAATGCGAAGCACGATGGTGCTCGTCCGAAGCAGTTGAGACGAACTGTCTGAGGGGAAAGGATACTTGAGGATACCGTTTGTGAAGGGTAACGAGAGAAGAACACCCGAGACTGTTTCTCCGAACGAGACCATCTGGCTATCGAACGTGGGCTGGCTCTGACCGGACGCCTCGACATTGAACGTCTTAAAGGCGTCGCACACCTGCCGTGCCGGTTGCTCTGCAGGTGTTGAGCAGCCATTGCCCATCTCCGTGCTTGAACTGCTGCTCACCGGCAAGAGGCAGGCATAGGCGTTGAAGCTCAACACGAGAAGAAGCAGCACCAAGGTCGTTGAGAGGAAGGGACGGAAGCGGCGCATGGAGCATCTCCTGAACAAGGGAACCTTACCACTCTTTCAGTCTGCTCGCAAGAGTGGCTTGCCTTGGACTGTGACTCCACTGATTGACTTCACGAAGTCGACACCCTACCCTCTCGCTAAGTTGAACCAGCGCGCCTAATGTTCTGATTTGAAGTCAAACGGGAACAGGCGTTGCGCTGTGAGGCACATTCGATTCGATCCTCTCAGGCTGACCAATTCTTGAGCGTGATTCACACACAGGGGATGAAGTCCCCCGTATAAGTGCCTCGGTCAGGCTGATGGTTCCTACACTACTGCCATAGTCATAGGATTGCCGCCAGCGGAGTGACAGCCGGTCTCAGCAGTCTGATACTCTGACCGGAACGGAGAACTCCTCAAGGTGAGACCCTGTTACAAGGTTTGCGTCTTGCCTGGTGGGCCACACAAGCCATAGACCTGCTCAACATGCTTCGTTACCCGATACCCGTGGTCGGCGAGCATGTCGAACTCGGCCAAATCGATTCGGCGCAAAGTGGTCGGAAAGTTTGCCGCAAACGTAGCCGACTTGCACGGCAACTGAGCCTCTACCGGTGTACCAATATAAATGAACGCACCTCGCCCATGGCTTTCTTGGAGGTAGTTCGAAAAGGTTCGAACACGCAGTGCATGGGACTGATCTGACATAATGTCAGCGACGCGCTTAAGCCGGAATGGGTTCAGTGCGAAACATGAAAAACCAGATGGTAAAGGCCGTCCGGCATCTGACACGATTATAACGTTCTCAGGATGTTTGGACTTTCCACGTCCCGCATCGAAGAACGGCTCCAGCCCGAGGTTGTCATAGACGCCGCCATCGTATAGGTGCAGAGCGTTGTAGCCAATATCGATGGATCGCTCACTGCCTGATGGGGCATTCCATTCCTTTTTTTGCCAGTCAAAAAGCTTGGCATTCAGTTGCAGTGGTCCGAAGCCGCCAGGAAAGGCTGCGGAGACCGCCATCGCATGAGCAAGAGGAAAGTTTCCAGGGAGAGCGTAGCCTAACTGATAATCTCCGATGTCGCTGCGCTTGAACCGAAAGCGTTTGCCGTTCTCAGCCGTTGTAGCGTTAATGGACCACTCCGGTGTACGCGGTAATTCAGACAGTTTGAACCGAATATTCCATTCCTTTTCGATCGCCAACGCTAACAGGTTTGCACGAGACAAGATGAATGGAAAGTTTGCCGGATTGAGAAGCTGTCTCAATGCTCCCCACTGAAAACTTCTTTGGCACAACTTCTCGCGGAGGCTGGAGTACACCGCTGTCAGGAAGTGTTCAGAAGATGGCCACTGGGTTTGATTTTCCTGAAGTATAAGGCCTACCAGCAAGCTGCCACCTGAGACAGTTGAAATCCGATGGACCTGCTCTAACAAACATCGTTCAGCAAGAAGTCGCATGACTCCAAGGTGGAAGACCATCGCTCGAATGCCACCACCTGATAGAGCCAGGGCAATGCTTGGACATGAGCCTGACCTCATTGATCTACTGCGCCGTGCAGGATCCGAACATCGTTCTCTCCAACTATCAGTTGGACAGCAGGCAAACCGTCTTCTGCCATTCCTCGGGCGAGGTCACAGAGCTGGATCAAATCTGCCTTACTCGGTGAGGCAGAATGTCTTGGTGGATGGCTGTGCCATTCGCCGATGTAGCCAACGATTCCCGCGGTTCGTCTTGAAGCTTCGCGGACGGCTTCTTCCAAACCGACAATACCGCGCTCGAACCCTCCTGGACTCGACTTACTATCCGTCGGTGCAGGAAGAGCTGTAACGATAGTTACGGAAGAGACGTTGAAATCATAATAACCCAATAGCACCCCCCCAGTTTCGTTCGGAAGGCTCCCGTTTCTCCATGTGCAAAGTTGCTGGACTATTCCACTGTCAATGAACAACGCCATTTTCCCGATGTCCATGTGTATTTCTTGTGCAGGCGTAACATCATGCACCGCTAGTGAACTGCGCTCAGGATCGCGCTGCCATACTCGAATTAGCGCTCTCGGAGAGGCTGCCATGATTGGAATCTGTTCTGCCAATATGCTGGCATGACTCAAAACTTTCGAATAGGGAAGAACGGTTGACATGTCACGACAACTGGCTCCACTCCAAAAGGACCCTAGGTTGTCGTCCAGATGGTTCTGGCCCCATGATTCGTGAATCAAAGCGCGGTAGTACTGAGCCTCTAGGGTGCGCAATCGAATGTGTCGTTGTTCATCTTCAGCAAGCAAAACCGCATCAGTTCCTCTCGGGGTTATGAACACTGAAATATGTCTCCCTACTTTCTCTGTACCACTCATGATACGAGGGTATTCCAGTGTCGTCGACGCGTCGATAGTCAACTGTGCCGATGTCAATGCATTGGTAACCGATTCCTGTGATAAATCGCATGCATCTGCATACAAGGGAGTAATTCCACTGGCACCTTCCATTACGGCGTCATGCAGCTCTGCGACAACCGTGGCCTTTGGCTGGCCTATGTGTATTGCCAAGGCCGTATGTCTCGATAGGTTGTGAGGTTTAATGTGGTCATTGTCGATGACGGTCCACCGGCCCCAGCCACTGCGTCCCCAGATATTGAGTAAGGCGCTACCGAGTGAGCCAGCGCCGACCAACACGCCGGCGGGGCCATTGCCCGAGATACCTGATTGCCTTCTTGCAGATGACGTGTCGTTTTGTCGAAGAACCTCCATCGGGTAAATAGCCTCATCACGCCATTGAGTGGGCCGTTGGTCCCCTAACACGCCTTCGCCACTAAAATACTTCTTCAGCGACCTGCGACCCTCAGGAACTTCTACCAAAACGATGGCGCCGGTAAGGAGACCAAGATGGCGGACCCCACACGGAACCATGAAAGCTCGATGGAAGAACTTTTCGGGAAGGGTGGCCTCCGTCCTGGCCATCGGGATATGAAGTAAGATGGCTGTCAACGAGTTATCGGCGGACTCAGGCACTCCCTTCTCATCCACCCCATCTCGCAACGCTTTCTGCAGGTCGGGCAGAATGTCGATTCCATGGCGCGTCAGAATGTCCGCAAGTGCACCTAGTGTGGTTGGATCGTACTCAATGTGGCCATGCACGATCGGGGGTAGTGTGAATTCGATATGCTTGACGGTCCCTTTTGGTGGCTTGGTATGTACCTGAAGAGGTTTGAGAAAGCAGGTCAGTCCTTCTCCGGGGCGTTCTGGCCCCGCTACAATCACCGTGTGATTGTCCTTGCCCTCTTTGAGCTCATCGAAATTCCATGGCAAGACGAGTTCGTACTTGCTCGCAAAAAACAGTTGTTCGACCGGCTGATCCGCAGGATGAATTTCTCCTTTGGCACTCTTTTCAAGCCACGACTGGATTCGGCGCAAAAACTTCTGCGGTGTCCAAGAACGGGTGACCGAGGCCGGCGGTTCAAAATATAGACATAGGCTTCGTGGAGCATCTGGTGGACTTAAATTTTGATGCATCAGGATCGGAAAGTCTTTGCGAAGTGCATACACCTCCACCAACTGTTTTTCGTTTTCCAGAATGCACAACGCCAGGCGTTCCCTGTACTTGATACCGTGAATGTTACGTGGGGGTACTCCGTCTGATTCGACATCGACTACGATACACTCGACCTTTCGATCCGCACGCTTCAGTAATCCCTGGACGGAGTAATCGCGCTGCTGTTGGAGGGCGGCAAATATGCTCCGTGTGCGGTCAAAGGTGAATTCGTTGACGTCGGCAACAGGGGAAAACTCTGTCAGTTCGTAGTAGGTGTCGCCCATCATCCAGCTCGGAGAGGTTTAGAAGTTACGATCGCTGCAGCGCCGATAGATGAAGAACGTTGCCAGGTAATCCCGGCAGTTGTAACTTCGAAGATAAGTGGTTCCGGTTTCTTGGCGGTGGGCTCCTCCATCGTTACCACAAATTTGCGGCCACCCACTTCTTTTAAATGTCGCTCATAGGTTTTGCGCGCCTGTATGTGCGGTGGCTGTATTTCAAGGTAAGACTCCTTCAAGTCGAGGATCGGTTTACTGGAGCTGATGATGTACGCTTCGTTCCTCCCTTGCAGGAGCAAGTCTTTGACAAGAGGCTTGGGTTCCGTTTCTTGGGTTCCTTTGTCATCGCTTAACGCGAGATAGCTGCAATGATGGGGGATGTTGTAGAGATTCCATTCGAGTCGATCATCGTTCTTGTGATATCGAGTCGTATTGACAATGTCTTCAATGTCTTCCCACGCGGCATCACCAATATGAAGGTAGTCATAGTGTGAGTGATCTGAGTGAAACCGGATGTTGAAAATAAGCGCTGCGGAGTTCCGAATGATATCCCCTTCATCGCAATGCTTGATGAACGGTGAATGGCAGAAGAACTCGACTCCATCTTTCGTCAGTGAGAATCCGGGAACGATCGTGCCCGCATCGATGAACAAATGATCGCGTGCGTTCGCCGATTCGCCACGCTCTTTGAGCTTTGGTTCTAACCATTCAGCGAGTGCCATCGGTTTTGAGAACACCAGGATGTCCTTTCCCTCCAGCAACCGATACCGTGCTTCCTGGCGTAGAATGCAAAACTCCTCACTCTGTTCATCCCTTTCGGCCTCCTCAAGCAAGATGGCGGCAGGTACCCATAAACAGCGAATTTTGATACGCCCCTGACCACGATATTTTTCAGCGTGCTGGAGTTCAAAGAATTCAGTGCTGCCCTGAATATGGTCGCGGTCCGCATGTGTGAATCCCACTATGTCGAAATAGTCGCGTTCGGCCTGTTGGAGTTCTTCTTTGAGTCGCGCGTTCAGATCAATCTCTGGCGTTTCAGAATCTTCTCCATTCTGCCGGTGACAGTAGTCCAGCAGTATGCGCCGCCCGTTTGATAAGACGATTTGAGTTGTATCTCCGTTGCCAACGGGGTAGCAGATGACTTGATGGGTATCGCTCATGGCGTCCTTTCGCGTTAACCTCAATGCATGAGAGGTGCTGACAAAGTCAGAAATCCCCCAAAAGTAAATTCTGCAGGTCGAGACATAACCTGTCATCCGGTGTTACTGGTACACTCGGATTGTTCGTTCAACGTCTGTGCCGAATGTCTACATATAGGCATGAAATATGTTTGTCAACAATATATTGTGGTTTGACGACATTTTGTCATATGCCCAGCCTTTATCGAAGGCTTTTGTCACTACTCTGTTCAGCGAGTCACTTGAATGCTCAAGATGTTCTTCAGCTTGTCGATAGAGAGTCCGGGCATGTTGTATGGAGGACCAAGGTATGTCGCTTTTCCCCTGTCGAATATGCGAACGGCTTTTAAGCAAAACTGCTGAACAGTGTCCTGGTTGTGGGGAAAAACACCCGAATACCCAAAAGTATCAACGGTATTTACTTGTTCGCTATGTTATCCCTGGACTTCTATTCTTGGGAGGTGTGTTGTATGGGTGGATGGTCCTTTACCGACCTTGAATACCCAATGTCTGGACCATTGAAGCAAGCGCCTCAATATCATGCCGCAATCGTGCCGGCCGCCAGTAATACTGGAACTCCAACTGCGAACACGAAAGCCTAAATCGGAGGTCATAATCCTGATTGAAACAGGGTTCGAGACACCACTCGTACAATAATTGTGATGGTTGAGCAATTGGGTCTTCGCGAAGCAGGCGAGCAAATTCCCTGCCAATCTGGATCGAGGCTTCAAACGCCACATATGGGCGCATGGCTCTATACCAATGACCCTCACACGACGCGTACGTACGCATGAGACCGGTACGGTTCATGGCTGCTACCAATTGAACAATGCCTGGCTCGATGGTGGCATAGGATTTCAGTGGTCGTTCTACTTGAAGTAACGAAGTTATAGACTGCAACATATTCACCTCCCAGTTGATCTTCAATGAAGAATAGTGTGACTGAGAGTTGTGAGTTGCCAGGGATTCCTGCCAGGCTGAAGGCGCCATTGGCAGGGAAATTTCAACGAGCGGGAACAGCCGCGGATACGCCCAGCGATGTGCTAAATAGCGAGGTTGTAGCGTAGCTCCTTACTCAAGTCAGAAAGCTCTAAGAGCCAGAGCCAATCACTAGACTGGGCATGTGTCTATTCATCTACCCCAGAGGTCCCATTTCGTATCCGGAAGAAGGAATGAAACAGGTCTGCGCTGCGGATACATCCATTTCCGGACTATCCAGCCATTGGTGGGGCAGCACGCATCGAAGCGTAGGCCTGCCTGGTATCCTTAGCGGTTTATAGGTTGGAATGGTACCTACTGTTCAGCGACAATTAGGATTGATGGGCGTGTTGCCTCACAATAGAATGTTACCCGAGCGTGGGGGAGAAATCACGGGCCCATTCGTGCGCGCTGGGATTGGCAAGAATGAGCCGCCGAGCCTCCGCCGTCCGCCACGCCTGGACCCGCCGCTGGAGTGTTCGAAGCTGCCCGTCTGAGAATGTATCGGGTTGTGCGACCTGGAGACGGTGGAAGAGCTCCTTGGCTGTTCGATCGGGCTCAGCCTCCAGCCAGTGGCGAACTAGGGGCCAGGCCTGCTCGAAGGGATCGACGCGGGTCCGCCAGTCCCGCAATGACTTCGGCTGCACGGCGTGGGTTGGCCTCACTTCGCCCCTCTGCCAGGCCGTCCTCAGACTTTTGAGAAACGTCTCCAGCTCCGGATCTCGGCTCGCAGGCAGTGCCGGGACCTCGCCGGCGGCGATCTCTGCGAGGTGGCCCTGCATCGTCCGAATCTCATCGAGCAGCCGCAGCGGATCCAAGGAGGAGGCCACTGCGCGCAGTTTGTCTTTCACCTCTTCTGGAACGGCCTCCGATGCCAAGAGCCTGGCGCTCGGGGTAGCCGGCAGGTAATAGCGTTTCGTCACCCGGGCGCCGACCCGGGTCTTCGAAGCCAGTTTGAACGAGGGTTGGAAGAAGTTCACGAAGAGCCTGGCCGCCTCATAGAGCCGAGCCAGGATCCCAACCGCCGCGAGACCTTCAAGCCGTCGGTATCCGACCAACCGTCGGACGACCGAGCCGTTCTTTTGTTCGACCCATGCTTGATCGTTCTTGCGATAGGGCCGCGAACGCGTGAACTCGATCGCATGGTCGTGACAGTACGCGATGACGATGTCATTCAGAAATTCGCTGCCGTTGTCCGTATCAACGCCACGCAGCTGGAAGGGCATGATCCTGCGCAGCTTCGTGAGCGCTTCCGTGACAAGCGATCCATCTCGTACGATGAGCGCCACACATTCAGTCCAGCCACTCGCCACGTCCGTGAGTGTGAGTGTCTGCGCGAAGCTGCCACTGGCGCGTTCACCGGAGTGGGCGACCAGATCCGCTTCGACGAACCCGGGAATGGGATCGCCCCAATCGGCGAAGGTCCGCAGCGGGACACGCCGTCGAATGGCCGTCGTGGGCCCCGAGCGGTGGCGCCGACGGGGAGCACTCCCGCTTCTGGGCAGGACGAGGAGTCGGTCAATCGTCGCCGCACTTGCCGAGAGCACCTTCACCCGGACATCCCGGTCGAGCTGCAGATGTCCATGTCGTTCCAGCGCGCCAAGCAGGGTCGGGATAAGTGCCTTGAGCCGCTTGCCGCAGACCCGATCGGAGGCCTCCCACAGCACCACCAGTGCCTCGGCGACCGCGTTGCCGTAGCGACGTGGACGCGCCCGCGCCACCGCTGGTCGCGCCACCCTGCCCAGTGTCAGCAGACGGATCGAGTGTTTGCGGTGGTATCCCGTTACCGCCACGAATTCGTCCAAGATCCGACATTTTTCCACTCGTGACCCTGAACGGTAGCGCGCCCGCAGCGAATCCATCAATTCCTGACGACTCGTTACACTCAGTTGCCTCTTCATCGATGCTCCTTTCCGGTCGTCCTCGACGGCCGGTAGCATTGTAGATGAGGCAACGGTTCCTTCTCGGTAACATTTCAGCCGCGGCAATGCGACCCGCAAATCTAGTTGACGTTTAACAACCTACTCCTCAACGAGGAGCGACTTGATCAGAGGGGCGATCACCAATGCGCCGTTCTGTACCCATCCAGAGACGGACAAGATTATCGGTGTGCTTGGACCAGATGAGGATAGCCACTAGAAAGGCGAATAACACGAAGAGCCAGGATTGATGAAACAGCAGCGCCACAATTGGAAACAATCCAAAGGCCATAAGTGCACCCCCGGAAGAATATTTCCACAATAAGACCACTCCTATCCAAATAACCATGAGGGTGAGCCCGACCCAGGGGGCGACTCCCAGTACAGCTCCTAACGCCGTGGCCACGCCCTTCCCTCCTTTGAAATTCAGAAAGACGGAATGGAGATGCCCAACGATAGACGCCAGAGCCACGAGCAGAATAGCGGATTCTTGGTGGAACAGTAGAGTACCTATCCATCCGACGAGCCATCCCTTCCCAATGTCACCGATCAACGTCAGGATCCCGGCCTTTTTCCCACCGACCCGCAAGACATTGGTGAATCCCACATTCCGGCTCCCCGCCAGCCTGGGATCAGGTGAGCCCAACCATCGTGATACGACGACGCCGAAAGGAATCGATCCTAAAAGATACCCTCCAATACTTGCCAAGAACACCAACCAAATCAAAGAGCTCTCTCCAAACACGATTCGAAATATTCTAAGGATTTACTAGCCTGTTGGCTAAAGACTCGAAGGTATCGATCCTGTTTCCTCGTAATTGAGAGAAACATTCTGGCAAATCTGTTTTCTCTAAGGATGATGGGTTCGATACGCTCTTGGACAGAGAGCGTGACCGGAACAGCAGAGAACGTCCAACTCATTCGTCGCTTTTTCATAGAAAAATCATGGCCTTATCCTGCCGCATCTTTGTAAATAAAATTACTTCCGACCGCGCCTCTGTCAACAGATTTAGTTCGCCCAATTACCTGTTACTGTCTGGGCAAAGTTTTCATACATTCTTGGATAATCAAGATCTTGCGAGATTCGACATGTAAGGATTTTGCATCTTCGGACACCACAACCGGACCAGATTGTCTTTGTGCCTTACCCAGATTAATAGGCTGACGACACAGGCAAACCCGATGAAAGTCCAAGACCGGTGAAACAGCAACGCCACAATTGGAAACATGGCAAAGGCGAACAGTGCGCCGCCTGACGAATATTTCCACAGGAATACGGCGCCGACCCACAAACCCATCAGGGTCAGTCCGATCCACGGAGCGACTCCCAGGACAGCGCCTAATGCGGTAGCCACACCCTTTCCACCCTTGAATCCCAGAAACGCCGAGTGCAGATGACCGATGACCGAGGCCAGCGCGACCCAGAGAATGGCCGACTCCTGGTGCAACAACATCGTGCCGACCCAGCCGGCCAGCCAGCCTTTTCCGATATCGCCCAGCAGCGTCAGGATTCCTGCCTTTTTTCCGCTCACGCGCAGGACGTTGGTGAAGCCCACGTTCTTGCTGCCGGCGCTGCGTGGGTCCACAGCGCCCAGAAGGCGTGACACCACGACTCCAAAAGGAATCGATCCAAGGAGATAGCTGGAAAGGATGAGGAACCCGATGAGCCAGGGACTGTCCATCAATCGTTGCCCGGATAGCCGGATACGAGCGTCGGCCGAATCGTCCGGTTAGAGACCTTTCGCTCCGACCTGACGCCAGAAGCTCCAGACATATTGTGCGCCTGACACATAGCCCAGGATGAGTGACAGATACAAGGTGACAATGCCGGCCAGATGCAGATTACCGATCGCTTCCACCACGGTCCCTTCGAGCACCAGGAGGACGATGGCAATGACCTGCAGGGCCATTTTGTATTTGCCGGTGACCTCGGCGGACATGATCAAACCTTCGGAGGCCGCGATGGCCCGGAGGCCGGTGACGGCGACTTCACGCGCAATGATCAGAATCGCCACCAGCGCGCTGACCCGATCGACCTGTACCAGCAGGATCAATGCGGACAACACGAGCAGTTTGTCGGCAATCGGGTCTAACAGTCGTCCGAGTTTGGTGATCTGGCCGGTCTTGCGCGCGACGTATCCGTCCAGTAGGTCCGTCACGGCCGCGACGACGAATACGATGGCCGCGGCCAAGGCTCGATCCGGCGTCGGGTCGATGAGCAGCATGACGAAGACCGGGATCAAGAGAATCCGGACGAGCGTCAGCACGTTGGGCAGATTGATGTTGCTTTCCTGCCCTGCCGACCGCATCAGTACCAGCCCGGCTTGTTTCCAGTTTTCTGCCATAAATCCTTCGACAAACCCTTCGACGCGCAGCGCGTGATGGCTCCCCTACACAATGCCGTGTTTTAGCAGGTCATGCAAGTGAATGACACCGGCCAAACGATTCGGCCCCTCCAGGACCACCAGCGCCGTGATGGAAAACCGTTCCATCAACGCGACGGCCGTCGTGGCCAGTTCGTCCGGTCCGATGGTTTTCGGTTGGCGGCTGGCGAGATCCCCGGCGGTCACTTTACTGAAGTCCCCGCCTGCTTGAATAAAGCGTCGCAAATCTCCGTCGGTCACGATTCCGTACAGTGCCCCCTTGGCGTTGACCACCGTCGTCATCCCGAGTTTCTTCGACGTCATCTCCAGGATCGTATCCGCGCCGGACACAGTGTCGCGCACACGCGGCAGGTGATCGCCATGCTGCATGAGGTCCCGCACTTTCACCAGTAGCCGTCGCCCTAAGGTGCCGCCGGGGTGAAACTGCGCGAAATCGTCCTGTTTGAAACCGCGCTTTTGAAGCAGCGCGACTGCCAGGGCATCACCCATGGCCAGGGTCGCGGTGGTGCTGGCCGTCGGGGCCAATCCCAGTGGGCAGGCTTCCTCATCGACCGATACATCCAACGTGACATCGCTGTTTTTCGCCAGCGTCGAGGCCATTTTCCCCGTCATTCCCACGACCGGAATGTTCATGCGTTTCACGAAGGGTAGCAATTGGAGGACTTCCTGTGTCTCGCCGCTATTGGAGATGGCGATCAACACATCCCGTCGAGCCAGCATGCCGAGGTCGCCATGGACGCCTTCCGCCGGATGCAGGAAGAAGGAGGGGGTGCCGGTGCTGGCCAATGTCGCCGCGATTTTCTGGCCGATCAGTCCGGACTTGCCCATCCCGGAAATGACCACCTTGCCCTGGCATTCATAGAGAAAGTTGACGGCCGAGGCGAATCGGTCGTCGAGGCGAGCCATCAATTCCTGAACGGCTCGCGCTTCGATCTCCAAGACACGTCTCCCCTCCTGCACGCTGGCATCCTGTTGAGGGCGTCGAGCGGCGCGCTTGGGTGTGGGTGATGTGGCGGACCCGGTTATTTTGCGGCTGCGTCCCATATACGTAGTACCCGTTCGAGAAGTGATTGGAGCGTATGCAGCGGGACCATGTTCGGTCCGTCAGACAACGCGGAATCCGGGTCGGGGTGCACTTCCATGAAGAACCCGTCGCAGCCGGCGCCTGCCGCCGCACAGGCCAATGGTTCCACGAATTCGCGCTGACCGCTGGATTTCGTGCCGCCTCCGCCGGGGAGTTGCACGCTGTGGGTCGCGTCGAAGACCACCGGATAGCCGAACCGGCGCATGATGGGAAAGGAGCGCATGTCCACGACCAGATTATTGTAGCCGAAGGAGGAGCCACGTTCGGTCAACACGATGCGTCGGTTCCCGCTGTCTTCCACTTTCTTCACCGCGTTGCCCATTTCCGGCGGGGACAGAAACTGTCCCTTCTTGATATTGACGACCTTGCCGGTCTTGGCAGCGGCGATCAAGAGGTCGGTCTGGCGACAGAGAAAGGCCGGAATCTGTAGGATATCCACGACGCGACCGGCCTCTGTGGCCTGCTCTTCCGAATGGACATCGGTCAACACCGGCACGCCGATGTGTTGCTTAACCCTGGCGAGCACGGCCAAGCCTTTCTCCAAGCCCGGTCCACGAAAGGAGGTGATGGAGGTGCGATTGGCCTTGTCGAAGGATGACTTGAAGACGTAGGGCATGCCGATCGCTTTGGCGATGTCGGCAATACGCCCTGCCGTGTCTATGACGAGCTGTTCGTTCTCAATCACGCAGGGACCGGCGATGAGAAACGGCCGATTCCCCGCCCCGATCTTAAATTGTCCGAGATCTATTTCGTATGCCATAGTCTCCTAGCAGGATGCGGAACAATCCCGCCAGCTGCGCTCTCGCATCGCTTAGCGGCCTTGCTGGACGGCCATTTTACGCATCCTGCAAGTTATTTTGATACCAGCCCGCCACCTGGGCTGTTCTCACCGTAGGGTCGTGAATCAAGCGTTGCCCCAGTCTGCTGAATGTCCGCCAATCACGGGATGCTCAAACTGATCTTTCAGCAAGGCCGCAGACGAGGCAGAACCGGAGGCGTAGCGGAGCTACGTCGAGGATTGTGCCGAGTCGAGAACGCCGCCGAAAGGCAGTTTCAGCATCCCAGTTAGTGGCCGCACTTGCGCCGCAGCGCCGCCCCCACAAACCCGCTGAATAACGGATGCGGGTGATGCGGCCGTGACTTATATTCCGGATGAAACTGCGTAGCCAGGAACCAGGGGTGGTTCTGCAACTCGACGATTTCAACCAGGCGACCGTCCGGAGACAGGCCGCTCAAAATGAGTCCCTTGGCCGTCAATTGCTCGCGATAGGCATTATTGAATTCATATCGATGGCGATGCCGTTCGCGTACCTCGCTGACCCCGTACATCTTCTGCGCCAGCGTCCCCTCGCCCAGCTTGCAGGCATAGGCGCCGAGCCGCATGGTGCCGCCCTTGTCGTTGACCGACTGTTGGTCGGACATCAGGTGAATCACCGGATGCGGGGTCTTTTCATCGAATTCCGCACTGTTGGCACCGACAAGACCCGCGACGTTGCGCGCAAATTCGATCGTGGCGCATTGCATGCCCAGGCAGAGGCCGAGGAACGGAATCTGATGTTCTCGCGCATATTGGATCGTGACGATCTTGCCTTCGATCCCCCGTGCGCCGAAACCGCCTGGAATGAGAATCCCGTCGGCTTCACGGAGAATACGCTCGGTCCCCTGACGCTCCACCTCTTCGGATTCGATCCAGTTCACGTTGACGCGGGTTTCATGATCGATGCCGCCGTGCACCAGCGCTTCCGCCAGGCTCTTATAGCATTCCTTCAAGCCGGCATATTTTCCGACCAACGCGATCGACACCTCGTGTTTGGGATGCTTGATCTTCTGCACCATCGCATCCCACTCGCGGAGATTCGGCGGGCCGGTTTCCAGCTTGAGCAGTCGGACGATCAGTTCATCCAGGCCCTCTTTGCGAAACACGATGGGCACTTCGTAAATGGTCTCGACATCCTTAGCCGTGATGACCGCATCTTTTTCCACGTTGCAGAACATGGCGATTTTCGCCTTGAGCTCCGCCGGAAGATAGCGGTCGGTGCGGCACAGGAGGATGTTCGGTTGAATACCGATTTCACGCAGCTTGTTCACGGAATGCTGCGTCGGCTTGGTTTTCAATTCGCCGGCGGCTCCGATGTAGGGCACCAGCGTAAGGTGCACGTAGAGGACGTTGTCCCGTCCGACGTCGTAGGGAATTTGCCGGATGGCTTCCAGGAACGGCAGGCTCTCGATGTCGCCGACGGTCCCGCCGATCTCGACGATCGTGACGTCCATGCCTTGCGAAATGCGCATGATGCATTGCTTGATCTCGTCCGTGACATGGGGCACGACTTGCACCGTTCCGCCCAGGTAATCGCCGCGCCGTTCCTTGGTGATGACGGCGTGGTAAATACGGCCGGTGGTGTAGTTGTTCTCGCGTGTCAGAGTCAGGGAGGTATACCGCTCATAGTGGCCCAGATCGAGGTCGGTTTCCGCCCCGTCCTCCGTGACGTAGACCTCTCCGTGCTGGTACGGATTCATGGTGCCCGGATCGACGTTGATGTAGGGATCGAGCTTGAGGAACGTGATCTTCAGCCCGCGGCTTTCCAGCAGATTGCCGATGGATGCAGAAGCCAGCCCCTTTCCGAGCGACGATACGACACCGCCGGTCACAAAAATCAGTTTGCTCATCGTGGCACCTTCTCTCGTCATGAGTGAGTGATGCCGAGTCCGGTTGCACGGCTGTGAAGTTGTTTCAGTGCGCCGGGCACGTCCTCGGGGCTATCGATGCGCAAGGAACCGTGGGTGGTTTCCCACACGCGGATACGCATTCCGTTTTCCAAGGCGCGCAGTTGTTCGAGTTTTTCGGCCTCTTCCAAAGTCCCTGTCGGCAAGGCCGTCAGACGTTGCAATGTTTCCCGGGTATAGATGTACACGCCCAGGTGAATGAAATGCAGTCCCGGCACCGCAGCCCGCTTAGGATCGTCCCGCACCAACGGAATCGGCGCGCGGGAAAAATACAAGGCATAACCCTCGCGATCGGTAGTGACTTTGACCACGCCCGGGTTGTGGAGATCCTGATCGGAATCGATCTGTCGTTTCAAGGTGCCCATCGTGGCCTCGCTGGCCAGAAACGGCTCGACCAGGTCGGTGATGAGATCGGGATGGAGCAGGATCTCGTCTCCCTGCAGGTCGACGAAACAGTCGCCGGTGCGGCTGTCGGCGACGGCGGCGACGCGGTCGGTGCCGGTGCGATAGGGCTCCGTCATCATCACGACCTGTCCGCCGAAGCGCTGCACAGCCGTTTTGATGCGCTCGTCATCCGTGGCGACCAGAACGTCATCGACCGTGCGACAAGCCTGTGCCTGCTCGTAGACATGTTGGATCATCGGTTTGCCCAGCAACTCGACCAGCGGTTTGCCCGGGAATCGTGAAGAACCGTACCGGGCTGGAATCACCACCGTCACCGAACGTTTCACTTCAGTTCTGTCCCAGGGCATCCGTGAGTTGCGCGGCCGTAACCGTAGCGGTACCGATCATGCCGACGACGACCCCGGCGGCTTGGTTGGCAAGCACCGCTGCGTCACGCATGCTTGCGCCCGTCGAGAGCGCCAGCGCGAGTGTTCCGACGACGGTATCACCGGCACCGGTGACATCATAGACCTGTCGGGCGCGCGTGGGGATATGCCAATGGTCGCCATGAGCCTGGTACACACTCATCCCGCGTTCACCCCGCGTCACCAAAACGGTTTGGCATCCCAATCGCTGCCGAAGAATCGTACCGGCTTTTGTAATCGCCTTGTCGTCCTCCCCTTGCACGCCGGCAGCCTGGGTGGCTTCGAGATGATTGGGGGTGATGACGGTGACACCTTTGTAATAGCTGAAATGTTCCACCTTGGGATCGACCACGATGGGAATTTTGCGCTGCCCCGCCAGTCGAGTCAACTCTGTCATGAGCGACGCGGTGACGACCCCCTTCGCATAGTCCGAGACGACCAGGCAGGAGAGTTCTTTCAAGCGCGATTCCACATACCGGAGAATGCGCCGTTGCAGCAGGGCCGAGAGTTCCGTGCGGCGTTCGACGTCATAGCGAACGATTTGCTGATTGTGGGCGACCACCCGGGATTTTCTGGTCGTCGGCCGGCTCTGGTCGATGACCACGCCGCCGCGGCCCTGCCGGCGCCCGCCCAGTTCTTTTAAGAGCAACCGCCCGCTTTCGTCGGCACCGATCACGCCGCAGATATCCGCCTGCCCGCCGAGTGCGAGAATGTTGTTGAAGACGTTGGCTGCGCCGCCCAGCTTGAGGGATTCCGATTCAACGTGGACGACCGGCACGGGCGCTTCCGGAGAAATCCGGCTCACCCGTCCCCAGACGTAGTGGTCGAGGATCAAGTCCCCGATCACCAGCACTTTGGCTTGGGAGAAACGTTGGACGTAAGCGCTGAGTGCGACGTGATCAAGCGTCGTGTCCTCGCCCGGTTGCCCGCTCGACGTCCCGGTCTGTCCGGTTCGCCCTACTGGATGGCTTTTCCTAACCTTTCCCATCGTACCCATTCCGTCCATGATCCTTGGCCGCTCCACGACCAGTAAATGCGAAATGCTTTGCCGCGCACTTTTTCCGTGCGGACATAGCCCCAGAAGCGACTATCGAGACTATGGTCCCGATTGTCTCCCATCACGAAATACGCGTCCTCCGGCACTGTCACAGGGCCGAAATTGTCGCGCGGACTGATGCGCCCGTCGTGCACGGGGGGATCAGTGTGTTGCGTGAAGGCATGGTCGTCGAACGGCATCCCGTTGATGTGCACGACTTTATTCCGCACCTGAATGGTATCGCCGGGAAGACCGATGACGCGTTTGATAAAGTCCTTATCTTCGTCTTCGGGAAACCGGAATACGATGATATCGCCGCGCTGGATCGATCCGAAGGGAATGAGCGTCCGTGAGGAGTAGCAGGTGACCGGCGGAAACCCCGGCTGAATCTTGCAGTCGGTCGGCCATTGCAGGCCATAAGACAGTTTGCTGACGAGAATATGATCACCCACCAGCAGCGTAGGAATCATCGAGCCGGAGGGAATCTTGAAGGCCTGCACTACGAAGACGCGAATGGCAAAGGCCAGCAACATCGCGATGATGATCGCTTCCGCGTATTCTCGCAGGATCGACTTGTGGGCCGGCTGACCGACGGCGACGACCGTGGGGGCATGGGTCGCTTGTTCCGAGGGTGCGGGGGGCGTTACCGGTCCCGTCGTTGAGGAGCTGTCGTCGGGGCGTGGATTGGGGTCGAGACTCATTCCTCGCCCACCTTCAAGATGGCCAGGAACGCTTCTTGGGGCACTTCCACCCGTCCGACCGCTTTCATGCGTTTTTTGCCTTCTTTCTGCTTGTCCCAGAGTTTTCGCTTGCGCGAGATGTCGCCGCCGTAACACTTTGCGGTGACATTCTTTTTAATGGCGCCGATCGTTTCCCGCGCGATGATCTTGTTGCCGATCGCCGCCTGGATGGCGATTTCGAACATCTGCTTGGGAATCAGTTCTTTCATTTTTTCCGCGACCTGCCGCCCGCGCTGATACGCCCGCTCTTTATGCGTGATGAAGGACAATGCATCGACGGGCTCACCATTGAGCAGAATATCGAGGCGCACCAGTTCGGATTCCCGATACCCGAGGAGTTCATAGTCGAGCGACGCATAGCCCTGCGTCTTCGATTTCAACTTGTCGTAGAAATCGAGGATGACTTCGTTGAGCGGCAGCTCGTAGCTGATCACGACGCGGGTGGGATCCAGGTAGTGAATGCTTCGCTGGATACCGCGCCGCTCCTGACACAATTGCAGCAAGGTGCCGAGATACCGCTCCGGTGCGATCAGCGTCGCCAGGATGAACGGTTCTTCGAACGAGGCGATCGAACTGGGTTCAGGAAGTTCCGCCGGGTTATTGAGTTCGAGCACATCGCCTTTGGTCGTCAGGATCCGGTAGATGACGGTCGGCGCGGTGGTGATGAGCGTCAATCCGTATTCGCGTTCCAACCGCTCCTGAATAATCTCCATATGGAGCAGGCCGAGGAAGCCGCAACGGAAGCCGAACCCGAGGGCGAGCGAGGTTTCCGGCTCATAGATGAACGACGAGTCGTTCAAGCGCAACTTCAAGAGCGCATCCCGCAGATCTTCATAACGAGCGGTGTCGGTGGAATAGAGTCCGCAAAACACCAGCGGTTTGACTTCTTTATAGCCGGGAAACGGCTGCTCGGTCGGGTGTGCCGCCTCGGTCAACGTGTCACCGATCTTGACGTCGGCCACTTCCTTCATGTTGGCGCAGAGGTAACCGACCTCCCCGGTCATGAGCTGGGTGCCCTTGGTCCGTTTCGGCGTAAACTGCCCGACCTCGGTGACTTCGAACAGCCGGTCGTTGGACATGACCTTGATTTTCATCCCGGGTCGCACGGAGCCGTCGATGATGCGGGTGAGGACGATCACGCCCTGGTAATTGTCGAACCAGGAATCGAAAATCAGCGCCTTGAGTGGCCGAGTCGGATCGCCGGACGGTGGTGGGATGCGTTTGACGATCGCCTCCAGCACTTCCGGAACACCGCGTCCTTCTTTGGCGCTGACCAGCATGGCATCGCTGGCGTCCAGGGTGAGCACATCGGAAATTTGCTGTTTTGTGCCCTCGACGTCGGCGCTGGCGAGATCGATCTTATTGATGACCGGAATAATCGTGTGGTGGTTGCCCATGGCCAGGTTGACGTTGGCGATGGTCTGCGCCTGCACCCCCTGCGTCGCGTCGACGAGCAGCAGCGAGCCTTCACAGGCCGCGAGGCTGCGCGACACTTCGTACGTGAAATCGACGTGACCGGGCGTATCGATCAAATGCAGTAAATACGTCTTCCCGTCCTGAGCCTTGTAGCGGATGGCCACAGCGTGCGCTTTGATCGTGATGCCGCGCTCACGCTCCAGGTCCATCGCATCGAGGATCTGCTCCTTCGCTTCTCGCGCAGTGACTGCGCCGGTTGCGTCGAGGAGCCGGTCAGCGAGGGTCGATTTACCGTGATCGATATGGGCGATGATCGAGAAATTTCGGATGAGACTTTGCAAATCCTGGCTCATGTTCCCCAAAATCGGTTCATTATAGTGACCGCTCCCAAGGTTGTCAAAGAAATCGCCCGCCGTTATAATCCGCGCGCGGCGCGGGATTTTGCGTCGTCGATGCGATCGTGCCGCACGAGTTGTTCTGTATTCTCCTGTCATCATGACTCGACCATCCAAGCGCCTTCCACTTGCCGCCTGGGACCATGCCTATCTGTGGCATCCGTTTACGCAGATGCAGGAATGGGAGCAGGAGGAGCCCCTGATCATCCACAAGGGCAAAGGTTCCTACCTCATCGATACGGAGGGCCGAAAGTATCTCGACGGCACGTCGTCCATCTGGGTCAATATTCACGGTCACCGGCATCCGCGATTGGATCGCGCCCTCACGACGCAGCTTGGGCAGATCGCGCACTCCACGTTTCTCGGCCTGTCCAATCCGCCGGCCATTAGTCTCGCGCGGGAATTGATCCGTCTCGCGCCCAAGGGACTTCGACGGGTGTTTTATTCCGACAACGGCTCCACGGCGGTCGAAGTGGCACTGAAGATGGCGGTGCAATACTGGCAACAGCGGCAGCCGTCCGTAGGACCCAAGAACTCCTTTCTTCATTTGAAACTGGCCTACCACGGGGACACGGTTGGTGCCGTCAGCGTGGGGAACATCGAGCTCTTTCATGCGCGGTTTAAAGCCCTCCTGTTTCCGACGCTCGAGGTGGATCCGCCCTATTGTTATCGTTGTCCGCTGCGCCTGACGTATCCCGCTTGTCGCATGGCCTGCATCGATCCGCTGGAGTCGCTGTTGAAGGCCCGTCATCGCGAACTGGCCGGGGTCATTCTCGAACCGCTCGTGCAAGCGGCGGCGGGGATGTTGACCGCGCCGCCCGGATACCTCACCCGCGTGCGTGAGCTGTGCACGAAGTACAACGTGTTGTTGATTGCGGATGAAGTGGCGACCGGCTTCGGTCGCACGGGCAAAATGTTCGCCTGTCAGCATGAAGGTGTGACGCCGGATCTCATGGCGATCAGCAAGGGCATGACCGGCGGATACATGCCTTTGGCAGCCACCCTGGCGACGGAGGAGATTTATCGCGCCTTCTTGGGACGGTATGACGAATGGAAAACGTTCTTCCATGGGCATAGTTACACGGGCAATCCGCTGGGCTGCGCCGTGGCCCTGGCCAACCTCGACATCTTTCGTCGCGAGAAGACGCTCCTGCACGTTCGAAAGCAGACCAAATTGCTCACGCGTCTGCTGCGTCCGATGACCTCGCTGAGTCATGTGGGCGAGATACGGCAATGTGGTTTGATGGTCGGAATCGAATTGGTGCAGGATCGCACGACGCGCACTCCCTATCCGCTTGAAATGCGTATCGGCCATCGCGTGGCCCAGGCCTGCCGGAAAGGCGGGCTTCTGATGAGACCCCTCGGCAACGTCATCGCACTGGTCCCTCCCCTCTCTACGAGCCCTCAGGAATTGACTGAGATGGTGGCAATTTTGCACAGCGCCATCGTTGATGTGACCGAAGGCAGTGCATCTCCGGCGTAGAACGTCCCGTCATTACGGCTGATTCCTGCCTGCTGGAACGCGGCGTCACGCGTTCGCCGATGAACATCCCTCGACGGTTTTTGTGCACCCACGCCGGCGCCCGGGCGGCTGAGAATCGAGTGCTAGACTTGATTTCATGCTGCGCCACGACATCCTCTCGACGGATTTTTCAGCATGACACGCCGTCTGATGTCGTGGGGCTGGCTCCTGCTTGTGGCCCTCCCGTTGACGGCTCAGGCGGAGGAGGCCCAGCAATCGGATCTCCTCCTGCAACGGATTCAGTTCACGGATACCGCCCGCGAGTCCGGTTCATCGGCGATTCCATTTTCGATCGCGTCTCCGGTGCTGCACGCCTCTTTTCAAACCACCTCCTTTGCGCCGCCGACCGCGTCGACGCGTTTGAAAGACCTGGTTCCCGATTCAGAACGGCCGCAGACGAAAGGCGTGGTGGCCGCGTCGACATTCTTCAAGGGGCAGCTCACGACGGAAGGCGAGGTGGCCAACAATGCGACGAACGATGCGGGTATTCCCTCTCGCATCGATCAGCGGGATGACGGGACCAAACGGATGGTGCGCATGGCGCTAACGGGCACGAACGGTCAGTTTCGCTACGGCATCAACTATCGGTCGGCCGGCAAGGCGTTCTTCAATTCACCCGATCAGACGGTGCGTGAAATGTGGGGCGAATGGGGGATGGGGATTGCCAAGCTTCGAAGTTCCTCCGGTCAGACCTGGAATAATGTCGACCTGGATCCTACCCGGGCACGGATTCAACACACCTTCAATCGAATCGGTCTCGCGGTGGCCAAGACGGCTTGGCCCGAACTCAGTCTGACCTATACACGAAGCGCCCTCGCGAGCAGTTTCGACCCCAGTGGGTCTATCCCGCAACGGAGTCAGAGCAACAGTATGGAAGCCGCGCTCTCCTATACAGGGCTCACGTGGAACGCGCGGCTCTCATCGAGCTATATCCTGACGAACGACGAGACGCGAGGGGGCTCCCAATCGACCGCCTTTGCCCAGACCCTGGTGGCGACCTATCGGCCCATGAACACCCTGACCCTTGCTCCCACGCTGAGCTACCGGACAGAGACCCAGAGCTGGTCAGGCGCGACGATTCAGACGCCCATGGCGTCCCTGTCGTTGCTGTACAAACAAAGTCAGCGGCTATTGGTCAGTGCGATGGGAGGGTATACAAGCACCAGTTCGAGTGATGGACTGATCGATACGAACAGCATCGTGGGCAAGGGGATGTTTGCGTTGCATCTAGCCCCGATTTACGGCCATCCCACGACGATTTCTCTGGAAGCCGCCTATACCAACACGACCAATCGGACTGTGGCAGGGCTCGATACCGAGGATCTCTCCGGGCTCGTGCGTATTCTGGTGGCCTCTCTGTAGCCCCCTCCCCCAAGTCCTGCTTCGCTACGCTCCACCGGCTGAGGTGTCGCCAGCCGCGAGGTGATTGGTGGTCGACGGCGTGAGCAAGATTCGTTCGCCGGTCGTCAGCCCCTCTCGAATCGTCACCTGATTACCGATCACGCTGTCGATATTGATGGCGCGTTCCTCAAGCCGGCCGGCGTCATGCTGCACCACCACCCATTGTTTGCCGGAGCGTTCAAGGATCGCCTGTTTCGGGATGACAATCTTCGGGCGCATGGTGTGGCCCGCGATGGTCACTCGTGCAAACATTTCCGGTTTCAGGCGACGATCCACGTTCGACACGGACGCGCGAATTTTAATGGTGCGCGTGGCCGGATCGACCACATCGCCGATCACGCTGATCGTGGCGGGAAACTCGATGCCAGGGTAGGCCTCGACGGTCATGGGCGCGACCGCTCCGACACGAATCCCCGAGAGGTCATGTTCATACACATCCGCGACGACCTGCAAACGGTCGAGATTGGCGACGGTAAACAACGGCGTGTCCGAAGCAGGGCCTACAATTTGTCCCGGTGTCACATTGCGCTCGACCACGGTTCCCGTCAACGGGCTGCGCAGTTCGAACCGTGACGTGATTTGTTGTTGCGCAAGCGGCTTGCTGAGTTCGGCCGCCGGCACGCGCAGAGACAGGAGCCGTCCTTTCGCCTGCTTGAATTCAGCCCGTTCCCGGTTCAGATCGTTCTCCGCATGTTCCAGATCCTTCAGGGACATGGCTTGGGCGTCGTACAGGTCCTTCGTCAATTCGTAGTTGCGTTCGGCCAGTCCCAGCTCGGATATCTCCTCGACATAGGCGGCGTAGGCGGTGGCGATGTCGGCCGCATCGATGACCATCAAGATGTCGCCGGCTTTGACGGCTTGGCCGAGTTTTACCCGCACATCCAGCACCGGTCCCTGGAGAGGGGATGAGATTCTGGAAAACCCATCCTCGGCATAGGTCACTCTGGCCGACAGGGTCAAGGCCGGAAGCGAGGGCGGAGTTTCGATCAGCATCGATTGAATATCAGGTTGGCGGCTGGCGACGACCGGCGGTTGAACGGTTTTCGACGACGGGGCGGGTGGATCAGGCCGCGTACAGCCAGTCAACGTCAGGCCGACAAGAATGAGCGACAGTTGGCAGAGCAGTTGTTTCATGGCATTCCGTTTTCGCTGGTCCCGTATCGGTCGTCTTGTCGCAGAAGGCAAGCGCATGACAGCGGTAGACATCGGCTGGTCGGCTTGAGGGGGCCTGCTCCGTACAGATTCACTCATGATTCCTCGATGCATGTTGCTGAAGGGGCAGGAGCAGCCGGCTAGGACGAAGGGGAACGTTGTGATCCGAACGGTCTGCGGGCAGATACGCAAGGAGATCAGCATGTTCCGGGAAGACCAACTCATTCGTCCCGGCCTACTCGCC
Organism: Nitrospira sp. ND1; assembly: GCF_900170025.1. Classification (NCBI taxonomy): domain Bacteria; kingdom Pseudomonadati; phylum Nitrospirota; class Nitrospiria; order Nitrospirales; family Nitrospiraceae; genus Nitrospira; species Nitrospira sp. ND1. The sequence continues at coordinate 570,833 of NZ_FWEX01000005.1, read as the reverse complement.
AACTGTGTCATTGAAACATCGACGTCTTTTGCCTGTCAATCGAGGCGACCGCATGTCTGGCGGGATGGGCTGTTTCGGTGACCGGCGAGTGATGTACTCAGCAGAGTTCGATCCGCTGGCCGCGGTCGACCTTCAAGCGGTCGGCAGCGCGTCCTTCCTTCAGAAATACTTCCACATATCCGTTGCTGTTGATCAGGGCCTGGGGGGTATCGGGCGAACCCTCCGCGTAACTTCGCACCATCCCGTCGATTGTGATCCCGCCGATGCGGATATAGGGCTCGGGGCGTTTGGTCAGACCACGCACTTCCTTGAGGTGGTAGGCCGTGAGATTGGAGATCAGATTGCCGAACCGATCGATGTAGAGAATGTGTCCCGCCATCACATGTTTGTCCCATGCCGGTTCCGCAATCGGGAGGCGTTCGTAGTTCGGCACGAGTCGCCCGAACGAGCCTATCGGTTGGCCTTTGGTCAACCAGGCGGCTGCCGGCGCGAAGAGATCGCGCCCATCGAACGTCGCCCCGTCGGAGTCCAATCGATACTGACGGTTCTCAATCTGTCGCACTTCGACGCTCTGTTCTTCCTCATAGATGTGGGTGAACAGACCGTTGTCCGGTCCGATGAAGACATAGCGCGACGACGACACGAGCAGCGGCCGCCTGGTGCCGCCGACGCCGGGATCCACGACGGCCACATGGATCGTTCCGTCCGGGAAATAGCGATAACAGGACTTGAGAAGGTACGCGGCATCCGCCACATCGTGCGGCGTGACCTGATGGGAAAGATCCACGATCCGGGACTGGGGATTGATGTTGAGGATGACGCCCTTCATGCTGGCGACGAAATAGTCGCGCTCGCCGAAATCCGTCAGCAGCGTGATGAGCGGGATCGTTACCGGCATGACAAAGACCAGACCCGGATGCTGGAGGGTGGTTCAGGACAGATTGAATGGTGTGGCGGGATCAGAGTCGACATCGGCGGCTATAATTCTTCGAAACGGATTTCCATTACTTCGTACTCGACGACCTTCGCGGGCGTGGTGACTTCCACCATGTCCCCTACCCGCTTGCCGATGAGGGCGCGTCCGACGGGCGACTGGACGGAGATGCGGGAAAATTTTAAATCGGCCTCATCCTGCCCCACGAGGGTATATTGTTTTTTGGCTTGCGCCTCCTGCTCGATCAGCACCACGGTGGCGCCGAACACGACCGTTTCGCTGGTGCGCCCCGCAATGTCGATGATCCGGCAGTCGGCCAGTTTGCCCTTCAGCTCGGCCAGCCGCGCTTCGATAAAGCCCTGGCGTTCCTTGGCCGCGTCATATTCTGCATTTTCGCTGAGGTCGCCATGCGCACGAGCTTCCGCAATGGCCTCGATCACCCGCGGTCGTTCGACCTTGTGCAGTCGGTCCAATTCGGCTTTCAGCGCTTCGTATCCTTTTCTCGTAATCGGTGTCGGCATATCTTCCCCCCGATGACCATTGAAACCGGTTTTTCGTATTGCGTGTCGGTGGTCTTTCCGGTCGCCCCGCATCCAGGAAGGCAGTTGATGTTCGACCGCCATCCTGGAACCTGTTGTCAATTGCCTGTTTGCTTGACGCTTCGCTCAATGCACCCGGTGATACTCCTGCAACGCTCGAATGGCAAGCCCCTTTTTCAATAAGGCTTCGATCCCCATGACCGCAGCCAGGGCTCCGCGCATCGTGGTGTAGTACGGCACGCCCTTGTGCAGGGCCTCGCGTCGAATGGACAGTGAATCGGTCTGAGCCGAAGCGGTACGCACTGTATTGACCACCAATGCCACCTCGCCGTTCTTGATATGATCGACGATGTGCGGCCGTCCTTCCTGGACCTTGTTCACCACGTCCACGCACAGGCCTTGTTCGCTCAGGTACAGCGCAGTGCCCGATGTGGCCGTGATACGGAAGCCCAGCGCCACGAGCCGCCGCGCGACATCGAAGGCCCCTGCCCGGTCTTCGCTCTTCACGCTGAGGAAGGCGGTGCCGGAGGTCGGCAGAATGGCACCGGCGCCGGCCTGGGATTTGACAAAAGCCCACCCGAAGTCGCTGTCGATCCCCATGACTTCCCCGGTGGATTTCATTTCTGGGCCCAGGAGCACATCCACGCCTGCGAACTTCGTGAATGGGAACACGGCTTCCTTCACTGAGAGATGTGTCGGCGTCGGAGCGGTGGTGAAGTTCAGCTGCTGTAGCGACTTGCCGACCATGACCTTCATCGCTAATTTGGCGAGCGGGATGCCGATCGCCTTGCTGACGAACGGCACGGTCCGTGAGCCGCGCGGGTTGACCTCCAGGACATAAATCGTCCGGTCCTTCACGGCGAATTGTGCATTCATGAGACCGATGACACCGAGTTCCAAGGCGAGCGCCGTCATTTGCCGCCGGATCTCTTCGATGATCGTCGCATCCAGCGTGTAGGGAGGCAGCGAACAGGCCGAGTCGCCCGAGTGAACGCCCGCTTCCTCGATGTGCTCCATGATGCCGGCGACGACCACGGTCGTGCCGTCGGAAATGGCGTCCGCGTCGATTTCGATGGCATCGCGCAAGTATTTATCGATCAACACCGGATGTTTCTCCGATGCTTTGACCGCCGTGTTCATGTAGTGGAGCAATCCCGCTTCGTCATACACGATCTGCATCGAGCGTCCGCCGAGCACATACGACGGCCGCACCATCACGGGATAGGTAATCTCTGCGGCGATCGTCAACGCTTCTTCGACGGAGTGGGCCATCCCGCTCTCGGCCTGACGCAACCCGAGTTTATCGAGTAACTCACGGAAGCGGGCGCGATCCTCCGCCCGGTCGATCGCATCCGGACTGGTGCCGAGAATCCTGACCCCGGCGCGGGACAGGGAGAGCGCCAGTTTCAAGGGTGTCTGTCCTCCGAATTGCAGGACCACACCCATCGGCTGTTCCCGCTCCACGATGTTCAGCACGTCTTCTTCCGTCAACGGCTCGAAGTAGAGACGGTCGGAGGTGTCATAATCCGTGCTGACCGTTTCCGGATTGCAGTTGACCATGATGGTTTCAATCTGCTCTTCCCGCAGGGCCATGGCGGCGTGCACACAGCAGTAGTCGAACTCGATCCCCTGCCCGATCCGGTTCGGTCCGCCGCCGAGAATGACGACTTTCTTTTTGTCGGTCGGCCGGGCTTCACATTCCCGCTCGTAGGTCGAGTAGAGATATGGCGTATGGGCTTCAAATTCGGCCGCACAAGTATCGACCCGCTTGTACGTCACGCTCCGCGGCTGAGCCCCTTGGCTCAGTGTCCGCCGCCAGCCGCGAACGGTTTGTTGTTCCACTCCCAGGAGTTGAGCCAGGCGCTGGTCGGAGAATCCCAGTTCCTTCGCCTCGATCAGAAGATCAGGCCGCAGACCTGTGGCGCCGAGTGTCGCCCGTTCCGCGACGAGTCGGGCCTCGAAGTCGATCAGTTCACGAATCTGCTCCAGAAACCAGGGGTCGATCTTGGTGAGCGCGAATAATTCCTGATTGGGCATGCCGAGGCGCATGCCGTCGGCCAGCCGCCACAGCCGGTCGGGTAGCGGAGTGCGCACCGACTTGCGGACCTGCTCCATGGCCTCTTCCCGGTCGAGGCCGGGCGGCACCGCGAGATCCAGCCCCATCTTCGAGCTGAATCCGAATTGATCGACTTCCATGGACCGGATCGCTTTCTGCAGCGATTCCTTGAAGGTGCGTCCGATGGCCATCACTTCGCCCACCGACTTCATCTGTGTGGTCAACGTGGGATCGGCTCCGGGGAATTTCTGAAAGGCAAAGCGTGGAATCTTGACGACGACGTAATCGATGGTCGGCTCGAACGAGGCCTTCGTCACACCGGTGATGTCGTTCGTGATTTCGTCGAGGGTGTACCCGACGGCCAGCTTGGCGGCGATCTTGGCGATGGGAAATCCCGTCGCTTTCGACGCCAGGGCCGAGCTTCTGGAGACGCGCGGATTCATCTCGATGACGACCATTTCGCCGTTGACCGGGTTCAGGCCGAACTGGATGTTGGCTCCGCCGGTGTCGACGCCGATCTCACGAATGATGCGCACGGCCGCATCGCGCAGCATTTGATATTCTTTGTCGGTCAAGGTGAGGGCCGGGGCCACCGTAATACTGTCGCCGGTGTGCACCCCCATCGGGTCGAGATTCTCGATCGGGCAGATGATGACCACGTTGTCCTTCAGGTCGCGCATCACTTCGAGTTCGAACTCTTTCCATCCGATGACGGACTGCTCGATGAGTACCTGGCGGACCGGGCTCATGGACAGGCCCCATTCCACCTGCGTCCGGAATTCTTCAATGTTGTAGGCGATATTGCCGCCGGTGCCGCCCATGGTAAACGACGGTCGCACGATCGCCGGGAAGCGGATCCGTTCCAGTTCACGCTCGGCCTCGGCCAGGGAGGTTGCCACACCGCTGTCGGGTACCCGCAGGCCGATTTTCCACATGGCCTGTCGGAAGGCATCGCGATCCTCGGCCTTATGGATGGCCGCGATCGACGCGCCGATCAATCTGACGCCGTATTTTTCGAGGACACCACGCTTGGCCAGACCGATGGCGGTGTTCAACGCCGTCTGTCCACCCATGGTGGGGAGGAGCGCATCGGGCCGTTCGCATTCGATGACCTTCTCGACCACGTCCAGCGTGATCGGTTCGATATACGTGCGGTCCGCAAAATCCGGGTCGGTCATGATCGTCGCCGGATTGCTGTTGATCAGGATCACGCGGTAGCCCTCTTCCTTGAGGGCCTTGCAGGCCTGCGTGCCTGAATAGTCGAATTCACACGCCTGCCCGATGACGATGGGGCCGGAACCGATCAGAAGAATGGAGCGGATGTCTGTCCGTCGTGGCACAATTGACCTCAACTCAAGAAGTTAGCCGGTCGGCAGAGGCGCCTCGGGCATGGGCCCCACCGGTGGCCGGTAGGGTTGGATCGGTCCGGACGGGATCGCCGGGACCTTTCCTGCGGGATGATAGTGTTTCATGGCGTCCGGGATCCAGGCCTCGATCTGATTGATACGAGTCACATCGGACGGATGGGTCGAGAGAAATTCCGGAATGGCCTGCTGCGAGCGGAAACAGAGTTTATTGATCATGGCGCGCGGACAGCCGCTCATCCGTTCCCAGAAGGCGACCGCTTCGCGCGGGTCGTACCCGGCTTCGGCCATCAAGCGCAGGCCGATGAAATCCGCTTCCGATTCCTGCCGGCGGTCGAAGGGCAACGACACTCCGACACCGTAGACGGTCATGGCCGCCATGGCCGCATCCGGGCGACCCGCGGCCGCGCCGGCGCCCAAGGCCGCCAATTGTCCGATCTGTTCGAGCACGCTGCGACTCATCCGTTCCGCTCCATGGCGCTGCAGGGCATGCGCGACCTCATGGCCCATGACGGTCGCCAACCCGTCTTCAGTTTTCGTGACCTTCAAAATTCCGGTGAACACCGCCACCTTGCCGCCGGGAAGCGCGAAGGCGTTGATCGTGCGATCGTCCTGAATAACCGCGAACTCCCACTGATACTCAGGCTTATTTGCCGCCTTGGCGATGCGATTCCCGACCCGATGCACCATTTCGTTGAGCTCCGGATTGTCGCTCAAGGGAGCCTGCCGGAGCACTTCTCGAAAGGCCGAGAGGCCCATCGCCATTTCTTTTTCTTCCGAAATATAGATGAACTGTTCCCGCGCGGTGCCGGGCGCCCGCTGGCAACCCGCGAGCGATTGCATCAGGCCTGACGCCGCACCGAGCCCCAACGTCGTCGAAAGGAGATAGGCGGCGCGGACTCCCAGCGCCAGGGCCGCCCGTCTTCCCATCGGGGTGTCGAGTAGGGTGTCGATTGAATGTCGGCCTGATGGATGCATCATGTCCACTCCATTCAATCAGCACCAGGCGCGGGATGCAACTCACCGTCTCAGGGCATCCACAGATACATGAACTGCGGAGACCCGCCTCGCACGACCGAGAGCACATCGATGTTCGCCAGACTGGCCAGGCTCGGCGCCGGCGCCACCAAGCGCGAGTAGACATTGTTCTGGTATTCGCCCGGTCTGCGATAGGTCACCACTCGCGCTTCCGTCAGGCCGGCTTTCTTTTTCGCCAGCTCGATGGCGTCCTCGAGATATCCGATGTCATCGACCAGCCCGGAGGCTTTCGCCTGCTCGCCGGAATAGATCCGGCCGTCGGCCAGCTTCCTGATGGTCTCGCCGTTCATGTTCGGGCGACCGTCCTGCACGACCTGGAGGAATCGCTGGTAGAAGCCGTCGATGACGCCTTGGAATATCGCGCGTTCCTCCGGCAGCATCGCCCGGAAGGGCGAGCCCATATCTTTGCGCGGTCCGGAGGTGACGGCGTTGGTCTCCACGCCGACCTTTTCGAGCAGCCCTCTGGCATTGACGGTCAACATGATCACACCGATGCTGCCGGTGACGGTCGACGGATGAGCGAGCACGGTATCGGCTGCAGCCGCAATGTAGTACCCGCCGGAGGCGCCCACATCCATGATGGAGGCCACAATCGGAATCTTCCGGCTGGTCTTGAACGACTTGAGTTCGTGATAAATGATGTCGGAGGCCGTGACGGTGCCGCCCGGACTGTTGATCCGGAGCACGACGGCCTTGATGCGCTCATCCTTCGTGGCCCGCTCCAGCTCTTCTTTCACGGTCGCGAGCATGCCGGGTGAGGAATAAAACCCGTCCTTATTTTCGGAGCTGATCACACCCGACACGTCCATCAGCAGGACTTTGTCTTTGCCCGTCCCGCTGACTTTATGCTCTTCAAGCGCGCCCGGTCCCGGCGGCAGATTGATCGTGACACAGGCAGCCTGCATCAAGGCCAGGACAAGCACGGCAACCGCGGTACAGAGATGCCAAGGGCTGAGGGCCTGTCCGACTTTGCGGTTCATGTCGAGGCGACGAAGATGCGGCCTCGCATTTAGCTGCAGATCGTTCGCCACAGCAGACAGGTCAACGTCGGGCAGGCTCCTATGCATAATGTGTCTCCATCAACGCGACAAATTGTTCGAAGAGATAGGCCGAGTCGTGCGGGCCCGGTGCCGCTTCAGGGTGATACTGGACCGAGAAAACCGGGCGGTCCAGACACATCATCCCTTCCACCGATCCATCGTTGAGACTGGTATGGGTCAACTGCACGCGCCCGAACGGCGTGTCCACAATCGGCATGGCCTGTCCTTGCGCCGGTGCCCCGATCGGAAAGCGCACGGCGAAGTTATGATTCTGTGAGGTGATCTCGACCTTTCTTGTCCGGAGGTCGATGACCGGGTGATTGGCGCCATGATGGCCGAACTTCAGTTTGTAGGTGGAGAAGCCAAGCGCCAGGCCGAGCAATTGGTGACCTAAACAGATGCCGAAAATCGGCAACCGGCCGATCAGTTCCCGAAGCGCGTCCATGGCATAAGGCACCCCTTCCGGGTCCCCTGGGCCGTTCGAGAGGAACAATCCCTGAGGATTGAGCGCCAGCACGTCCTTCGCCGGGGTGGATGCGGGCACCACGGTGACCTCGCAGCCGACATCGACGAGCCGCCGGAGAATGTTCTGTTTGACGCCGAAATCATAGGCCACCACACGCCAGGTTTTTCGGGCTGCCTGCGCGGCGCCGGGCTCGGGCATCGTCAGCTTCGGCGCCCAGTCGCCGGTTCCGGCTGTCCAGGTGTAGCGTCGCTCGCAGGTCACCGTGGCGGCCAGATCCCGTCCGATGATGCTCGGCGCCTTCCGCGCCTTGTCGGCGAGGCGACGCGGATCGAGATCGATGTGGGAAATCACGCCCGGCTGGGCGCCCTTCTCCCGCAGATGTGTGGTGAGGGCTCTGGTATCGATGCCCTCGATCGCCACGATGTTCGCGGCCTGCAAATATTCCTGAAGCGTAGCCTTGCTGCGCCAGTTGCTCGCCAGGCGGCTGGACTCCTTGACGACGAATCCTTCCGCCCAGATCCGGGTGGACTCGATGTCTTCCGGTGTCACGCCGTAGTTGCCGATGTGAGGACAGGTCATGGTCACGATCTGTCCCCGGTAGGAGGGATCGGTCAACACTTCCTGATAGCCGGTCATGGCCGTGTTGAACACGACTTCGCCTCCGGTCTCCCCTTCTGCGCCGAGGGCCCGTCCTTCGAACCAGGTGCCGTCGGCGAGCGCAAGAATCGCTTTCTTCAAGATGACTCCTTATCGAGGGACCCAGGATCGTACGCGCACGGTCAGCAGCGCGATTCCGAGTCCGACATTTACGATATACAAGGCCCGTACCGGTTTGTGCAGTTGAAAGAATGCTTCGAACGCCGCTTTCCGCGCTTCCTCTCCTTTGGAGGCAAAGGCCTGTGCCTGCAGGGCCGCCGCCTGGGGATGTAGCACAAACGTGATGACTCCCGCGGTGAGGAGCATGGCTCCGAGCAACAGCCATTCGGTTCTGGTGATCTCGCCATCCGCCAAGCCCCGCTGGACCAGCCAGGCCCGCCACAGGACTCCCGAGGTCAGGATTGCCGCCGATCCGAGCACCAGACGGTTGTACCCGTCGAAGGCGCGGGTCAGAAAGAATCCGCCGGTGTCCTGCCCGCCGAACGTATTGAACACGGCCGGGATGACGGCGGCAACGAGCACCAAGAGCCCACCGATCCAGACCGCCAGGGCCAGCAGCTCACAGGTAATACAGGCGATCAGTCCTTGGCGCACCGTGTCGAATCCCTATGCCTGTCGCTCTGAGCGATCGAGTTCGAACACGACACGACCGGAGACGATGGTGGTCGTCACCCGTCCCTTCACCTTCCAGCCGGCGAATGGTGTGTTGCGGCTCTTGGAACGAAACCGTGACGGGTCGACTTGCCACTCCCTGTTCGGATCGACGATGGCGACGTCGGCCGGCGCGCCGACCGCCAGGGTTCCGGCATTGAGACTGAACGCTTTGGCCGGCGCGGTCGCAAGTTTATCTACCGCGGATTCGAGCGTGAGCACCCCTTCATCCACCAGGGCCAACGTCAGGGAGAGGGCGGTCTCCAGGCCCACGATGCCGAAGGGCGCTTCGGTGAACTCCTGCTGCTTCTCTTGGGTCGCATGCGGGGCATGGTCGGTCGCGATCACGTCGATGGTTCCGTCGCGGAGTCCTTCCTTGATCGCCTGAACGTCCTGCATGGTCCTCAGCGGAGGATTCATCTTCGCGTGGGTGTTGTACCCGCGTGTCAGTTCTTCGGTCAGGGTGAAGTGGTGCGGGCAGGCTTCAGCGGTCACCTTGAGGCCGCGCGCCTTGGCTTCCCGCACCATACGCACCGAGCCGGCGGTGCTGATATGCGCGAGATGAAGGCGGGCGCCGGTCAGTTCAGCCAGCGAGACATTGCGGGCCACCATGACATCTTCCGCCGCGGAGGGAATGCCCGGCAGGCCGAGTTCGGTCGAGACCAGCCCTTCGTTCATACACCCGCCCTCGGACAGGTGCAGATCTTCGCAGTGGTCCACGACCGGCACGTCGAAGGCGCGCGCGTATTCCATGGCGCGTCGCATGACGAGGCTGTTCATCACCGGCTTTCCGTCGTCGGAGATGGCGACACAACCGGCGCGGCGCAGATCGCCGATTTCCGCCAGTTCTTTGCCTTCCGATTTTTTTGTGATGGCGCCGATTGGATAGAGGTGGGCGTTACCCGCTGCCTTCGCGCGCTCGAGCATGAATTCGGTGACGGCCTGATTGTCGTTGACGGGATTGGTGTTGGGCATCGCGCAGACGGTGGTGAATCCACCCGCGACGGCCGCAGCCGTTCCTGACTGGATCGTCTCTTTATACTCGAAACCCGGTTCGCGGAAATGCACGTGGAGATCCACGAACCCCGGAAGCACCAGTTGGCCCTTGGCTTGAATGACTGTCGCGCCGGCCGGCGCAGTAAGTGCCGGTCCGACTGCCGAGATTGTTCCGTTTTCGATCAGGACATCCGCCACGCCGTTCACGCGTCCGGGATCGATCACATGACCGCCTTGAATCAGTAGTGTCATCGTTCGCTCATAAAAAGAATAAGGTAAAAAGGATTCATTCAGTCGCTTCGTCCCGCTCAGCCGGCTCCCGACATGAGATACAAAATGCCCATGCGCACGGCCACGCCGTTCGCCACCTGATCGAGAATCACGGACGAGAGACTGTCCGCCACGTCGGGCGCGATTTCCACCCCGCGATTGATGGGGCCCGGATGCATGACGATGGCGCCGGGCTCGGCCAGCTTTACGCGTTCGCTGGTCAATCCATAGTGTCGCGCATATTCCCGGATCGTCGGAAACAACGCGCGGCCCTGTCGCTCCAGTTGGAGCCGCAACATCATGATCACGTTGACGCCTCGCAGCGCTTCGTCCAAGTTGTGGTACACCTGCACTCCGAGCTGGCTGATCTGCAGAGGGATCATGGTCGGCGGTCCGACGACCCGCACCTCCGCTCCGAGTTTCGTGAGGGCAAAAATGTTCGAGCGGGCGACGCGGCTATGCGCCACATCGCCGACAATCGCGACGCGTAATCCGGCGAAGCCCATTCGCCGGCTGCGGATGGTGTACAGGTCGAGCAGAGCCTGTGTCGGATGTTCATGCCACCCGTCACCGGCATTGATGACCGAAGACTTGACGCCCCGCGCCAGGGTCTCTGCGGCGCCGGCTGAGGAGTGCCGCAGGACGATGATATCGGCCTGCATGGCTTCGATGTTGCGGGCCGTATCCAGGAGCGTTTCCCCCTTCACCACGCTGCTGGAGGAGGGGGAAAAATTGATGACGTCGGCGCTGAGCCGCTTGGCGGCCAATTCAAACGACGTTCTGGTTCTCGTGCTCGGCTCGAAGAAGAGGTTGACGACCGTCTTGCCTCGTAACGCCGGCACCTTTTTGATCTCCCGGCCGGAGACTTCCTTGAAGGAATCCGCGGTTTCCAGGATCAACGTGATGTCGTCCGCCGACAGGTCGGTCAGGCTGAGCAGGTCTTTCCGTTTGAGCCCCACGACAATGTCTCCGGTTACGCCCTGAGGATGACGACGCGATCCTCTTCCCCGTTTTCTTCGAGATGGACCTCAATGGCCTCTTCTCGTGACGTGGGAATATTTTTGCCGATGTAATTGGCTTTGATGGGCAGTTGCCGATGGCCGCGATCGACCAGTACCGCCAGCTGAATTTCCGCCGGTCGTCCCAGGTCGATCAGGCTATCCATGGCGGCGCGAATGGTGCGGCCGGTGAAGAGCACATCGTCCACGAGGACCACCTTGAGATCGGAAATTTTGAACGGCACCGAGGTCTTGCGGAGGATCGGCTGATCCTTGCGGAGCGACAGGTCGTCACGATAGAGCGTGATGTCCAATTCGCCGATCGGGATCTGGGTGCCCTCGATGTCGTGGATGCGCCGCACGAGACGATGCGCCAGGTGCACGCCCCCCGTCCGGATGCCCACCAAGGCCAGGTCCTTGATGCCCTTATTGCGTTCCAGAATTTCATGCGCGATGCGGGTCACGGCGCGGGCGATATCGCCGGCGTCCATCACCACTCGCTCCTGCCGGTTGCCAGTTGTGGGTTCGGTTGTCATAGGTGGTTCAGTCGATGGGGGCATAAAAAAACCTTCCCATCGGTTTGGATGAGAAGGTGCGGGTTGTCGGACGGCTGGCTGCCGTGTCGTGTGGTCATGATCTCCTTACCCACCTCACAGGATGAGCATTAAAGGCGAGCCGATCTTAACGAGTTGCCCCTACCGTGTCAAGAATTCCGTGCCCCGTGTGGCCTGTGTTGCACGACGACGCCTTCATTGACTCCCTGCATGCCATTTGTTAGCTTCGTGCCGTTGAGAGGCGGTCCGCCTCTCTCGACTATCATCCAGTCACCCGGAATTTATCAGCTCCCATCCTGAAAGGATCGCGCATGACTGCCTCTGCTGCCTCTACCGCCACGCCTGACCTTCTGACCGCTTTGGCCAATAAGGCGACGCACCTTCGCATGGACAGTGTGAAGGCGACGACTGAAGCCGGGAGCGGACATCCCTCCAGCTGTTGTTCGGCCGCAGACATCGTCGCGGTCCTGTTCTTTTCGGTGATGCGGTACGACCCGAAAAACCCGAAATTGCCCAATAGCGATCGATTCGTCCTCTCGAAGGGCCATGCGGCGCCCCTGCTGTATGCGGCCTGGGCGGAAGCCGGGTTGTTTCCCACATCGGAATTGCTCAAATTGCGCACCCTCGGGTCGGATCTCGAAGGCCATCCGACTCCCCGCCTTTCATTCGTGGATATGGCCACCGGTTCGTTGGGGCAGGGATTGCCGGCCGGAGTGGGTCTCGCGTTCAATGCCAAATCAATCGACAAGACCGACTACCGGACCTATGTGCTGATGGGCGATGGCGAATCCGTCGAAGGCTCCGTCTGGGAAGCGGCGGAAGTGGCGCGGCACGCGGCGTTGGATAATTTGTGCGCGATTGTGGATGTGAACCGGTTGGGGCAAAGCGACCCCACGATGTTGCAGCATGACATGGAGGCCTATCGTGCCCGATGGGCCGGGTTCGGCTGGCATGCCATTGTGGTGGACGGTCACGATATCGGCGCCCTCGTGGCAGCGTTTGAGGAAGCGGCGCGGACCAAGGGGCGGCCGACGGTGTTGTTGGCGAAGACCTTCAAGGGGCGCGGCATCTCTTTCATGGAGAATCATCCCGAATGGCACGGAAAGCCCATGAAGAAGGGTGAAGAAACGCAGAAGGCCTTGGATGAGTTGACGCGGCAACTCAAGCCCGGCTCGACGCAACCGCAGATTCCGATGCCGACAGCCGTCAAAGCTGCTGCCCCTGCCAAGGGGACGATGGCGCCTCCGCCCTACAAACTCGGTGATTCAGCGGCGACGCGGGAAGCGTTCGGAGCCGCCCTCCTGGCGCTCGGCGAGGCCAACTCGCAGGTGGTCGCGCTGGATGCGGATGTGAAGAACTCCACCTATAGCGACAAGTTCGGCAAACGGTTTCCGGGCCGCTTCCTGGAGAACTTTATCGCGGAGCAGAACATGCTGGGCGCTGCGGCCGGTATCGCCGCCTGCGGAAAGATTCCCTTTGTGGCGACCTTTGCCGCGTTCTTCACGCGGGCCTACGACTTCATTCGTATGGCGGCGATCAGCCAGTCGAATATTAAACTAGTCGGGACCCACGTCGGCGTCAGCATCGGTGAAGACGGCCCCTCGCAGATGGGGCTCGAAGACCTGGCGATGATGTCGGCGCAGCCCGGTGTGACGGTGCTGTACCCGTCCGACGCGCTTTCGATGTACAAACTGGTGGAAGCGGCTGCCGCTCATAAGGGCATGGTGTATCTCCGCGCCGGTCGGCCCAAGACGCCGGTGATTTATGGCCTGGATGAGCAGTTTAAGATCGGAGGCTCCAAGGTGGTCCGACAGAGTGTTGCCGACCAGCTGACGATCGTGGCGGCCGGCGTGACGTTGTTCGAGGCCTTAAAAGCTCACGATCAATTGAAGGCGGCCGGTATCACGACCCGCGTGGTCGACCTCTACAGCATCGTGCCGGTGGATCGGGCGACGTTGCTCGATTGCGCGCGAGCCACCGGCGGACGATTCCTGACGGTCGAGGACCATTATGCGCACGGAGGCATCGGCGATGCCGTCTTGAGCGCGCTCGCATCGGACGGTGTGCGGGTGCACAAACTGGCCGTGCGGGAGATTCCGCGCAGCGGAAAGCCGGATGAACTCGTCGATCATTTTGGAATTGGAGTACGCTCGATTGTCAAAGCTGCCCAAGAAATCGTCAAAACAGCCTCCCGCTGAACAATCCGGCCCTGCCTTCCCTGCCGGGTTAAATCAGATTCCCCTCCTCCAGATCCTCAGCGCCCAGGATCGCCAAAAGGTCCTGGGCGAAATGATGGAAACCCGTTACGGCAAGGGGCAGTACATCTTCCGCGAAGGGGACCCCACCGAATACTTCCACATCGTCAAGGAAGGCACGGTCAAATGCTTTAAATCCTCCCCAGGCGGGAAGGAATGCATGTTGAAAGTGCTCATGCCGGGTGACCTGTTTTGTTGCGATGCGGCGACCTTCGACGGCGCTTACCATCCAGGAACCGCTCAGCCAATGAGCGAAGTCAGCGTCTTGCGGATGAGGAAAGAAGCCTACTTCGACATGCTGCGCCGGAATCCGGATGCCGCCATGGAAGTGATCCGTCACCTGGGGCACCGGTTGAACGAAGCGCAGGAAAAGGCGAAGATCCTTGCGCTGGACCGGGCCGATCAACGGCTGGCCTCGTTGTTGGCCAGTCTTGCCGAGCGAACTGGGCTGCGGGAGCCGCAAGGCATCCGTCTCTCCGTACGCCTGACCCGCCAGGATATGGCCGATATGGTGGGCGTCACGACCGAAACGGTCATCCGCATCCTCGCGCGTTTCAAACGGGATGGGCTCGTCTCCGGAACCGCTTCCCGCCTTGTGGTCCGTGATCTTCCTCGCTTGAAGCTGCTCGCTTCCACGTAATCGCTTGTTCGATACCACAAGTGAAGAATCTTTTAAAATATGACAAATGTCATATTTTGTAGGCATGCGTTGTCGTATGGTGTAAGAAGTGAGCGTCATATGAGCGCTACGGATGATGCCGGAGAGCAGCGGAACCGAAAGCGCGAGGACCATTTCATAGGAGGCAGGCATGCAAGAGCAGAAGGGTGCACGGAATCACGGACGCGGTCGGTGCAAGACGGCGTCGTTGTTGGGGCTGACATTGGGGTTGGTGGCCGGCATGGGCCTGTCGGCCGAGGCGAAAACCCATGAGGTCAAGATGACGGCGGTCGAGACGGACATCGTGATCGACGGAGGCGGAGAGAAGTATGCCGCCTGGACGTTCAACGGACAGTTTCCCGGTCCGGTGGTACGGGTCACGGAAGGCGATGTCGTCAACTTCACCTTGACGAACCCGGACACGAACAAGAATCCCCATGCGATGGATTTCCATGCCGCAGAAGTCGATTTCTTAACGAACTACCGCGCCGTCAATACCGGCGAGACGCACAGCTTCTCGTTCACGGCGAAGAAGCCGGGGGTGTTCTTCTACCATTGCGGCGCCCCGCCCATGATTCAGCACGTCGCGCGCGGGATGTTCGGAGCCATCATTGTGGATCCCAAAGACGCCAAGGTCTGGCCGAAAGCGGATCGGGAATATGTCTTGGTGCAATCGGAGTATTTCAAGAATCCGAACGACGTGCAGGCGATGTTCGATCGCAAGTACGACGGCATGATGTTCAACGGCGGTATTTTTAAGTATCACCCGTTCGTGACGGGCGGCGGGAAATTGGATGCGAAGCCGGGAGAACGGGTGCGGATTTATTTCGTCAATGCGGGCCCGAATGAGTTTTCCTCGTTTCACCCGATCGGCGAGATTTGGGACAACGTCTATGAAAGCGGCAATCCCGCCAACAATTTGAAGGGCGTGCAGACCTACGTGGTGGGACCGGGCAGCGCGGCCACCTTCGACGTGGTGGTGGAATCTGCCGGCGCCTATCCGCTGGTGACCCATTCGCTCACGGGCGCGTTGCGAGGAGCCATCGCGGTGTTGCTGGCCGGACCGGATGCCAAACCGGCGCCGTTGATGCCGATGGTGCCGTGGGAGCTGCCGGCGAAGTAACGCAGCCGGGTTCATCGATGCACCGGCCGGCTCGAAAGGGCCGGCCGGACAATCCGAAAGCCAGATCATGACCAATCCAATTGTCCCGGGTGTGTGGTTTTTGGGGGAGGCCGATGCGATTTCATGGGATGACGCGGTGCTGCTCGCTCCTGTTCGTCGGATGCCTAGCGAGCCCAGCCAATGCCGACACCTCGCACGAGCGCGTGGCGCTCTTCTTGTCCGGCCAAGACTGTCCCTCTTTCCGCCCGAGTCTCGCTGCGGAGTTGGCGCAGGTTCCCGGCGTCACGCGCGTGGAGCCGGACAGCGTCCCTGATCATGTGCTGATCGATGTGGTCGGCGGCCAGGTCACTTCGGAAGATCTCTTGGCGGCCGCGCGTCGTCGCCTGATTCCCGGTATGCGTTGCCGGATTGAGATCATGCAGTCCTGTATTTCCGCAGGTCCCGCTCCGTTGCCCCGGTAAGCAGCGCTTGCGACTTTTGAACCGTTCAGACAGAGTAGGCGCGGTCTATCCGAAGCTCTCTGCGGAGACTACCGGCGTCATGGCGCACAAATGGACCGGTCTGCTGTGTGGCGCGATCGCAATCGTTGGGTGGTGTCTGGCCTCTGCCGCGTCTCTGTCGGCCCAGGAGGCGATGCTGGAATTTCCCATCCGGCCCTTCAATGTCGATGTCATGCTTCGCCAGCAGACGTTCGCCCCTGACGACCGCGAGATCGGCGTGCAACTCGGGATCACGGCGCTCCGCTACGGCAACGTGGAGGTTCGGACCATCTACCAATACTTCAGCATCCATTCCCAGGAATTCCGGACCGACCAGCATTCCCTGTTTCTCAATCCCCGTTGGAACAACTTCATCGACATTCTGGATTTTCCCACACACAAACCGATCAGTCGCCTGCTCCGTCATATCCTGTTCGGTCCCTTGGAGGATCGGGCGGTCCCGTACGTCGGGCTCCTGGCCGGAGGTGTGCTGCCCGGTCCGGGGAACCACGCGCCGGGCCATTTGATCGGAGGTCAGCTGGGCGTGCGATTTCCTGTGGCACGCAGTCTGTCGGTCGATATCAGCGTGCAATATAGCCAGTACGGCGTAGATTTTCGCGGCGAGGCGGGACAGGCGCAACAATGGGTATTTCTCACAGGCGTTCGGTTTTGATGCGGGCGTCGCGAGTTCGCGTGGGATGGATGGCGGTCCTCTGTCTGTGCCTTCCCGGGTGCGGGCTGTTGATCGACGCGGTCGAGCACGTCTGGCCCGTGTCAGGCAACAAGGTCGATATCATCTGCGAACGTGAACGGGTGCAAGTCGGCCTCGCGATGGAGCCCTTTCGTCCGTTTGTGTTCCCGACGATCTGGACCGACGAGGGCGCTCGGGTCACCGGGCTCGACGTGGAACTGGTGCGGGCGATGACCGATGAATTATCCCGACGGTGCGGACGCACGGTGACCCCTGTCTTGCACCTGGTGCGGTTCAGGGATCTGTTCCGACTGCTGAATGAAGGGCATCTCGATTGGTTTATGTCCGCCGTGGCGATCAATACACCAGCGCCGGCCCGGGCCGGTGTGGCCTATTCCCTACCCTACTTTTACGGCGGTGGGATCAGCGGGATCACGACAAGTCCCGCGGTTCTTGAGCGAGTCCGCGCAAATGTACGAGAGCAGGCGATTCATCCCACTCCCGACCGGCTGGCGGCGACCAGCCATGCGTTGGACGGATTGACGATTGCAGTACAGGACGAAACCAGCGCCTATTATTACGCCGAGGCGAATCTGAGCCCCCACCGGTTGATTCTATGCGATTCGCTCCCGGCCGCGTTTGAGTATGCCGACTCGCAGGCAGAGCCACGTGTCGACGTGATTCTCGGTGCGCAACCGGTGCTGGAGTATATGGTCAAACGGGTTCGTAAAGACTGGTCGCCGTTGACACGGGAAAACGGCCGCCCCTTGTTTTTGACCAAAGCCGATTACGGAGTTGTGGTGGCCGAAGAGAGTTACCACCTGCGGTGGTTGTTGAACGACCTGCTGTTGAAACTCGATGAGTCGGGTCGACTTCGCGAGATGCGAACCAGGTGGCTTGATGAGGAGTACGCCTTTCCACGCCGGGCTTCTCTGGAGGGGTTGTCGTTTGACGTGGAACGGATGGCGGCCCATTACGCACAAGGGACCTGTCGCCTCAAGGTCGAGCCGTAACATCACGGATAGGAGAATGGTCATGAGAACTCACGCGTTCTGCATCCTGGCGGCCGCAGTCCTGTTAGTGATCGCGCAACCGTCGATGGTCGGTGCGGTCGAACGGGCGGAGGCGGAAGAAACGGCGCGGTTGTTGGCAAAGCTCCTGCAATCCGGCCGCATGGTGATCGAACGGAATCAGACGTTGATCGATGATCCCCACAAGGGTGAGAAAGGGTTCACGCCGGAACTATTCGAGCAACAACTCGTGCGGGAGTTTCTGGCCAAGACCGGGATCGATCTCACCGCGCTGCCCGCCGCGCCGGTTTCCATCCTTATCCCGCCGTTGGCGAAAGAACTCTTGCCAGCGCTGGTGCAGGCCAGCCGGGAAGTGGTGCGGGATGCTCAAGTCGTCATCAACCAGCGCGGCATCGGCTATAAGAATTTCATCCCGGCGACGTATGGGAGTCAGGCCTCGGCTCGCTTCTCCAAGTCGGCGCACGTGCGCCTGAAACAGACGGCCATCGAGCCCCGCAATCCGAAAAACGAGCCGGATGAATATGAGGCGTCGGTGCTGAAATGGCTCTCTGCAAGGCCACGCGCGGAAGCCTATGTCAGTGAGCTGACGGACGAGGGGCGTACGTTGCGCGTCGTCATGCCGATCTATTACGCTAAGGATTGCCTCGCCTGTCACGGCGAACCGAAGGGGGATCTCGACATCTCCGGCTACCCCAAAGAAGGGCACAAGGAAGGCGACCTTGCCGGGGCCATCACAGTCACGGCCCCGCTAACGATCCGAAAATGAGACGGCATGCGTCGGTCGGGATTCTGATAACAGGAACGATCGCTGATTGCCGGATGGCGGTTGCCGGATGTCAGGCCTGATTCGGCGCGACGAACACTAGGACTTTCAGCCGCTGTTGCGTGTGATTCTTCACTCCATGCTCATCGCCGGCCGGGGCCATAGTGCCCTGGCCCGGTCGCAGCACCTGCTTTTCTGAGCCGACCTGAAACGTCCCTTCCCCTTCCAGCACAATGTAGACCTTATCCTGCTCGCCGTGAATGTGGCCCTTCTGTTCCTGGCCCGGTTCAAAGCAATAGATGTCGCAAAAAAAACGCGGGGTCTGGAAGAGGTTATTCTTCTTCATTTTCTCGGAACTGAACTGCTGAAAATCTGCGAGCGTGAGTACCTTCATGTCGTGGGCTCCACGGGTCAGGATGAATGTGTTGTGTCCGGTGTGTGCAGGCGCGTCACGATACGGTCGACGGAGATCAAGTGGCGTGAGAGCCCCAAGTCCTGTGCAGGGAGACCCATCGCGAGGCCAAGTAGCTGGGGAAGATGCAGGATGGGAAGGTTCAGCGCCGTTTTGACGGCCTGCCCTGCCCGTTCCTGGTAAATGTCGAGGCTCATGTGGCAGAGCGGACAGGGAGTCACCATGAAGTCCGCGCCATGGTCCTTCGCATCCTTCATATTGGTGCCGGCCATGGCCACCGCGATCGCTTCCTTCTCCAGAATGATAGGAAAGCCGCAGCACTTGGTCCGGCCCGCATAGGCGACCGGTTCCCCGCCGACGGCGAGAATAATTTTTTCGAGCGATGACGGATTCTCAGGATCGTCGAATCCCAACTCCCAGGAGGGCCGGAGCATGTAACATCCGTAGAAAGGGGCGATACGAAAATTACGAAATGGAGACTGGACCGTCTCACCCACGCGGGTGAGTCCGATATCCCGCACCGCGATCCAGAGGAGATGTTTCACCTGGACCCCGCCGCCGTAGCTGATGCCGTCTTGCGCGAGGATGGTATTCACCCGCTCAAGGGTGCCCGGTTCGTTCTTCAGGCGGCGGTTTGCCGCGCTCATCACCCCCTGGCAGGTGCCGCAGATGGTCATGATGTCCAGCCCGAGCCGCTCCGCTTGAGCGAAGGTCCGGGCGTTCAGCGCAAGGGCCACATCCGGATCGGCCTCTCCGATCACGCCGGCGCCGCAACAGGAGGAGGCGGCAAGCTCGACGACCTCGATGCCTAATCGCCCGACGATGGCCATCGTGGATTGATAGAGTTCGGGGGTGGCGCCTTTCGCTGCGCAACCGGGATAGAGGGCAAATTTCAGGGGCATAGAGTGGGTCGCCTGTTCGTCCGGTCTGTCCGTCCCAACATAGCGTATTTCACCCCTCGATGAACAGACGGAATCGGGATTCTCTCGGGTGCGTGAGCCATAGGTGGAATCAGGGAAGTTTTGAAACGGTCTCTTTATAGCTTTTCTTCAGGTCTTCGACGGCGGCGTTCATGTTGTCTTTCAGCTTACTCCAGGCTGAGCTGGTGGAGGCATTCACCTCCTCGAGTTGCTTTCCTGCCTCGGCTTTTTTGTGTTCCAGCTCCTGAAGAGCCTTCTGCATTTCAGTCCGGGCTTCCGCGGAGGCGGCGTTGGTCTTCTTTTGGAGTTCCGCAATTTTGACCTGCATCTCGGCCAGTTCTGCCTGCACCGCCTTCTGGAAGGTCTCCTTTTGCTGAAGCGTATACTGTTTGGTCGCTTCGACGGCCTCCTTGGTATCCCGGATCACCCTGTCGGTTGTAGACGGTTGCGGCTGGTCTCCGGCGGTCGTCCGGGGAGGAAGCGTGAGGGAGGTGCCGATCATGCACAGAAACGCCAGCGTTCTAGCTACGGCCATGCGGGGACTCCTTTTTGTTTTCAGACGGGATGCAGCCATTCGGCCCAACGCGGTCACATTATACTCATTCTCCGGCATGTTCTGTGCCCCCAGATCCCCTGCCGGACGGTTAACCCGCGTTATTCATGACGGTTCGTCGCGAAATTGCCGAGTCACGTGGCGAGCCCGCCGGCCAAAGGCCCGTCGCAGCAGTGAATCGGCGATTGCAGCAGAAGCGCTCATGAATAATGCGGGTTAAGGTTTTGGGAAGAATGAGCCGAAAAGGATCTACAAGGCAGACAATCCCGCAACCTTGACGTGTGGTGTAAGCCCTATGAGCGCTGAACTTCCCAAAGCGACGGACGCGGCCTCTACGGACGCGTTGGAACAGCATCTGATCGAGCGAATCCGGAAGGGAGCGATCGAACTCCCTCTCTTGCCTCAAGTAGCTTCCAGAATTTTGAGTATGGTCTACGATCCGGATGCGGAGGCGGCCAAGCTTGCCGCGCTCATTCATCAGGACCAGGCCCTCGCCGCCCATGTCATCCGGATCGCCAACTCTCCGGCTTACATGACCCGCAATCCTGTGGTGTCGTTACAACATGCCGTCTCGATGCTGGGCATGAACTTGATGTCGGAATTGGCGTTCTCCGCCTCCATCAAAGGCAGTGCCTTCAAGGTGCCGGGGTGGGATGATGAAGTCAAGCGCCTCTGGCAGTATTCACTGGCAAGCGGCGCCTACGCCAAAGAAATTGCCCGCGTCCGCCGGTTCAACGTCGAAAGCGCCTATCTCTGCGGGCTCCTGCACGGGATCGGCAAACCGGTGGTGTTGCAGACGCTGGTCGCGTTGGCCAAGGAACAGAATCTCACCTTGACGCAGGAGTTGTTGCATCAACTGCTGGAAGGCTACTACATCCAGGTGGGCTTGCTCGTCGCCGAAGACTGGGGGCTCCCGCCGCCTGTCGTGGAATCGATCGGCTTTCACAGCGATTACCAGTATGCCAAGACGGCCAAGCAGGAGTGCATGACAACTTGTCTGGCCGGGCGATTGGCCAACCATTTTCTCGATCCCGTCGCATTCGATGAGGCGATGGTCCGTGAGCATGCGGTCTTTGCCGATCTGAACCTCTATCCTAAAGATATCGATGCGCTCTTGGCCCTGAAAGACAAGGTGCAAGCCGTCGTGGAGGCGATGCCGTTGTGATGCCCCCCAATGCCTATGACATTGTGGTGGTGGGGAGCGGTCCGGCTGGCCAGAAGGCCGCCATTCAAGGCGCCAAGGCCGGCAAGAAAGTCGTCCTGATCGAACAGGAACAGGGCATCGGCGGCAACTGTGTGTACCGGGGCACGATTCCCAGTAAGACGCTGCGCGAGACGGCATTGCAGTTCGAGCGTCTCAAACGGTCGAGTGAAGTGTTCGAAGGAAGGCTGCGGCTCGATGTGCCCATGTCCGTGCTGCTGCACCGCCTGGATGAGGTGGTGAAGGCGCACGAGTGTTACATGGCCGACCAACTCACCCGCAACAGCGTGACCTATCGACACGGACGCGCGCGATTTCTCTCGCCGCATGAAGTGGAATTGGAGACCATCGACGGCGCCTGCCAGGCCCTGCGAGCCGACACGATCGTGCTGGCCACGGGGTCCCGACCGCGTTCGATTCCTGAAATTCCTGTCGATCACGAACATGTGCTGGACAGCGATTCGATCCTGTCGATGATCTACTTGCCCCGCTCGTTGACGGTCTTGGGCGGAGGGGTCATCGCCTGCGAATATGCCTCGACCTTTGCGCTGCTGGGTGTCGAAGTCACGCTCATCGATAGGGCCCAGCGTCCCCTGTCGTTCATGG
This sequence comes from Nitrospira sp. ND1, assembly GCF_900170025.1. NCBI lineage: Bacteria > Pseudomonadati > Nitrospirota > Nitrospiria > Nitrospirales > Nitrospiraceae > Nitrospira > Nitrospira sp. ND1. Next base: position 548,578 of record NZ_FWEX01000005.1, on the reverse strand, counting down.
ACGCGGAAATCGTCGAGGTGTTTCAGCGCAGCATCGAACGGCAAGGCGGACGGTTTTACGTGGGACAGACCGTCAAGGAAGTGGTGTGGGACGGCGTGTCCTCCGTCGTCGCCAGGCTGGCGAACGGCATGGCGGTCAAGAGCGAAAAGATGCTGGTCGCGCTGGGGCGTCAACCGAACATCGAAGAATTGAATCTTGAGGCGGCCGGGTTGACGTTAGACGAGAAGGGCCGGATCCCCGTCAACGAATACGGGCAAACCCCCGTCGCGCATATTTTTGCCGCCGGCGACATGTTGGGTCGTCCCCCGGCCTTGGCCTCACAAGCGATGGAGGATGGTCGTCGGGCGGTCAGTCACGCCTTGGGCCTTCCAGTCGGCGACTCGCTCAATCAGGTGCCGATCGGAATCTATACCATTCCGGAAATCGCCTCCATCGGACTCGATGAGGAACAGGCTGCAGCCCGGTACCGTGGCCCGCTCGTGGGGCGCGCGCGGTTTACGGAAATCGCCAAGGGGCAGATCACGGGATCCTGCGACGGACTCCTGAAGCTGATTGCCGACCCCTCCGGTGAACGGTTGCTCGGCGTGCAGATCGTCGGCGAGCATGCGACCGAATTGATTCACCTCGGACAGATGGCCTTGCAGGACGGGGCGACCATCGACCGGTTCATCGATTCCATTTTCAGCTTTCCCACGTTTGCCGAAGGGTATCGCGTGGCCGCGCTCGATATTCTGGGCCAACGCCGCAAGCGTCAGAGCACCACTCAAGCGGCCTAATCTCCCGCCCCCTGCCGTCTTCTCCCTCTTTGACCCCCATGCCCTATGTGCGCTACTCTCCGGGGCGACCCGTAAGGTCGCCGCTGGAGGGATCTTCGTGAATCGCAATGAGCGCCGCCGCGATGAAAAATTACATGGGAAGCAGGCCGGAGGTGCCGATGCCCCGGCGGCGCTCCTGCGCGAGGCGCAGCTGCATCATCAGGCCGGACGTCTGGATGAAGCGGAACGGGGCTACCGATCACTGCTCGAGCGCGCACCGACACAGCCGGACGCACTTCATGGCTTAGGCCTCCTGAACTACCGGCACGGTCATTTGAACGACGCGCTCGGGTGGCTGGCAAAGGCCTGTGCCGCCGGTCCGCGGAATCCGATCTATTGGTTCAATCACGGCGTCGTGCTGCAACGCGCAGGACGCACGACGGACGCGGTCGAGGCCTATGGCCAGGCCATCCACTGGAATCCCCGCTACATCGAAGCCCGCACCAATCTCGGGAACGCCTACAAAGAACTGGGACGTCTTTCAGACGCGCAAGCCGCCTATGAGCAGGTCCTGACGCTCAACCCCGATCATGCCGAGGCGCACAACAATCTCGGCGTCGTGCTGAAAGAACAGGGGCGGTTGGATGAAGCCGCGGAGTCGTATCGGCGTGCCATCGCCTTGAAGCCGACTCATGCGGAGGCACAGAACAATCTCGGTCTGGTGCTCCTGGAACAGGGTCGGTTGGACGATGCCATTCGCTGCTTCGAACGCGCGCTTCAGATCGTTCCCGGTTATGGAACCGCGCTCTACAACCTCGGTATTGCCTGGATCTGGCGGGAGGATATACCGCGGGCGCTGCGCTGTTTTGCCGAAACCGCGCAAGCCAAACATGCGCACGGCCGCCCTGTGGCAGAGACGACCGTCTTTCGCTCCCGGCTCAAGCATGATGCCGAGCAGCTAGAGTATCTTCGAGAGAGCGGGCTGTTGGGCGATGAGTGGAACCCCTATCACGAGGCCCTCACTCGACTGTGCGAAAAATTGGAACACTCGGCGACCGATGCGACCGGATCCTCAAATCGCGTGCCGCTGTCGCCTGCCGACATGCAGCCCATTGCGGCCTCGTACAACCGGCTGATCCATATCGCTCCTTGCGAGGCGATCGAGGGAGGGGCGCTGGATGCGGATCTGGACAGCGCAGCCGTGGAGGCCCGCTATCTGGCGACGAATCCGGAGGTGACGTACATCGACGGGTTGTTGGCGGACGAAGCGTTGCAACGGTTGAGACGGTTCTGCTGGGCGTCCACGATCTGGAAGAAGGACTACGAGAACGGCTATATCGGGGCCTTCCTCGGTGATGGATTCGCCTCTCCCCTGCTGCTTCAAATTGCCGAGGAGTTACGCCGCCGGTTTCCCCGCATTTTCGGGACGCATCGCCTGACGCAGGCCTGGGCATTCAAGCACGACAGCGCCAGGCGCGGCTTGAACATTCACGCCGATGCTGCGGCGGTCAACGTCAATTTCTGGATCACGCCGGATGAGGCGAACCTGAATCCTGACAGTGGTGGATTGGTGGTGTGGGATAAGGAAGCGCCCAGGGATTGGGATTTCAAGACGTACAATAGCGACAAGGCCCGAGGTAAGATTTACGAGTGGCTGAACGCGCAGGGGGCGAAGGAAATCAAGATTCCGTATCGGGCGAACCGGGCGGTTGTGTTCAACTCAGATCTGTTCCACGAAACCGATGACATTGCCTTCAAGGAAGGGTTCACCAACCGGCGTATCAATATCACGCTGCTGTACGGGCATCGGCATCGCCCCTGAGTAACTTCTCAAAATCTTCCGCGCAGACAGGCCGGCTGAACAGGTAGCCTTGCACCTCGTCGCATCCTTCTTCCCGTAACCGTGCCAACTGGCCTTCTGTTTCCACTCCTTCGGCCAAGACCGAGAGATTCAGACTGTGCGCCATCGCGATGATCGCCCGGGTGATCTTCACGTTGTTTTCGTTGGTGAGCAGATCGCGGACAAACGATTGATCGATCTTCAAACGGCTCAGGGGAAAACGCTGAAGATAACTGAGGGACGAATACCCGGTGCCGAAGTCGTCGATGGAGAGGCGGACACCCATGGTGCGGAGGCCTTCCAGCATGGTGACCGACGCCTCGACGTCCCGCATGGCGATGGACTCGGTCAGTTCCAGCTCCAGTTGCGATGGATTCAGCCCGGAGTCCCGAAGCGCATCGGCCACCGTGGCGGGCAGCGTCCGTCCATGAAACAGGGAATTGGACACGTTGGCCGACACGGTGATGGGCGGCAGGCCGGCCGTTTCCCAGGCCTTCACCTGGCGGCAGGCTTCGCGGAGCACCCATTCGTCCATCGGGCGGATGAGGCCCGTGTCGATGGCCGCATTCAAGAAGACTCCCGGCGGCACCAGGCCGCGTTTGGGATGTTTCCAACGGACGAGCGCTTCCGCGCCCAGTATCTTGCGTGAATGGATGTTCAGCTTCGGCTGATAGAAGACGACAAACTCTTCCCGTTCCAAGGCGCGACGGAGTTCGTTTTCCAGGTCGAGGCGTTCGGCCGCGGCGGCGTTCAAGCCGGACGAATAAAACTGGCAGTTGTTCCGCCCCTGCTCTTTCGCGTGGTACATCGCGGTGTCGGCGTTCTTGAGCAGCGCTTCCACGGTGGCGCCGTCCGAGGGAAAGATCGAAATGCCGATGCTCGCGGAAATAAAAATTTCATGCCCGTCGATGCTGAGGGGGTGCGCCAATGCCTCCAGTATCCGACGGGCCACCCGGCCTGCGTCTTCCGGCGTCGGCAAGGCCGTGAGCAAAATGGTGAACTCATCGCCGCCGAGTCGCGCGAGGGCATGCGTCGGTTCGTGGTCGGCATGCCGGCCGACCGAGTCGCTCTGACGAACCGACTCACTCAACCGTTCGGCCACATGTGTCAGCAAGCGGTCTCCCACCGTGTGCCCCAGTGTATCGTTGATCACCTTGAACCGATCCAAGTCGATAAACAGGGTGGCCAGATGCTGATGGTAGCGTTCGGCGTAGGACAGGGCGTTGGAGAGGCGATCTTTGAACAACACACGGTTGGCCAGGCCCGTCAGGCTGTCGTAGTATGCAAGTTGATGGATGGCCCGTTCAGCCTGTTTGCGTTCGGTGATGTCCTGGGCGGTCCCGATGACCGTCAGCTCGTCCGTCTCTTCTTCGCGCACCCCTTCGGCCTGGAGATGAATGATGAAGTCGGTCCCGTTCGGCAACACGACGCGGTGGTCGATATCGCAGGGCGTGTGCTGCGAGACTAATCGCTCCAGCGCCTTGGTCACAACGGATCGGTCGTCTGGGTGAATCAGATTCAGGAAGGCCTCGAAGGTGCCGCCGAAATCCTGGGGACGCACGCCCAGCAGGCGGCATAATTCATTGGACATACTCAAACGATTCGTCTTGGGATTCCAGTCCCAGTTGCCGATCCGGGCGATCCGCTGGGCCAATTCCAGCCGCGATTCGCTTCGGATGAGCGCGTGCAGCACGTTGTTGGTTCTGAGCATGTACCGGACATGGTGGCAGAGAATCGTGGCGTTGACCGGTTTGGTGATGAAATCCGTAGCGCCGTGCTGATAGGCCTGCGCGATGGAATGTGCGTCATCCAATCCCGTGAGGATCAAAATCGGGACGCGTTTGCCGCGAGGAAGCGTGCGAAGCCGGGAACAGGTCAGATACCCGTCCATGTCCGGCATCATAATATCCAGGACGACCAGATCAGGTGCCAGTGCCTCGAATTTCACCAGCGCATCCTGCCCTCCGGTGGCCTCGGCCACGGTCATGCCGGCCGGTTCCAATGCGTTCCGAACAAAGAGCCGTGAGAGCGGGTCGTCGTCGGCGATCAGGATCGTGGGACGGGTTTGAGTCATCGTATGGTCTTCAGGCACAGGTGGTTATAGCGCGGGCGCATGGGTTCCCGGGGCGAGAATGCCTCGGGTGCCTCTGACAGGCCTGCCTGTTTCGCTCTCGTGTGAGAGTATCAAACTTCTGAATAAGCGCTACATAATTAGCACTTGTTGAGCAGCGTAGGCCGCTCCCATCCCTAAGTGGAAATCTGGTGGACTCAAAGCCGACGGCGGGAATGTCCGTGCCGGTGAATCAACCCCTGTCCGGTGTCTCGACGGGATTCCCGGCCGGGACGAAGCGCTGTTCCCCGGCTTCCATGAGGATGCCGGCCAAGAGCGTGCGAACCCGGCTCATGAGTCCTCGCATGGTCAGGGTCAAGAGGATGACCATCACCAGGAGCAGCGGTCCGATGACCAGGGCCACGTCCCGCCCCAGATCATCCTCCGAACGAAGGGCTGCGGCCTCCGGCGGGGTTGCGACAACCAGTCTGATCCATCCTGCGATACGGTTGTCCTGGCGGAAGGGCTCGATCACGATCATGACCGGCCTCCCCTTGTCTACCCCGTGAGTGATGGAACTGCTCTGACTGTTGCGTGCAGCCGGCCATGCGGCATCCTGCATCGGGCTGCCGATGATGGCCGGATTACTGGCGGCCACGATCATGTTGTCCGTTGTGATGACGGCGGCATCGAGCAGATTGGCCTGTCTGGCATGTTGTTCCAGGGTCTGTTGAACGGTGCCCAGACTCTCGCCGGGGAGCGACTCACTGAACCAGGCCACGGTTCGCGCCATGGCGCGTGCGCTCTGCTCGGCCGCCATGATGGCCGCCGCATTGCGCTGTGAGACGAGCGAACGATCGTGCTGAGCCAGGAGCACATAGAGCGCCGCCGCGCAGCAGGCGGAGACGATCACGCTGATGAACACCGCCGGAAGCCAGGTGCGGGGCAATCGGGACGCGTGAGCCATGCTGTATCCTCCTCGGTCAGGGTCGTGACGTGCCGGGACCGTCTTGCCGGTCGTTGGCCCGTTCATAGGGTTGGCGCGTGAGTTCTTTGACAATGCCTTGGAGGCGAGTCCATTCGTCCGGTTGCAGGGACACGAATTCGATGCCGATGCGGCCGTCGCGGCACCAGCGTACCACGGCTTGCTGAATGGTCAGAGCGGCGGCATCACCGGCGGGCTGGATGCGAAGTTCAAGAGTGGTGCCTGGATGCACGGCTGTCGCGCTCAGGATCCCGCAACCGCGCAGGGACAGATCGACGACATTGCCCTCCCCGCCGACGCGGTTGACCGAACTGAAGGAACTGCGAAAGTGAACTGAAAAACGAGGATGGTGGCGTTGGTCCATGATCGGCTAGCGCTGGTACAAGGCTAGCCCTTTATATTGCCGATTGGTTTGAGTTCCGCTACTTTTTTTGTGATTCCCGCGTGATCCACCGTCTCGACGACATCGGAAATGTTCTTGTACGCGAACCCGGCTTCTTCAGCCAGACCCGACATGGATACGGCTTTGACCAGAATGCCGTGCTGTTTCATGTCGCGCATGAGCTGCTCGCCGCGCACCGTGCGTTTCGCCTGCGCGCGCGACATGGTCCGGCCGGACCCGTGCATGGTCGAGCCGAACGTCTCCTGCATCGCCCGATCCGTGCCGACGAGAAGATACGAGCCGGTCTCCATGGAGCCGCCGCAGATGACCGGCTGGCCGATCCCTCGATAACAGGCCGGGAGTTCAGGGCTTCCGGGCCCGAATGCCCGCGTGGCGCCTTTCCGGTGCACGAGCCACTCCCCGTCCCGGTAGCGTTCCACCTTGGCGATGTTATGCGCCACATCGTAGATCAGCTGCATGCCCAGGCGCCGGGCGCTTTCTCCGAACACCGCTTCGAAGGCCTCGCGAATCTGATGCGTGATGACTTGCCGGTTGGCGAACGCGGTGTTGGCCGCGCAGTTCATCGCGCCGAAATAGTCCTGTCCTTCCGGTGAGCGAAACGGCGCACAGGCGAGTTGCTGATCTTTGACGGAGATCCCGTACCGGCGCATGGCTTTCTCGAACACCTTGAGGTAGTCACTCGCCACTTGGTGGCCGAATCCGCGCGAACCGCAATGGACCATCACGACAACCTGATCGCGACCGGTCAACCCCATGGCCGCGGCGGTCGCACGATCGTAGATCCCTTTGTCGGAGAGCACCTGTATTTCCAGGTAGTGGTTGCCGGATCCCAGGGTGCCGAGTTGGTTGATGCCGCGTTCGATGGCGTAGTCCGTCACATGGGTGGGGTCTGCGCCCTCCAGACAACCGCGTTCCTCGATGCGTTCGAGGTCCTCCTCCCAGCCATATCCTTTGGAGATGCACCAGCCGGCTCCCTGCCGCATAACGTCGCGAAAGTCATGCCGGGAAAGATTCACGAAGCCGCGCGATCCGACACCGGCAGGGACGCGCCGGAAGAGTTCCGTCATCAGCAGTTCCAGTTTCGATTGCACCTCGGAGAGCGACAAGTCGGTACGGATCAGCCGCATCCCGCAGTTGATATCGTAGCCGACGCCGCCGGGTGAGATGACTCCATCCTCAGGATTGAATGCGGCCACACCGCCGATGGGAAAGCCGTACCCCCAATGTCCATCGGGCATACAGAGGGCATAACGATGGATACCGGGGAGACAGGCCACGTTGGTGACCTGATCGAAGACGCCCCTATCCATCGCACCGAGGATCGCCGCGCTGGCGTAGATGCGAGCCGGGACCAGCATGCCCGGCTTTTCAGAGGGCGGAATTTCCCAGAGGTAGTCGTTGATCTTGACGACCTGCATATCGGTGTTCAGTTTCATACGTCCAGCCGGATGCTGAAAAAGGCCTCCAACGTCGTGCTCGGGCACTTAATCCCCTCGACGTACGCTGAGTACGCCTCGGGGCCTTCGCGTCCTGCGGCCTAGTTGGCGATCCTTTTTGAGCATCCTTGTATTGAATGAAGGTGATTCTGCGCGAAGGGGTGCTTCATACGTCCAGCACCACCCTGGCCTTCCAGCTTATCCCCTCTAGTGTGACCGCATACAGATGTTTGGTGACGCCTTTGACGTCTGAGCGCAGGTCCTGTGTCGCGGGATCGACCGGTGCACCGGTCAGTTCGGCATGGAGGTGCCAGGCTGTGTGGGCCTCATTCTGATTCAGCGACAATGTCGCCCGATGGAAGACCACGCCCTGCGCATCTTTCAAATAGACGAGCCGTCCCAGCCATTCGAACAGGAGCGTCTCGATGTCCGCTTCTTCCATGTCCACGCTGTGCCGCCACGTTTCGGCGATGGTGACAGGATCGGCCAGGCTTTCGATGAGAGCTTGCGTCGCGGCCTCGAAGAGGGCCGGCAAAGACTCTCCCTCGGCATCGAATGCCATATCGGCCAGCGCGATGTCGTCGAGGAATCGGAAAGAGCCCGGCATGGGCGTCAGGCGCGCGGAGCCCGACGGCGCGCAGCGGCAAAGATGGCCCGGACCTGTTCGATGCCCGGAATGGTGTGGCCGAACGGCAACGGTACCTTTCCTTTGAGCCACATACGCACGCCGAGCGGCATGACATCCAGCACCCGTCGGAGATTGAACCCGAGGACCTTCAACGGCATCAATGCTTCATTCAAACGTCCCTCGTGGCGGACCAGGTCGACGAAGCCGGTGATGTGACGAGCGCCTTCGGCTGAGGTCAATCCATGCCGGAGGGACGAGCGACGCAAACGAATGATCGCCTCCATCGGCTGCACATCCTTCGGGCAGACTTGCACGCACATGTTGCAGCGGGTGCAGTCCCAGATGCCATCGGCCTCCTGGAGCGCGGTGAGTCTGGCCTGTTTCGCCCCTGCCGGTTCGCGCGGGTCGGCGACGAATCGCGCAGACTTCGCGAGCGCCGCCGGGCCGAGAAAACCTCGTGAGATTTCATGGGAGGTGCAGGCGGCCACACAGGCCCCGCACATGATACAGGCGTCTACGTTATGAAACTGGTACGACTCCGGCAACAGGCGAAGTTGTCCGGATGACCCGTATCGTTTGGTGGGATGGGTTTCGGGCGTCAGCCAGGGCGTGACGGCCCGGATCTTCTCCCAGAACGGCGACATATCGACCACCAGGTCTTTGATGACCGGGAGGTTGGGCAAGGGCTCGATCGAGATTCTGCCGTGGCGTTCGAGTTCTTTGCGGATGGACGTCCGGCAGGCCAGCTTTTCCGTGCCGTTGATATGCATGGCACAGGAGCCGCAAATGGCGGATCGACAGGAATAACGCAACGCCAACCGGCCGTCGAGTTCATTCTTGATCCGGATCAAAGCCTCGAGCACGGTCATGCCCCGCCCGATGTCGAGACGATAGTCTTCCCGGTGAGGCTGTTGATCGGTTTCGGGATTAAAACGCTGGATGGTAAAGGTCAGGCGCATAGAATCGTGAGGCGTGAGACCTAAAACGTGAAACCGGAAAAGAGAGCCGCCCCTAGGTTGAGGGAGCGCGTACCATGGGTCAGCCGAGTTCGAAGACTTTCGGGTAATTCGTCAAATTCCGGCAGCCGTCTTTCGTCACGAGGACCATGTCTTCGATACGCACCGCGCCGAGGCCCGGGTAGTAGAGTCCCGGCTCGACGGTGACGACATGTCCTTCCTGCAGCAGCGAACCGGTCCGGCTGATACGGGGCGCTTCGTGAATATCCAAGCCGACGCCATGGCCGGTGCCGTGAAAATACCCCTGCATGCGGCCGTTGACCAGGCCGGTCTTGTAGCCCGCCTTCTCGAACCGATCGCAGATGCCCTGATGGATGGCAGCCCCGTCGGCGCCGTCGCGAATCTTGGTAATGGCTTCTTCCTGCGCGTCTTTGACGGCGTGATAGAGGCGCGTCAATTCCGGCGAGGGTGTGCCGCGGACGACCGTGCGGGACATGTCGGCGAAGTAACGGGTGCCGGCCGAGCGCGGAAAAACATCGAAAATAATGCTGCGATGAGCCGGCAGCGGGCCGCTGCCCTCATCATGGGGATCGCAGGCCTGCTCCCCGCCCGCCACGATGGTATGTTGCGCGACGCAGTCACATTCCATCAGGGCGACGTTGATCAATTTTTTGACCCGCTCGGAGGTCAGCATCTCGCCGTCCAGCCAGAGGACGTTGTCGCGAATCTCGGCGCGTCGAAGGGTCTGGTGCGCGGCGGCCACGGCTGTTTCCGTTGCTCGCTGGGCGGCTTCGATGTGCCGAACTTCGTCGTCCGATTTCATCACCCGCTGTTCGTAGAACGGTTCGCGTTTGGTGCGCAGCCGATAGCCGAGTTCCTGGAGGCGGCTCGCATGGAGAAAGGGAAACGTCGGAGGTACCAGAATGTCTTTCAGGCCGGCATCCTGCAAGACCAGATGAATCACATCGATCGTGCCGGGATCTTTCACGCCCTGCGATTTGGCCCGCCGCTCCAACTCGGAATAGGACAATACGCGATCGACCGTCGCCTGGTTACGCGCCCGGTCCACTTCCAGATCGCTCATGACCATGAGCCGTTCACCCTTCACTTCAAGATAAATGAAGGGATCCGGCGCGATGAAGCGGGTGGCGTAATAGAGATTGGAATCGGTTTCGCTGGCGGCGATGAAGAGCGTCGCGCTCTGTTCGGGGCGGCTGTTGTGTTCGGTCGAGTGGCTCATGAGATGGGTGCGTTCACGTCATTCGGATGCTATCACGCGGTCCTGAGGTGGTCAAGGCGTGGCCGGTGTCGGAGTCGTGGGCGTCTCGACCGGCGGCGCGGTGGACGGCGGCGTCTGAATTTCCAGCGAGGGATCGAACATCGGATCCTTCTCCTCCTGCGGCGACAAAATGTCGATCGGGAGCATCACCGTATTTTTCAGCAGGTCGAACGCGAGCTGCGCGACACCGGTCAATCCCGTCGTAAAGGATTTCATCGGCATGTAAGTCACGTCCGGATCGTCGATGGAGCCCTTCACTTGAAACAGCGCCGTCGCCAGGCCCTTGCGGTCCCCGGCGATCAGCCGCCCGAAGAGCGGAATCGATTTCAAAAATTGTGAGTAGGACCCGAAGGGACTCACCGCCCAGATCATGTCCAGCTGATCGGTGGGCATGTCGTAATTACCGACGGCGGAAATTTTCAACACGGGACTGTCCAGGACGATGTTCTGGGTCTTCACCAATCCGTTTTGAATCGTCAGGGTGGTGCTAGCCCGGTTGTACTGTAATCCCTCTTTCTCCAGATCCACCTTGCCTTGCAGGACCGCGGGGAGATTCAGAATGGAGAGTATCTTCCAGATGGCGCGTTTCTCCGTCTTGAGAATGCGGCCATCCTGCAACACCAGCTCGACTTTGCCGTTGAGGGTCGGTAGGAGGCCATGGGGGTTCCGTCCATGCCCGCGGATCACACCGGTCAGCTTCATCTCGCCGGTCACCGGCTGATCATGGGCTCCGAGCAGCGGCAACAGGGATTCGGCCGGGATGCCCGTCATCCGGATTGAGGTTTCGGTTTCGGCCGGTTGTCCCTTGGGCAGCCGGACGACCATGCGTCCGGCTGCATGGCCGGTTCCAGACTGAGCGACGACACGGTCGAGATCCAGCATGCCGTCTTGAATCGTCAAGCGCCCGGACAAGCCGCCGAATCGCAGGTGTTTGTAGAGGCCCTTTTCAATCGTGGCGGTAGCGCTGACCTGACTGGTCGAAGCCAGGGTCTCAAGAAATTCCCGGATCGGTGAGCGGTGGCCTTTGGGGATGAGCAGGTCGAGATCCATCTGGGACGATTCGATCTTCACCGCGATGACCGGTTTCGTCGTCCAGTTCTTCAGCGCCCCCGACAGGCTGACATCGCTGTCCTTGATGCGGAAGGAGAGCTGTTTGATATCGGCGATGTTCTTCGAGAATTTCAGCCGGAGGTAAATATCCTCGACCTGGCCGTCCACGCCCTTCACTGACATCAGGCCGTTGGTGAGCGCCAGCCATCCGCCCGTGCGCCAGTTTCTCCATTCGGCATCCGTGCCCTTCACATCCATGGAAACTTCGAGATTTCCCGCCTCGAACCCGCTGCGGTAGATCCATTCGGGAAGGCTCGACAATGAGACCGTTCCGGAAGCGAGTGAGGCGTCGATCGAAAATTGATCGCCCAAGGTGATGCGTCCCTTCAAGGGCAACCGCAACGGCGGTACCACGAGCTCCATGCGGGAAATCACCAAGCCGACTCCCCGTGTGACATCGGCATCGAGCTCCAGGGAGGCCGGTGAGCCGAACGGTTTTTCTCCGACCATCGGCAGTACGAGTTTGGCGTCGTTCAGGGCGATCTCCCCGCGTAGGTGCGGCGCACCGGAGGCCCCGGATAACTGGACTTTCGCGTTGACCATGCCATAGAGGAGATCGTCGGGGAAGGTTCCGGCAGAGACCATCTGGCGAAGTTGGGCGGCGCTGCCCTTGGCGCGGATGACAAAATCCTGAAAGACGCTGGGCGTGCCGCCGCTGATCATGCCGTTGAACTGCAGTTGCGTCTCGCCCACGTTGGCGGTGACTTGATCGAATTGGGCTCCGCCGGTTTGCGAGAACAGGATGCGCCCGTGCATGGCCGTGAGCCGTTGCGGCAGGGAGGGATTCACCAGGCTGACTTGTTCGGCCAGCACTTCCCCGCCTGCGAACGTGATGCCTTCCGGTTTGTCCAGCGGACCGACGAGGCGGAAGGTCGGATGCGTTTGGCCTTCGATCTCACGCGATTGCGCGAGCAGCGAGGTCAACCGGTCCGCACGGATCGTCTTGGTCAAAAATTTCACCAGATCCGCCGCCGTCATGTTGCCGCTGATGTCCAGCTCCATCCAGGGCCCTTCATCCAAGAACGACACCACGGCTTTTCCGTCGGTCATCTGGAGGGACCCGTAGCTCCCCGTCACCTTTCCGACCCGGATACGTCCCGGCTCGACGGAGATGGTGGCGGACAGATCCTGCGTCGGCACACGGTCGTTTCCGATCAGCGCCGTGCCCTTCTCAATCCGGAAGTCGCCTGTGAGCGACAGTTGCGGGCTGGGCGCGGTGGCGCCGGTCAGCGTGGCCGAGACGATTTCGACCGTCCCGCCCAGTTGGCGCTGTTCGACGATGCCGGGCAATTGGGGATGAATCCATTGCGGTGGCATGCGGGCGAACAGCGTCTTGAGATCGATGGTGGGCGACGCAAAGGTGATGGAGAACGTGGGTTGCGAGGTCAGGAGTCCCGCCATGTTCGCCTTGCCGGTGATCGCCAGTTGATCGACATTGGCGGCGATCTCCGTGAGCACCACGTCATACCCGGCCACGCCGGGCGCCACGCGGATGCGGCTCTGCAGATTGGCGCCACCCTGCAGTTGAGCGGGCACGGGGCGCGGGCCGAAGAAGTCGGCCGCTTCGCGCAGGCGCAGGTTGGTGGTTTCGATCTCGCCGTCGAACTGAAACGCGGGATGGACGGAATAGGGTTCTTCCGCCGCCAGCGACGAGGAGGACTCGCTCAAGCCGATGGTGCCGGTTAAGGAAAATGAAGAAGGGGCCGCTTCTGCGGGCAAAGAGGCGGAGATGTGCAAGTCTCCCTGGGCCTTGCCAGGATAGACCTTCAATGCCATTTCGACCGCTTCCAGCTTCGTGGTGCGGACGCCGTCCGGACGGGCCTCGTCCGTGATCGTGATGTGCCCCTGCTGAATCGTGGCCTCACGGATTTGCAGGAGACGGCTGAACATCTGATAGGCCGATTCGTCTTTGGCCGCAGAGGGGAGCCCGGCGAGCACATTCCAATGGCCGGAGCGATTGCGGATCAGCGTGACGGTCGGCTCGTCGAGAAAGATTCGTTTGGCCACGACCTGCTTCTTCAGCAGCGGCAAGAGGCGCAGGACGATGTCGATTTCTTTGGCCTGGAAGACGACGTGGGTCGGGTCGTCGTGACCATAGACACCCACATTGGAGAGTTCGAGCCGGACGCTGGGCAGGACGACCAGCTTGATCCGATCGACCTCGATCTTGCGCCGCAGACTGGTTTCGAGTTGCTGGAGGAAGAAATTCTTGATGACGTCGACGCCGAACAACTCGCGCGAATAGAGGAGAAGGAGCGCACCCACGACCACCAGGCCGAGCAGCGATAACACGACAACGCGCGGACGAACCCTCACTCCACCTCCATCAGGTAGGTCAAAATCTGAGTGTACTGGATGCATGAGAGGGAAATCCATACGGCAGAGAGGCGCTATCGGGCGTGAAACGTGAAACGAGAAAGGTGAAACGTGAGGCGTCACACGTGTGACGTGAAACGGTAGGAGACCGTATCTCGTTGGGGATCGCAAATACCTTTCGTCGGTTGATGCGTGCCGGTCTATAATGCCTCGCTTTCTGACGGGTGAGTAAAAACCGGGGGTACGCGTGGGAGCAGGCAGAGCGACGACACAACCGCGATGGGGCATTCTCGGGCTCCTGTTCGCGATCAGCGCCGTGACCTACATGGACCGGGTCAACATCTCCGTCACCGCGAGACAGATGATGCCCGCCTATGGCCTCACCGACCAGGACATGGGCTATATCTTTTCCGCCTTTGTGTTCGGTTACGCGCTCTGCCAGATTCCAGGCGGCTGGCTGGGCGATCGCTGGGGAGCCCGGGTGGTGCTGGCGGGTGCGCTGGTCTGGTGGTCGTTGTTCACGGCCTTGACGGCGGTGGCCGCAACCCTGCCGTTGGCCGCCATGGTCGGGACGGTCGGTGCGCTGATCGTCGTGCGCTTTCTCCTCGGTGTCGGAGAAGCGGTGGCTCTGCCGAATTTCAATCGGGCCGTGGCCGATTGGATTCCGCCTGCGCAACGTGGACTCGGCATCGGCATTGCCATCGGCGGCATCGGCATCGGCGCCGCGATCACCCCTCCCCTCGCCTCCTGGGTCATGGTGAATTACCACTGGCAGACGGTCTTCTACCTCTCCGCGTTGATCGGTCTGGTGGTGGCCCTGTTATGGGTGCTCTGCTCCCGAGAGCAGAAAGCGGCGGATGGCGTGGCGTCCATACACCCGCGCGTAGTCGTTCCCTGGCGGCAATTCGCCGCTTCGTCATCCCTGCGCTGGCTGGTGTTGAGTTACGCCTGCCTGGGTTACGTCGCCTACATTTATATGTCCTGGTTTTATCTCTACCTGGTGAACGTCCGCGGCATCGATCTGTTGCGTGGCGGCTGGCTTGCGGCTGCACCTTTCGTGGCGATCCTCGTCTTCTGCCCGCTCGGCGGCTGGACCACGGATCGCCTGGTCTCGACCCTCGGTCTGACGAAGGCTCGAATGATCGTCGGCATGATCGGCATGGGGCTGGCCGGTGGACTGATCGCCGTCGGCGCCTGGGCCGACTCACAGGCCGTGGCCATCGCCTCTCTCTCGCTGGGTGCCGGCTGGTTGTATTTCACCGTCGGGGCCTACTGGAGCGTGACGACCGATCTCTCTAAGACCCATGCAGGCACCCTGTCGGGTGTGATGAATATGGGCGCGAACGTAGGCGGCGTCATTTCTCCGAGCCTTACGCCCTGGCTCGCCGACCACTGGGGTTGGACGGCTTCGTTACTCGTGGCCGCGCTCATCGCCCTCTGTGGCGGCGTGATGTGGATGAAGATCGATGCGAGCGAGGGGTTGAGGGAGTGAGGCGGACGGCGAGGGATTGGCTTGGCGCATAACGAAGGCGGATGCGGGACTGTTTGCGCCGTCGCTCATCCTCGATTTAGTATGACATGATATCGGGTTCCGATAGTTGCTGGAGGTATCGATGAGTACCATTACGGTGACCTTGCCGGACGAATTGCTCAAGCGTTGCACGCGTTACGCCCAGGCCCTCCATATATCGAGGGCGGCTTATATCCGGCAATCCTTGGAACGCATGAACCTCGAAACCGAGCGAAGGCTTCGTGTCGATCGTCTCACCAAGGCCTCGTATAAGGTGCGCGACCAAAGTATGCGCATCAACGGGGAGTTTGATGCCATTGAGACAGACCTTTATGCGTAAGCGCGGCGAGATTTAGCTTGCCGACTTGAATCCTCGCCGTGGGACGGAACCGGGAAAGACCAGACCCGTGCTCATCGTCCAAGCCCAAGCGTTGCTCGATGCCGGACATCCCTCCACCCTGATCATTCCCCTTGCCACCCAGCTCATTGACGACGCGGAACCGCTCCGTCTCAGAATTGCCGCTCAGGGCAAACTTCGGAGAGACTCCGATCTGCTGTTGGATCAACTCCGCGCGATCGATAATCAACGATTGATCGAAGGTCCGTTGACCCGTCTCACCACGATCCAACTCAGGGCCATAACCCACGCTCTCAAAGAAGTGATGGATCTCGGTTAGTTCCGCGGCTCGCTCTCCCCGACCATTAGGCTGTGCTCTGTGGTGAAGTGAAGCGCCGCCACTGTTCATACTTTCACGCCCTGGCTCGCCGATCACTGGGGTTGGAGGGTGTCGCTAGTGGATGAAGGTCGATCCGACGGAGGGGTGAGGGAGTGAAAGGAGACGAGACCGGTCGCAAGCTTGCGGAGTATCGCCGTGAAGAGGCACCTGCCCACGAGATGCCCCGGTGGTGTTTCCGCACCCGAGGATACGTCCCGGCACTGAGTCATGTCGCCCCGCAGCATTTCTTGAACTTGCTGCCGCTGCCGCATGGACAGGGATCGTTGCGCCCGACTTTCCGGCCGGTCGTCGGTGCAGGGCTGAGATCGCCCGCTTCGCGCCGTCCCTGATAGATTGCGCGACCGAGGTGCGCGTACTCACCCAGGGCATCGTGAAAGATGTCGAGGACGGTTCCGGCCAACTGCGCGAGGCTTGTGCCGGCCTTGCCTTCTTCATGGTAGGCCCTGGCCAGGCTGGCAGAGGAAAAAAAGGTCAACGTCATCAGCGCGGCTCCCAGCGCTTCATCGAGTTCCTCCGGGGTGAATTCGTCCCAGTATTCCACCAGGTAGTCATGGCCCATGCCGAACCCCTGTGCCCAGTGGCTCAGCGGTGCGTCGGGCTCCAGATTATCGAGGGGGGCCGGTCTGATGTCGCAGCCAGGTGGAAGCGTGGGACGATCAGCAAAATACTGCCGGGCACAGTCGTTATAGAGTGCCATCATGGCCTGAAGCACCTGCTCTGCCTCAGCTTGTGTGTCGTAGCCGGCGTCATGATCATCGAATACCATCGGTATCCACTCCGATGGCGGGATTAATTCCGGACCGTTCGCGAGGCTGAACAGAAATCCTGCCAGCTGTGGATACGTTAGCGTGCCGGTCGGGCGCTGGGGCGATGCGAGAAAGTTCTTCAGGACGGCGGCCTGGGTGGCGGTAAATGGGGGGACCATGGAAGGCATGCGGCGATCATAGCCCCGATGCACTCGGGATGGAAGGCGAAATAATGCGGGTAGGCTCATCGTCGGGCAGCAGCGGGAGGTATGGCTTCCTGTCTCCCCTTCGCCGTTGTCCTTGCCTAGGCTTTCCAGGTTACCACGACTCAGAGCCACTTCCCACCATCCTTCGTCTTGGCGTAGCGCTCATAAAATAACCGCACCGCCCGGTCGAACCGTGAAAGCCGCACTTCTGTCGGCGACTGGAGCACCCGTTCTATCTCCTGCGCCATACCAGCCATTTCCTGATGTTGCAGCACATGGGGGGCCTAGGAGACTCCCTGTACATTTTTACGTCTCATTTTCCCTGCCCCTCACGCCCTGGTTCGCCGACCACTGGGGTTGGACCGCCTCGTTGCTGGTGGCGGCGTGATGTGGATGAAGATCGATGCGAGCGAGGGGTTGAGGGAGTGAGGCGGTGGTATGAATTCTTGACAGAGCGGGTAGTGCCAATGTAATTACACAAGAGTTCAGCAAGGCAGGGGAGGAAATCGCAATGAAAGCTCGTGTTGTGCGAATCGGCAATTCCCAGGGCATCCGGATTCCGAAATCTGTCATTGAACAGTGTCACCTGCACGGCGACGTCGATCTGGAGATTCAGCACGGACAATTGGTTATTCGCGCGGCATCCAAACCGCGCGCCGGCTGGCGTCAAGCGTTTGAGCAGATGCATCGACACGAGGATGACCACCTGCTGGATGAAGAATCTGCAGCGATGTCTACATGGGATCGGAGCGAATGGACATGGTAGTGTCCCGCTTCGATGTCTTTCTCGTCCGTCTCGATGCTACACAAGGACGTGAGATCCGTAAGACCCGCCCCTGTCTCATCATTTCCCCGGATGAAATGAATCAGCACATCGACACGGTCATCATCGCTCCCATGACGACGAAAGGCCGTCCCTACCCGACTCGTGTCCCGCTTCGATTCAAAGGTAAGTCCGGGCAAGTTGTGCTGGATCAAATCCGGACAGTGGACAAAAGCCGATTGGTCAAGCGTGTAGGAACGATCACTGACGTGACACGCGCCCAGATCCTCACTCTGCTTGCCGAACTCTTTGCCCCGTAATCCTTCGACAGTCCTACTTGTCCCACACTCACGCCCTGGCTCGCCGATAGCTGGGGTTGAACCGCCTCGTTGCTGGTGGCCGCACTCATCTCCACCTGCGGCGACGTGATGTGGGTGAAGATTGATTCGCCCCAGGCGATGAAGAAGTAGAAGTGACGGGCTCATGAAGGAGAACGCTCGAAGTTGGACGAAGCCGGGGACCAGCGGTTCAGCTGACTGGTTTTGGAAGTCACTCCGTGGACAAAGGGTCGATCCAGAGGTGCTAGCGGAATCGGCGCAACCACAGAAGCCTGTGAAGCCTGCCCGATTCAGGATCCTTCATCAACAGCGGGTCATTGAACGTCGTCACGGACCTTCGCAGCCATCGAGGCGACGCGTGCGACGTCAACACTCATGACGATGTCGACTGAGTCTAACGTCTCGATCGGGAACCACTCCGCCTCCAACGCATCACCGGCCGCCTGCGGGAGGCCTGAAATCCACTCGCATAATACGGCGATCAACACATAGTGGGTGACCAACTGTCCACTCGCGTTCCGATGGAAGGCGTCGACCGCCGTGAACACGTGCAGCGGGCGCACGACGAGGCCGGTCTCTTCCGCCACCTCCCGTGCCGCGGCAGCTTGGACCGGTTCACCCGGCTCGATCTTGCCACCGGGAAAGCCCCACTTCCCCGCGTCCGGCTGATTCGCGCGGCGGACGAGTAGAACCTGGTCGTCTCGCAGCACCACGCCGATCGCCGCAGCAACCGGCGTGACGGTCATGGCCGGCAGCGAGCCTTTCTGCGCCTTCGTCTTGCCATGGTGACTCATGTGAGGATTCCTCCAATCCGACGTGTATGAGGCCGCGGAGGCTGGATGCCGTAACCGGGTTGCGTCCACGTCGCATCCATGTCGGGCACGCAGCTCCCTTCTTCCGGTGGGAATCGAAGTTGGACAGCCGCAAGGTGCAAGGGTCAGCAATCAGGCTAGGCAGTCTGCCTCACACTGTCAAGCAGGCCCACATGGGATGCTCACCGACCGACGCCGGTCTTCGAAGCGGCGGCGATGGCGTGAGTGACGGAAAGACGCTGCGCGGTTGACCGGATTCTCGAAGAGCCGGGTGAATAGGTTGTCGGCGTGATGAATATGTCGCGAATCAAGGCGGGATCATCTCCCCGGGCCTCACCCTCTGGCTAGACGATCTCCGAGGGAGGGCGGCCTCGTTGCTAATGGTAGCGCTCATCGCCCTCTGCGGCGGGGTATTGTGGGTGAAGCGATTGAACCGGAAGAGAAGTGGGTGGAGTAAGTCAGAATCTCATTGTCTCCAACTAGGTCAGTTCCTCGGCTTTTTGGTGCGCCATGATCGTGCGACCCGGTTCGACGTCTTGCGCCGTTCCGCACGATATGCGGCCGGGGTTTCGGCCACCTGATCGGCTCCACCCTCCGGTTCAAGCACCACCCGCACATGCGCATGGAGTTCCCGGGCGACGCGGCGCAGCATACTGAGCGAATGACCTTCATAGCCTGGCGATTCAAGCCGACAAATCTGCTGTTGCGAGGTCTTCACCCGCTCAGCCAATTGCTTCTGCGACAGGCCCGCCTGCCGTCGCAGCGTGGCAATCTGAAGTGCCACGTCCCAGGCCTGGCCCGCCTGCTCGAAGCGCCTGGCAAACGTCGGATCCGCAAGCTGCTCTTTGAGGTAGCGATCAAAGTTCGTCTGTTTCATCCCTTCATCCTCTTCTGCCAATCTCGCATCCGTTCGCGGGCCGTATCGAGATCGCGGGCAGGAATCGCGCGGCCTTTATTCCTGATGCCGTGCAGAGCGACGATGCGGCGGCCGCTCATAAAGAACCACAGCACTCTCGTATTCAGTTTGCCGACATGCCGGAGTTCGTAGAGTCCATTCGTAAGCGACTTGGACAGCGGCTCACGGTGATACTGCCGGTTGCGCAGCTTGGATAACCCAGCCAGCACTGCGGCAAAATCGCCGGGATCGCTGGCTTTGAGTTCATCGAGAAACTCCCGAAGGGGACAGTGCCCTGCCACCGTTTCATAGAACTCTACCGCGAACTCCATGCTCATGCAACATCAATATTAGTGTTGTCTCTCAGCCGTCTCACATTAGGCTCGATTAGCTGCCCGCTTCCGCGCACAGCACTTCCGCCTGCTCCAGCACCGTCTGGGTTGCCTTCTCCTGCTTGTCCGGCGGATAGCCGTGTTTGCGAAGAATCCGCTTCACGATGACGCGAAGTTGAGCACGCACGTTCTCTCGCACCGTCCAATCGATCGTCACATTCTTGCGGACGGCGTCCGCTACTTCTCGCGCGATGGTCCGTAGCGTCTCATCGCCCAATACCTTCACTGCGCTGTCGTTCGTTTCGAGCGCATCGTAGAAGGCCATTTCGTCCTCGGTCAGACCAAGGCGTTCCCCTCGTTCGTGCGCCCGGCGCAGGTCTTTGGCTAATCCGATCATCTCCTCGATCACCTGTGCGGCTTCGATCGCCCGGTTCTGGTACTTTCTCACGGCCTGCTCCAACATCTCTGCAAAGGACTTGGCCTGCACCACATTCTTTCGAGACCGTACCTTGATCTCCCCGCTCAGCAGCTTGCGCAAGAGTTCGACAGCCAGGTTCTTCTGTGGCATCCCCCGCACTTCGGCTAGAAACTCGTCCGAGAGGATCGAGAGATCCGGCTTCTTCAGCCCCGCAGCGGCAAAGATGTCCAGGATCTCATCGGACACCACAGCCTTTGAAATGATCTGGCGAATGGCATGGTCGAGCTCTTCGTCGGTTTTCTGTTCAGCCGGCACGCTCTTGGCCAACACCGAACGCACGGCCTGGAAAAAACCAACATCATCCCGAATCCGGAACGTCTCCTCATGCGGGACAGCCAACGCAAAGGCTTGCGACAGGTCCGTTACGGCGCGCAGGAGACGCGCCTTACCGTCTGGCTGCTTCAAGATATGCTCTTGTGCAGCAGGCAAGACAGAGAGCCGCTCTTGCGGCTTGCCGGTCATCCATGGCGACCAATCAAAGCCCCTCACCAGGCCGGCAGGTGTGGTGTATGAACCAAAGAGACTTCGGCAGATTTCATACTTCTCCTGCATCACGGCGACGGCCTCTGCCTGGTTGATCGCCGTCTTACCCGTCCCACCGCTTTCCGTGTAGGTCGCGAGAGCCTGCTTGAGTTCGTCGGCAAGGCCGAGGTAGTCCACGACCAGCCCACCGGGCTTATCCTTGAACACGCGGTTGACTCTGGCAATGGTTTGCATCAGCCCATGCCCGCGCATCGGCTTATCGATGTACATCGTGTGGAGACTCGGCGCGTCAAAACCGGTCAGCCACATGTCGCGAACAATGACGAGTCGAAAGGGATCTTTGGGAGCACGGAATCGTAGGGCCATGTCTTCGCGGCGTTTCTTGTTCCGGATATGGCTTTGCCACTGGATCGGGTCGGACGCCGAGCCTGTCATAATCACCTTCATCGAGCCTTGACCATCCCCATCGGCATGCCATTGTGGACGCAGGGCTGCAATCTCGCGATACAGCTCCACGCAGATCCGGCGGCTCATACAGACCACCATCGCCTTTCCATCCATGGCCGCAAGGCGATTCTCAAAGTGATCGACGAGGTCACGCGCGATCAACTTGATTCGATTCTCCGATCCCACCACCGCTTCAAGCTGCGCCCACTTCGTCTTGAGCTTTTCCTTCCGCTCGACCTCTTCCCCTTCAGTCGCCTCTTCAAAATTGGGGTCGATCTTCGGCCGCTCGGACGCCTTCAGCTCCAGCGTGGCAAGCCGGCTCTCGTAGTAGATGGGAACTGTGGCTTTATCCACGACCGCCCGTTGGATGTCGTAGATACTGATGTAGTCGCCGAAGACGGCTCGTGTATTGGCATCGGTCTGTTCGATGGGTGTGCCGGTGAATCCGATGAACGAGGCGTGAGGCAACGCGTCACGCATATGGCGGGCGAAGCCGTCGATGAAGTCATACTGGCTCCGGTGGGCTTCGTCCGCGATCACGACAATGTTGCGGCGTTCTGACAGTACGGGATGCCGGTCGCCTTTTTCTTCCGGAAAGAACTTCTGAATCGTCGTAAAGACTATCCCTCCGGAAGCCACGCTCAACTTTGCACGCAAGTCAGTCCGGTCGGTCGCCTGAACCGGGTCCTGTCGAAGCAGATCGCGACAACGAGCGAACGTCCCAAAGAGCTGATCGTCGAGATCGTTGCGATCGGTCAGCACCACGATGGTGGGGTTCGCCATCGTCGGATGCAGGATGACCCGTCCCGCATAAAAGGCCATGGTCAGACTCTTACCCGATCCCTGGGTATGCCACACCACACCCACCCGCCGATCGCCTGGTTCGCCACCTGGTTGATGCCCCGCTTTATAATGACCCCAGGCCTCGGCGGCTCGATGTTCTGCCGCATGACGGGCTGCCCGCAAGGTTTCCTCAACCGCTACATTCACCGCATGGAACTGATGGTAGCCCGCCATCTTCTTGATGAGCTTGCCCTGTCCCTCGTCTTCGAAGGCAACGAAATGCCGCACCAGATCCAGGAATCGCCGTTTTTCAAAGACTCCTTCCAGCACCACTTGCAGCTCGGACATTGTGGGGGCCGCGTCCTGAACCCCTGCAATGGTTCGCCAGGGCTTAAACCATTCCTTCCCGGCCCCAAGAGTCCCGATGCGAGCCTGGACACCGTCAGAAATGATGAGCGCCACATTGGTAGCAAAGATCGAGGGAATTTGAGCCTGGTAGGTCTGAAGTTGCCGGTAGGCAGTCCAGATGGTGGCCTCTTCGTCCGCAGGGTTTTTCAGCTCGATCACGGCGAACGGAAGGCCATTCACGAACAGGACGATATCAGGTCGCCGCTGGTGCTGCCCCTCTGAAACCGTGAACTGATTGACGGCAAGCCAATCGTTGTTCTCGGGCCTGTCGAAGTCGATCACCTTTGCTTGTGCGCCAGCAATCGAGCCGCCCTCCCGGCGATACTCAACGTTTACGCCATCGATAATCATCCGATGGATGGCACGGTTCCGTTCTATCAACATCGCGGCATCCGTCCTGGTGAGCTTGCGAAAGGCGTCTTCGAGGGCTTCGGATGGAAGCTCTGGATTCAGTCGCACGAGCGCCTGGCGTAGCCGCTGTTCCAGCACCACGTCTCGGTAGTTCGGATCGCCGCGCTCCGAGGCTGGTTCGCCGTTGGCGATGTCCGGCCCGTGCAGCACGCCGTAGCCAAGCGCTTCTAGCCAGGCGAGGGCGGCGTCTTCGACGATGGATTCGGCAAACAGCTCCATAAACAACTCAATAGGTTCTAAGTAAGGCGTATTCAGCACGGGACACGATTGATCGCAGTACCTTTAAGCGTTTCTTGTTTACAATAATGTTTGGTCTAACTGTCCGTTTAAGCCCAGTGTCAGAAATCCAAGAATCGTTCCATAGATTCATCTTCTTACCTTCGACAAGACCACATAGCTTGTCTCCGTAGGTTAGCTTTGGACTGAAGCAATAGCTAATCCGTTGAAGCCATACCTCGAGGTGTCCGTTATTCGGCAATTGGTCGAGCCTTTTCCGGATACGATCGACTGCAACAAGCTTTTCTTTCTTTGTTGGCAGCTTGCTTAAAAGCTTGCTGACGATCGCGGCGCAGGTAGGGAAACATCGCGGACTGTTGTAGCCGATATCAATTGCGATACTAATGAGCTGCATCGGGTTATGTACTGATTTTCTGGAAGCCAGTCGTCTGTAGAACTGGTCGAGGGCGATGAGCAAACTGCCACCGTTAGGAAAATCGGTTCCATGAGCATGGATTAGCAGTAGGTGTTTCTGTAGGTTTCTATCGCTCTGCCGGCGTCGCATCCATTCGCGCTTATCCATCTTGATAGAACTTGCAATGACTGCTTGCGCCGTGGTGGTCTTAGACGCATTAAGCTTGAGGCCGAGAGCAATCAAGACCTCAGTTAACGTCTTCAAAATTAACTCTCCGGCGCGGGAGTCATTCACGAAGATACGGTAATCGTCTCGATACCGAAGAACCTGGAGGGCCTGTCAGATTTTCTGTGTGTGAGGCGGGTTAGTTTCACGCCACACTCGGATTGAACCGCTCTGCATACAGGATGGCGAATTGATTCATCGCCGCCTTCCAGTCCCGCGTCGCCCGGCTCCAGCCGGCCGTAATATTGCGCAGCGCCAGCCACAGCAATTTGGTCGCCGCTTCGTCGGTCGGGAAGTGACCGCGCGTCTTGATGATCTTGCGCAGCCGCATGTGCACCGACTCAATGGCATTGGTCGTGTAGAGGATCCGCCGCACCTCCGGGGGGAACGCAAAGAAGGGCGTCACGTGGTTCCAGGCCCGTCGCCACAGGCCGCGAATGGGCGCATACTTGGTCCCCCACGGACCGGCCTCGAACGCGTCCAGCGCGGCGTGAGCCGCCGCCTCGGTCGGCGCGGTGTAGATCGGCCGGATTGCGGCGGCCACCGCCTGGCGGTCCTTCCAGCTCACGTAGTCCAGTGAATTGCGGATCAGGTGCACGATGCAGGTTTGCACGGTGGTCTGTGGAAACACCGTGCCAATCGCCTCGGCGAGCCCCTTTAAACCATCCACCACCGCGATGAGCACGTCCATGACCCCACGGGTGCGCAGCTCGTTGAACACCTTCAGCCAGAACTTTGCCCCTTCGGTCTGCTCGATCCACAGCCCCAGGATCTCCCGCGTCCCATCGGCGCGCACGCCCAGCGCGAGATACACCGCCTTGTTCCGCACCACCGCGTCTTCACGGATCTTCACCCGCAACGCATCGAAGAACACGACGGGGTACAGCGGCTCCAGGGGCCGACTCTGCCAGGCCGTCACCTCGGCCAGCACGGCCTCGCTCACGGTGCTGATGAAGTCGGGCGAGACCTCCACCGCATACATCTCGGACAGGTAGCCCTGGATCTCCCGGACGGTCATCCCCCGAGCATACAAGGCGATGATCTTGTCATCAAAGCCCGTGAAGCGCCGCTCGTGTTTGCCGATTAACTGCGGCTCGAAGGTCCCGCTCCGATCCCGCGGCACCTCGAGCCGCACTGCCCCCTCGTCGGTGAGTACGGTCTTCGGCGTCGTGCCGTTGCGGTGGTTGCCACGGGGCGCGCCGGGGGCCTGCTCCGTCCCCAGGTGATGCGTCAGCTCCGCCCCCAGGGCACGCTCCAGCACCGCCTTCTTCAGGCCCCGGAACAGAGTCTCAAATTGTGCCGGCGTCAGCGGCCCAGGCACCAACTGGTCCAACAATTCCTGGCTTACCGGCAGCGCCGGGGCGAGGTCCTTCGTCGTGTTCGTCTTGCGAGGCATCGAGGCTCCTTTCAGCCACACTATGCCTCACACACAAAATTTCGGACAAGTCCAACCTGGAAGTCGGTGATTTTTGTATCGGCCAACCGCTGGCTTAGCTCTAGGTCGGCATAGCCAAGAACCATTTCAGCAATCAGGTCTACCAGTACAGAACCCTGGGGGATGCCATTGGTTTGTCCGTGCTGCATATTTTGAAGTCGAAAATCAATTGCGTTGCCGCTGAGCGATAGATCTCGCCTCTTAGCCTTTGCAGTCGACTTCCCGTGCAAGGCCCATGCAATTGAATGCGTATATATAGAAGCGTAGCAATCTGTAATGTCACCGTGGAGCACATAGGCGAAGTCCAATGCCAAATCAATAGAAGCCTGCTCGATTCCTTGCCACCAATGGAGAATCTGGGCGCCTTGATCTTTCTTCTTTGTCAGGGACTCTTGCGGGATGCTCAGACATCGAATCTTGGGATCCTTCGAGAACTCCTGGAATCTTGACCGGATGGCAGCCCACGCTATGGATTCGGTCATTGAATGAGCAAGATCAACATAGAGCACGGGGTGGATAAGTTGGAAAGGTCGCCACGCATAGCGACCGTCCTTGTTGGAGTAGATTGTGTAATTAACATCCTCAAAGTCTCGCGGCTTGAGCTTCAGGCTGGCCAGCGGTTTGATTGTCAGAAACTTCTCCACCGGCCGCAAGAGCCGTCCAAAATCAAAGTATGGTGGAAGGTCGAGACGGCAATAGCTTTCTGGCTTTAGAAAAAATGCACGAGCCTGCCGCGCTGACATATCAAGCACAGACCGATCGGTCGGCCCTCGCTTGGGTCTGACTGTTTTGCCGCTCACACTGCTGTCCTTTCCAGCATGCGCGCCGCGTTCTTCACGCACAGCTCGCCGGAGACTAGCTTGGGCAGCAGTGTGTCGCGTAAGGTTGCGAGAGTGCTGGAGTCACGATTATTACGTTCCTGCCGTACCCAGCATGGATTCAGTAGTTCCGCAAAGGCCTCCTGGACTTCTAACGGTGGAGCCAAAACGCTCAAGTTATAGAAATCCTCTCGGCCGGTCGAAGGGATGGCAGACCCACTGTCCATACTATTAATGTCTTGCCGGAGTAACTGGTAATAGGCCCAGCGCAGCTCGATCGGTTCTTTGGGTTCAACGTAGAACGCTGTGTCGATCACAAAAAATGGACTGCTGCAAAAGTGAACCCCGCGATAGGCCCCTTTTCTCCCGATGATAATTCCCGGGTGTCCGCAAAGTGGTCTCGAATGGCTCCCGATCATGCCGTTCGTGCCATAAACAGGATAAGCTTCATTGGTTTTGTCGTAGTCTCTGAGACTTTTCCCATATCCCAGACTTACCAACGCTCCCCAATTCGTAACGCGCCACCCTCTCGGTATCTCTCCCAGCTCCGAGTCCTCGAAGGAATTCGGGAAGAGATCGGCGAGGGGCTGGGGCAGGCCAGGGTCGCGGCCTGCCGCTTTGGCGCGGACTGGGTCGAAGTCCACGAACCAGGACTTGAAGAGCGCCCGCGCCATTGCCTCCAGCGTCTCGTTCATACGGCGGTTCAGTTCGATTTTGTCGTCCAGTGTGCCAAGGATGTGGGCGATTGCATACTGCTCGGCTAGCGGCGGCAGAACTATGCGCGCAGTGTGAAGATCGTTTCGATTGAGACCCGGGACGGCCGCCTTGTCCGAGTAGGCTGTGAAATCGAGGGATCGAAGCAAATAGTTGATGAACCGCGGACAGTTCCCCTTGAAGTCGCGGACGTAGAGTGCTGTGTTGAGCGGCCAGTAGTCTTTGGTGATGTAGTGGACTTCGCCGAGCGTTCCGTATCGTCCAATCACGACACCAGGGCCCTTAACCTTTGCTTCAGTGTGCCGGCCGGTTATCCCCGACGACGACACGATCGGAACAGGTCCCTCCCTACGCTCGTAACTAGGCAGGTCATAGCCACGTTTCAACTCGATCGCGTCGCTGAGGCTTATCTCTGCCCACTCACCCGCCATACCCAAGCTCCTTCAGGTTGGCGGCGATTGCAACATCCAGCTTCGCGGATTCGGCCTGCTGTTCTCGCAGCATCGCGGTAAGCCGAGTCATCTTTTCCTCGCCCGCCTAGTCGATTTCCTCGGTCGCGGTTCCTGCCCGGCCAATTCCGCCTCGATCTCTTCCACCGTGGGCAGGCTTCCCTTCAAGGCCTTCGGCAGCTTCTCGACGAGCTGGGTTTCCCACTGCGCGACGCCGACCGGGCGTTTCAGATGCCGCAACGCATACTCAACCACGAGCTTATTCTTACCACGACACAAGAGCAGCCCGATTGTAGGCTGGTCGTCCGCATGCCGCAGCAGATCGTCGGCGGCGGAAAGATAGAGATTCAACTGACCGACGAACGCAGGATCGAAGGCAACGGCCTTGAGTTCGACCACGACATAGCAGCGCAGCTTCAGGTGATAGAACAGCAGGTCGATGATGAAGTCCTGATCCCCGACTTCGAGTGGTACCTGCCGGCCTACGAATGCGAATCCGGCACCGAGTTCCAGCAAAAATCGTTGGATGTGATCCACCAGCGCCTGCTCGACCTCTCGCTCACGGCGGGGATCGGCCGTGCCGAGGAAGTCGAACAGGTAGGGGTCTTTGAAGACTTGGGTTGCAAGATCGGACTCACTCGGAGGCAACGTGGCGGTGAAATTGGTGAGCGCTTTGCCCTGCCGCGCATGGACGCGGGCCTGGATTTGGAGTGCGAGGATGTTGTGAGACCACCCCTGTTCAATGACTTGACGCACATACCACAGGCGCTCGACGGGGTTGTCGAGTTTCTCCAACAGCGCGATGTGGTGGTACCAGGGGATTTGTGCAAGAGACGCTTGCACAATTGCGCGCTCCGGCCAGGCTGAGGCAAACGCGCGCATGTATTTCAGGTTGCGGGGCGAGAACCCCTTCATATCGGGGAACGCCTCGTATAGGTCGGCTGCCAGGCGATCGATGATCTTCGCGCCCCAGCCCGCGCGTTTCTGACGGTCGAGGATCGTGCTGCCGATGTCCCAATAGAGAAGGATCATAGCTGCATTGGCGGACAGGACGACGCGCAATCGTTCCTGCAGGATACGTGTCTTGATCGTGGCGAGTGCCGCGGCATACTCCTGTGGAACGGTTGCCTTGGCCGGCGCAACCGGGAAGCTCGCTTCGGGCCTTGCGCGCCCACGAGTCAAGCGTGGCTCTTCTTTGCGCGGGCGCTTAGGAGCCATACCCCAGCTCCTTCAGGTTGGCGGCAATGGCGGTATCCAGCTTCGCAGCCTCAGCCTGCTGCTCTCGCAGCGTCGCAGTAAGCCGCTTCATCTTTTCTCCGAATGGCTCGGCATCCTCCACCTGCGCTTCAGCACCGACGTAACGGCCCGGCGTGAGCACGTGGCCATGTTTCCGGATGTCGTCAAGCTTGGTCGCTTTGCAGAAGCCGGGTATATCGTCGTACTTGCCCGCGGCTTTATCGCCCCGCCAGGCGTGGTAGGTGCCGGCGATTTTTGTAAGGTCGCTTTCGGTGAGTTCGCGATGCACACGATCTACGAGCGTGCCCATCTTGCGGGCATCGATGAAAAGCGTTTCGCCCCGCCGGTCTCTAAACCTCCCGTTCTTTTTGTTGCGGGCGACAAACCACAGGCAGACCGGGATCTGCGTCGAATAGAATAGCTGCCCCGGCAGCGCGACCATACAGTCTACGAGGTCGGCCTCGATGATGGCCTTGCGAATCTCGCCCTCGCCCGATTGATTCGATGACATGGAGCCATTGGCGAGTACGAATCCGGCAAGCCCGGTGGGCGCCAGATGGTGGATGAAGTGCTGCACCCAGGCATAGTTGGCATTGCCCGCGGGCGGCGTGCCATAAACCCAGCGCATATCATCTTTCAACAGCTCCCCGCGCCAGTCGCTGTCGTTGAAGGGCGGGTTGGCCAGCACATAGTCGGCCTTGAGGTCGGGGTGGCGATCGTTGTGGAAGGTGTCGCCGTGGGCGATCTGCGCATCAATGCCGCGAATGGCGAGGTTCATCTTGGCCAGCCGCCAGGTCGTGTAATTCGACTCCTGACCGTAGATGGAAATATCGCCCAGCTTGCCGCTGTGGGCCTCGATGAACTTCTCACTGCTGACGAACATACCGCCGGAGCCGCAGCATGGGTCATAGACCCGGCCCTTGTAGGGGGCGAGCATCTCGACTAAGACACGCACCACACTGGAGGGTGTGTAGAATTGCCCGCCGCTTTTGCCTTCCGCGCTGGCGAACCGGGAGAGGAAGTATTCATAGACACGGCCCAGCGTATCCTTGGCACGGTCGCTGCTGCTGCCGAGGGCGATATCGCTCACGAGATTAATGAGCTGGCCGAGCCGCACCTTGTCGAGCCCCGGCCGGGCAAAGTCTTTTGGCAGCACGCCTTTGAGGGAGGCATTGTCTCGCTCGATGGCCGACATGGCATCATCGACCAGCGTGCCGATGGTTGGTTGTGGCGCATTCGCTTTGAGATGGGACCACCGGGCTTCCTTGGGCACCCAGAAGATGGTGGCCGCCCGATATTCGTCCGGGTCTTCCGGATCGGCGCCTTGCTTCCGTTGTGCATCAAGCTCGGCGTGCTTGGCTTCAAAGGCGTCGGAGATGTACTTGAGGAAGATCAAACCGAGGACCACGTGCTTGTACTCCGCCGCGTCCATGTTGTTTCGCAGCGCATCGGCGGCGGCCCACAGCTTCGCTTCAAAGCCGAGATTGGCACCCGTCTCCGCCTTCGCAGCCGTCTTTCCTTTAGGCGCCATTGCGTACTTATCCTTCTCCGATTGGAACTCAATACTTGCCTGATTGCGGCCGCAGAATACCCTGTTCGTGTCTTTTAATCACCCGCGTTTTTACCGGCAAAAGCGACTGGTTGGTGCCTAGGTGTCGAGGGACGTGAAGCGTCTCTCGCTGGAATCGGGAAAGGCATGAGTCGCCTCATCGCTTCCACCCGCCTCCCCCATCCAACGGCGCAAAGGGCGTGTTGGGGTTGTACTTGTTGATCGGGTTCAGCGGATTCTCCGGGCGATACCGATTGATGGGGTTGAACGGATTGTTCGGATTGAATTGGTTGATGGGATTGAAGATGTTGAAGTCCCGCTGGTACTTTTCATCGAACCCCGGCTCTGCCCAGGCTGTTGAGGTCGACGCCAGAAGCATAAATATCGCCGGAAGCCTTGTAGATCGCATCGCCGCCCTCCCCTTCTGTCGTTCACCGGCTACTGTACTCGATGACCGTGACATCCGGGGTCACAGGAGACAAAAATTATCGTCTATCGTTGTTCGTGAAGCGTATCTCGTGGGGGGAAGAGTAGCGGCTCGTCCGGAGGGCCTTGAGCAACACCTGCCGATCAGGCGCGAGTAACCTCAGAGGGCTGCGGTACCCCGGAGGTATCCAGGGCATAGGCGTAGGCCTCCTTCATCTGGACGTTTCCGCTGTCGGTATAGACGAACAGGCGTGTGCCGTCTGTGCGTGTTTTCACGAGGCCGTAGGCGGTGCGGCTGAATCCGTAGAATGGTCCCCGTTTCTTGGCCTTCTTCTCGTCCTGCAGACGGGACGGGCCTTCCTCCTCAAAGAACGCGACCAACTCGGTCACAAAGATGAGCGGTTCGGGCACTCGCGACCATTTGCCCAACGCTCCCATGAGGGTAGCTCGCGGATGGATGTATTCTTTGCGCGCGCTCTCGTCCCCACTCGACACGACGCTCACGATCGGCGAGACGGCTTGAATGAAGGCGCCGGAAAAATCGGCCGACCCATGATGCGGCACCTTGAACACTTCCGATCGTAAGTTGAGGTTGCCCCGGTTGTGTTCCCGCGCCAGAGTCCGGCTGGCTTCATCGTTGAGATCGCCTGAAAACAGAAAGCTGAACCCGCCGTAACTCAGACGCAACACGATCGAATGGCCGTTGATGGTGTGGGAGGCAGAGTGGCCGGTGAAGCCTTCGTCGCTGTCGCTCAGCGAGTCATGCCCGATCCTCGGTCCTTTCGGGGGTTCCCCGAGAAACTTCAGCGCCGGTTGTCCGCCCACGGTGGCGGTCATCGGCCCCAAGGTCTCGATGCGCAGATCGCCCCGATTGAAAAACTCAAAGGCCTGGTTGTCTCCGAACTGGAGACGCCGGAACGCTACTTCACTCCGGCTGTTGTAGGTGGCCAAGGTGTTTTTCCATTCTCGAAACGGCTCGTTCATCTCCGCATCGGCCACGTCGAGCAGATTGTCTTCCAGCCCCGTGAGATAGAGTTGTCCGTTGATCGTTTTGGTCGGGCCCAGCAGCTTGGTGTCAGGAACGGCCTTGTTGTTCATCTTGCTCGGGCGCTTCACGATGCCGTTGTGATAGACCCGCTTCGGCTGCATGAAGAGGCGTTTGCGCTTCACCTTGTTCGTTTCCGACTTGAGAATCTCGGGAAGGCCGGCGAAATGGTCCGCATCTCCATGAGTGACGAGGATGCAGTCGATGGGTTGTGGGTTCTCTGCCGTGGTCCCTCGAAATCGTCCGGCCAGGTACCGCGCGAACATCTGGTTGTCTCCCCCATCGACCAGGATGATCTTCCCGTCCGGCGATTCGATCACCGAGCCGTCGCCCTGCTGGACATCGACGAAATTGACCTTCAGGACCTGATTGTCTGCGAGGGGTTTGGTGAGAGTGGCGATTTTGAGGCCGGACGATTTTGTCGGTTCGATATAGCCGGTGATGGATTCGGGTAGGATGCTGCCGTCCGGTTTCTCGCGAAAGACGGTAATGCCGACCTCCAGGTGAGTCGCGGCTACTTTGAGGACCGTGACTTCGTCGCCCCAGGCAATGGTCCGGATGAGCTTCTTCCGTCCCCGTTCCTCCCACACATCCGCCAGATCGACATTCAGCACCATTGTGTCAGGCATAGGCCCTCCCTCGCATGCTGTCGATAAAGACTGCCGGCGGCGTTCCCGGTCGCACGTCTCCCTGCGACGTACCGCAAGGGTACGCCTCAGTCGCCGTGCTTCCTGCGGCCTTGCCGGACAGCCGTTCTGAACAGCCTGCGAACAATTGTAGTGTCCCTGGTCTCACGCTGCAGCCTTGCTGGACGGCTTTGTTGAGCAGCCTGCGGGTGCAGGTGAGTTCCCGCCTGTGTTTCCATTGGGCGTAACCCTCCGCTAAGCCCGGTCATCGGCGGCTCGATGGTTTCGGCAGAGAATACGCCGTTCACTGTGAGAAATCACGCCTGTCAAAACGGAGGTTGTGGTTCGTGACTCGCCGTCCGGTGCATGCGGGATCCGCCCCTCTTGCCGTTGGAATCCCCGCCCTGTTAGATTTGGTCCCATGATTATGCAATTTCAGAAAAAAGATCCTCGTGCCACGATCATTACGAAGTTCGGGGAGATCAGGATTAAGTTCTACCCGGACGATGCGCCACGCCATGTCGAAAATTTCATCAACCTGGCCAAGATGGGCTTCTACGACGACACCACGTTTCATCGCGTGGTGCCGGGCTTCATCATCCAGGGCGGCGATCCGCTGAGCAAGACACCCGACCGGATGCTGCACGGCACCGGCGGACCAGGCTACTTCTTGAATCCCGAGCCGAACGACCGGCCGCACAAACGCGGGGCCATCTCCATGGCGAAAATGCCGCGCGACGGCAACAGCACCCGCGATTTCAACGACAACGGGTCGCAGTTCTTTATCTCGCTGCAGGATAACGGCGGATTGGATCGTCGCTATTCGATCTTCGGCGAAATCATCCGGGGCATCGAAATCATCGACATGATTGCGAAGCTGCCCTGCGACGAGCGCGACAACCCGCTCGAAGCGATTCGCATGAAAGTGACGGTGAAGGAGTAGCGGCAGCGAGCATGGCTAAAGGCCCTACAGTTTGCTTCCCATCACCGCTGAACGTCTCATCCGGCCTCCGGGGCCTCATGTTCCCCTATATCGTCTTGTGCTCTCTCGAACCTTCCTCCAATATGCCGGCTGCCTGATGCCTCATGTGACTCGGAGTGCATGCTGATGTCTCCGTTGCGTGCGATCCTTCGCAACAGCATTCTCCTGCTGGCCGTAGCGCTGTCCGGATGCGACACGGAACGTCATCGACTGATGACCGACCACTATCCGTCCTATCCTGAAGGCATGCGCTGGGCCATCGATCGCGGGAAGATCCTGCGCGGCATGAACCAGGATCAGGTCTATCTCGCGCGCGGGTCGCCGGTGTGTAAAAAAGACGTGGAGGACGAAGGCCGGATGGTCACAGTCTGGCTCTACCCGCCCATCGGCCGGGATGCCTGCGTGACCAGCGCGTTTCGTGTGTACTTCGAGGAAGGCGTCGTCACCACCTGGGATCGCTTCACCACACCCACCAGATATACCGATCCGGCCGGCGGCATGCCCGCTTACTAGCCCGCATGATTCATGAGCGCTTCTGCTGCAATCGCGGATTCGCAGCTGCGACTAGCCTGTCGGCGGGCGGGCTCGCCGCTCGGTCGGTCGACATCCTGTTCAAGGATGCCTTCCTCCCTCACGGCTCCGCGCGTCCGTCTCGCTTTGTGACTCCGCAATTTCGCGACGAACCGTCATGAATCATGCGGGCTAGCAGGCTGCTCAGAAAGACCGCCCAGCGGCGTTCTCGGTCGCACGTCTCCCTGCGACGTATGGGAGATAAAACGGGACTACTGGTGGAGTATATCCGTTCGCCAAGAGTATCTGTCACGGCGAACGGGTCAAACGAAGTTTGGTATGTACCTCCTCAGTCGCCGTGCTTCCTGCGGCCTTGCTGGACGGCCTTTCTGAACAGCCTGCAGCCGAGTGTCGTCAAACATCAGACGTAAAACGTGACTCGTCGAGGCAGGAAGACTGAAGCGTAGCTTCGGGCTCCATTCATGGAGCGAGGCGATTCGAGAATGACGGCGTGACTTCCGGCGCAGGCTGCTCAACAAAGCCGTCTACCGAGGCCGCAAGTAAGGCAAAACCGGAGGCGTGACATTCTTACCCGCCCACCCTTCGCCTGCCGGGACAGGCTCTTTTCCCATGGGGGTACGTTGAGGATTTTGGTGAGCCGAGAGCGAAGGTAGGGGGATTTTTCAGCAGCCTGCCCGCAGAACGGTCAAAACGATTGTCCCGCTAGGCCGCAGCTAGCGAAGGAGCGAGGCGTACCTAGGATGACGGCGTGACTTCCGGCGCAGACTGCTCAAAAAGTCCGTCCAACAAGGCCGCAGGCGAGAGAAAACCGGAGGCGTAGCCTCTGGCTACGTTGAGGATTTTGTCGAGCTGAGAACGCAGGTGACGGGCTTTTTCAGCAGCCTGACCTAGAAGAAGGCCATGCTGGCATACGTCACCGTCGAATTATACTGATCCGTGATGCCACGATCGTACCGTAACACCTGCCCCGTCTCCGCTTGAATCAAACGCAGCAGCGAGTAGATCGGCGAGAAGCCGGAGATGCGGCGTTGATCGTTTTCTTTCTGGATGAACTTCGCGAACTCTTCCGGGTCACGGTTCTCGACATGCTTGAGCATCTCGAGATCGATCTGCATGCAGCGGTGGAAGGAGAAATCCGTCGGCGGCGCCGAGTCGCCGTATCGCATGCCGATGTGGGCCAGTTCCGCGCCCACGACCACACAGTAAGTCTTGCCGGTGGCCACGAGGGCGTCCTTCAAGGCCTGAAGAAACGTCTCGACCTGCTCCCGTATTTGCGGATCGCGCAGGCTGTCCGCCGAAAACGACGTGAGGATCGGAACAATCGTAAACGGCCGGTCCTTGCCGAGACTCTCTTGCAGGAACGGCAGCTGAAATTCCAATGCATGTTCATTGTGATGTGCCAATTCGTCGGTAAAGGCTGAAGGAATCTGCTCGCGTAGGCGATCGGTGACCGCGCGTTCGACCTTCACGAGCCCCAATGGTGTCTCGAAATCCTTGTCCGTCATCGCCACTGGTTGTTCGAGCCCCGAGTAGGCGGTGCCGATGAGCACGTACAGGTCCGGTTGCTGGGCTTCCTGCAATTCCTTATAGGCCCAGGCATAGATCGGTCCGGCGTGCTTCAGTTCGTAGGTCGGTGCGACGAGCCCCTTGATGAGCTTGCCTGCATGTTCGGATGCCTTGACCTCCGGTCCTTCCTTGGAGGTGAAGAAGCCGTTGATCTGGGCGCGCAGTTTGGCGGCGTCGGCTTCGTAACTGCGGCCTGAAAACTGCGGCAATCGGGCGGGCGCTTGGCGATAGGCGGTCAACGCCTGTTGCTTGGCCTGTTCGGTGCGCGTCCCTTCCAGGAATAACTTCGTATCCAGATCGGCCAGTAGCTGCTCGACCTTATTCGGCATCAGGAACTCGCCGAACCGCTTCAGGTAGATCGCGCCGATGTCCTGGACGCTGTGCTCCCCGTCGAGATGCTGGACGATGAAGAAATAATTCAACGGCAGGACCAGTCGTTCCTTGCTCAACCCGGTCGGGTCCCAGAGGACGATGTACTGCTCCTCCCCTTCCTTGATGGGCGAGAATTGTAGGTTACGCAACAGCGGGTATTGTGCGGGATCTTTGGCGGCGATGGTCGGCGTTGATTCCATAATGAGCGGCATTGTAGCGGAGGCAACTTCTCAGGCGCAAGGTGGGCAAGCCCGTCGTGAAAGGTAAAACGTGAAAGGTGAAACGTCTCTCGTGAGGAAAGAAGATGCGTGTCTTGGCACGAATCGCGAACGACGGCACCGGGTGTCAGCCAGGTGCCTACTGTTTCGGCGGATGGGCGCTGCCGCGCCGGCTCAGCACGATGAGGGTGGCGACGGTCAAGAGGACGAGCCAGAGTGTGGGGCGTCCGTAGGAGGCGTCGGAGAATTCGATCAGGTCCGTCAGGCGGCCGATCAGGAGCGACATGCGGGCCATAACGGTATACCCGAAGGCTGCGCCGAAGGAGATCATCAGAAAGAGGATGCCGGCGCGCGCGACAGCCTTGCCCGGTCCGGAATGTTCTACCGAGAAGAAAAAATAGAACAGGACGGACACCACTCCGATCAAAATGATGATGGCGTTCACATGGCTCGCGGGATTCAACAGCGAATAGTCGAACGTGATGCCGCCGCCCGGGGCCATAGCCAGGAGCGGGCGAACCGTGTCTTCGATCTGCTTCAGAATAAACGACGAAATGGTGCGGGGGATGGCGAGACCGGCGCCGATGCCCACGATAAAGGCGAAGGCATAGCGCGAGAGCCAGGCGGCTTTGGGCACATACCGGGTCAGCATGAGCATGCCGATGGCGACCGGGATCAGCAGCGACCATTCGCCCTTGTCGAGGATCGGGCGCAGGATGAGGGTCATGACCACTGTGTCGTAGGTTTTGACAATCGTATAGCCGAGCGACACGCCGACGTACAGGTGCTCAGCCAGCTTGAACAGCGGATTGTCCTCGTACAGGAACGACAGGATGAAGAGGGTCAACCCTGTGGCGATCCAGGCGCCGAGTATGACGTCGAAGGAAAGATCCATGCGGCTACGACCCTAACCCGTCGTGCCGGCGCTGCTGCCGCCGCAACGTAAAGTAGAAGATGTTACAGATGGCGACGAGCACGATGATGGCGAGGTGCGTGGCCGATTGCGCATCCATGCCGGCGACCGCTTTCCCCTTCTGCCCGATCAAGGTTTCGTATTCCGCCGCTCCGCGCAACCCGCCGATCAACCCGTTGATCTGGCCGCTTCTGAGCAGCGGATAGAGGCCGGGCGCGATGACGCCGGTACAGCCGCCGCCGAGTTCGAACTTGTACTTGTCTTTGCCGAAGACGTACCAGGCTTCGACCCCGGGGTTGCCTGCGCCCAAACTCACTGCATAGGTCACATCGCGCAGGTTCTGCACTCCGGCCAGCACCGGCAGGCCCTTGGTTGCCTTGCCGCCATAGTCCGCCGGGAAGGCGTTGTAGAGGTCCTGTCCCATGTTCAGGATGACGGCGCTGCCGCCGGGACTCCATCCCAGGAAGACATAGTCCTTCCCGTTTTCCTTGCCCGCTTCCTTCGCGGTTTGCGACAGGATTTGATCGGCCAACCCGGTGCCGGACACCCAGAGGGTCATGCCGACTACGCGCAAATTTTTCTTGAAGGCATGGCGCAAAATTGCGATGGCCTGCGGATAGAGCTCGGGTTTGGATGCAGGATCGAAATCCAGCGACAACAGGAAGACCGACCCCTCGGGTAAAGCCTCGATGTAATCGTAGACGCCCCGCACTTCCGAGGAGATCTTGATGGGCAGTCCCACGGGAAAGAGCAGCGGCAGGAGCGTGCAGAGGCCGATCACCAGAAAGATGATCCGCCGGTCGATCCGCAACATGCGTTCAGCGAAGGTCACGCTTGCTCCCGGACGTGAAACGTCAAACGTAAAACGTCAGACGGTAGAGAGTCGAGACGAGGGCACTTACGTTTCACGTTTAACCTTTCACGTCTCACGCGTTATTCTTTGCCTCCGCCCAGATACGAGCGTTCGACGCCGAAGATGATCTTGAATGAGAGGGCCACGGCACCGAGGCTGACGCCGATCAAAATGGCGCGCCGCACAGACGCGTTCAAGACATTCAGAATCCAGCTCGAGAGATCCCCGCTGATCGGCAACATATATTCGCCCAGCGGCACCCGCCCCATCATGACGATGACGGCCGCTACCAACAACACCGCCGCTTCACGGCTGCGTGCCCGGAACGACCGGTAGGCGGCGGAGGCGATGAAGAAGGCCAGGATCGCGAACATGGTGCCCTGCAGCGGCACGAGGGTGTAGGAGTAGACCCATCCAAACGACGTCAGCGCCCCGTCGATACTTTCTTTGCCGCCGTTCCAGAGCCCCACGATGATCGTGCCCAGCATCCCGACGTAGAGGACTAGGCTGTAGGCCCATCCGGCTTCCTTCCGCCGGATTTTGGACGCATGCACGTGGAAGAGGCTGGTAATACCCAGCACGAGCGCGAAGCCGCCGATGATTTGCAGCCACTTGGTGACCGTGGTCAGCAATTGCTCCGATGCCGGATGCGGCACATAGTACTGCGCGGCCATGACGAGGCCGGTGATCATCGTGATGAGCAGCGGCAGTTGTCGGCGAAGGAACATCATTTGAGATCCTTGAAGAGGTCGAGCAGCGGCTGCGCCCAGTTGTTGCCGGTGATGACGGCGAGCGTGGCCAACAACGTTCCGACTCCGATCACGCCCAATACGAACGCCTTGCCAAGGTCCTGGCCGCGCAGGGTGCCGATCTGGATCGGCTCTTTCGACAGGTAGGCGCTGGCGGCGTAAAGTTCTTCGCCGATCAGGGTGTAGTCGCAGGTCGTGACGAAGAACGGCAGCTGGTGATCCGAATCGGTCCCGGCGATTTGAATGGCTCCGGTGCTGGCGCCGGTTTCCGTGAGGAGCAGCGATTCTGCAAAGTATGAGCCCATGAAAAAGTTGGCCGCCGGTTTTCGGCGCAGCATGATGCCGTCCACCGCCGCCGTGTAACTGAACTGATCGCTCGTAATGAAAAAGTTCGCGTCGTCCTTGAAGAGGTCCGGTTTTCCGGCTTCCATATACGCTTGTTTGGTAATTTCCTGGCAGACGGCCATGGTGATCGGCTCGCGGTGCGGGACCAGCAACTCGGTCTCATACGCGGCGGCTTTCTTGGCCACGCGCCCCAGGATGACGGCGGCGGCAATGGTCGAAGGGTCGTTCATATCGTGCGCCCCGGTCATGTAGAGGATCGGCTTGCCCAATTCCGTGGCGCGCCCGATGGCTTCATCGACGGCATCCAGCCCGGGAATACGCCGCAAGAAGATCTCTTTCCGCTTGGCCAGGTTGATGGCGTAAAACACGACCCCGCCGAACATCAAGGCCAGCACCAGGTTGTTCAGTTGGTTCCAGTTCATCCAGTTCGGTTCAGGCGAGGCGACGATCGGCAGTGCGATCACCCGTTCTTGTCCATTCGCGGCGGCCACCGTGACGGCATAGGACTGGTTCGCTTTGAGCTCGATGCCTTTCCCGTTCTTGAGCAGGAAGATATGGTCGCCAGGTTCGCCTGATCTCGTCCACCAGGCGGTCTTACCCTCGCGAACATACCGGGTGTTGGCCGGAAATTCCGCGACGACTTTCCATGCGGACGGGTCTGAAGGCACGCTACCTTCATGCAACAGGATTTGATACTTCCACGCGGCGCTGTCGCTTGCCGAGGGAGCCCAGAGGACCGTGAGGCTGCCTCCCCCATCGCTGGGTGTGTCGATGACCCGAAGCTGCTGCGGGAGGGTCTGTGCCAAGAGGAGCGACGGCAGGCACGCGAGCATCGCGATGGCGAGGGACAGAATGCGAAGGCGAGGCTGTATGCGGCTCATGCTCCCTCTATCACTTCGATATTGGCGCGAGGCACCACGGTGGTCGTGCCGTCGGGAAACCGGACTTCGAGCACGCGGACTTCACTCTCCGTCGGGATCGCTCTGAGCTCCGAGGGCAACCCGGACACCGCCCCGATCTTGCCGAACAACGGATCGCGGATCACTCGCACGGGATCGCCGAGTTGAATCCCTTCGCGTTCGACCCGGTCCGGCCGGGCGGCTCCGGTGCGTGAAGTCTGTGGAATGATGATTTCCGGACGAATCACGCCGGCGCGAATTTGCGTCGCACCCGAAACAGAGGCTTTGTGCCCTGCGTGGGCGGACAGCAACGCGAACGTCTTGGGCGCCATCGGGATCGTGCCGAAGCCTTCCGTCAGGATCAGGGTGAAGCCCACCTGCTCGGTGCCGGTAATGGCTACGCCCAGATCATACCCGAGGAGCGCGCGCAGATCTTTGTCGTGAATCCCGCCCACGACGAGACCGATGACGCCGAGTTCCTTCGCGCGAGTCATGGTGGCGGCGGAGAGGAATGCGCCTCCGATCACGATCTTGCCCTTCATGGCCGGCGTCAACAGCTCAGGCGTCAGCGGTTGATCCGGCGCCGTGACACCCATGACCAATTCACCGCTGGTCTCCCCGCCGATGCCGAAGATGCCCTGCACCAGACTGCAGGAGGTTTCGACCGTCACCCCCTGTTCGGGATGCACTTCGACGATCGAGCCGTCGATATAGCCGCGCAATTCGAGGATGCGCGGCGGTTCCCGCAACAGAATCTGTCCGGTGATGGTGGAGACGGACTCCACCTTGCCGGTGATGGGCGAGCGAATTTCGGTCTTAAACCATTTGATGAAGGGTTTGTTCTCGGCCAGCACGTCGTCTTTCTGGACCGAGTCTTTTTCCTTCTTGATCAAATAGTCGTTGATCTCATCCGGCGCAATACCCAGCTGGTTGGCCAAATTGAGCGGAACGACCTTGCCCGGCAACTCGGCACGGGCGACCGCCGTATCGGCGTGCACGACGTCTCCTACCCTCACCAGGACGGTTCCCGGCAGCGGCAGGATACGCCTCCGGCGAACGGTGGTCTGTTCGGTGACAGTCAGGCCTGGTGTGTAACTGTGCGCCATTGTCGGTTGCTGAAAACGCCCTACCGCTTCGTTCTCAGTTGCTCGCTCCCCTCACCGTACGACTTCCGGTACGACTCGGGGCTCTCGCGCCTTGCGGCCTCGCTGCAGGGCGTTTTGAGCAACCTCTTCATGATAAAAGCTGATGGTTAATAGCCGAGAGGAGTTAGCCTTCATACACGAGCGAACTGCAAATGCTTTCTGTGAACAGTTTGCATCCAGCATGCGGTGCGAGGCTTCTCTTCTCCTTGCCATCTGTTATATGCTCCCCGCTCTTCACCATACGCTCTACGCCATCCGCTCCCAGCATTCGACTCTCAGCTCCCCACCGGGTATAGCCCTACTGCCCGGTACCATCTGGTCAGCATGGCGACGCGGGCTGCCTGCTCGCCCGGCAACTGCAACGGACGACCGCGTCCATCGAGCATGAGCCCGACCACGCCGCCCTTCACCGTTTTTGTGAACGACTGTCCCGGTCCGTTCCCGAGATCGATCTGTTTGGCCGGTTGCATCGTCACCGTGGCCTGCTGCTCCCGCGTCAAGGCGAAGAGTTTGAGATCTCCGAACGCCAGCTGACCCTTCTCGATTCGTCCATCAGGTAGCGCGATTTCATAGTCGGCGCAGCGCTCCCCGTCTTTCCCCTGTCCGATCGGGGCGATGCAGGTGCCGAGATAGACCATGCAATCACGGACAAAGACATCGGTGGCGGCCTGCTCGTTCACGGTGGAGAGGACGCCGAGATGCGGCATCATGAAGATGCTGTCGACCGACAGCGTCGTGACACCGAGCGGTTCGTAGGCATCGACCATCATCAGCATGGACTGAATACGGCGCGGCGCATGGGACAGGATGCCGCCGCTGCCGACGATCAAGTCCAGTTTCAACAGATCGATCAGGGTCTTGCCGGAAGTCCGTTGCTCGAACACATCGGAAATGGTGCGCTCCTGCTGGATGCCTTTGAGTCCCGTCGCAAGCGATTTGTGGTGGATCAGCGCCAGCCGCAGGGCCTCGCGCGCGATGGCATGTTCGATCTGCAGTTCGTCGAGCGATTGCGGAATCGTCGTGGGCCGCACCATCTTGTTCTTGATGCGGTTGCGCAGGGTCTGTTCGTCGATGGTAAACGGCACCCAGCGCATGATGTTGTCGAGCCCCGCCTCCGCCAGCACATTCGAAATGCTGTAGGACATGCCGAGGTTGGCGCTGACCGTGCGGTTGAAGAGTCCGTTGAACACCGAGAAGACGTCGGTGGTGGCGCCGCCGATATCGACGCCGATCAGGTTGATGCCTTCACGTTTGGCGATGGTCTCCATGATGACGCCGACCGCCGCCGGGGTCGGCATGATGGGCGCGCCCGCCATCTCGATGAGTTTCTTGTAGCCGGGAGCCTGCTGCATGACATGTTCGAGAAACAGGTCGTGGATTTTGTTGCGGGCCGGCGCAAGGTTTTCGCGCTCAAGGACCGGACGGATATTGTCGGCAAAATCCAAGGCGGTCTTTTCGCCTAAAATGGTTTTGATTTGCGGCCGGGCGTCTGTGTTGCCTGCGTACACGAGCGGCAGCCGGTAGGTGCTGCCGAAGCGCGGACGCGGATCGGCGGCGGCGATATACTCCGCCATTTCCACCACATGGGTCACGGCGCCGCCGTCGGTGCCGCCGGACATCAGGATCATGTCCGGGCGCATGGTTCGAATCCGCTCGATCTTTTCGTAGGGCAGCCGTCCGTCGTTCGAGGCCAAGACGTCGATGACGATGGCGCCGGCGCCCAGGGCGGCGCGTTGCGCGCTCTCGCCGGTCATGTTCTGCACCACGCCGGTGACCATCATCTGCAGTCCGCCGCCGGCGCTGCTGGTGGACACGTAAATGTCCACGCCTCGCTTGGGATCGCCCTGCGCCGCCTGGTTGGGTGTGATGATGCGGTCGCCGTCCAGAATCGTGCGCCCGGAGAGTTCTTCGATTTCCGCGATGGCGTTTAACACGCCGCGGGTCACGTCTTCGAACGGGGCTTCGACAGTCGTCGGCGCTTCACCACGGTAGGTCTGGCGATACTCCTCCCCGACCTTTTCGATCAAAATGGCTTTGGTGGTGGTGCTGCCGCAATCGGTTGCGACGATGACATTCAAGGGATGAGTCACTGCTGGTG
The DNA here is from genome assembly GCF_900170025.1 of Nitrospira sp. ND1. Taxonomy (NCBI): domain Bacteria; kingdom Pseudomonadati; phylum Nitrospirota; class Nitrospiria; order Nitrospirales; family Nitrospiraceae; genus Nitrospira; species Nitrospira sp. ND1. The sequence continues at coordinate 505,646 of NZ_FWEX01000005.1, read as the reverse complement.
CCGCCGGCGAGTGAGGCTGTGCCGTCATCGAGCGGGCGCTCCTTTGGGAGCCGCGGCCTTGGCTTCGATGAGGGCGGTCAGGCGGTGAATGGAATCGCGCCGTTCCAGCAGGCGCGCGACCTGCGCGATCTCCGTACCGGTCAGCACGCATTCCACGACGGGAGCCAGAAAGTGCAGTGCCTGGCTGCCGAGAAAGTTCATGGGTCCCATCGACTCGAGAAACAACGTGGCCGGTGCGGCCATGCCGCGCGAAACGACGGCGTCGGCGACCCGTTCGAGCAGGGCCAGGTCTTCGATCGTGAAGGCTGCTTGTTCAGGACGCACGGCAAATGCGTGCCGGAGACCGGCTCGAAAATCCTGTGCGCGACGGGATAAAAAACCAGCGGAGAAGGCAGACATAAGTGCTTGGGAGATCAGCTTAAACGGTTCGTTTCGGCATTATATGAAGGGGCATCGGGAGAGTCAATCGAGCCGGTGGTGAGGCGCGCGACGAGGGGCTACTGGTTCTTGTTCTCTGCCGGGGGTTCGCCGGATGCCGGTGAGCAATTCATTCCGGCGAAGGGATTCAGCGGGTTGACGCGTGGTGAGCAACGTTGCGCTTCTGGTGGGGCCTTCTCGGGGGCATCCTTCGCAACGGCCGGCGATAACGCAGGATCACCGGGACCGGGTTGGCGAGGAACCATCGGTGCGGCCGAAATGGACGGCGGGATCGCATTCGCCGGCAGTTCCACCTGTGCCGGTACGCTCGGCTCGACCGGTGGGGTGAATCCTCCCGGGAGCGGGGGGGTGGCGGTGTCGATGGCGACGCAACCCGTCTTGCCCTTCGGCTGGTCTGTCAGGACTGTGCTGCCACTGGCGCCTTGGCAACGGTAGACCTTCGCGGTCGCCTTACCCGCCGGGAGCAGCACGATGATGGTGAGAAGCAGGACGTGAACCCAGCGCATCGTCAATTCTCCGGTGCCGGATCCTGTCTGGTGAAGGCTGACGGACGAACGATCAGTCGCTGACCTGGATGGACTATAGGCGTGAGACGGAGGAGAGTCAATCTCGCCGCGGTGCGGCGAGGGGTTTGTGGCGACCCTCAGCCCGGTGAGCGGCCGATCCACTTCTTCAGCAGGCCCAGGAGTCCGACCTGCGGGGCTGCCTGCCGGTCCGGATATTCCACCCACAGCTCCTGCGATCCGAGGTACAAGCCGTCGCGGTAGCTCTGCTGGCTGCGCAGCTGGGTGTAGCCCTCTTGCTGGAGGGTCGTGATCAATTGTTGCAGGGCCTCGCCTGCGCTCGGCGCTTCCGGGGTGACGATGTGCGTCGTTTCATACCGCAACGTCGCCTGGTACCCCGAGGCTGTCCGCACGAATTCCACGGGACGATTGAACCCTCGTTCCCTGGCGTCGAAACCGGCGAGTTGGTGTTTCTCTCCAGCCGGGGTGGACATCGAACGATTAAAGCGCGCGATACACGGCTAACAGATCGCTCAAGGCGATGGTCTTGTTCTTGAGAATGACCCGCTCAGCTCCCAGCACATCCAGCGCGGCCACCTTTTCGGTTCCGCCCATCAGACACTTGCTGCCCAATGCCAGGACACGTTCACACTCTTTTTCCACCTTGCCCTTGACGACGGGGTTGACCTTCAGGATCTCCATCATCTTGGCGCGGGTTTCGCCGAGGTGTTTTTGGAGTTCTGCTTCCGGGTATTCCTTGCGCGCGGCTTCATCTTCGCAACGGTCGATGTACTGCGTCAGAAAGACGTAGAGCCGCACGAAGGTTTCGGCGATCTCAATGTGTTTCGGGGTCAGCGTATTGTCTGCCATCGGAGCCTCCATTCACTGTGGTGCCGGAAACATTCATTCGCTGCCGTGACCTGGTGACCGGCGCGGGCCGGTCTTGCGTCACAGCCGGACTTTAATGTCGGTGCCTTCGACCGTGACTTCGTACGCGGTCACTTTCGCCGAGGGGTTGTTGACGCAGGTGCCGGTTTTCACGTTGAACTGCCAGTTGTGCCAGGGGCAGGACACCACATCCCCTTCCACATCCCCTTCGCCCAGCGGGCCGCCCCGGTGGACACAGGTATTGTCGATGGCATAAAAGGCGCCGTCCACATTGAACACCGCGATGGCCTTACCGTTTACTTCCGCCACCATGCCGGCTCCCGGCTTCACGTCGGCGGTTCCTGCGATTCTAATCAGCTCGCCCATACATCCTCCCTGACTACGTCCATCTTCCTTGATCGGGCGTCCGGTTAATTGCCCGTCGCCGGCCGTTTGATTTTGTCTAACAGACTGGCGATCCGGCTCTTTGCCGCCCCTGCCTCGCCCGTTTGTAATGCTGCCGCAAGTTTCGCGGCGATCTCGCGAAACGCCTGAGCTTGCGGTGAATCCGGCTTGGCGACCACGATCGGGTTCCCGGTATCGCCGCCGGCGCGAATGGCCGGATCGATGGGCACCCGTCCGAGAAACGGAATGCCCAGTTTCTCCGCAGCCCGTTCTCCACCGCCGTGAGAGAAAATCTCGGTGCGTTCGCCGCAATGGCCGCAGAGGAAAAAGCTCATGTTCTCGACGATGCCGAGCAGGGGCACGTTGACCTTCTGGAACATCATCATGCCTTTGCGCACATCGTGCAGCGCCACTTCCTGCGGGGTCGTCACCGTGACGGCGCCCGACAGGGACACCAACTGGGTCAGGGTCAGTTGCGCGTCGCCGGTTCCAGGCGGCAGGTCGATCAGCAGATAATCCAACTCGCCCCACAGGACATCCCGGAAGAGCTGTTGAATGGCCGTGTGGACCATCGGTCCGCGCCACACGACAGCGGTATCTTCCGGCACAAAAAATCCCATGGAGATCAGTTTGACGCCGTGGCTCTCCGCCGGGGCGATCTTGCCGTCTTTCTGTTCGGGTGTTTTTTCGACGCCCATCATCATCGGGATGTTGGGGCCGTAAATATCGGCATCCAGCAATCCGACCTTGGCTCCGGTGAGGGCGAGGGCCACGGCCAGATTCACCGACACCGTGGATTTGCCGACGCCGCCTTTGCCGCTGCTGATGGCGACGACGTGTTTGACTCCGGGAATGATATTGGGCTTGGCGGCCGCCTCTTCTTGATGCGGTGCGCCACCTTGTTGCTCTGCCATAGATCTGCCTCCTACCACCTCGCGGGTCGGGATGGAATTCGCGGGTTTCATTGCATATTAAGCTATCGCCCCGGGGAAAAGAAATGGGCCAGTAGACGCAGTGCGCAGCTGGGTAGAAGAGGGCGAGATGAAAGGGAGGGACGAAACGTCTCGGGAACGTTCAGTGATCAGTGCTCACGGTTGAATGGAGCAGGTAAGAACGAGAATCGAGCATACCTGAACGACGCGAGGGGATGTTTCACCTTTCACGTCTCACGCCTGCTAGGTGCGTTCCCTGTGCAGGTTATACGTCAGGCCAAACAACGACAACGAATAGATCAACCATTTCGAGGGGTCGAAGTTGTACCACTTCGATCCGTTTCGATAGTCGTGCGAATAGGTGTGGTGATAGTTGTGATAGCCCTCGCCGAAGCTGACGAATGAGATCAACCAACTATCGCGGCTGCTGTCCTGCGTGCCGTGGGGTTGGGTGCCGACCATATGGCAGAGGGAGTTGATCGTAAACGTGGAGTTCAGGACCAGCACGGTTCGCAGGACGCCGGCGAGGAGGAAACAGCCCAGCCCGCTGGTGAAGCCACCGTTCAGGTATCCCAGCGCAAATGGTAGCAGGAAGCCGGAGGCCACGATCACCCAGTAATACCGGTGTTGCCACATGATCATCGGGTCGGTACGTAGTTTCGCTGCAAACCGGTCCTCACGATACGGGGTATCGAAAAACAACCAGCCGACGTGACTGTGCCAGAATCCCTTCGACGCATTGTAGGGATCGGCCTCTTCGTCCGTGTGCGCATGGTGGCGGATGTGATCGGCGCACCACATGAGGGCGGAGTTCTGCACGGCCCAGCCTCCCATCACCAGGAGGCAGGCTTTCACCCAGGGATGACTCTCGAAGCTGCGATGGGTGATCATGCGGTGATAGCCGACCGTGATCCCCATGCCGGTCACGATATAGAGGACGGCGAGCAGGACCCAATCGAGCAGGGTGTAGTCATAGAAGTACGCGAAGAGCGGGACGCCGACGAAGGTCAGCAGCGTGATTGCAGTGAACAGGGCCACGGTGCCCCAGCAGACGGATTGTGTGGTCGAGTCGGCCATCGTACTCCTTCGGAACCTGTGCGCAACTCATCGCCACAGTGCACCGCCATGTAAATGGTGTAGGTCAAGGCAAACGGCGCATGCTACCGGAGCGGCAGGCGGATTTTCAAGCACAGAAGTGTCGCGAGATGACACAACGGCCGATTAGCTGGGACGTCCTGAAGAAATCGTTCGCCGGGGCGATACGCATATGCCGGTTCCGCTAGTTACGTACACTCGACTCCGCGTGCCTGTGGTTGAGCCAAATCCGTATCCCGCTGTTCCTGGCAACGATGCGAAATCCATCCTGCGTAAGATGGACCGCGGCCTATTCGTCCTCAAATATTCAAGTCGCGCACTGCGGTGTATACTGCAGAGAGCCTCTCATTTTGGTTCAGGAGGAACCGATGCCTCTCGACCCTGCCCCGCTCGAACCCCGTATCCGCGCGATTGGTGAAGACTTGGCCCGGCGTTCCGGCGGGCGGGCGCCCGGCCTGTTCGATTCGCGCTGGTGGTCGCAGGCGGCCATCAACCTGGCGATGAAAGATCCCGCGTTCAAGGCGCAACTGTTCCGGTTTATCGATGTCCTGCCCTCGTTGCACGACGATGCACGGGTCGTGCAGTTGGCCGAGGAATATTTCGGCGTGATGAGCGCACACCTCTTCGGTGCCCAATGGGGACTCAAGGCGCTTGCCTCCACCAAGCTCGGCGCATCGCTCAGTGGAAAGGCCATCCGGCATCAGGTGGAGCAGATGGCCACCAGTTTCATCGCCGGTGCGTCCATCGAGCAGGCCGTTCCGACGCTCCGTAAGTTATGGGAGGACGGGCGGGCTTTTTCGGTGGATCTACTGGGTGAAGCCAGTGTCAGCGAGCGAGAGGCGGATGCCTATCGTGATCGTTGCCTCGCGGCTTTGCAGGCCCTCGGTGAGGCCTGTCCCGGTTGGTCCCCTGCGCCGTTACTCGAACGGGATCATCTTGGTCCCCTGCCCCGCGTGCAATTGTCGATCAAGATTTCGGCCCTCTATTCACAGCTCGATCCCATCGATCCCGAATCCAGCTATCGCGCAGTCGCTGCCCGCCTGCGGCCGTTGTTGAATCTTGCCGGCACACTCCCCGCCTCGGTCATTTTCGATATGGAACAGGCGGACACCAAGGAGCTGATTCTTTCGATTTTCATGCGCCTGTTTATGGAAGAACCCTACCGAACGTTTCCCCATGCAGGGATTGCGCTGCAGGCCTATCGCACCGATACGTATGACGATGTCCAGCGGCTGTTGACTTGGAGCAGGGAGCGGCTGGTACCCGTCACGATCAGGCTCGTGAAGGGCGCTTATTGGGACTCCGACGCGATTCGTTATCGGCAACGTGGCTGGCCGATGCCGCTGTTCGAACGCAAGACACAGACGGATGTGAACTATGAGAGGCTCGTTCGATTGCTGCTGGAGCAGAGCCATGTGATCCGGCCGGCGTTCGGCACGCACAACCTTCGAAGTCTGGCTGTGGTCGAGGCGGTGGCCGAGGCGCTGAAGCTACAGTCTCAGGCCTGGGAATATCAGATGATCTACGGCATGGCCGAGCCGTTTCAGCATGCGATGAGTGATCGTGGCCGGCGGCTCCGGCTCTATGCTCCGGTCGGAGAACTCCTTCCCGGCATGGCCTATCTGGTGCGGCGGTTGTTGGAGAACACGTCGAACGAATCGTTCCTGCGGAAGGAATATGTGGAGTCGCAGCCTCTGTCTTTGTTGCTGTCTCCGCCCGATGCGACCCTCCCCTCGCCTCCTTCCCCGAGGGCGCCTGAGGCCGGCGCTTCTTCCACCGTGGGGAGCGCTCACTTTGTGAACGAACCGGCGGCGGATTTTTCACGAGCCGAAGTCCGGGTCGCCATGGCCGAGGCCATCGATCACGTGCGCAAACAATTGGGGCAGCGGCTTGAGGTCTCGAAGCTGAATACGCCTCTCCCGACGGGAGCGGATCTACGTTCCTTCAATCCCAGTCAGCCGGAACAACTGGTCGGCATCGTGCAGAGTTATCTGCCTGCCGACGTGGCTGGTCTCGTGAAGGTCGCTGAGTCTCATGCCGATGAATGGAAACATCGTGCGGTTGCGGAACGGGTCGCCGTGATGCGGAAGGCCGCTTCGTTGATGCGTGAGCAACGTTGGGAGTTGGCGGCCTGGGAAGTGTTCGAGGAGGCCAAGCCCTGGCGAGAGGCCGATGCCGATGTGGCCGAGGCGGTCGATTTTCTGGAGTACTACGCCGGAGAAATGGAACAGCTTGATCCGCCGCCCCGCTTGGGCCGGTATCCCGGTGAGTTGAACGAGTTGTTCTGGAGTCCGCGCGGAGTCACGGTTGTCATCGCGCCCTGGAATTTTCCGCTCGCCATTCCTGCCGGTATGGTCGCGGCGGCTCTGGTCTCCGGAAATCCGGTCTTGTTCAAACCGTCTGAGCGCGCGTCGATCATGGGCTATCGGCTCGCCACGATTCTGAGGCAGGCCGGGGTCCCGGCGGGCGTCCTGCAGTACGTGCCGGGTGGTCCCGACGTGGGGCGTGAACTGGTGACTCAGGCGTCTGTCGCGACGATTGCCTTTACCGGATCGAAGGATGTGGGATTGGGCATGGTGCAGGCCGCTGCGGTTCAACAACCGGGACAGAAGTTCGTCAAACGCGTCATCGCGGAGATGGGCGGCAAAAATGCCATCATCGTCGATGACACGGCGGATCTCGATGAAGCCGTGACCGGTGTGGTGCAATCGTGTACCGGTTATGCGGGACAGAAATGTTCCGCCTGTTCACGTGTGATCCTCTTAGATTCGATTCACGATGCGTTCATCCAACGACTGGCCGATGCGGTGATGAGTCTGCGCATCGGCGCGGCTGAGGATCCGGCGACCCAGCTCGGTCCGGTGATCGACGGACGGGCTCAGAAACGGATTCGGGACTATCTGGAGATCGGGCGACGCGAAGGCCGGGTGGTGGTCGATCGGTCGATGGAGGGCCCCGGTCATGCCGTGGGACCGGTGGTCATCGCAGGGATCGAGCCGACTCACCGGCTGGCACAGGAAGAAATTTTCGGCCCCGTGCTGGCCGTGATGCGGGCTTTATCGTTCGAACAGGCGCTCCAGCTCGCCAACGGCACCGCCTACGCCTTGACCGGGGGACTCTACTCGCGCAGTCCCCGGCATATCGAACTGGCGCGTCAGGCGTTCGATGTCGGCAACCTCTACATCAACCGTTCGATTACCGGCGCCCTGGTCGGTCGGCAACCGTTCGGCGGCCACCGGCTATCGGGTATAGGGGCGAAGGCCGGGGGCGAAGAGTACCTGAAACAATTCATGGTCGCGCGTGTCGTCAGCGAGCAGACGCTCCGGCGAGGATTCGCTCCGACCCTGTAGTGCGGGCGCTGATTTTACGGTGACCTCTTCCAGTTCTTCCGTGATATCGGTGGTGTTGCCCCGGTCTTCCTTGAGTGCGGCCAATTCCTGCCGTTCGATATACTTGACCAGCCCCACTCCCTTGGCGAACCAGGCCGTCATCACGTCGGTACCGACCGCTGTCCGATCAGCCGAAGAGAGATGAATCTTGAGGGTCATCCGCGCTTCCACACGCACGGCGTCGGGATACGTGCCGGCTGGCACCGTGATCGATTCCTGGCCGATCACCGTCGAAACTCCTTCGACGTCCACATGTTCGTTGGTGCCGTCCCCATCGATGTCACTGCCGAAATCGATGTCCATGCGATTGAACTGTTGGAAGGATTGGGCCACTTTCATCGGGAACCGGATGATCTGATACGGCACGAGCTGCTTCTCTAACGGCGTGCCCGGCTCGGAGCCGTAGTAGACCACGCCTGCCGCATCGCGGCGGTAAAAGCTGTCGGATGCGCCATGGTTGCCTGGGTTGGTGTCATGAAACACGTTGACGACCACGCCGCCCTTGAGAGTGCGGGTTCCGGTCACCGACGACACGTTGAAGAAGTATTTGTTCTCGATCGTTTGGAGAGGCCCTTCCGAGATCTGTCCGCGGTACTGCCAGCGTGTGCCGACGGTGTCGGGGAAATAGTCGGCAGACTGGGCGATGGTTTGTCCTGCCTCCGTTGCCCGGGCCTGCCCAGGAGCCGACGGGATGCCCAGGAACCCGCACATGCCCACTGCCATCACGGTCGAGCGCACCAAGGTCTGAACGATCACGGCTGTCCTCCAGTATAAAAAATCACGGTACCATACCCGATTCTCCGCAGCAAGCCGGCAGGTCCAGCCTTGCCTTCTCCTGTGCCTCCTCTCATAATCGCACGCCGTGATGTCCGCATTCCCTCCCGCAGCTCAAGATGTTCGTGAACGCCGGACGGTACTGGTGACCGGTGGGTCCGGCGGAATCGGTCGTGCGCTCTGTCTGGCCTTCGCCCATGCCGGGTATTGGGTGGGGGTGCATTACTTCCGCCAACGGCCGGCAGCCGAACAAACCCTCGCGCTGCTTTCGCAGGCCGGTGGTCAGGGTGCCCTCTACCAGGCGGATGTACGGTCGAGCCTTGAGGTCCAGGCGATGCTGGATGCGATCCGGGCGCAGCGCGGCCGGCTCGACACCCTGCTCTGTAATGCCGGCATCGCGTCGAAGCATCTGGTGGTGACCTGTCCGGAAGAAGCATGGCAACAGATCATCGACACGAATCTGACAGGCACCTATCGCTGCATGACCGCCGCGGTGAACGACATGATGCCGCAGGGCGGTGGGTCCATCGTCGTCATCGGGTCCTTTGCCGGATTGCAGGGAACGAACGGCCAAGCCGCCTATGCGGCGTCGAAGGCGGGGCTGATCGGCTTGGTGAAGACCGCGGCGCGGGAATGGGGACCGCTTAATATTCGCGTGAATCTGGTCTGTCCCGGCTGGCAGCAAACGCGCATGGCCGGTGACTCGCTTCCTACCGGTGATCGGCTCGACGACCATGTGCTGGGACGTGTCTCGAATCTGGCTGATGTAAGCAGGACGATTTGCCAACTTGCGCAGCTCTCCGATATGTCGGGGCAAGTGTGGAACCTGGACAGTCGCATTCTCTAGCAGGATGCTGAAAACGGCCCCCAGCTTCGTTCTCGGTCGTACGTCTCCTTGCGACATTGGAAGTATAAGAGGGAGTACTGAAGGGGTCTATCCGTTCACCAAGAGTATCTGATTGGTGAACGGGTCGACAAAGTTTGGTGTGTACCTCCTCAGTCGTCGTACTCCCTGCGGCCTTGCTGGACGCCGTTTTGAGCATCCTGTTGGGAAATTGAGTCGTCGATTTCACAGCACGAAACAGTGTGTTTCACGGGTGGTAAATGGGAAGAACAGAGAATGGGTAACGGGATATTTGTCACCGGTACGGATACCGGCGTTGGAAAGACCCTCGTGTCCTCCGCATTGGTCCGGAGGCTGGTCCAGACTGGCCGCTCTGTCGGGGTGATGAAGCCGGTCGAAACCGGGGTGCTTCCCGAGCAACTGAGTGAGAGCGACGCGGGGCGACTCATGGCTGCGGCGGGAGTATCCGATGGGATCGATGAGGTGTCTCCCTACCGGTTCCCCGCGCCGCTCGCCCCCTTTGCCGCCGCATCCGCGCAAGGAAGTGTAATCGAGATGCAGGAGATCATGAGACGCTACGAACGGCTTGCGGCCCGGGACTCTTGTGTTGTGGTTGAAGGCGCCGGTGGTCTGCTCGTGCCGATGGGGAAGGATTGGGATATGCGCGACTTGATCGGCCGGATCGGGCTGCCCGTCGTACTTGTGGGGCGGGCCGGGTTAGGTGGGATCAATCATGCGCTGCTGACGCTGGAGGGCCTTCGGCAACGTCACTGTGCGGTGATGGCTGTCGTGTTGAACGAGACGGCGTTGTCCACCACCCCCGCGCAGCAGGAGCAGTCTGCGTCTACGGTCGCGCTGTTGCGGGAGCGAGCCGGTGTTCCGGTGTTGGGTCCGCTGCCCTATCAGCCACAACTTGGCGCTGATTGGTCCGGCGCCGTCGAGGCGCTGGCACAGAGCAGCCTGATCAGGGCGCTTGCGAATCTGGTGTGGGCAAATGCTGTTGGAATGTCCGGATCGCCGCGCCGAGGTCCGGAGCCTTGAGGATCGCAGAGATCACCGCCACGCCATCCGCCCCTGCCGCCATAATTTCACCAACCGACTCAGCCGTAATGCCGCCGATCGCAAACATCGGCAGCGTGGTCAACGCGCGCGCCGCGCGTAATCCTTCCAGACCGACCACCGGGTCGTGATCCGCTTTTGTGGACGTACTGAAGATCGGGCCGAACCCCACGTAGTCGGGTTGTGCGGTGACGGCTTCGCGCACCTGAGCTGCATTGTGCGTCGAGAGTCCGATGATTTTTCCCGGCCCCATGAGGCGTCTGGCGTAGGAGATGGGAAGGTCGTCCTGCCCCAGGTGCACCCCGTCCGCGTTCACGGCCATCGCCAAATCGCAACGATCGTTGACGATCAAGAGGGCGCCGGCGTCGGTTGCGGCCTGACGCAGCGCGAGCGCCTTCGCATAGGCGTCTCTCATCGTGACCTGCTTGTCTCGATATTGAAAGAGCCGGACACCGTGCGCGGCTGCTTCGCGCAGGAGATCGGGCAGCGGGCGGTCCGGCCGGACCGTGGGGTCGAGCACGAGGTATAAGCCCTTGAGGAACGGTTGTCGGGTGGGCTGAGACGTGGCGGGCTCCCTGTTTAGCAGGCCGTTGAAAAAGTCCGCCAGCGGCGTTCTCGCGTCGCTCCATGCCTCACCGTACGACAGGGGTACGATTCGCCACGTCGCTTGCTGCGGCCTTGCCGGACGGCCATTTTGAACGGCCTGCTGGTGATCCCCATGGATATATGAGATCTGTTTGTCAGCAAACTGTTACGAGGACTGGCCGGCAAGAAAGCGGTCGAGGAACGTCGTGGAGACGTGTCCCTTCTGGAAATCGGGATCGTTGAAAATTTTCCGATGGAGCGGGATCGTCGTCTTGATGCCTTCGATGACAAATTCATCGAGTGCGCGGCGCATGCGGGCCATGGCTTCCTGGCGATCACGTCCGTGCGTGATCAATTTGGCGATCAGGCTGTCGTAGTACGGGACGACCACGGCATTCGGTTCCATCGCGGAATCGACGCGCACGCCAAAGCCGCCAGGGGCGGAATATTTGGTGATCTGCCCTGGACAGGGCGTGAACTTTTCCGGGTCTTCGGCATTGATCCGGCACTCGAAGCTGTGACCGTTCAACTTGATGTCCGGCTGCTTGAACGAGAGGGGCATGCCCGAGGCAATCCGGATCTGTTCTTTCACGAGGTCGATCCCGGTCACCATTTCCGTGATGGGGTGTTCGACCTGGATGCGGGTGTTCACTTCCATGAAAAAGAAGTTGCGATCCTTGTCGAGGAGAAACTCCACTGTGCCGACGTTGCAATAGCGAATGGCTTTCACGGCCTGGACGGCCACCCGGCCGATTTCGCGCCGTAATCCTTCATCGATGGCAGGCGACGGGGTTTCTTCCACCAACTTTTGGTGACGTCGTTGAATGGAGCAATCACGCTCGCCGAGGTGGACCACATGGCCCCGATTGTCGGCCACGATTTGTACTTCAATGTGGCGCGGTTCGAGGAAGTAGCGCTCGAGATAGACGCCGTCGTGGCCGAAGGTGGATTTCGCCTCGGCTTGCGCCGCTTGAAACGCTCGCGCGAGCTCCTCCGGTTTGTTCACCACGCGCATGCCCCGTCCGCCGCCTCCGGCCGAGGCCTTGATGATCACGGGGAAGCCGATGGTCTTGGCGGCCTCTTGCGCATCCTGTTCGCTCCGGAGTTCGCCGGGGCTGCCGGGGGTGACCGGGAGGCCTTTCTTGGCGACCACTTCCCGTGCCTTTGATTTGTCGCCCATCAGCGCGATGTTTTCGGATGTCGGGCCGATGAATTTGACGCCGATCGATTCGCAGACTTCCGCGAAGTGCGCGTTCTCTGAGAGGAATCCATAGCCGGGGTGAATGGCATCGGCCCCGGTGACTTCGGCTGCGCTCAGCACGTTGGGGATATTGCGGTAACTGAGGGCGGCTTCCGGCGGTCCGACGCAGACGTGCTCGTCCGCAGCCCGCACGTGCAAGCTTGCGGCATCGGCTTCGGAGTGGATCGCAACGGTTTTGATGCCGAGCTCTTTGCAGGCGCGGATCACCCGAAGGGCGATTTCTCCACGATTGGCAACCAACACTTTCTTAAACACAGGATACTCCGGCGCGGGTCACTCTCTGTGTCCGCCTGGTTCTAAACGGTTTGCTCTGCCACGGATGAGACCTGATCCGGTTCTGTTGCAGGATCCCGGCATGTGCCGTCTGCCGTCGGACCCACATGCTTGAGGAACGTATCCCCGGATCGTCTCGCCATGAACCCGCATGATCTCGTCGGCTAGGGCGTGGCGTTGGGGTCTATCAAGAAGAGAGGTTGTCCGTACTCGACAGGCTTGGTACTCTCCGCCAGTATTTTCGTGATCCGTCCGTCGGCCTCGGACTCGATTTCGTTCATAAGCTTCATGGCTTCGACGATACAGAGCACTTGGCCCTTCCTCACGTAATCCCCCTCTTCCACATATGGGTCTGCATCCGGTGAGGGCGAGCGATAGAAGGTGCCGACGATAGGAGACGTAATCGTGACCTGGCCATCCGTTTCTGCGGGTGGACGGGTCTGCGCCGCCGGCGTCGCTCCGGTGGAGGTCGACTGGTTCGTGGCGGTCTCCACCGTCTGGGCCGTCGTGGTCCGGATTACCGGCTCATGTCTGATGCGGATACGGACTCCGCTGCGCTCGATTTCCAACTCGGTCAGATGGTTGCGCTTGAGCAGGTCGGCCAACTGTTGAATCTGCGCGGCCTGGTCCGGAGAGAGCAGTGTCTCAGCGGCCGTTGATCGAGGCGCAAAGGCGCTCGGCAGGACGATCGGCTTCCCGGCCCCCCGGCCTTTTCCTGTCTTTTTACCTGATGAGCTCAACGCACGCGCTCCACAAATTCACGGGTTCTCGTATCGATGCGGATCGTTTCTCCGATTTCCAGGTAGAGCGGCACCTTGATCGTGGCACCGGTCTCGACGATCACCGGCTTATTGCCGCCCGAGGCCGTATCGCCGCGCACGCCCGGTTCACCGTCGACCACTTTGAGTTCGATGAAGTTCGGCAGCAGGACCGTAATCGGCCGGTGCTCGTAGATCAGGATCTTGGCGATCATGTTTTCTTTGAGCAGATCGGCGTTGCTTCCCAACTGGCTCTTCTCATAGGTCGACTGCTCATACGTCTCCGTATCCATGAACGTGTAGGAATCGTTCGTGGCATACAGGAATTGCATGTCGCATTCTTCGATCTGGGGTGTGTCGAATTTTTCTCCGGAACGAAAGGTCCTGTCGAGGACGTTGCCTGAGAGATAACTCTTCAGCTTCGTCCGGACGAATGCCCCGCCCTTGCCGGGTTTGACGTGCTGAAATTCCACGATATAAAAGGGTTGACCTTCTACCATTAACGGGCTGCCGTTCCGAAACTCTGCGGTCGAAATCACAACAACTCTCCTTGGTACAACAAGTTCAACGGCGCGAAGCCGTGGGTTTATTCTTCGGGGCCGTCCGAGGGCGTGATGCCTTGCTGACGGCCTCGAGGTGCGCGGCCAATGCGTCCAGCGCCAGCAGATAGCCGGTGGGACCGAATCCGGAAATCTGTCCCAGGGCGACGCCGGCGATGAAGGAGTGATGGCGAAACTCCTCCCGCTGATGGATGTTCGACAAATGCACCTCGACCGTCGGTAGGGCGACGGCGGCGATCGCATCGCGAATCGCGATGCTGGTATGGGTATACGCGGCCGGATTGATGATGATGCCGTCGAAATGGCCCCTGGCGTTCTGAATCCAGGTGACCAGTTCCCCTTCTACATTCGTCTGTTTGGTCTGCACCGCAATCCCCCGCTCGCCTGCGCGACGGACAATCGACTTGTCGATGTCGGGCAAGGACGCCTGTCCGTAGACGGATGGCTCTCGCGTTCCCAGGAGATTGAGATTGGGACCATGAAGCACTAGCAGCCGCAGCATGTGTCTGTCGCGCGCCCCCGTTATCAGTAGGCTGCAATGGATAGAGATGCCAGCAGCGGCGGCATTCTAACAGGGTGTCAGGAGTGGGTCAAACGTTGTTCAGAGGGCGGGACGAGCGTGGGTCCGCCTGGGGGGGGCAGTCAATGAACGCGTTGGGCTTGAATGGTTCGCAGCCAGGCTTCCAGTCGCGCGATCGCGGCCGCATGTTTCACGACAGGCAGATCCGGGGTCGGCCGGCCCGGTGTTTCAGTGACCGGCTCAGATGCCATAGATGACGTGGATACGGTTGGCTCGGGAGCGGGCGTGATGTGAGCCCCAGCTTTTGTGCCGTCGGGTCTAGGCTCCGTGACGATTCGTTTCTTCTCGCGTTTGGCGGCCGGAGGATTGTCAGGTGCTCCGGTGATGCTGCGTTTGACTGAGGCCGCCTCTTCATCGAACGGGTTGGCGTTCAGGATGGCTGTGCAGGACAGCAACGCTAAGTCGGCGTTCCCTTCGGCGTGATAGAGCTTGGCGAGAATACGATGCGCGCGAAGATTGTCCGGGCGCTGTCTGACGACGTCTTCAAGAATGGCCTTCGCTTTCACCGCCTGCCCTAATTGATCGTACACCCGGCCCAATGCCGCCATGGCGGTGACAAAGCCGGGATACACCTTGAGGCCGTCTTCAAGTACGCCCGCTGCTTCCTGCCACATGCCGACCTTGATGTATTCGTCTGCGAGGGGGAGGAATTCTTTCGAGCGCGGGTCTTTTGCGACGGCGGTGGCCAGGCGGTCGATTTCGGCGGCGGTCGATGGATCGATACGCGATGAAGAAGCCACGCCCTACTCCTTGCGATGTGTCCCTGTTCCTGCGGCTGGCTTCGTCGACCTTCGGCCGGTCGGTAGGGTCAGGACCCGGTCCAAAATGCGGTCTGCGACCTCACGCTTGGGTAACAGGGGGAGTTCCTCCGCGCGGCCGTCACGATCCAGGATGAACACGCGATTCGTGTCCGACCCGAATCCCGATCCTGCTGCCGTCACGTCATTGGCGACCAGCAGGTCGACGTCCTTAGCTTGCAGCTTTTCCCGCGCATGAGCAAGCAGATCCTCAGTTTCCGCCGCAAACCCCACGAGCACCTGTGTCGTCCGGCGCTCGCCCAATTCCCTGAGAATATCGTCGGTCGGCGACAACTCCAGGCTGGTGACGGGACTCCGTCGCTTTTTGAGTTTCTGTGCAGCGGGTTGTGTCGGGCGAAAGTCCGCCACGGCGGCAGCCATGATGACGGTATCGCTCCAGGAAAACCGGCTGATGACAGCCTTGCGCATCTCCTCAGCCGTTGTCACTGGACACAACTCCACGCCGGCCGGCGGGGTCAGGGCCGTGGGGCCTGAGACCAGTAGGACCTCCGCGCCGCGTGCCTGCGCGGCTTCGGCGAGCGCATATCCCATCTTTCCAGAGGACCGGTTGGAAATGAACCGCACGGGGTCGATGGCTTCCTGCGTAGGGCCGGCGGAAATGAGCAGACGGCGACCGGACCAATCCCGACGCGGGTGGAGCGTGGCCTGGAGTACCGAAAGGATTCGTGCTTCATCGGCCAGCCGTCCCTGCCCTGAACGGCCTGAGGCCAGCGGGCCCTCTTCTGGTTCGACGATGACTGCGCCGCGTGTTCGCAGCGTTGCCACGTGCTCCACGACGGTCGGGTGTTGCCACATATCCCCGTCCATGGCCGGCGCGAAAATCACGGGACATTGTGTAGTGAGGAGCATGGTCGAGAGGAGATCGTCGGCAAGCCCGAGCGCGGCTTTGGCCAGACAATTGGCTGTAGCCGGGGCAATCAGGATAGCCTTCGCCTGCTCCGGCAGGGAGAGGTGCAGCATTTCCTGGTGGGCTTCGAAGAGGTCGGTGGCCACGTGGGAACCGGACAACACTTCGAAGGTCAGCGGGGTCACGAACCGGCAGGCCCCTGCCGTCATGACGACGTTCACCGTCGCGCCTTCGCGACGGAGCAGGCGCAAGAGCCCGACTGCCTTATAGGCGGCTATACTCCCCGTGACGGCGAGCACAAGGTGGACACCGGTGAGTGAGGGGCCGGTGGTCTGCACGAAGCGGGACTACTCCTCGCCCTCCGGAGCAGGGGCCGGCTTGACGGTATCGTCGACGTAGACGCTCAGCTCTTTCTTGATTTCCTTGGCGTCCTCTCCGGTCATCATGGCCAGGCGTTCCGTCTCACCTTCCTTGACCCGTTTGGATTCTTTAATGGCCTCGCGGGCTTCCTGTCCGATCAGGAATTTGACCTTGTGCCGAAGGACTTCGTCGAGCGCGATGCTCGTTTCTTTGGTGAATTTGGACGGGCCGGACATGCGCGCGCCCTGCACGAGTTGTTTCGCCCGCTGCGCGGCGATAATCACCAGCCGGTGGCGTGAATCAAACTCCCCGGTGGCGTATTCCGGTAACAAACTTAACATTTCACCCATGATGCAAGTGCTCCTTTGATGCGGGGGCGGAGGAGGAATTCCCCTGCTTGCCCTCTTTGTCGAGAATGAATTTTTCTTCCAACCACGTCATGTTCAGGCGTTTGGTTTTGATCCGTTCCGCCAGGAAAATGCTTTCGAGCTCTTTCAAGGATTGCTTCAGGTCGTCGTTCCGGACGATGTAGTAGTACTCCCGGTAGCTCCAGACCTCTTCTTTGGCTTTCTGCAGGCGGCGTTGAATTTCGTCCGGCGAGTCCCCAGCCCGGTTTTGAAGCCTTGTCCGCAGCGTGTCGAACGACGGCGGCAGAATGAAGATATACACGCCGTCTTCAAACTTTTTTTTCACTGAGCGCGCGCCCTGCACATCGATTTCGAGCAGCACGTCGATGCCCTGTTCCATTTTCTCGGTCAGCATCTTGCGCGGTGTGCCGTACAAATTTCCGTAGACATGGGCCCATTCGACGAATTCATTCCGATCGATCATCTGGCGGAAGGCCGGCTCATCGAGAAAATGGTAATCCTGCCCATCCACCTCGCCCGGGCGCGGTTTGCGTGTGGTGTACGAGATCGAATGCCACAATCCAGGGACATTGGCCGTGATCTGTTTGCACAATGTCGTCTTCCCGCTCCCCGACGGAGCCGAAATGATAAACAAAATGCCTCGCCGTACTTGGGGCGGTTTATCGTTGGATGAAACGGGCGCGGTATTCATAGGGTGTTCGATGCCGGCGCAGGGCCGACACTATTCGACATTCTGAACTTGTTCGCGCAATTTTTCCAGTTCGGCTTTCATTCGGACCACCAACGCGGCGATGTCGGCGTCGTTGGCCTTTGAGCCGATGGTGTTCACTTCCCGCCCCATTTCCTGGAGCAGGAACTCTAAGGTCTTCCCCACCGACTCCTTACTGTGGAGCTGCTGGTCGAACTGTAGCATATGTGACTCAAGTCTGACCAATTCTTCTGAGATGTCCGAACGGTCGGCAAACACCGCTAATTCCTGTTGGAGCCGGGCCGGATCCGGCAATTCGGCCTGCAGCAGGGTCTCAATCCGGCCTTTCATGCGCTCAAATGCATGCTTGGCCAGTACCGGGGCCTTTTCCGCCACGAGGGACTTGGCCTCACGGATCGCATCCAGATGGAGAGCCAGGTCTTTGGCGAGTGCCTCCCCTTCCCGTCGGCGCATCTTCTCAAGGTCTGTGAGCGCGCCTCCCAGTACCCGCAGCACGGTTTTCGTCAGTTGCCCGGCATCGACCGGCTCATCGGAAATAGACAGGATGTCCCGGAATCCCGCGAGCGTGGAAACATCCACCGCTCCCCGCAGCCCCAGTGTTTTCTGCAGCTTCTTGAGGGCCGTATGATACTGTTTGGCCAACGCCTGATCGATCTGGACCGTCTTCAGGCTGCCGCCGGCGGAATGGACCGAGACCGACACGTCGACTCGTCCGCGGAGGCAGCGTTGCTGGACGGTTTTTCGAACCTGGTCCTCCAGTTGCGCCAACGACCGGGGCAGTCTGACTGCCACTTCGAGAAAGCGGTGATTGACCGAACGGATCTCCACGGTGACGCCGGCTTTCTGTGACGTGCCGTCCTTTTTCCCATACCCCGTCATGCTTCGAATCATCGTGCGGTTTTCCCCTTCCAATGGCAATCGGCATAGATCGGACAATGCTGACATTTCGGTGTGCGCGCGAGGCAGATGTATCGGCCATGCAGAAGGAGCCGTTGGGATCCTTCCGTCCACTGGTCTGCCGGCAGTAAGCGTTGCAGGTCCAGCTCAATCTTTTCGGGATCCGTATGGCGGGTCAGGTCGAGCCGTCCGGCCACTCGTTTCACATGTGTGTCGACCACGATGGCCGGCTTCTCGAATGCGTTGCCAAGAAGGACATTCGCCGTCTTTCGCCCGACTCCCGGTAGCGTGGTGAGTGCTTCCATCGTATCGGGAACCTCTCCCTGGAACTGCCCGGCCACGGCCTTCGCACAGTGGATGAGGTTCCTGGCTTTTGTTTTGAAGAAGCCGGTCGGCCGGATGAGGGCTTCCAATTCCGTGGGATCGGCCGAAGCGTAATCGCGAGGCTGCTGATAGCGACGGAACAGATTCGGGGTGACCTGATTCACCCGCTGATCGGTGCATTGCGCCGACAGGATCGTGGCGACCAGTAACTCCCAGGGCGTGCGATGGTCGAGCTCGACTTTCATCGCCGGTGAGGTCGCGCGTAATGCGGTCAACATCCGGGCGAGGCGGCGTTTGGTTGTCACGCCGGCCGGTTGATCTGTTGTGGCGACTTTCATGATGCGGTGTGGTGGCGGCCAATTGTGCAGAGGTCAGGAGTGAGATGCAAGCGCCAGGTCCTGAGGCGGCTGGTCAGGATCTTCCTCGTATCCCGGGGGTGTCGGAATGGCGGGCAAGAGGGATTCAAGGTGGGCGATCAACGGGCGCAGCGTCTCACGGTTCGGCGCCGAGATACCGATCGCGTGATACCGCTGGCAGAGGACGCCGGCCTCATGTGCCGAGAGGCGATCACACTTGTTCAGGACCATGACGCGGGGAATCGTGTCGAGGTTGAGCGATTGCAAGACGGTTTCGACGGCGGTGATCTGTTGATCGACGTTGGGTGCCGACGCATCGACCACATGCAGGAGTATGTCGGCATCCCGCAATTCGTCCAGCGTGGTGCGAAAGGCTCCCACCAGATCTTTGGGGAGATCCCGGATGAACCCCACCGTATCGGTCACGATGACTTCGCGGTCATGAGGAAAACGAAGGCGGCGGCTCGTCGTGTCGAGGGTTTCAAAGAGACGATCCTGGGCCGGGATCTGACTGTGGGTCAGGGTGTTGAGCAGCGTCGATTTGCCTGCATTGGTGTAGCCGACGATGGAGAGGATCGGAAGCCCCTGGCGCACACGTCGGGATCGGCGCTGATCTTGATGGCGGGCCACGTCGTCGATCTCCCGCTCCAGGTGCGCGATGCGATCACGGATGCGGCGGCGATCGGTTTCCAGTTTGGTCTCACCGGGGCCGCGAGAACCGATTCCGCCTCCAAGGCGCGACAACGAGGTGCCATGCCCGGACAGTCGCGGCAGAAGATACCGAAGCTGAGCCAGCTCCACTTGAACTTTGCCTTCACGGGTATGGGCGCGCCCGGCGAAAATATCCAGAATGAGCTGCGTGCGATCGATCACTTTCAGGTCCGTCACCTCGGAAATGGCGCGGGCTTGCGCCGGGGCGAGATCCTGGTCGAAGATGACGAGGTCGGCTCCCTTCTGGAGCGCGCGCATCACAACCTCTTTCAGTTTGCCCTTCCCGAGCAAGTATCGCTCGTACCCTTCGTGAGTGCGCTGGGCGATTCGATCCAACACGCGGACCCCGGCGGACTCAGCCAATTCATTCAGCTCCTCTAGATGCTCTTCTTGTTCCGCGTGACTCTTGGGTGCCGCGCTGACAAGAATGGCCGATTCGGTGCCGGCGGCGACGTCGTGCTTGGTATCCGATCGCTGCAAATCGCTTTCGAGCGCATGGAGGAACGTGTCCAGTTGAAGGTCCAGATCGTGGAACGGGACCGGTTTCAGGATGCGGCAGACTTCTCCCTGTTGGTTGGGTGGGAGCAGATGCGCCAGATGCAGCAGGCTGGGCTCGCCTTTTTCGTCTACGCCCAGGATCCCGATCAGATCCAATCGCAGGAGCGCCAGGTGGGTCAAATCGTCCTGGCTCAACGGGTCATCGTGGAGATGCGTGCGAATCAGCCGGAGACCGCGGAGGGAATGTGATCCGACTCTGAACTTCGCCAGCGACTCGAAGGTGGGTGCGCAGCCGGTTCCCACGAGGACCTGTTCGATGACCCCGCGGCGAGTGATCAGGAGACCGATGGGACGGCGGATCTCACGTGTCAACTGGCTGGTCGTGCGCGCCAGTTCGGTCGTGAGGACGGCTGAGGACGGCACACGGCGTCGATACAATCGCTCCAATGCCGCGAGGTGACTGGCTTTCAGCCCGGTGACGTGTCCGTGAATCGCGGGGATGGTGATGCTCCTTGGTACTCGAACGTTAGGATCTGCGACGCACCGTTTCGCCGCCCGACGATGCCGGCAACGCATAATTCGGCATCGCTTCGCACTCGAAGGATGCCAGCCTGCCCTGCTCCAGAGCCCGCTGGCCTGCCGCCGCAATCATGGCCGCATTGTCTGTGCAGTATGAGAGGGCCGGGAGTCCCAATTGAATCCCCTCCCCAGCTGCCCGCTCCGTCAATCGTGCTCGCAGCCTGGAATTGGCCGAGACGCCGCCGACGACGGCGAGGGCTGAGACGCCTGCCTGTCGCACGGCCGCGAATGTCTGACGGACCAACACGTCCACGATCGCTTCCTGGTACCCGGCGGCCAGGTCGGCCTGTTGTCGGACGATGGCTTCCTGATCCATGCGCTGGAGGTGATAGAGCAGGGCCGTCTTGAGACCGCTGAAACTGAAATCCAGTTGTCCGGTTCTCACGCGCGATCGAGGAAATCGCACGGCTGCCGGACTGCCTTTTCTGGCCGCGGCGTCGATGAGCGGTCCACCCGGGTATCCGAGCCCGAGCATTTGTGCGCCCTTGTCGAATGCTTCGCCTGCAGCATCGTCGATCGTTCGTCCCATCAGGTGGAAGCCGCCATGTTCCGTTGCGTGGAAGAGATGCGTGTGCCCGCCTGAGGCGATCAACACCACGCAGGTTCTCGGGAATGACGGGCGGTCGATCCAGGCTGAGGCGATGTGGCCTTCGAGGTGACTCACGCCGACCAGTGGAATGCCAAGCGCGTAGGCTAAGGACTTGGCATAACTGATACCCACCAGCAGGGCGCCGGCCAAGCCGGGTCCCTGGGTGACGGCGATGGCGCCGAGATCCTGCCAGGTGAGACCTGCTGCGTCCAGAGCCTGACGTGTGACGTGATCCACATTCTGAATATGAGCACGTGAGGCCAATTCCGGCACCACCCCGCCGAACCGTTCGTGGACGGTTTGCTGGGAAGAAATCACGTTGGCCAGGACATGCCCTTCACCGTCGAGCACCGCTGCGGCAGTCTCGTCGCAGGAAGTTTCGATGCCGAGAATCGTCGTGGATGCAGGAGGCTTCATAGAGAAAACTGCCGATAGGGTGACGGCATGTGAACCTGGTTATGCATGCGCGCGCCATTCCAAGGGGCGAGATCAGTCGTAGTGGGCGCACACTGTGACTGGTGCTGTTCGTAAGGAAATCCGGACAACAACTGATCCTGCCGTAAAATGCGACAACCCCCGGATCCGGTTGTGGACCGCGGGGGTTGCCGGGTGGTCTCTAGGATCTCAACGACGAGTCGATCCTCTCGTAATGGTCTTCGCTCGCGCTAGACGCCTGCCATCGCCTCTTGTTCGATGAAGGCCGGCGCACCGTCGCGCAGCACGACTTTGATCTTCCTGTTTTCCTTGAAGCGACCCTTGATGAGTTCTTCAGACAGGGGATCACCGATCGCCCGCTGGATGATGCGGCGCATCGGGCGCGCACCGTAGAGCGGCTCGTATCCTTCCTTGATGAGCCACTGCTTCACCTCGTCGTCCACCTCGATGCTGACGCTCTTGTCGATCAGGCGGAGATTCAGTTCGTGCAGCAGGATATCCAGGATGTGGATCAAGTGCTCCTTCTCCAGGGAATGGAAGATCACGATTTCGTCGATCCGGTTCAAAAACTCCGGGCTGAACGAACGCTTGAGTTCTCCCATCACGTCTTCTTTTCGGCGCAAGGCCTGTCCGCCCTTTTCATCATTCTGGAATCCGAGCGACACGCCTTTTTGGATCATCTTCGTGCCGATGTTCGAGGTCATGATGACGACCGTGTTCTTGAAATCGACTTTTCGACCCAGGCTGTCCGTGAGGACACCGTCGTCGAGCACCTGCAGCAGGACGTTAAACACGTCCGGATGCGCTTTCTCGATTTCGTCGAACAGCACGACCGAATAGGGACGACGTCGAACCTTTTCCGTGAGCTGTCCGCCTTCCTCGTAACCTACGTATCCTGGAGGGGCTCCGAAGAGGCGTGAACTCGTGAACTTTTCCTGATACTCGGACATATCGATTCGGATGAGCGCGTCTTCGCTGTTGAAGAGGAACTCCGCCAGCGTCCTCGCCAATTCCGTCTTTCCGACACCGGTCGGGCCGAGGAAAATGAAGGACCCGATGGGTTTCTTCGCTTCCTTGAGACCCGCTCTGGATCGACGAATGGCACGCGCCACTGCCGAAATAGCCTCGTTCTGTCCGATGACCCGCTTGTGGAGGAATTCTTCCATGCGGAGCAGTTTATTGGATTCTTCTTCTTCCAACTTGAAGAGCGGAATGCCGGTCATCTTCGACACGACATACGCGACCTCTTCCTTGCCGATGGTCGGCTTGTGTTTCTCCTGGTTCTTCTTCCACTCCCGCTTGGATTCATCGAGGAGCTTTCGCAGGCGCTCCTCTTCTTCGCGATGGCGGACGGCTTCCTCGAAGTTTTGCATCGAGATCGCCAGCTCTTTATCGCGAGAAATTTTCTTGAGCTCCTGCTCCAGCGCTTTGAGTTCAGTCGGGAGCGCGTACGTTTGCAACTTCGCCCGCGAGCCGGTTTCGTCGATCAGATCGATCGCCTTGTCCGGCAGGAACCGGTCGGTAATATAGCGATCCGCCAACTTGACGGCTTCCACGATGGCGTCTTCCGTAATTTCCACCCCATGGTGTTCCTCGTACCGGTCCCGCAAGCCCTGGATGATCCGCACCGTTTCATCCGTGCTGGGGGGCTGTACGTGGATGGGTTGGAACCGACGTTTGAGCGCGCCGTCCTTCTCGATGTGTTTACGATATTCGTCGAGCGTCGTGGCGCCGATGCATTGAATCTCGCCGCGGGACAACGCCGGCTTGAGCATGTTGGAGGCATCGATGGATCCTTCTGCCGCCCCTGCCCCAACCAACGTGTGCAACTCGTCGATGAAGATAATGATATTCCCGGCCTGCACAATCTCCTTCATCACGACCTTGAGGCGCTCTTCAAACTGGCCGCGGTATTTCGTGCCGGCCACCAGTGAGCCCAGGTCGAGCGCGATGACGCGACGGGACAGCAGATTGTCCGGGACTTCCGACGCGATGATACGCTGGGCGAGTCCCTCGACGATGGCTGTTTTCCCCACCCCCGATTCACCGATGAGTACGGGATTGTTTTTCGACCGTCGGCTGAGAATCTGCAGGACACGCTCGATTTCGTCCGCGCGGCCGATGACGGGATCCAGCTGCCCCTCCTGGGCCAGCTGGGTCAGGTCGCGTCCGAATTCGTCGAGGGCCGGCGTATTGCTCTTGCGGTCCCGCTCACGCGGCGCAGACTTACGCAGGAAGGTGACGGTGAGTTGCCGGGCGGTCAGGAGGTTGGCGCCAAGACTCCGGAGAATCTTCCCGCCGATGCCTTCTTCCTCACGAAGGAGACCGAGCAACAGATGTTCGCTGCCGATGTGGTTATGACCGAGCAACCGGGCTTCTTCAACCCCGTACTCGATGACTTTCTTGACCCGCGGGCTGAAAGGAATTTCCCCGAAGGTCATCGTTGTGCCCCCGCCCGGGAGATTCCGCTCGATTTCGAGTCGAATCTGCTCGGTGGAGAGCCCCATTTTCTTGAGGATCATCAGCGCAATCCCATCCGTCTCGCGAAGGATGGCCAACACCAGGTGCTCGGTGCCCAGGTAATCGTTCTGATGGCGCTCGGCTTCTTCACGTGCCAGGATGATGATCTTGCGACCCTTGTCCGTGAACCGTTCGAACATCCCGCCTCCTTATGGTGATGGGGTCTGTAAGAGAAGCCTTAGCTGAGTGATTCAATGCAGGTCAAAGGCTCGAAAATACTGATGATGTGATTCTAACTAGCGCAATATGGGGTGTCAAGGTATTGAGCGAAACGCGAGAGCCGCGCGGCGCCTGTTGAAACAGCGGCGCGCGCGGCGGAGGAAATCTCATTCTTGCTGCGCGCTCGTTTGACAGTAAAAGAATCATCTCGATACAATCCCGCACCTTTCAATTGGCTTCTCATCTCCTCGCGACGCGGTCTCATGTATGAAAAGTAAGAGCATCGGCATCCTGACGAAACCAAAATTTCCGGAAGTGAAAAGCACGGTGCAAGCCGTGGTCTCGTGGCTTCGTTCCCGGAACATCGACGTCCTCCTGGATACGACCGCGACGACGCTGCTTGGCGAACAAGGCGGGTTTCAAAAAACGCATCTCGCCAGCAAGGCCGATGTTTTGCTCGTGTTGGGAGGCGACGGCACGATGCTCAATGCGGCGCGATTGGCCGGCGAGCGCGGCATTCCGATTCTCGGTGTGAATATGGGCGGTCTGGGATTCTTGACCGAAGTCGTCTTGGACAATTTGTATCCGTCGCTCGAGCGGATGTTCGCGAACGATTTCGTGCTCGACGAGCGACTGATGCTGAAGACGCATGTTCATCGGCACGGCGAAACGGTCGCCCGCGGCGTGGTCTTAAACGATGTCGTCATCAGTAAGGGCACGCTTGCCCGGATGATTGAACTCAAGATCGCAATTCAGGGGCAGTTTGTGACGAACCTGCGCGGGGACGGGCTGATCATCAGCACCCCGACCGGATCGACTGCGTACTCGCTTTCAGCCGGCGGTCCTATCATCAATCCGGCGGTCCCGTCATTGATTCTGACGCCGATCTGCCCGCACACGCTGACACATCGACCGCTGATCGTGCCTGCCAGCGCAGAAATTGAAGTGGTCCTGACCAGTAAAGATGATGGAGCGATGGCGACGCTCGACGGCCAGGTCGGGGTGGCATTGACCCAGGGCGACACGGTGGAGATCCGGGCCTCCGAGCACATGACCAGACTGATCCGTTTCCCTGAGAGTAGTTATTATGAGGTGTTGCGAGAGAAGCTGAAATGGGGCGACGGGTAAACGAGGCTGAGTGGGGCGCGGCTAGCCGCGCCCCCGTTCGATATGGGCCAGCATGTCGGCGTTCGATGCGAACTTAAACTCTCCGATGGCCTCGGGAGAGGCCGCATGAGCTTTTTCCACCGTATCCAACACTTTGAGTCCTTCCAGATCCACCGGCCGACTCTTTCGATCCTTGAGGATGGTGTGAAGTTTCGCGATCACTCCATCCATCGTTCCTCGTGAGCGCGTCGCTTGAGTCGTCAAGTAGCGGGAGATCACTTCCGCGCACCAGTCCCCGTCCCGCTTGGCGATCCCCACCAGACCTTCGCTGGCTTTGCGGGCCCAACCGGCGAGAAAAACGCCATCAACGATCTGTCCTGATTTCTCGTCATACGCTTGAAAGAGGGAATCGTCCGGATCGTTTCCGGTCTTGTTCGGGTTGGTGACGTAGACGCCGTTCTTATAGGGGAGCCCCACGGTTTCATCAACCCGGTCTCCCACGGCAAACACGACGCTATCGACGGGGAACTCATACAATTGTTTGAGTCCGACCGCGGCGGTGTCTTCACCTTTCGGCTCCAGCTTATTTTCTTCCATCTCAAGTGCGCGGACGCGATTGTTGGCGTCGACCAGTACGCGCTTCGGGGAGGCCAGAAAACGAAAGCCCATCTTGGAGGGGCTGCCTGTGGGTTCACACTTCGTAAATTCGGCGGTCATACTCGCCAGCACTTCGTCGGCATTCTGACCGACTGCAGCCAGCCGGTCCTTGATGCGGGCAAATTCCGTGGCGATGCCTTCCTGATCCATGTTGGAGCAGACGGCCCGGATTTCTTTCGGGTTGTATTTGCGCTCAACCGGCCCGCGGCGGGCGATGGCGGTGACACGCTCCACCTTCTTATACTTGATCAACCAGTGGGCGATGTCGACCATCACGTCGCCGACGCCGATGATGGCGACATGTTTTCCCATGTCGAACGGACGGTCGCCGAAACCCGGCAGGCGATTGAAGTGGTACACTACGTCCTTGGCATGGAACACGCCCTTGGCGGAATCCCCTTCAACCCCGATGGCTTTTGTCCCTTGCGCGCCGATGGAGAAGGCGACGGCGCTGGCACCCAATCCGCGCAAATCTTCAACCGTGAGGTCCTTACCCTGCCCGACTGAGACGTTGCCGAAGTAGTGGACATTGGGCTGCTCGAGCATGTCCCAATATTGCTTCTTCAACCCACCACGCAGTTTGAGCTTGCTGGGGAAGATTCCGTACTCCGCCAACCCGCCGAACTTAATGTCGCGATTGAGAATGATGACCTCGTGGCCCGCATCCGCCATCTTCTTGGCCAGGGCCATTCCAGCCGGGCCTGCGCCCACGACGATGACGACATGTCCGCTTGTCTCAGAACCGGTTGCGCTCATTATCTACCCTTCAATCTATATCGAAAGTGAATCATTAATGACGAAGACCGTCGAACGGTCGAAAGTTTAAAAATTTTGCGCACGTTAGCACAGGGTTCCTTGGGCTGTCAAAATCGCCGACCGTCCCGGTGAACCCCGGTGTGGTCGGATTATCACGCCCGGTGAGCCGGTCTGGCGGTCGTCTACCCGCCTGCACTCCCGACCGGTCCGCCGGCTTGGGTCATACGCCAGGGATCGAGGAGTTGCGTGAGTCGCTTTTCCGGCAACACGTTCTGTTCGCGAGCCACTTCCCGGACGGTCTTGCCGGACTTATAGGCATCCTTGGCGAGTTTTGCGGCCGCCTCGTAGCCGATCACCGGCGCGAGCGCGGTGCACATGGCGAGACTTTCTTCGATGAGACTCTTGCAGCGTTCCTCGTTGGCCTTGATCCCATCAATGCATTTCACTGCAAAGTTCGTGGAGGCCGTCGCCAGCAGCTCGATGGACTGCAGCAGGTTGTAAGCCATCACCGGCAGCATGACGATTAATTCGAAATTGGCCGCCTGGCCGCCGACGGTGATCGTGACGTCATTGCCGATCACCTGAGCGCAGACCATGGTGACGGATTCCGCAATGACCGGATTGACTTTGCCCGGCATGATGGATGAGCCCGGCTGGGTTTCCGGAAGATTGATCTCGCCGAGTCCGCAGCGAGGACCTGACCCGAGCCAGCGAATATCGTTGGCGATCTTCATGAGGCTGACCGCCAGGGTGCGCAAGTCCCCGCTGGCTTCGACCAACGAATCCTGGGCGGACTGTCCTTCGAAGTGATTGACGGCTTCCTTAAAAGCGCATCCGGTTTCCTTCGAAATGATGGCCATGACCTTGCCGGCGAATTTCGGATGGCAATTGAGTCCGGTGCCGACGGCGGTCCCTCCTAGAGCCACTTCGCTGAGCGCCGCCTGCGCTCGCTTCATCCGTGCGATGCCCAGTTCAATTTGTCTGGCGTAGCCGCCGAATTCCTGTCCCAACCGGACCGGCGTCGCGTCCTGCAAATGGGTGCGGCCGATCTTGACGATCTTGTCGAACTCGCGAGCTTTGCCGTTGAGCGCCTTGTGGAGTTGCGTCAGTGCGGGAATCAGTTGGCGTTGAATCGTTTCCGAGGCCGCAATGTGGATGGCGGTCGGAACCACGTCGTTACTGGATTGGCCCAGGTTCACATGGTCGTTCGGGTGCACCAGTTTGCTGCCCCTGGCGCCGCCGAGCAGTTCCGTGGCCCGGTTCGAAATGACTTCGTTGGTATTCATGTTGGTCGAGGTGCCGGAGCCGGTTTGGAAGATGTCGACCGGGAATTCGGCATCCAGACGTCCCTCCACCACTTCGGTGGCGGCGCGAACGATGGCGTCCGCCGGCTTCTTGTCGAGCAGTTTCAACGAATGGTTTACCGAAGCGGCGGCGCGTTTGATGAGTCCCATGGCCCGGATCATGGCGCGGGGAATACGAAGCGAACTGATCGGGAAGTTCTCGATCGCGCGGGCGGTCTGGACCCCGTAATAGGCATTGGAGGGAACCGGCAGTTCTCCCATCGTGTCGCGCTCCATGCGCGTGGAAGTGGTCATGGATGCGGCGGTGCCGGTT
This sequence comes from Nitrospira sp. ND1, assembly GCF_900170025.1. Taxonomy (NCBI): domain Bacteria; kingdom Pseudomonadati; phylum Nitrospirota; class Nitrospiria; order Nitrospirales; family Nitrospiraceae; genus Nitrospira; species Nitrospira sp. ND1. The sequence continues at coordinate 477,016 of NZ_FWEX01000005.1, read as the reverse complement.
GTGCGCGAAGCTTTCTTCATCGTCGGGTCTCCTCGAATAGCTGGCGGTTGACGTGCTGGAGCCGCGCATCTTAAACGGTCCCCGTGCGGAAGCACAAGCATGGAAGCCCCGGGGAGTGGAACGAGCGCTCACCCGTCCGTGAACCAAGCGGCCGGGGCCGACGGTGAGACGGTGATGCGATGGCAGGCGGGATGGTGAAAAAGAAAAGGCCCGCCGGGGGCGGGCCTTCCTTCTCATGGCACCTGATCTCGTTAGGAGATCTTGACGTCGATCTGTTTCGGTTTCGCCTTTTCAGATTTCGGGAGATGCAGATGCAGAACACCATCCGCATACTCTGCCCTCACCTTGCTCTCGTCGACCGAATCGGGAAGTGTGAAGCTCCGGACAAACCGACCGTACGACCGTTCGATACGATGGTACTTCTTGCCCTTTTCTTCCTTTTCCTGTTTCCGTTCACCCTGAATGGTGAGGACCGCATCTTCGACCGTGACCTTCACATCTTCTTTCTTGACCTCGGGAAGCTCAGCCTTAATGGCATACTCGCTTTCGGTTTCGCTGATGTCGACGGTCGGAGTCCAGTCGGCAACGGTCATGACTTCCTTCCCCTGTCCGGTAGCCGTGCCGGTTGAGGGTCGCGCAATCATCCGGTTCAACCGGTCGGACATCTCCTCCAATTCCCTGAACGGATCCCATCGTACAATCGCCATGGTGGAACCTCCTTGTGTGGATGTGTTGACGCTGTTCACTTGGAACATCCTACGTACTAGAAAGGAGGTAATCTTCACGAAGCCGAAGTCAAGCCCTGGGCCGGAAGAGTTAAAGTCGGTGACGGGGTCTTGACATTGAGACCTCCGGCATTATTTAGTAGCCCTCTTCACACAGGGAGGCGATGACCATGCTGGAATACATGTCTTACGCGCTGCTCGGCGGTATCATGTTTGTGACATCGATTGTCTTGTGGTGGTTCATCGGTCGCACGGAGTAACCGTCACTCCGCTACCGCTTGTCGATCGGCACGTAGTGCCGGTCATGTTCGCCGGAGTAGATCTGGTCCGGCCGATAGAGTTTGTTCTCCCGCAGTTGCTCCAGCCAATGCGCCAGCCATCCGCTCACTCGCGCCATGGCGAACAGCGGCGTAAAGAGATCCACCTCGATGCCCATTTTGTCGTAGATGATGCCGGAGTAAAAGTCGACGTTCGGGTATATCCCCTTATCCGTCAATCGTTCGCCCGCGAGTTGCTCCACCGCCACCGCCACTTCATACAGCGGAGACGTTCCGCAGACGTTGAAGAGACGCATGCAGAGGTCCTGCAGCACGGTCGCGCGCGGATCCTTCACCTTGTAGACCCGGTGCCCGAACCCCATGAGTTTGTGTTTCCCTTGCAGTCTGGCTTCCACCGTCGCACGGGCCTGTGCCGGGCTGCCGATTTCCCTCAGCATCATGACGACCTCTTCGTTTGCGCCGCCGTGCAACGGGCCCTTCAGCGCGCCGATCGAGGAGGCGACGACGGTGTACGGGTCGGCCAGAGTGGAGGCCGTCACCATGCCGGCAAAGGTCGAGGCATTCATGGTGTGTTCGGCGTGCAGAATCAGGCAGTCGTCGAACACTTCGCTCCACAACGGATGTGGAACGGTTTCGGTCAGCATATAGAGAAAGTTATCGGAAAACGGCAAATCGTCTCGCGGGGGGATGTACTCGTCTCCGCGTCTCAGGCGCGCCCAGGCCGCTACGATCGTCGGCAGTTTGGCGATCAGGCGCACGGCCGACCAGTAGTTGTTGGCGACGTCCTTCACATTGCGGCCGGGGTAGAACATCCCGAGTGCCGCGACGGCCGCCTGCAACGCATCCATGGGATGCCCATGCTCGGGCATCACCTTCAACAGATCGACGATGCGAAATTTGATACGTCGGTGGTGCGTGACGTCATCTACCCACTGCGCGAGCTCCGGTGCGGTCGGCAGTCGACCGAACAACAGCAGATAACTCGTTTCGAGAAACGACGAGTGCTGGCAGAGTTCCTCGACGCGGATGCCCCGATATTCAAGCACGCCTCGCGTTCCATCGACATCGCTGATCGCTGATTTTGCGGCAGGAACACCGGCAAGCCCCGGCATGAAGTCATGCGGCATAGTCTTCCTCTCCTCTCTTCAACAACACGAATGATGACCCACCACGTATGCATCCGGCGCCTGGAGATGCCCGCCCGCGTGCCGCTGCTTCGACGCCACTGTCCACACACGTGCCTGGCTGAGCTTACCATGATCCGCGGTGCCGACTCAGCTCTCACCTTGAATTGGTGCGGCCCGCTTGGCATACTCACTCGAACGACGTGTGACTTTCTATGAGGCATTGAGTGACCGGTGTGACACGGATCCTTGTGCTGCTCGGGCTTCTGGTGTTGGGTGTGGCCTTGTTCATGCTCGGGCGCGATGAGCGACCGGCAGCCTCTTCCGTTGAACCACGCATCGGGCGCAGTACCTTGAGTCATGGCGGGCCCGGCGCCGGATCCATCCCGGTCGCGCCCGCCGAAGCCCCGTCCGCGGATCGCCGGATCCCTTCTAATCAGTCTCCGTACGCAACCACGAGGTGAGGCATGAGCTGGTTCCGCTTGCGGGTGTGGGGAATCGTGATATGGGTGACACTGAGTCTGTTCGTCCCGGTCTGGGCCGATGACGACACGGTCGTGTTTGCCGTCGTCAGCGATGTGCCGAAAGACAGGTCGCGCGTGTCGGCCAAGGCGCTGCTCGACGGTGCCGTCTCCGACTTGAAGCTCCTGCCGGGAGAAACGATCCTCGGGAATCCGGTCTGGCGCACCCTGGAAGTCTGTCATGCGCTTAAGCTCGAAGGAATGAAGATAGAAGACGGATTCAAGGTCAGCGCGGCACGGGTTCTCGATGCCAGTATGCTGCCGATGGCGCTGCAGGGATATGCCGGGGATTGCTTGATTAAGAAGGCGGTGGAAATTGCGCCGTTGGCAGACTAGTTAGGATGCGGAAAAAATCCGCCAGTGGCGTTCTCGCATCGTTCAGCGCCTCACCGTACTGCACGGGTACGATTCGACGCTTCACTCGCTGCGGCCTTGCTGGACGGACTTTTTGCGCATCCTGGGAGTTGGCAGTTACGATGCGCAGTCGGGACAGACGGTCGGTTCTTCGTCGGCGTCGCATTCGTCGGCCGTAAGCGGGAAGAATTGCTCGCACTGCCGGCAGGTGCGAATTTCGAAATACGCCACCCCCTGCTCGTCGATCTCGGTCGGCAGCAGCAGTTCAAGCGGGTCGTAACCTAATTTCGCGTCGTCATCGAAGCGAATGATGGCCAGGCGGTCATTAAAGACTTCAAAGGTGGCTTCCTTGCCTTTCCGTTCCAAACGGTGTCCGACGACAAACACGGGTTGCCCCTTGCGTTTGGTGCGCAGATCTTTCAGGGTGCGTTGCGCCGCTGACGCGCAGGAAAATTTGCCGGCCTGGTCGCTGGTGTCGGTTCCGAAAATTGGCATAGGTCAACAGTATCGCTCTAGGGTGAAGTCTCGTGTGTCCATGTAACACAGGTCAAAAATTTGCGTCAAGGGAACCTTATAAGAAGGAGAGAGGCTGAAGGTATGGCGGAGATCACGATTTATCAGAAGCCCACTTGTTCAACGTGTCGCGAGGCCGTCCGGATTGTGCGCGAAAGCGGGCAACCGTTCAAGGCGATCAATTATTATGAGCAACCCTTCACGAAGAGCCGGCTCAAGGCCCTGCTGAAGAAAGCCGGACTGACGGCGCGTGAGGTCTTACGGACGAAGGAAGATCTCTACAAGTCGCTGAAGCTATCCGACCCGGCGCTGAGCGAGGACCATGTGCTCGACCTGATGGTTCTGCATCCGGATTTGATCCAGCGTCCGCTGGTCGAAAAAGGCGACAAGGCCATGCTGGCGCGCCCGGCGGACACGATCACTCAAATGCTGTGAGCTTCCAAGGAACGCTGAACCGAGCGCATCTGTAGACCCAGTTGTGGAGGCGCCGGGGGGGATGACGGAGGGCCGGACTTATGTTCGCATTCAGTTCCGTTGATCGCGTGTCGCTGCTCGGAAGGATTCTGCAGCGGCTCAACCTTCGCTTTCCGTCTCTCTTCGTGATGTTCGCCCTCCTCACCCTGGCGGACATCATTGTGCCGGACGTGATCCCGCTGGCCGACGAAATCGGCCTGGCGTTGCTGACGTTGTTGCTGGGGTTGTGGAAAGAGCGTCGGACTCAGAGCCGCGCTCAAGCCACGCGAGGCGCGACGCGCTAGCTCGCATTCCTCATGACAGTTCGTCGGGAAATCGCGCAGTCGCGTTGCGAGACGGGCATGCGGAGCTGTGAGGGACCGAGGCGTACTTGAACAGTACGTCGAGGGACCGAGCGGCGAGCCTGCCAGCCGAAGGCGCGTAGTAGCAGCGAATCCGCGATTGCAGCAGAAGTGCTCATGAAGAATGCGTGCTAGACGGCGGAGGTTACGCGTGATCGAGATGGCCGAAGCGGAGTTTGCCGAGTTGTGGGTCGATCCACACCTTCAGATCGCCGGATAAGACGCTGAGGAGTGTTTCTCCGACCAGTTGCCGCCGCCATCCCCGCAACACGGGAATGTCCATCTCCTCCACCGGCGAGGCGCGTTCGACCAGGGCCTGCAAGTCACCGGTGGTGGCGATCAACGTCGGGGCAATGTTCTCCACGGAGGCACGAGACTTCAGCACAGCCTGCAGCAGCTCCAGCACGCCGGTGGACTCGGGATCCGGTTTGCGATCGCGCGGGACCTCGGGCCATTCGGATTCCGGTCGCGCCAACGCCTGCTGCATGGTGGCGAGAAGCGCCTGTCCGTTCCGTTCGACTTCCGACGAATACATCCCCCGCATGCCGCGCAATTGATCCAGTGTGCGCGGTGTTTGACGGGCCAGTTGCACCAGCACCTCGTCACGCATCACTCGTCCTCGCGGGACGTTGCGACGCCGGGCCTCCCCTTCACGCCAGGCTGCAAGGTCGCGCAGGACGCCGGCCGCGCGTGGTTTGAGGCTATCCCATCCACGGATTCGTTGATATCGCTCCAGCGGGTCCCGCGCCTGCGCGCCGAGAGAGACCTCCAAGCGGGCAAATTCCTCGTCCACCCACTCCGAGCGACCCATCACGGATAATTTCTGCCGGAGATGCTGATGCACCGGGAGCAGAAAGGTCACGTCATCCAGGGCATAAATCAGCTGCTCCCGGCTCAGCGGCCGCTGGCTCCAATTCGTAAACGTATGGGCCTTGTCGAGTTTCACACCCTGGACGCGCTGGACCAGGTTGGCATAGGCGGTCTGCGCGCCGTAGCCGACCATGGCGGCGGCGATTTGCGTATCGAAAAACGGCTTCGGCAGACGTCCGGCATGGTGCGCAAACAGTTCCAGGTCCTGCCGTCCCGCATGCAGCACTTTTTCAATGCGGGCATCGCAGACAAGCTCCCAGAATCGGGCCATTGGCGCGGTCTCTTGCACGGCCGGGAAGTCGATGACCGCCGCCACCCCTTCCGCTGCGACCTGGATCAACTCCAGGCGGGGGATGAAATGCTCCTCCCCCATAAACTCGGTATCGATGGCAATGACCGAACTGTTGAGGAGTTGATCACAGAGGGCATCGAGTGCATCGTCGGAGGTAATGAACGTCTGTTCCGGTTCCAGTGTGGCCATGGGTTACTCAGTGGGGCGATATTCCGCCCCGCGTGAAATCGGCGGTTCGGTGTTGCTCAGGCTCAAGTATTCTTTGAGAAATTGATAGGCTTCGAGGATGCGCCGGAGCTCTGGTTCTGAACTGCGGTCGCCGTTGCGCGCATCGGGGTGGAGTTCTTTGGCGCGTTGACGGAAGGACGTGGTCACATCGGCGAGCGGAGTGCCGAACTCGAGGCCCAGAATCTGATAGGCATCGTAGGCATTGGTGACTTCATTGGTCGCGCCGGTGGGACTTCCCTCCCCTCCCGCGGCTTTGAGAAAGTCGGCCAGGTTGATTTTGCGGCGCCGGCGGCGCGGACGTTCCCGCACTTCACTGTCGAGTTCGTCCCAGCGGTCTTCGACGAACTCCAATCGGGACTCCAGCCGAATGGCGCCCGAAACATCCCTCACCAGTTCCAATTCCTCTTCGATCTGTTGCAGCGACCGTTCGACTTCTTCGAGCCCAGGTTCGATGCGGAAGTAGCTGTCGACCCGTTCCTGCATCATGAAGTCGACGGCAAACTCCATGCTGTCGACATTCTTGGCGCGTAACATGCCGATGCGCCGCCGCATGCCTCGCTGATATTTAAACAGGCGATTGGTCGAAAAGGCCACAAGTCCTCGTTGGGCGTGACCCTCCAGGGTTCCTGGCAAGGTCGTGGGCATCTTAGCACAACCGTTTGCGCTTCGATAAGAGCGGAGCATCGGGGTCTGGTGAAGGGTTGAGAGGTCTACAGGCACCAAAAGCCGAGCGCAGCGAGGATCGTGGGTGGTAACGCACCCAGGAAGAGTCCCAGCGGATTGATGGACTCATCCTCGAAGTGGCCGCGAAGCATGGCCACGCCGGCAGGGTTCGGCGCATTGGCGATGATGGTCAGGCCGCCGCCCGTGACTGCACCGGCCACCAGCGCGTATTTAAATCCATCCGACAAGCCTTCCACGAGCGACCCGAGATAGGTCAGCGCCGCATTGTCGGTGAAGGCCGTCAGAATAGTCGCCCCGAAGAAGACCGCATCGTTGCTCATGCTCAGCAGGATCGGTTGCAGCCACCACTGTTGCTGCCCACCCATCACGACCAGGCCTGCCAGAAAGAATCCCACAAGTAAGCCCTCGCGCAGGATCAAGCGATCCTGGTGTCGTTCGTAAGCCTGGGCGACACCCAGGAAGAACAGAAAGACTCCCAGGAACATCACCGGGTGATGGGCGAAGAGCACCACTAGCCCAAGAAAGACCAGGTGCAGCACGACCATCGTGAAGGGCACCCTGCCATGTGCTGTTTCGCGGCCCTCTGCAGAGATTCGACAGAGCTCCCTACGGAACAGCAGCGCCGCAGCCAGCGCATTGACGACAACCACGACCGCGGCTTTCCATCCGAAGTTTCCCATCATGAACGGGAAGTCCCAGTTCCAGGTGCCGGCCACCATTAAGACCGGAGGCGCGGCAAACGGTGTGAGCGTCCCGCCGATCGAAACATTCACAAACAGCACTCCCAGGGTGGCATACCTCAAGGGCTTCGAAAGGCCGTTCCGAAAAAACCGGTCGCGCAGCATCAGGGCGGCCAGGGTCATGGCTGCGGGTTCGGTAATGAATGACCCCAGCAACGGCACCAGCGTCAGAATGGTGAAATAGGCGCTCAGATTGTGCGGCAACGGGAGGGCCGTGCTGAGCAGCCGAACTCCGCTCGTGGCGGCATGCAGAATCGGGCGCGTGCCCGCGATGACCATGATGGCGAAGACGAACAGCGGTTCCGTGAAGTTGCGTGAATCGAGGTAGTGTGTCGCGGCAGCCGGCCCATCGGTGACGAACATGACGGCGATGAGGACGAGCGCCCAGAAGCCGAAGACAACTTCGACTTCCCCCAGCAAGTGCCACAGCCCGGCATGCGCCGGTCTTGTATGGGCCAGGTGCTCAAAAAATGCGGTGGAAAAGGTATGCAGGATCGCGACGACGAACAGAGCGGTCCCGATCATTTCGATTGTGGTTGGCGTCACGGTGATTTTTCAGGGCGGTCGCGGGGAACCCCGGCTAGGGCTGACGCGCGGACGAACCAGTCCATCAGAATATGTGCCTACTGTACATGGGGTGCGAGGACTACGCCAAGCAAGAAAAGAAACGGGAGGGGGTAGAAGGTTGCACGGTCAGCGGAGGTCGTCGTCGATCCGGATACGGCGGCGGGCCACGCCGGTTGCGCGCGCAGCCGCGGCCACTGCCTTCGCGACGCGCGGCACCACGTCGCGATCGAACACGCTGGGGATGATGTAGTCCTCCGACAGGGCTTCGGCCGGCACACAACCGGCAATGGCCTCGGCCGCCGCCAGCTTCATGGCTTCGTTGATCTCGCTGGCTTGCACGTCGAGCGCCCCGCGGAAAATTCCTGGAAACGACAGGGCGTTGTTGATCTGGTTGGGAAAGTCCGACCGGCCGGTGGCAAAGATCCGTGAGGCCTCATCGCCCACCTTCGGTTCGATCTCCGGATCGGGGTTGGCCATCGCGAAGACGATCCGGTCCTGATTCATCCGTTCGAGATCCTCCCGGTTCAGCACATTGCCCACGGAGAGCCCGATGAACACGTCGGCGCCCTTCAAGGCATCGTGGAGCGTCCCGCGCGGCTGATCCCGACGGATGCAGGCGTGAAGATCGGTGCGGCAGGCTCGCAGTTCCTCCGCATCACCCATCAGCACGATACCCTCCTTGTCGCACCCAATGAGATGGGACGCCCCGGCGGCGAGCAGAATACGGCAACAGGCGGTTCCGGCTGCGCCCAGGCCGTTCACCACGATCCGGACATCTTCCATTCGATTTCCGACTACCTTCAATGCATTGGTCAGAGCGGCCAGGAGGACGACGGCCGTACCGTGCTGATCGTCGTGCATGACGGGAATGTCGAGGGATGTCTTGAGTGCGCGTTCAATTTCAAAGCAACGCGGGGCGCTGATGTCTTCCAGGTTGATGCCGCCGAAACCGGGGGCGATGCCGCGCACGATGCGGATGATTTCATCAGGGGCCTGCGTGGCGACACAAATCGGCCAGGCATCGATGCCCGCCAATTCCTTGAACAACATGACCTTGCCTTCCATCACCGGAAGTGCGGCGGAGGGACCGAGATTGCCCAAACCCAGTACCGCAGACCCGTCGGTGACGACGGCCACGCTATTGCTCTTGATCGTGAAGGCATAGGCTTTCGATGGGTCTTTCGCGATGGCCTGGCAGACACGCCCCACCCCGGGTGTGTAAATCATCGAGAGGACATTGCGCGTATTGACCGGGACTTTGCTCTGGACTCTGATTTTTCCGCCCAGATGGAGGAGGAAAATCCGGTCGGATGCCGAGAGCACATTCACTTCCGGCAGGGCTTCGAGCCGTTCGAGGACACGTTCTCCGTGGGCCTCATTCTGCACGTCGAAGGTAATGTCCCTGATCATGCGTTCGGCATTCGCCGACACGATGTCTACGGCCCCGAGGTTGGCCCCCTCTTCGGCCAGCAGCCCGGCCACTTTTGCGAAGATACCCGGTTTGTTGAGGAGTGCGAGGCGGACGGTCAGGCGGTAGTTGGAATAGGGACCGATGTCATCGGTGGTCATAGGCTGCGACCCGGATGTGAGTGGCCTTGTTCAAGAGTGTATCACAGTGGATGACACGCGGGTGACAACACTATGGCCGGTTCGCTGTGCAGGGCTGCCGTGTCCCACCGAGCAAGAGCTGTCTTCAGGGATCTTCTGATGCGCGCACTGGAGATGTAAGAGTCGCAGGAACGGTGACACGAGAACGCTGGCTGTCGCTGGAGAGGATGAAGACGCAATGATGAGTTGATGTTCGGCTCATATCACATTGAGAATTCAGCTTTGATTCGAATCCAACCGGAAAAGATTGTGGAGCTGTTCGCCAGGGGGCGTCCCAGGCCCTGGCGGGCTGTCTGCGGAGGCAAAACAAGATGGTGAAGAGTTTCGTTGACTTTTTTTGACAGGTTGGCTACCCTCGGCCCGCCCTTGTGGTGGGCACTTATATTCTCAACCTTTCAAGGAGGGGTTTCCATGAAGCGTGCTCTATTTGCATTCGTAGCGGCAGCCATTCTCGTTGCATTCACCGCCCCGTCGTTCGCCGGTGACGACAAGAAGAAGGAAGAGAAGAAGGGCGGCCACTTCTCCCAGACCCTCTTCGGCGATGACAAGAAGAAGGAAGAGAAGAAGGGTGGACACCTGTCCCAGACCGTGTTCGGCGAAGAGAAGAAGAAGGACGAAAAGAAGGGCGGACACTGATCCTCGCTTCCGACGTTCTTTCGTAGTCCAAATTGGCTCGCGACTCCGGATGCCGGCGCGAGCCAATTTTTTTGCCTCGCGCGGTTGCCCTTCCTTCTCTCCTTCGCTTCATTGACCCATTCAATCGGTGCGTGATACGGTTCGCGCATGACCAGCACAACCCCCGGCCGCGAGCCGAATCGCCTCATACAGCAGACCAGTCCCTATCTCCTGCAACATGCCTATAACCCGGTGGATTGGTATCCCTGGGGACCTGAAGCGTTGGCGCAAGCCGCGAAACTGAAGCGGCCGATTCTCCTCTCGATCGGCTATTCCTCCTGCCATTGGTGTCATGTCATGGAGCGGGAATCGTTTGAGAACGAGGCGATCGCCCGGATCATGAATCAACATTTCGTGTGCATCAAAGTCGATCGCGAAGAGCGGCCCGATCTTGATGAGATCTACATGCAGGCCACGCTGGCGCTGAACCGGAATCAGGGTGGCTGGCCCATGACCGTGTTCCTGACTCCCGATCAGAAACCGTTTTTTGCCGGGACTTATTTTCCGCCTGAGGATCGATGGGGCCGTCCTGGCTTCCCCACCCTGCTCAAGAAAATTGCCGAGTATTGGGAAAAAGATCATGCGGGCGTACTGACCCAAGCCGCGACCCTCACCGCGCGCCTGCAGGACGGAAGTCACGCCCCTTCCCCGACCACGGTCGGCGAAGCCGAGCTCGACATGGCCGTGACCCAGTTTGCAGAGGACTTCGATGCCAAGCTCGGAGGATTCGGCGGCGCCCCGAAGTTTCCGCCTGCCACCGGCCTCTCGCTGTTGCTCCATTGTTATCACCGCACCAAGGATCCCCATACGCTCACGATGGTCCGCACTACGTTGGATGCCATGGCGGCCGGCGGGATCTACGATCAGATCGGGGGCGGCTTCGCGCGCTACTCCACCGACGAACGGTGGCTGGTGCCCCATTTCGAGAAGATGCTGTACGACAACGCCCTGCTGGCGCGCGTCTATGTCGAAGCGTTTCAAGTGACCGGAGATCAAAACTACCGTCGCGTGGCCTGTGAAACCCTCGACTATGTTCTGAAGGAAATGACGTCTCCCGAGGGCGGGTTCTATTCCGCAACCGATGCCGACTCCGAAGGGGTGGAGGGGAAATTCTTCGTCTGGACGCCGGAGGAAATTCGCGCGGTGCTTTCGAACGAAGAGGATGTGCGGCGAATCTGTGCCTATTACGATGTCACACCGGGCGGCAACTGGGAGCACAAGAATGTGCTGCATACGGCCAAGTCCGTCGCGTTGGTGGCGAAAGAGTTGGGGCTGACCGTCGAGGACTTGCAAGAGACCATCGATCGGGTGAAGCCGTTGCTCTATGCGGCGCGCGCGAAACGCGTTCCGCCCGGACTCGATGACAAGGTCATCACGGCCTGGAACGGAATGATGATCAGCGCCATGGCGGAAGCCGGGCGGGTGTTCGACATGCCGCGGTATCGGGCCGCTGCCGAACGCGCATGTGAGTTCCTCCTGACGACGCTCGCTAAGACTGACGGACGACTCCTGCGGACCTATCGCGCCGGCACGGCTCACCTGGATGCCTACCTGGAAGACTATGCCTATTTTGCCGAAGGCTTGATCGACACCTATGAAGCAGGCGGCAACGAGCGGTACCTGTCTGCGGCGGTGCGGCTCGCGGAGCGCATCCTTGCGGATTTCTCCGACAGTCAACAGGGCGGATTCTTCACCACCGCCACGGGCCACGAAGCCTTGATCATGCGCAGTCGTGAAGGTCCGGACGGAGCCACGCCGAGCGGGAATGCTGTGGCGGCAGCGGTGCTGGCCCGATTGTCCTATCACTTCGGGCGGGAGGATTTCCGGCAAGCGGCTGCTGCGGCTGTGCGCGCCTATGGGCGCCAGATTGCCCGCTACCCGCGCGCATTTGCGAAGAGTCTGATCGTCGTCGATCTGTTGACCAGCGGTCCGGTTGAAATTGCCGTCATCGGGGCATCCGGCGATTCTAACACCGTCGCGTTATGCGCGGCAGTCAGCCGGACCTATATTTCGAATCGTGTTATCGCCTATCGGACATCGCAGCAGTCCGAGCCGACCCATCCGCTGTTGCAAGGGAAGGCCCTGGTCGGCGGCAAGGCGGCGTTGTATGTCTGCCGGAATTTTGCCTGCCGACAGCCGATCACCGATCCCGCGGATCTCCCTGCGTTGCTCGATCCATCGCACAAAGCTGCACCGCCGTTGACTGCGCCCGAACAAAAGGTCTTGAGCGGAAATTTGTATCCGGGGGCCGCGACCGTTCAGGGCACGGCCGGTTACGCGGCCCGGAAGATTCACGATGCCACCGGGGCCGGCTCGTTGGCGAACGGGTTCGGGCCGTTCGGGGCGACAGGACTGACGGTCAGCCGTCTCGGATTCGGCACGTACCGGGTCGGGCAACGGGAAGCGGAGCATCGAGAGGCCCTGATCAAGGCGATTCGCTCGGGCTGCAACCTGATCGATACCTCGACGAATTACATGGACGGTGAGAGCGAGCAAGTGGTGGGTGCGGTCCTGCAGCAATTGATACGTGCCGGTGAAGTAGCCCGTGAGGAAATCATCGTGGTGTCGAAGATCGGCTATGTGCAGGGCCAGAATCTGGCCCAGGCCAAAACGCGGGAAAAATCCGGGAAGCCCTATCCGGACATGGTGAAGTACGGCGACGACATCTGGCATTGCATCCATCCGGAGTTCCTGGCAGATCAATTGACGCTGTCGCTGGATCGCCTGGGATTGGCGACGCTGGATGTCTGTTTGCTCCACAACCCGGAGTATTTCCTGTCCCACGCGACCCGTCTCGGCGCCGGTGAGCAACGGGAGCTGCCCACGGTGCGCGATGAATTTTATGCGCGGTTGCAACTGGCATTCGAGTATTGCGAAAGGCAGGTTGAAGCGGGCCGGCTGCGCGGGTACGGCGTTTCGTCCAATACGTCCACGGCCTCTCCGGATGAGCCCGGCGCCACGTCCGTGTCTCGCATGATTGAAGCCGCGAAGGCGGCGGCAAAGAACGTCGGAGCGGCCGCTCACCATTTCACGGTTTTGCAGTGTCCGATGAATGTGCACGAGTCCGGCGCGGCGTTGATCAAGAATACGGGTCCGGACAACGGCAGCACCTTGCTGGATGAAGCCCTGAGGGAAGGTGTCGCGGTGCTCGTGAATCGCCCGCTGAATGCGATGCCGGCCCAGCGCGGCGGCGTGGTGCGATTGGCCGATGTGCCGGTGCCGGCGCCGGAGGCGGACTTCGAGACGCAACGACAGAAGGTCGCCCTGTTGGAAGAAGAGTATCGAAAGGATCTTGCGCCGGCGGTGGCCCACAGCGGCCAAGGCATGCTTCCCGCAGACTTTTTCCGATGGGCCGACGAACTGAACCGCATCCGCACGCAAGTGCAGGGCTTGGAACATTGGGAACAAATTGAAACGCAGATGATTGCACCCCACGTGAATCAGGTGCTTCGCGCGCTCTCCGAAGCGTTTACGGGTACCATTGCTGAGCAGTGGGAAACCTGGCGTGACCGGTACGTACCGGAACTCCTCGCGCTCCTGCGAACGTTGCATCGTGAAGCCAGTGAGCGCAGCCGGCTGCGCGCCGAAGACCTGCATCGAACCATCGATCCGTTGTTGCCCGAACAGAGACGGAAGGCGACCTTGTCGCAGAAGGCGCTGTGGGTTCTCGCCAGCACAGGGGGCGTCACGTCCGTGCTCAACGGAATGCGCACGCCGGCCTATGTGGACGATGCGTTGCAGATCCTACGGTGGGAGCCGTTGTCGGATTCGCGACGCGTCTACGATCGCTGTGCCGAGAAGAAGTAACTTGCCCTGTTCGTTCGATTTGATTATTCTGTGCCTCGTCCACTCCACGAACTCACCTAGCGCCGGAGGTTTTCATGATACGTTTGCGCCCGTTTGTCCTGCTCGGATTGCTTGCCGTCGCCGGCCCCTTGTTTCTTGACGGCTGCGCGAGCAAATCGGGAACCAGTGGAGGAGTGACGGCGACTCCACCGAAGCCCCGCGCGGAGGAGCGTGTGGCTGCGGCTCCGGTACAGGAAATCCCCGCCCCGCCGGAACCGGCTCCGGTGCCGTTGCGATCGGTGGAGATGGCCGCGCGGAATGCGACCGGGGAGCAGAACATTCCGTTCCCCGATGTGCTGTTTGATTTTGACCAATACGTCCTGCGGGACGATGCGCTCACGGCGGTCGAGGCCAATGCCAAGCGGTTGAAAGACAACCGGATCACCAAGGTGTTGCTGGAAGGCCGTTGTGACGAAGTCGGGACCTCCGAATACAATCTGGTGTTAGGTGAACGGCGAGCCCTCTCCGTGAAACGCTACCTCGAATCGTTGGGCATGAGTCAGCTCCAGGTCGATACGACCAGTTACGGAAAAGACCGGCCGTTGTGTCTTCAGCACAATCCGGTCTGCTGGCAGAAGAATCGCAGCGTCCACTTCGTAGTGAAAGAGTAGTCGTTCCCCGGCATTCCTCTCACGGTGCGGCATGGGCGATCCTCGCCTGTGCCGCGCCTGTCCTCCTCCCTTTTCCCTGTCGGATCATTCGTAACATAGAATTTACGGTCGCCTAACCATCCTGGAACGTAACAGGAGTATCTTCCCTGTTAGAGCATCGGCAAGGTGAGAGACAGCCGCCGATGACACACATTCAACAAGGAGGAGACAGTATGGTGACAGTGAGCGATCTCATGACGAAGAAACTGGTGACGGTGCCGGCCGGCACTTCGGCGGCGGACGCAGCCAGAGTGATGAACGAGCGCCACGTCGGCAGCGTGTTTATCGAGCAGAACGACCGTGTAGTCGGCATCGTGACCGAGTCCGATATCGTTCGAAAAGTCGTGGGTGAAAACAGGCCGGTGCATTTTGTTCCCGTGGAATCGATCATGAGCAGCCCAGTCATCAGCTTGGATGAGCGCCGTTCGATTACGGAAGCGGCCGATCTCATGCAACATCACCACACCCGCCATCTGGGTGTCCTGAAGAGCGGCGCGATCGTCGGGGTTCTTTCGGTACGGGATCTGTTGCAGCCGGTGTCGGTGGACGAGTTCTAACTCGTCACCGCATCGGTACTTGTCCATCGACGGCCTGCCAGGTAGGAGCAGGCCAACTCTCCCCTCTTCCTCACCCATCACCTCTTCTATTACCTGCCCCGGCGACGCACTCGCCGCCCCTTTTCCTATTCGAGGACATCTATCTGCACCCGGTCAAGATGTCATCTGAGTCAATGTGGCGGTGGTCCGCGGCAACAGGAGCGGTGTCCGGGAAAGAGAGCGCAAAATGAAAACGCTCAGGGGCTCTGAAGTTTGTATCCGACCCCGCGAATGGTCACGATGAAAATCGGCTTGGCAGGGTTTGCTTCGATTTTTTGGCGTAGCGAATGAATGTGAACATCCAGCGCATGTTCTTCTAGGGCATAGTCCTCCCCCCAGACACGGTTGAGCAGATCTTGCCTCGACAGCACGACACCCGGTGCGAGAAGAAATTGATGGAGGATACGAAATTCCTTCGGTGTGAGTTCGACGAGGGCTCCCTCAACCGTCACCTCATGGCGGGAGATATCCATCGTGAGCCCTTCGACGCGAAGAACGGATGGAGCCGCCGATGGCATGTTGTGTCGACGAAGGATCGCCCGAATATGCGCCAGGAGTTCCCGGGAATGGGGAGAACAAAAGACGAGGTCGAAGCCGGCGTCCAGCTCGGTGAGGCATTCATCCTGACCGCAGGATTTGTCGAACGGCTGCAGCACGATGATGGGGATCGCAGGAGGAAACTGATCCCGGCGTCCTCCCTCCGTGGCAAGGATCTGTCGGTCCAACAGAATCAACATTGGAGGCCGTCGCCGGATCTCGCTCAGTGAGGCGGCCAGTGTCGTCGACACCCAGGCGCGATAACCGTTCAGCTCGAGCAGTTTCTCCAAAGAGCCGGTGGCAGTCCGATCGGCGCTCACCAGAAGAATCGTCTTTTTCAAGTCGGTCATGCGGCTGAACCCTCCTCTCGAGGACGCACTATGGCGTCGGGAGATTGTTGAGGGGTCATCGACATGTTACGTGCGTGTAAATTCTCTCGTCGGCCGACTGGCTTCAACGGCTGTTTACAAAGACTTAACCAGGCGGTGACAGCACTGTCACGAAGCCGATCGATAGTGCGCCCGTGAAATCATCTGGTTTTTATCACTTGTACTGCCGGCTATGGTCATGTGCCAAACGGTACGAACATCACACGATGAGGAGGGCTGAATGAAGTACGGGGGGATGTGTGTCTTGAAATGGTCTGCCGCGACGCTCGGCATCGCCGGAGCGCTGTTGTTCTTGCCGCTGAAGGCATCGGCCGGCGCAAACGATGCTGCGCCGACAGTCGTCGCCCAGGGGCCCGCTCAATCGATCCAGGCGCTTTCCGCCATGGAGTCGGTACCTCAGGCGATACCCACCGCGAACAGTACCGACCGAGAAACATCGGGTCAGCGCCTCTCGATCGAGAGTACCTCACTCGAAAGCCTGTTGCTTGAGAAAGGCGTGATCACGCAGGAAGACTGGATCCGTCTCAAGGCCGAGGAAGAACGCCGTGTGTTCGAACAGTCGTCGGAATTGCAGATGTCCGGCAATCCGCGCTGGTACGAACGGATCCGCATGACCGGGTACATCCAATACAAGTACAATATGGCGCCCACGAATCGCCTCTTCGACAATCCTCTGGGCGACAGCTTCGGCGACCAGCAGGGCAATGAATTTTACATCCGCCGGATGCGGTTGGTGTTCCAGGGGCAAGTGTCGGAACGAGTGGCCTTCTTCATGCAGTTCGCGCTCGAAGGTGGGCAACAGACGCCGGCAAACAATGAAATGATCGACGCCATGGTGGATTACTACCTCACCAAGGACAAGGTGCACCGCTTCCGCTTCGGTCTACAACGCGTTCCCAACGCATTCGATACCTACCGGTCGAGCACAAACCGGCAGGAAATGGACCGGCACGAATCCATTCAGAGCGGCGCGCCCGGCGAACGCGATCTGGGCGTGGCCTACTACTGGAGTCCAAAGGTCGCCCAGGAGCGGTTTACCCAACTGGCCGCGTATCACAACGGGCCCGGCGACTATGGCGTGTTCGGGATCATGGTCTACAACGGACAAGGCAGGAGCCGGTTGGAATTGAATAAGGACAAACACATCGGCGCCAAACTCTCCTATCCCTTCCAATTCCGGAACGGTCGGCTGCTCGAAGCCGGTGTGCTTGGTTACCATGGCGTGTTTTCCGTACAGGGAGCCAGTCAGCCCACGGTCGCCAGTGCCGCCCGCTGTATCAGCACCCTGACCTCGGAGAGCGGCTGCGATATCAAGGATCAGCGAATCACGGCCTATGTCTGGACCCCGCCGCAACCTTGGGGACTCTTGGCCGAGTTCACCGTGGGCCGGGGGCCGAAACGGAACGCGCAAACCAACTTCATCGAAGAGAGCAACGTGGTCGGCGGGTACGTGCAAGGGTACTATACCTGGCGCTACTCGGATGTCGGTATGTTGACGCCCTATGTGCGTTACGGGGAATACTACGGCGGCTTCAAATCAATCAACGGGGCGCCGGACGGCCAATCACGCACCTGGAATATCGGTCTGGTGTGGGAGCCGGACACCCATTTCAGAGTGGTGGCGGAGTGGATGTCAAAGGACGGTTTGAACAGTACGCTGGTCGCGAACCGTGCCCAAAACGACTTCGACGCCTCGCAGATGCGATTCATGACGCAATGGTTCTGGAACTAACGAGAGCCTAGGCCTTGGCGGGCGTTCGGAATCCATGTCCAGGACGCCCGCCTTCCTACTCGCCAGTCTCGCCTGCGGCCTTCTCGACATCCGTGAATCGTGAAGCGTATCTCGTCAGGATCCGCAACACCGGGCTGTCATGAGAGACGAACGACGGGTCTTGGCGGACTAGCTGGCTAGTCTCAATCGCCAGTCCCACCTGTTCACGACAATCCCCTCCCCGTTCTTCATAAGAGCCTCCCCTACAGATCGTCGCGACAAACCGGCATGCTGGCGGACGAGCTCGGCTCGCGTAGTCTCAACAGCCGCCTGGTGCAGGCCTCGGCCTCTCGGAGGACCGCCGGCCCGTGACGAGAGGCGATGCCATTCGTCACAGGATGTGGGCCGCCGACCGAGAAGACAGTACGTCTTGTCGGCTGGCGGCACGATCCTAAGATATGAAAGGAATTACGGCGCCGGATGGACGGCCGAGGATCTAGGCTCGGCGGACAGCCGCCGAAGGTCGATGGCGAGAATGCGGCCTTCGTCGATATAGGGCCAAGCGGGTCGTTTGTCGGGTGCGGCCAGCGCCGAAGGCTGCGCGAATTCAAGTCGAAAACTCGTGCGCGCAATCGGAACGAGCGGACTGTCGATCGGATCAAAATCCGTCACCATGTTTTGGTTCATGCCATCGGTCGGGAGCGTCCGATCGTTGGCGAGGACCACCGTCAGATACCCGTCCTGGACGAACATCCCGCCGGACGTGACGGCCAGCCCGGTGTTGTTGTCGGAAAAACGACGGTAAAACGTCACCAGTTCATCGGGCTTGGCCTCCGTAAACGCGCGGCTGAGTCTCGGGGCCAAGGCCTGGATTTCAGTGGATGCAAAGGCAGGCTTGGGGCTAGCCTGCCCCGAGATCAAGGACCCGATGAATCCGGATCGCGGAAAGACACGCAGGCCGCCCAGCACCTTCGCCATCTGTTCCGGGGAGATGTCGGCGGGGTGCTGATGGCTGGACTGGGCACGGTCATCCACGTAGAGCCGGATCGCGGTGATAGGATCCTGATATGAGGTGCGTGGCGGCGGCGGGGTGCTGCAGCCGAAGTGCGCCGCGGCGGCAAGGAGCAAGGGGAGGATGACGGTTCGACGCAACATGGGATCCATTCCTGTTCTCCAGTCTCTGGTTCGTGGGAACGCATGATCGGTGGTCACGAACATCGGGGGCCGAATCGCGCGCATCATACCAAAAAAAACAGAAAAGGGAGCGCCTTTTGCACCAGGCGCTCCCTGTCCGTTCCCTCGTCGCAGATGCGATGGTGAGGGGTGTTACCGTGCGTGTTGTTCGGCGACCTGCAGGTCCTGAGGTGGGATGGTGACCATCGCCCCTTTGGCCAGCCCCAGCTCCTGACGATTCTTTGCCACCTGCGTCGAGGTCAATGGATAGAAGTTCGCCCGCGCCACGGTTTCCTGTCCCTGGCGGCTGTTCACGAAGGCTAGAAACTCTTCAACCACCGGATCCAGCTTGTCTTTGGGGCCCTTCTTCACATACAGGTACAGCGAACGGCCCAACGGATAGGCACCGGAGGTGACGGTCTCGACCGACGGCAACAGGGCCGGTCCTTCCGGCTGGGCGGCAATGGGTACCTGACGGACAGCCGAGATGTCGAAGCCGGCGCCGGCATATCCCACGCCCAGCGGGTCTTGGGCGATTGCAATGATCTCCGACGCCGAACCCGGTTGTTCGATCACGTCGTCCAGCAGCTCCCCGTCCTTCAGGGCGACATGTTTGAAAAACTCCCTGGTGCCGGAGCGCTTGTCTCGCCCGTACAGGTGAACCGGCTGTTTGGCCAGCGCGGAGTCGCCCAATCCGATTTGACTCCAATTGGTGACGGAGGCCAGGCCCCGTTTATGGTTTTTCCCGAAGATGGCATCCACTTCCGCCAAGGTCAGCCGTTGAAGAGGGTTGTCCTTATTCACATAGATGGCGACAGCGTCCATGGCGATGGGGACTTCCAAGGGGCGATAGCCGTAATTGGACTCAAAGCCCTTGGATTCATCCTCCGTCAACTGCCGGGAAGAGGCCAGCAATTCAACCGTCGTGGAGCCGGCCGTGCCCCTGCCTTGAACCTTGTCTCCCCGCCGTTGATAGGACAGGCCCAGCAAAAACTCGCGGATGGCTGCGCTCGACCCGGTTCCCTCGACCGCAATCTGCGCGGCTGGGTGGAGACTGGAGAACTGCGCCGCGAGCTTTGCAATCAGCGGTCGCATGGTGTCCGACCCGGCGATGCTCAGTTTCCCCTGGAGACCGTTGTGGTTCACATAGGGCTCGATCGCGGGGTCCACGGCGGGGCCACTGCCGCCGCTCAATCCCGCGTGCTCCGCGCGGACCTGAGAGCCCGTCAGGATCAGCATGGCGGCGGCTGCCGCCGCGACCCACGCTTGCGCTCTCGGTCGGTGATGGGAACCTGTCTGCTGCACGTGTGCCATGTGATGCCTCCGTATGAGTTGTGGATGTCCCGAATGACTGTCGATACCTGTCGTTATCGTGATCGATCAAACCTGTTTGAATGTCTCGCAGGATACGCCGGGCCAATTGCTGTGCTATTAGCGGCTCGTTAACTCCGTGTTAACTCTTCCCGTCCAGCCCGTTCCGAAGACGTAACCGTTCCCTAATCGGCCTCTAAGCTGTCTGGAACAGTGGGGTTCTAAACTGTGAGGCGAGAGTGAAGGCAATGGTTCATCAAGGAGGTGCCCGATGCTTTCTGATTTGTTGATGGTACCGGTCTCCAGCAACGGCACGTTTCTCTTCACGATGCTGCTCCTGGTCGGGCTGTTTGCAGGGTTGTGGTCCGCGATGATCAGGAACGGGTGGTGACTTCAGGTCGAAGACCATTTCGGGTGGACAGGAAAGGAATACGAACGCATGACTTATTTTGAGGTCCAGCCACGCGTCGGTCGAGTTAACGGTATCATAGATCGGCTCCTGGACACCGATCTCACCGACGCATGGATGAAAGGTCTCAAGGCCGTCCCAGTCTGCTCATCCCGACGATCCTCATCGCCCTGCCTAGCGGGGTCACCAAGACCTTCCTGGATATCCGACAGTTGTTCGATGTGCCGGTTGAAATCGGGCTGTGCCAGAGCAGTGTCGATACGCTGATCTGGCTCGCGGTCGTGGAAGTGTTTAAGGCCACGTGGACCTATTTTTCTGAAGGCCGCATCAACGTCACCTTTCTCGACGATACAATTCTCATGGTCATGTTGACGGAAATCAATTTGCTCGAGTGCAAGGATGCGGACCACATGAAGGTGCTCGTGCTCGGAGCGATACGAGTGGTGGCGGTGCGCTGTTCCCCGGCCCATGGAGAGGGTAACGGCGGGGGGTGCCGCCGGACGCGGTGAGAGTTATGACGGTTTGGAGAACCGGCCTGACGTAAGCGTCCAACTGGAACGGGGGGGATCCAACTGCCCTGCTCGCACTGAGAATCGTGTCGTATGCGGGACGAGGGGGAGGATTCGCTGAGGTGAGTCGCGGCAACATGACGATACCCGATTCCGGAGAAGGTCTCGATCGATCCCACCAAATGATCGGCCGTCTTTCGGCTGCAGACAGTGGTCTTTGATCGTCACCGGCGAGCCTGAGAGGCATGGTGCGGTGGCCCATTGAGCCTGGGATCGCCGGAGCAAGGCCTGCGCTCGAGATACGACCTCCCGTGGACTGAACGGCTTCGCAACATAATCGTCCGCGCCCATGCGTATTCCTGAAATCCGGTCTTCATCACTCCCCAGGGCGCTGATCATCATGATGGGAATGTGTTTCGTGGCAGGCTCGCTTCGGATGCGACGACAGACTTCCTGTCCGTTCATCCCCGGAAGCATCAGGTCCAGCAGGATGAGCGATGGCGTGAGTCGCATCACGTCCGCCAACCCGGTGACGCCATCGTGCGCCACATTCGTGCGATAGCGGGCCTGCCGGAGAGAGTGGTCCAGCAGTTGCGCATGCAAAGGTTCGTCTTCAATGATTTGTACGATGTTCAGTGTCATCGGGTCATGGTAGTCCACCACTGTTACGGGAGCGACAAAGGCCTGTTAACGCTGTGCAACATCGCAGGTCCGGCTGTCCGGAAGCGAACGCTGAGCTGATCGGAGTGAAACGTAACCGCGTTGTAATACATCGATGACGAGGATGGAACAGTGACCCGGTACATTCCCCATAGGATGTGTGGTGATACCGACCATAAAGGAATCGGACAGCCATTGACTCCTTTATGAACGGCACCATTGGCAACAACCAGGAGACACCAGGTATGACCTTCAGCCACTCTCAGCCTCGCATGAACCGCCTCTCGGAGTTTGTTGGACATGTGATCGACACGGATCTCACCGAACTCTGGATGAAAGGGATCAAGGCAGTCCTCAGCCTGCTCATTCTGACGATCCTCATCGCCCTGACCGGCGGGGTCGTCAAAACCTTTCTGGATATCGGACTGCTGCTGCATGCCCCGGTGGAGATCGGGCTCCGGCAGATCATCGTTGACACGCTGATCCTTCTCGCGGTGGTGGAGGTGTTCAAGACCACGCTGACCTATTTTTCAGAAGGCCGCGTCAAAGTCACCTTCATCGTCGATACGATCCTCGTGGTCATGTTGACGGAAATCATTTCTCTCTGGTTCAAGGATGCGGACCACATGAAGTTGCTCTCGCTTGGAGCCATTCTCCTGGCGCTCGGAGCGATTCGGGTGGTGGCGGTGCGTTGTTCGCCGGCGCAAGGCGACGGAACCGGGAGAGGATCGTTCTGCGGCCGCGAAGAGATTTAGCGGCGAGGCGATCCCTGGAACGAGTTAACTCAGAATTGATGCGGCGTTGATTGCATAGACATACGGTTTCCCCATGTTACTGTCTGCACGTGATCGCCGACTCCACAGTTACCCGGGTCTGCGACAAGGGTGAGTGAAGGATTCCCAACAAGGAGGCGTGCCATGGTGCATCCATCCATTTCCCCCACCAGCGAAGGTCTGATCCTCGATCTCGTATGCCTGCGAAAATCCCTGACGCTGGAGCAGGTCGTGACCCTGCTGCCGGAGCTCAGCTGGAACCAGGTCTTTAAGACCGTCGACGAGCTGAGCCGGCGCGGAGAGATCATCCTGCTTCGAAGGGGCTTCGAGTACGAGATCGAACGGATATCGCCGAGAGTGCGGGTCTTAGCCTGCGCCGGCTGATCCTTGCGTGGCGGGTCTCAGGTGACACCTAGAGAAAGCCTGTCCCCGCCGGGTAGTCGTGGTTGAGTGCCGCAGCGTTCCGAATGAGGCGGTATTCCGGCCGGTTGTGTCAGGTTGACCCCGGATGGGCCAGGAAACGATAACGAGATCCCGGCAACATCTCGATCGATCCCGTCCCGCTGTTCTCCAGCTTTCGTCGAAGAAAGCGCACACGGTGCTCAAGTTCTTCTCTGCTCGTGCTCCCGAGCTCCTCGCCTGGAAGATTCAACAATTCATCGCCGCGCACTAATTCCCCATTCCGAGGCAGCAGGTACTGAAGCAGCCTCAGTTCTGTGTTCGAGACGGTGATTTGCCGTTCCTGCAAGGACAGGACGAAGTAAGGCCCCTCCATTGTGATGGAGGTATCGGAAAACAGAACAGGGTCCTCACGACGTGTCTCATGGACTCTGCGCAGCACGGCCTGAACGCGGGACACGACCTCCTTCGGGCTGAACGGCTTCACCACGTAGTCGTCTGCTCCCATCTCAAGGCCGGCAATACGGTCTGCTTCTGTTCCGACGGCCGTCAGCATGATGATCGGAATATGGCGCGTAGACGGTGTGCGTCGGACCAATCGGCAAACCTCATGGCCGCTCAGACCCGGCAGCATGAGGTCGAGCAGAATCAACGAAGGCAGCAGTCGCTGCGCGTCACGCCATCCACTCTCACCATCCGCGGCAAGCGTCGTCGCGAATTGGGCCTGGCGCAAGGCGCGGTCCAGGAGGTCGGCGTGGAGCGGCTCGTCTTCAATGATTTGGACGATCCTAGAACCCATAGCAACGGACCCTACCGTTGACCTGTTTCATCTTCCTCAAGGCTGCATTGCGAAGAGGTTACTTCGACAGCCACAGCCCCGCTCACGTTCGCCGCAGCGCATAAGGCTTCGTGAAAATAATCCAGAAATGGTCCGGTTTAACCGGATGTTAAAGAAACGGTGAGTCTCATGAAATGTCACGCTCCTATGCTGGCCTCCCAGCATAGAGGAGGGTGAGATGTTTTCATGGAGCAATAGTCGTACGACCCTGCCCTCGGAGCAAGGCAGCGTCAACCTCACCCTTACGGTCTTGGGTCCGTTCATGACGATTCACCTCGTGAGCGCAGGATCAGGCGCGTCTTCTGACCTTGCGCAGGACAACGAGTCCGCACGAGCCGATCCCCTGTAAGGACAGCCGGGGACCGGCAAGACTTCAACACAGAGTGTTGGGTGAGGCTCTTGCCCATAGACACTGCGAGTGGCCGGTGACTCCGCGTCTTCACCATCCTATCGCGCAATGGTTTTCCGAAAATCTTGACAGACCCGTGCCGTGCAGATTGTCCATGTGATGCCTCTCTGTCGGAAGAGGGAAGGTTCAGTTCGATGCAACCAGGAGATTCAGCGATGGCACAACGACGGATCAAATCAAGCGCAGACAATAAGCAGACAGGGAGCCCACCCAAGGCGGTCAAGAAGACGTCTTCCCGCCCACGGCTCGTCCGCGAGCGGCGACCGCAACCGGCCGGCGGCAGAGCAGCGGCCGAGGAGATCAGGATACGTATTGAGAAACTGGCCTATGAGCTATATCAGCGCCGTGGACGGCAGGATGGGCACGATCGCCAGGATTGGCTGGAGGCCGAACGGCTGACGCTCTCAGAATCCGCAGCCACGAGGCAGGATCCCCTCGATCGTCTGTCGGGCTCATCCTATGTGTAACGGGGCAGAGGGCGGTAGATCTCGGGCGGGAATGATGGGTCCAGTGAGCGAAGGCGAACCAGCCGATTCATCGTTTGCCCTGGCGACCGTCTGCAAGAGTGATCTCGTTCGCCTCGGTCTTCAGGCTGTCCTGACGACTCACCCGCAGGTCAGGCTGATTGGGGAAGCGGTCAACGCATCGGACGCGGAGGCGATCGTCGCGCGCGAGAAGCCCCGGGCGCTCATTGTGGTGCTTGAGTCAGAAATCGACGTCGCAGATCTGGTGCGGAGGGTACGGATGTCCGCTCCGGCGATCAGGATCATCGCCATCAGCGACATGGAATATAGACACGGTACGAGCGGGCTCCTGCTGTCCGGCATCGACAGCATTGTATTGAACATTCAACCGGTAGAGATCCTGCTCGCAACCGTCGACTACCTCCGCAGGCTACCCGGAACCTCCCGGCGGCAGGAGCGCAATGACCCAACCCCGTCGGATAGCAGGGAAACGACCGTCTGTCAGGACCCTGCGAGTCCCTCCTTGCATGAACGCCTTGATTCTCCCTTGACCGATCGTGAACAGGAGATCGCCCTGTTGGTCGGACAAGGCCTGTCCAACAAAGACATTGCCGACCTCCTTCACATCTCGACCATCACCGTCCGCCATCATTTGACCAATCTGTTCCAGAAGCTGGGCATCAATACCCGATTGAAACTGCTCCGATGGGTTCATCAGAAGAGCCTCGTGAGGTGCAGTCCGCCCATCTAAGCGCTCTCATACGAGAGAGGCGGAAACAGCCGATTCAGGTGCAGATCACGGCCTAGTTTCGCATCCCCTGCGTGCCCGCGAATAGGTCCGAAGCGCATGCGACTGGTCGAGACCGGCACGGATCCGGTGCAACAAACTGAAGCCGCATGCTGTGTTCTCCGTCATCAGAGTTAACCGGATCTTAATACTGTGTCGATCATCCTGAAATCTCTCTTCCATAGAGTGCAATGCAGGACAAAAAGGAGTCTGACATGCGTCATGAGTCGAATACCGTGCGCGAACCGGCGAGTGGGCATCCGCTGACGACCGTCCTCGTGTTTTCGATTCTCTATGCGCTGATCGTGATGCCGGCCGCCTGCGCCGGACAAGCGAACGGCGCCGACACCACGTTACGACCCTATCAAAAGGTCAGCGGCGTGTCCGGGACGATCAACAGCATCGGCTCCGATACCCTGAACAACCTGATCACGTTGTGGGCCGAAGGGTTCCGGAAGCAATATCCCAATGTGAAAATTCAAGTCGAGGGGAAGGGGTCCAGCACGGCACCGCCTGCGCTCATTGAAAACACGGCTCAACTCGGTCCGATGTCGCGGACGATGAAGTCGAGCGAGATCGACGCATTCGAAACGAAGTTCGGGTACCCGCCGACGCCCTACCCGGTCGCGGTGGACGCCTTGGCGCTCTTCGTCAACAAGGACAATCCGACCAAGGGGCTCACGGTTGCGGAAGTGGATGCGCTGTTTTCCAAGTCCCGGCGGCACGGCCATGCCGTCGACCTGACCAAGTGGGGGCAACTCGGGTTGACCGGCGACTGGGTCGGTGCGCCAGTCAGTCTGTACGGCCGCAATTCAGCGTCCGGCACGTACGGATTCTTCAAGGAACATGCGCTCAAAAATGGCGACTTCAAGGATCAGGTGAAGGAACAACCCGGCTCTGCCTCGGTGGTGCAAGGGATCAGCGAAGATCGTTACGGCATCGGGTACAGCGGGATCGGCTACACCACGTCCGGGGTGAAAATGCTTCCGCTCGCGGCGAAGGCCGGTCAGTCGTTCGTCGAACCCACCCAGGCGAACACGAGGAACGGCACGTATCCGCTGTGGCGATACTTGTACATCTACGTGAATCAGGCTCCGGGGAAACCCCTCTCGCCCATCGTGAAAGAGTTTCTCACCTACGTCTACAGCAGAGAGGGGCAATCAGACGTGCTCAGGGACGGGTATTTCCCCGTGGATGCCGCCATGGCTGAGAAGCAGCTGAGCCAGATCCGGTAATGATCACGGAGCGATTCCGACTGATGCTGAGGCCTGTGCATCTCCGAACATTGTTCGATCGGCTTGCCCGGGCCATTATTACCGTCGGTGGGCTGGCGACCATCGTCAGCATTCTCGGGATCTTCTTTTTTCTGTTTCGCGAAGTCACCCCGTTGTTCACTGCGCCGAGCGCGAAGTTGACTCAACGCTTGAGTGTGCCGGCCCTCCTTGTGGACGAAGGTCCGGCTCAGGTGGCGGTCGATGAACATCGTGAGATCGCGCAGGTGTTCACATCAGGAGCCATTCAGTTCTTCGATCTGGCATCGGGCCAACCCATCCCGTTGGAGATGCCGGCACAGGTAACGAGCCGCCAGATCACGGCGATGGCGTCCGGAGGCGGCAATGCTCCGCGGTTGGCCGTGGGCACAGCCGATGGTGAAGTCCTGTTCTTGAAAGTCGGCACCACGACGGAATTTACCGATCGAGGCGAGCGACGCAAGCGCCCGCATATTCGCGCCGGTCAACCTATTCCACTGACGAAAGGCCCCATCGTCCGGCTGGCTTACCGGGCCAATGATCACGGAAGTCTGCTGGCCCTCCTGTCGAAGGGCGGCCGGCTGCTCGTCGTGCGCATCGCGGCGGATGACGTGGCGGGCGACCATCCGATCATCACGGAACTGCCGCAACCGAAAGGTGTGGTGACGGCCCTCGCCCTGGATGCGTTACTTGAAAATCTGTATGTGGGAACCGCGGACGGACAGGTGGTGCATGTCGCCTTGTCCGAGACGGAGTCGCCGGAGATGAGGGCCGCCTATACGGTCGCCGCATCCTCGACGGCCGTCACGACGTTGGGGTTTCTGAGTGGCGATCGGAGCCTGGTGGTCATGTCTGAGGACGGTGCGGTGTCGACCTGGGGACTTGTGCGACGGGCCGATGCTCCGTCCGGTTGGACACTGACTCGAACCCATACCCTTCGCGCTCACAATGCGCCGGTCACCGCATTTGCGCCGTCGCAACGGGTCAAGGGGTTTGTGACCGGCGACAGGAAGGGTAATCTGTTCCTGCACCATGCGACTTCTTCTCAAACGTTGTTGCGGCTGGCCACCAGCGAATTTCCGATCCGCGCCGTGGCGTTCGCCCCGAAAGGCGACGGATTGATCGCATTGGACGGGGCCGGGCAACTGTCGCTGTACCAGGTACAGAACGCCTATCCCGAAGTAACGCTCGAGACATTGTTCGGCAAGGTCTGGTACGAGGGGTACGATCAGCCGGCGCATGTATGGCAATCCTCCTCCGGGTCGGATGATGTCGAGCCGAAGCTCGGTCTGCTGCCGCTGGCATTCGGAACGCTCAAAGGGACGATGTACGCCCTGTTTCTCGCCGTGCCGATTGCCATTCTGGCGGCGATGTGCACCTCGCAGTTCATGCATCAGGACCTGCGCGCGAAAATTAAACCTATTATTGAAGTCATGGCGGCATTGCCGACCGTGGTGCTCGGCTTTCTTGCCGGACTCTGGCTGGCGCCCCTCCTTGAGCGAATGCTCCCGGCCGTGGCCGCTATGGCGCTGGTGTTGCCGGTGCTGGTTATCGTGGCCTCGTTCGCCTGGTACCTCTGTCCGTTGTCCGTGAAACGGCACCTTCCGCAGGGGCAGGAAGCCCTGCTATTGATCCCTCTCATGGGATTGGGCATCGCCGGGTGTCTTTGGGCGAATCCGTTCATCGAAGGCTGGTGGTTCGACGGGAACGTCAAGGCCTGGCTCTCAAGCCGGCTCGGTATCGAATACGATCAGCGCAACGCCTTGATCGTCGGTATCGTGATGGGGTTTGCCATCGTCCCGGTGATCTACAGTATCGCCGAAGAGGCGCTCTCCAATGTGCCGAAGATCCAAATCGCCGGGTCGCTCGCGCTGGGAGCGACTCGTTGGCAAACCGTCCTGCATCTGGTGCTGCTGTCGGCCAGCCCTGGAATCTTTTCCGCCGTGATGATCGGGTTCGGCCGCGCGATCGGAGAAACTATGATCGTCCTGATGGCTACGGGGAATACTCCCATTCTGGATTGGAACTGGGCGAACGGCTTTCGGACGCTGTCGGCCAATATCGCGGTAGAAATTCCGGAAGCCCCGCATGGCGGAAGTCTCTATCGGGTGTTGTTCCTGGCCGCCCTGCTCTTGTTCATCGTCACGTTTGTCATCAACTCGTTGGCGGAACTCATTCGTCAGCGGCTCCGGGATAAATACAGCCATGGGTGAACGGTCGAAGTTCATGAAGCAATTCTGGCGGGGCGGAGAACTGTTCGTCTGGATGACGGCCTCCGGTGTGGCGCTTAGCCTGTTGATGGTGGCCGGCATGCTGGGGCTGATTATGATCAACGGCCTGGGGCAGTTCTGGCCCGGTGCATTGCAGGAGACGACGCTCAAGACGCAGGAGACGGTGATCGGTCAGGTGGTGGGAGAAGAAGTGATCCCCAATTCGGTCACGCCGGACTCGCCGGACGGACAGCGCCGTTTTCGGTATCGGGTCGGCAATCGGGATGTGTTCG
The DNA here is from genome assembly GCF_900170025.1 of Nitrospira sp. ND1. Classification (NCBI taxonomy): domain Bacteria; kingdom Pseudomonadati; phylum Nitrospirota; class Nitrospiria; order Nitrospirales; family Nitrospiraceae; genus Nitrospira; species Nitrospira sp. ND1. The sequence continues at coordinate 447,808 of NZ_FWEX01000005.1, read as the reverse complement.
GGGCCGAATATCGGTGGATCAATGCTGCGGATATAGTGACGAGCGCGCGTCCCGAGGATCTCACGGTGGTCGAGCGACGTGAGTGGGGGCCTGCCTTCGGTCGCATCACGGTCGGCATGGAGGGGGCAGCGACAGGAAGCGCGAGCGGGAGTTCGTGGACGACGGTCAAGACGCTGGTGGAACGGGCTAATCACTTACGTCGCCGCATCGAACATCTGGAGCGGGAGGAAATCGGATCCATCAACTATCGGATTGAGAAGGCCAGGCTTGCCCGACATGCGTTGACGCTGAGCGGCCGACTCGACCCCGGCGATGCCGACGGAGACCGGCTCCTCCTCGATCGGATTGCCGAGCTGGAACGAGACTATCTCGCCAAGACTGAGGTGCTTGAGCGGTTGCACAAGGAGGCCGGGCAGGAGGTTCTGTTCCTGACGCTCTCCACCGGCCGGTCGGTGCGGCTGTCTCTCGATCAGGTGTTGGCCGTCAGCCGGCCGAACGGGATGCATTGGGGCGAGAAGCTCCTCGCCTATGTCCGGAATCTGTGGCTGTTTGTGTCCAGCGAACCCCGTGAAGCGAACACGGAGGGCGGGATCTTCCCGGCGATTTTCGGCACAGTTCTCATGGTCTTCTTGATGACCGTGGCCGTGATGCCGTTCGGTGTCATGGCGGCCGTCTATCTGCGGGAATATGCGAAGCAGGGTCTGCTGGTCAGGCTGGTGAGGATTGCGGTGAATAACCTTGCCGGTGTGCCGTCCATTGTCTTCGGCGTATTCGGGTTGGCCTTCTTCATCTATGCCTTAGGCGGAACGATCGACCAATTGCTCTTTCCGGAATCGTTGCCCAATCCCACCTTCGGCACCGGCGGCATTCTCTGGGCATCGCTGACCTTGGCTCTGCTCACGGTGCCGGTAGTGATCGTCGCAACCGAAGAAGGCCTGTCTGCAGTGCCACGAGATTTCCGGGAAGGGTCGATCGGGTTGGGCGCGACCAAATTTGAAACAATCCGGCATGTCATCCTCCCCTGTGCGTTACCGGGGATTCTAACGGGGCTGATCCTGGCCATGGCCAGGGCGGCCGGCGAAGTGGCGCCCTTGATGCTGACCGGGGTGGTGAAGTTGGCGCCCGCCCTTCCATTGGATAGCTACCTTCCCTTCCTGCACCTCGATCGAAAGTTCATGCACTTGGGGTTTCATATTTATGACGTCGGATTTCAGTCGCCGAACGTCGAGGCGGCCAAACCGATGGTCTATATGACCACGCTGATTCTGATCCTCGTGGTTGTGCTGCTGAATTGGACGGCCGTGCGCCTGCGCAATCGTTTGCGGAAACGTTTTGCCGCCTCCGCGGTTTGATTTCAGAAAGGAACTGGCATGGATCTCCAAACTCGCAGCGTGTCGCCGACGGCCCAGACATTCCCGGTGCGTCCGGTCGTTCCGCAATCGCGCCTCACCCGTCCCCAGGAGACGCAAGGAACCTCCGTCGATGCAAAAATATTGGTCCGAAACCTGGATTTTTATTATGGCCCGCGACAGGCTCTGTTCCGGGTTTCACTCACGGTACGGACTCATTCGGTCACCTCCTTTATCGGCCCGTCGGGGTGCGGAAAATCCACCTTGCTGCGCTGCCTGAATCGTATGAACGACCTGGTGGAAGGCGCGCGCGCGGTGGGGCGTGTGGAACTGGACGGTGTCGACATCTTCGACCCCGTCATCGACGTCACCGATCTCAGGAAACGTGTGGGCATGGTCTTTCAGAAATCGAACCCGTTTCCCAAATCCATCTACGACAATGTGGCATACGGGCCGCGTCTGCACGGCACCAAGGATAAGCGGTCCCTGGATGAACTCGTGCAGCATAGCCTGCAGGGCGCCGGACTCTGGGATGAGGTGAAGGACCGGTTGACGCAAAGTGCCCTGGGATTGTCCGGCGGACAACAACAGCGGTTGTGCATCGCGCGGGCGCTGGCGGTCCAGCCCGACGTCATCCTGATGGACGAGCCCTGTTCGGCCCTGGATCCCATCGCGACCGGCAAGATCGAAGAACTCATCTATACGTTGAAGGATACCTACACCGTGGTGATCGTGACGCACAACATGCAGCAGGCCGCGCGCGTGTCGGATCAATGCGGTTTTTTTCTGATGGGCGAATTGGTAGAGTTCGGCGATACCAAGACGATTTTTACGACCCCGCATGATAAACGAACGGAAGACTACATCACCGGGCGGTTTGGATAACTCGCGGGAGGAGTTGGAGCATGCAACGACATTTCGATCAAGACCTCGCGCATCTCAAGCAGACATTGCTCCGCATGGGAGGCCTCGTCGAATCGCAGATTCAACTGGCCCTCCAGGCTCTGGTGGATAGGGATTCCGATCTGGCGGTCGACGTCATCAAGCAGGACCACGATGTCAACGCGTTGGATGTCGAGATCGACGAGCTCTGCATCCAGTTGCTGGCCCTGCAACAGCCGACGGCCCGCGATCTGCGATTCGTGACGACGGGGATGAAGATCTCGTCCGAACTGGAACGGATGGGCGATCTGGCCGACAACATCGCGCAGCGCGCCCTGGAGCTGAACGGCGAGCCGCAGCTGAAGCCCTACATCGATATTCCGCGCATGGCCAATTGGACGATGCGTATGGTCAAGGACTGTCTGGATGCCTTCGTGAATTCAGATCCGGTGCTGGCGCGGAAGGTGTGCGCCGACGACGATTTTGTCGATGAGGTGAACGAGCAGTTGTTTCGAGAACTGCTCTCCTTTATGCTGGAAGACACGCGGACCATTACCCGCGCGATCCGCCTCACCTTTGTGGCGAAGTCCCTCGAACGGATCGCCGACCATGCCACCAATATCGCGGAGCTGGTCGTCTACATGGTTGAAGGCAAGAACATCCGGCACATAGCTCCCTCAGCGAGCCTGTAGATGCCAAAACTGGCCGTCCTCGACATCGGCACCAATTCCATTCATATGGTCCTGGCGGAAGTGCAGCCGGACTACACCTACAAGATCCTCGACCGGTTCAAAGACATGACCCGTCTCGGCGACGGAGTGTTCACCTCCCGCCGCCTCTCCGACCAAGCGATGATGCGCGGACTCGAAGTCATCCGGAACCTGGTGACGCTGGCCAGGAACAAGGGCTACGAGCGGATCGAAGGCGTGGCGACCAGCGCGGTGCGGGAGGCGCGAAACGGCGGGGAATTTCTGGATCATGTCGCGCAACAAACCGGGTTGACGGTGCGGGTCATCACCGGCGCAGAAGAAGCCCGCTTAATCTTCCTTGGCGTGCAGAACAGCGTCGCTCTCCCTGAGCCGCCGACCCTCGTGATCGATATCGGAGGCGGTTCGGTCGAGGTGATCGTCGGGAACCGGGACACGATCTATCAGGCTCGCAGCCTCAAGTTGGGAGCGATTCGGCTCAAAGATTTGTATCTGACGAAGACACCCCCCTCCAAGGCGATGCTGCACGAATTGGAAGAAGCGGTGACCAGTCAACTCAAGCAGGCGCTCGGTACCTATAAGACCAAACGCGTGGAGCAGATCATCGCCACTTCCGGGATGGCGGGCAACCTGGCCGAAGTCATTTATCTGCAGCGCACGGGCCGCCCTCTCCAGCAGCTGAACCTCACGAAAATTTCGGCGAAAGAAATTGCCGCCGTTGAAAAACGTCTGGCCGACGCCACGCTGAAAACCCGGCTGGCCATGCCGGGGCTTGATCCCAAACGCGTGGATACGCTGCTTCCTGCGACGATGGTGTTTCGAATTCTGCTCGACCTGTTACGGAAAGATGAGCTGACGATTTGCGACAAGGCGATCCGGGAAGGGATCATCTACGACTTCATTCAGCGCCACCACGAGGGCATTCAGGCGGAACGGGATATTCCCGATGTCCGGAAGCGGAACATCCTGGCCCTGGCTCGCCGGTGCCATGTCTCCGAGACGCATGCGCTCCATGTCGCCGGACTCGCCTTACGCCTGTTCGATCAAACCACGTCGTTGCACGGATTCGGGCAGCGGGAGCGTGAGTGGCTGGAGTTCGCGGCCATCCTGCACGATATCGGATATTTGATCAATTCACGCCAGCATCACAAACATGCCTACTACCTGATCAAGAACAGCGATCTCTCCGGATTCACCGCCGAGGAAATCGATCTGGTGGCGAATATCGCGCGGTATCACCGCCGCTCGGTGCCGACGCGAAAGCACAGTGAGTTCACCGCGTTGCCGCAAGGGAACCAGCGCATCATCAACGTGCTGTCGGCCCTGCTTCGTATTGCCGACGGATTGGATCGAAGCCAGTTTTCGGTGGTGCGGAACGTCGAGGTCAAAATCGGCAAGACCGTCGTCATCACAGTGGACGTGTCGGGTGATGCCGAGTTGGAAATCTGGGCGGCGCGTGGTCGCAGCGATCTCTTCGAGAAGGTATTCAAGCGGCCGGTTCAGTTCGTCACCACAAGTCAGGAGGACGAAGGCAACTAAGGCATCGGCCGCTTCGGGCACTGTTTCCCCCGCCCTCCCTCGCAGGGTGCGCATGTGCGACGCCCTGTCTGTTTCTATGAGCAGTCTCGGAGAGAATATCCCGGCCGGTCAGGTAGTACGTTGCGTGGTCGGCATGCTCTCATTATTGAATTGGTGTCTGATCCGGCGGGTGATCAGGCCAGGGCGCGCAATTGTGCTGCGGTCAGCCACCATGCGAGTCGTCCTGCCGAGGGCCGCACGGACTCTTCGATGTGGATCAGGCAGGCCCCTGCTTTTTTGAGCGACAGGCCGCTGCAAGGTTTTCCCGTGAGCAGGATTCCGGCTGCCAGGCTCAGGTGAGGTTCATGGCCGATACAGAGCGCGACGGCGTCCGGCGGGAGCGCATCCAGCAGCGCAAACAGGGTGCGCGGATGCGCTGTTGGACTGAGTTCGGCGCAGATCCGGATCTTCGGCTTGGGACGAATCAAGGATTGAAGAATGGCGGCGGTTTCGTGCGCACGCGCCAGGGGACTTGAAAGGATATGCGTCGGTTTGATGCGCAGATTGAGCAGTCCCTTGCCGGATTCTCGGGTTCGCGCTGCGCCTTTGTCGGTCAGTGGACGGTCCTGTTCCTGCCCGCTCCACTCCTGACGCTCGATCGCGATACCATGTCGAAAGAAGAGGCAGTCCATCGGGCATCCTCCAACAGGAAGCAAGTCGGTGATCGGGTGGCGGTCACGAGTTCAATCGTTCCTCGAAGTCTTATCGCTGTTCTCCGGCCGGCACCTCTCATGTCTACTTTGAGGTTGGCATGAGGAAGCCGCGTTCCCCTATTCATACCGCATCATCCGGTTTCGGGCAAGAAGTCGTTCAGGCGGCTGCTGCCTACCAAGCTACCGTGCTTCGTTTGATCCGCCACGCGATGGCGGGCGACGGCACCGCCGACACCATCCACTCGATTCGTACTCACTGCCGTAGACTTCAAGCATTACTGGAGCTCTGTAATAATCGTGACCGTGCCGCGATGATGGCCCGGACTGTGAGTCGCTTGAGTCGGCTCCGGGCCTTGCAGGTCTTCCGGCAATATCTGATGAAGATTGAAGCTCCCGAGTCGGACATCACTGCCGTCGAGTCCTGGATCGTCGAGCGGGAACGCAAGCTGACTCGCGCGCAAACCTATCGCAAGATTGAACAGGCGGTCTGGAAACAGGCGCTTCCGATGATCACTCCCCCGGGTCTTTCCGTGAAGCACCGACTGGAAGTCTTGAGGCATGAGCATGAGCGCCTCCTCTCGCGGCTGATCGAGAAGGCCCTGGAGAAGCCAAGTCGAAAACGTCTCCATGCGCTGCGTCTCACCCTGAAGACGATCCGCTATCAGACGGAATGGCTGCCGGGACAAGCGGCGGCCAAACAGGATGGGCTGAAACGGATCAAACAGGTTCAGGCCCTATTGGGACGGTATGAGGAAATGGCGGATTTCAGGCGCTGGGGCAAGAGGCTGAATCTCACCGTGCAGGCATGTATCGAACGGGACTGGAAGCGGGCCCGTCGCCGGGCGAGACGAGTGCCGGAAGAGTTGGCCTGGTTGCTGGATGCACTGGCCGCAGGCCGTCTGTGGAGCGAGGGCGATCGCAAAGGCGCGTTATTGAGCCTGGACGATGTCCGGCTTCTCTGAGGAAGGGATGATCAGGCGAAAGCCGCCTGGAACCATTTTGATGTGTCCCGCAGCCGGGCCCTCCCCGGCCAGTTTTTTATTCAGTTGCTCCATGCACCGGTCGATTACCCCGTCATGCATCAGAGCGTCGTCTCCCCAGAGGAGCGTGCTGAGTTCTTCTCGCGGGACCACGCTTCCGACCGTACTGGTCAGTCGCCGCAGTGATTTCCATTCATGAACGGATAGCGTCAACTTCTGCCCGCGGTACATTGCCACGTACAGACTCTCCGTCAAGGCGAGATCCTCACCGAGGTCCTCCTCCTGTCCTTGTCCCTGCTGAGATCGGCGCAGCAGCGCCCTCACGCGAGCGACGAGTTCGGCCGTTGCATAGGGTTTGACGATGAAGTCATCGGCTCCGCCGTCGAGCGCCTCGACACGACGTTCCTCAGACGAATAGCCGGACAGGAGAATGATGGGAATGTATTTTGTGGAAGGGTCCTGCCGGAGGCGTTTGCACATTTCCCGACCGGTCAGACCGGGCAGGTTATCGTCGGCCATGATCAAAGAGGGCTTGATCCGCCACACGTCCTGCATCGCGGACGGGCCATCGAATGCGACGTTGGTCCGGAACGAGGCTTGCCGAAGGATCTGATCCAACAACTTGGCCTGGCCTTGGTCGTCTTCGACAATTTCAATGATTTCCAAACCCATGCAGGCACTCCCCTGAACCATCATCGGTCGGCGGAGGAGGAAACTTGAGGGGAACTGATTTGGAATGGGGCAGGCCGCACTCGTCGTCTGTCTAGAGGCGATAGGCAACACCGGAGCGCAGGCTTTGTACGGCCAGGAAGCAGGCCCGTGTCACGGCGTCGATCTGCTCAAACGGGATGACCGGGGCTTGTCCTCCCGCAACGGATTTGACGAACCGCGACATTTCTTCTGTAAACCCCTTGTCCCGTTTTGCGGTCTTGAACACGGTACTCTTGCCGTCCTTATAGGTCTGCGTTTCTATGAAGTCGTTCATGACGAGCGACTTGCCGTCCGCATGGGCCTCAAAGCGTTCTTTCGGAAGTTCGCTGTCCCCCTCTGCCGTGTAGATGATGGTGCCGATGGATCCGTCTGCAAAATTCACTACGATACTGCATTGGTCATCGGTGATGCCGGAGCTATGACGTCCGATTCTGGACGCATACACCGAAGTGGGCGACGAGGCCGAGAGCGCTTGCATGTAATCGACGAAATGACACATTTCGCCGATGAGGCGCCCGCCTCCTATGTCCGGATGTTGTATCCAATGATCGGCTGGAATGCGTCCTGCGTTGATTCGATACAGCATGACGAGCGGATTTACTCGCGATGCGAAAAACCTCCCGGCTTCCTGTGCATGTGGAGAAAACCGCCTGTTGAAGCCCACCATCAAGTGTAACCCGTCTGGTGCCTTCTTCTCATAGACGGAGCGGATGTCCTTCAGTTCGTCTTCCGTCAGGCAGAGCGGTTTCTCTACGAACACATGCTTGCCCGCGAGTAGTGCTTTGATCGTCAGGGCGGCATGGCTGTCATGGCGGGTTCCGATCAGCACCGTGTTGATGGCCGGGTCATCCAGAATGGACTGGCTGTCGCTCGTGCAATAGGCGGCAGTGATTTTTCCGGCCAGGGTCTTCGCTGTGATTCCCGAGGCGGTACAGATGCCGCGAATGCCGACGTGTTCCATGTTTTGAAGCGGCGGGAGCAGCATATCCTTTACGTGGTTTCCAGCTCCGATGATTCCCAGCATGACCGGGCGAGCGGCCGGGGCTGTCCCGACGGCAATGGTTCGCGGTAAAGGACGAGCCCGATCGGAGGGATATGTGATGACCATTGCGATATAGGGTGTCGAGCCCTCCATCATCAGCGCATAGGCCGACTCCGCCTGCTCGATGGGAAAGCGATGGGTGATCAGCGGCTTGAGGCGCACCTTCCCTGTCGCAACGAGTTCGAGAAACGCCTGCATGTTCCGCTGCTCTGTCCAGCGTACGTACCCGAACGGGTAATCGTGCCCATGTTCCTCGTAGGCGGCGTCGTAGCGTCCTGGGCCGTAGGACATGGAGAGGCGCAGGTCCAACTCCTTCTGATAGTACGATTCGCGAGGCACATTCATTCCCACCGCGCCGACCACCACCACCCTCCCCTTTTTCCTCGCGATCTCGCCGGCCACTTCGATGGGACCATTGTCCTTGGTGCTGGCTGTGATGATCACCGCATCCACGCCATGGCCGTCGGAAAAGGTCGCGGCTGCATCCGCAAGATCAGAGGACATTGCTACCAAATCCGCTCCCGACTCACGCGCCAACTGCAACTTGGATTGATCGACATCGGATCCCAACACACGGCAACCGGATGCCTTCAACAATTGCACGGTCAGCTGGCCGAGCAGTCCAAGGCCGATCACGGCGATCCGGTCTCCCAGCCAGGGCTCCGCCTGACGAACGCCCTGCAGAGCGATGGCTCCAAGCGTCACAAAAGATGCATCCTCGGAATCCACGCCGTCCGGAATTTTCACGCAGAGATGTTTCGGCACGTAGATCATTTCGGCATGGGACGCATAGTTTTGCCCGGCACAGGCAACGCGGTCCCCGACCGTAAAGGATCCCGCGTCGCGAGCAGCCTCCAGCACGGTGCCCGCGCAGCTGTAGCCCAACGAGGCCGGCGAGTCCAGTTTATCGAACACGCGGGAGAGTGTGAGCGCGAGCCCGTCTGTCTGAATCGCAGAGAGGACCTTCTTGATCTTCTCCGGGTGTTCCATGGCCTTGCCGGCCAGCGACTTTTTCGTGCTCTGAATCGTCGATTTCTCGGTTCCCGGGCTGATGAGGGAGGCTTCATTGAGCACGAGCAGCCCGCAACCTCGCAGTGAAGGCGGAGGGACCTCCTCTACCTTCACCGCTCCGGACCGTTTATGTTGAAGAATTTGTTTCATGGAAGAGACTGCCGGCGTCGGAATGGTTCTGTGATCAACTGTTTCCCTTCAACAACTGCCGGACGTGTTTCCAGGCTTGTCCGAATCCCCAGGAGTGGGTACCCGGCTGGCTTGCCTCGCGGGTCTGATCCCCTTCCAGACTTGAGAGGCGAACGGCCGTGTCCTTGAAAGTCCGGTCGGTACGGAAAATCAGCCGATATTGCTCGAGGGCCTCCGGTTTTTCTCCCAACTGCTCCAGGGTTCGCCCCAACAGATAGCGTACGCTTAAACTTTGCGTGCGCGGCGCGTTGTAATCCATGCAGGCCTTTCGAAATGCCGCCACGGCCTGGGGGACAAGACCAAGCGCCCGGTAACAGAGCCCGATCTGTCCAAACGCCCGAAGGTGGTAGGCCGGGTCTCGTGCGGCCTGCTCGAATTGGGCGATCGCGGCGATATAGTCCTGAGATTTCCGGAGCGTCATTCCCCGCTGATAGTAGGGTTCTGCCGCGCCGACAGGTTGTTGGCTCTCGATTTGTGGCGGGGACTCACGTGATGGTAGAGATTGCGCGATGGATTCCTGCGCATCTGGCTCCTCCGCATCCTTCCCTGCCGCGAGCTCTTCCAGATCGTCCAGTTCCGCCAGCGGGAGGATTCGATTCTTTCGTCGATCGAGCGCCGCCTGCGCCAGCAGCTTCGCGGTGATCCGCGTGGCCTGCTGCGCATACCCATAGGTCAAGGCCATTTCGCACACTTGGTTGATCAACCGTGGATTTCCCTGGCTCAAACGGTAGGTCAAGGCACAAGCCGGGGCGCTAAAGAGCGGTTGCGTTGATCCTGCGAGCTGGATACGGTGGCGAATATAGTGCGCGACTTCTTCCTCCGTGAAGGGTTGCAGATGGTAATCCACCACGACCCGCTGCGCGAACTGGGTCATATCCACCCGGCGCAGGAGTGTTTGCAGATCCGGTTGGCCTGAGAGGATGATTTGCAGTTGCAGCGTCTTTTCCTGATTCAAATTGGAGAGCAACCGCAACTCCTCGAGCAGTTTCACGCCCAGATTTTGCGCCTCGTCCATGATCAGTACTACCCGCCGGTGCCGTGCCCTTTCCTGGGCAAGAAAATTGGCGAAGAGATGCTGGGCTTCGACCGGATCGACTTGTTTGTTGTTCAGACCAAGCGCAAAGAGAATCCACGGCAGCAGATGATCCACATCGTAGCGGGCATTGGTGAGGAAGCCGATCGAAAAGGCGTCGCGAGTATCCGCGATCAATTTTTGAAGCAGCGAGGTCTTGCCCATGCCGGGATCGCCGGTCAGCACCATGAATGGGGCTTCGGTGAGGAGGCCGTACTCCAGCAAACTATAGGCCGTGCGGTGGGTCGAACCAAGATAGAGAAACTCACTGTCCGGCAGCAGCGAGAACGGTTTGCTGTGGAGGCGGTAGAAGCTTTTATACATCGATGGCCTATATCATTCTCTTCATGGTCGCCGGCGTGGCCGTCGCGTGGCCCACTTTGTTGACGACCGTCCCCAGCACAGGTGTCGACGGTTTGATAAGCGATAGCGCTCGTTCCACATCTTCCGCTTTTGTGCGTCCTTCTTCAATCACCACAAGCATGGCATCGAGATACGGCGAGAAGGCCAGTACATCCGAGGTCTGCAAAATCGGGGGCAGGTCGAACAGGATCATACGCGATTGATAGCGATGTTTAAACTCCTCGACCAGGGCCACCATTTTCGGAGAAGTCAGGGCTTCCGCCGAGTGTGACACGGTCCGTCCTCCGGGCAGAAGAACGAAGCGGCCGATACCGGGATGCACCAGTAATTGTTCGATCGGCACATCGTTCAGCAAATAATCGGCCAGTCCCTGGCACTCACCCAGATCGAACATCTCATGTACGCTGGGGTGCCGGAGGTTCGCATCGACCAGCAGCACGGATTGCGTCACGTCCATGGCCAGACTGGCGGCCAGGTTCACGGCGGTGAAGGTCTTTCCCTCTCGCTCGCCTGGGCTGGTCACGCCGATGACATTCCATCCTTTTTCTCTGACTCGATGCAACACCTGGGTACGCAGGATTTTGAACGAATCTACGAACGGCCCTCCTTCAAAGCCGGCCAGGATACGCTGCTCCCTCAGCACCGGTTCGGGGATCTGTATCGAGCGCGTACGGGTATACACGATTGTGGCCGGAATCGCCCGCATAGGCTGCGTTCGTCCGGGACCGGATCTGGGAGGGCTCTGGTGCTGCTGTTGCTTATAGCGATCGAGCGCCGCTTGAAACCATTCCATGGTTACCCCTTTCCATACTGGCAGACAAGCTCAACGACCTCACGTTGCGAGATGACCACGGTCATTCGATGCCGAATCTCCTCAAGGCCGCGAACCACACCACGTCCAAGGGGGTCCAAAACAGATGGCAGATGAGCACCAACAGGGCCACCGTTCCCAGGCCCGTGAGACGAATCCTGTTTCTTCTGGCGAGTGCACGAGCCAGATCTGCCCGATTGGGCATGTAAGGAATAACCGCCAGGGGGAAGGCCTGCGACACTCGTACCAGTTGTTCAGGGGTACGAATAGAATGGTCCAGATGCTCCGTGAGCGCGGCGGCCCCTGCGCCGCCCGCCAGCGCCAGGATGAACCCCAACAGCACAATGGCCTTCCGGTTGGGCTTCTCCGGCGATTCCGGCAGCCCCGGAGGATCGATGAGCGAGAACCGCTCGCCTTTCCGTTGCACTTCGAGGCCTTCCGACACCTTGGCCTCCAGGAGTCGCGAGCGAATGTCCTGATATTTTTGGGACGAGGTGTCGCGGTCGCGCGCGAGCGTCAGATAGTCCGGTTCCAGCACCGGAGTCCGCTCGATGCGTTTGGCATAATCCTGAAGACGTTGCTTGACGGTCGTACGGCTGGTTTTCAATGCTTGCAGAGATGAATTCACCGAATTGAGTTGTGCCTGAATGTTGATGTAGGCAGGATTTTCCGGACGCTGCATCGGCTTGTTGCCGGCACCCGTGCCGATCCGACGGAGTTCCCGTTCCAGCACCACGATCGTGCGTTGGGTTTGTAACACATCGGGGTGGTTCTCTCCGAGGCGGTCGGCAAGTGTGGCCTGCCTGGCCCGGGCATCGATCAATTGTTTGGCGACCTCTTCAGTCTCCGGATTCGCCCCGGTTTCCCGCTCCAGCGCAGAGATTTCCTGTTTCATCTTAATCACATCTGGATGGTCCGACGACAGATTCGCGGCCACTCCGGCATATTCCGCCCGGAGTCCACGTAACCGCTCCACACTATCGAGGATACGTTCTCCGGTGACGGACAGGATGGGTGTATTCGGCTTAATGGTTGCCAATTCCCCGTCGAGATACGACTTCCGCTCCTCAAGGCTGCGGATCTGTTGATCGAGGTCCATCAGCTCACGATCCGACTGGTTCATCATTTGGAGATTCAGCGGCATTAACTCGGGCAAGGCACCGGCCGCGCGTTGCTTGAACGTGGCCAGTTTGGCCTCCACCTCTTCGATATGCGCCGCGAGGCTTTCCGCCTCTTGTTTCAGAAAGGTAGTGGTTTCTTGTGCTTGGCGTTCGCGGCTCTTGAGATTCTCGCCGAGAAACAGGCTGGTCAGTTCATTCGCCACACGTTGGGCGGTATCAGGCGCCCCACTGTTGTAGGACACGGTGAAAGCAATGGTGGCCTTGGTCGCATGCTGCGTCCGTTTGTCGATGACATCGGCGCTGATGACTTCAACTTCGATATCCTTGATGAAACGTTTGATGACCTCCTCTGTGGGGTTTTCACGTCTCATTTCGGGGTACAGATTGTACTGCTCCACGACCTTCCAGAGACTGGAACGGCTCATGACCTGTTGCTTGATCATCTCAATTCGTTGGTCGGCGTAACTGGTGATGGTGCTATGGACGAGTTCCGCAGGCACTTCCTGTTCTTCGATCAGAATCGTTGCGGTGGATTTGAAGGTCGGAGGCCAGAGCACTGCCGCGGCCAGGCTGAGGCACAAGAGAAACCCCGCTACGAAAAAAATAACGGTTCTCCGGCGCTTGAATATCGCAAGATAGTCTCCAAGATTGATCGTGGCTTCTGGTTCTTGTGATCGTGGTTGACCTGTCATGGAGATATCCTTTTTCCTAAGCCCCAAACCTAATTCGAGATGGCCAGTTTCGGTGGATAATACGTCAACATGATGATGAGGGTATTCGACATGACCGGCTCATTAAAGGTCTCCACATCACGCCAGTTATAACTGTAGGAAACCTCGGTTCTCCACCATTCTGAAAAGTGCCAGGCCAGTTTCGGCGTGAGGTAAAAAAGTCGCTGCTCTGGTAGGGTGCCCCCCTGAGCCTGACTGGTTACCCCTGACACGATATACCCAGAAGCATCCAAGGAAGCCGTCAAGGTGTCGGTGAGGTTATAGGAGGTCAATGCTCCAATTCGATCGGTCTGAAGCAAGAGTCCGAAACCGCTGGGAACGATATCACGGGTCACGCTCAATTGTAGGCTGGCTCGCTCGAACTGCTGGGTCAGCATCGCCCCGTAGACCCAAATTGTGTCATTTGTCTTCTGGCTAAACCCGCCGCCCTGGGTGGTGGAACTGACAACCCGTGGTCCACCATAGGCCGTTGCCTTCAACCCTTCTGTAAAGCTATGAATGACGGATAACATGGCTCCCGGGTAATAGGCCCTCAGTCCAAAGGGTGCATTGGTCGTATGGAAGTTGGTGTAGGTTCCAACTATTTGCACATCGTCACGTTCCGTCAAGTGATATAGGAACCCGGCCGTTCCCCCAAACACCTGATAGTCGACCAGCCCAAGGCGGAGGCCGTCTTGATAACTCGCATCGCTGAACTGGAATGTACTTTGAAAGCCAAACTTTTCAGTGATCATCCTCGTCCAACTCGGATTCAAGTTCCACAGGTTCCGTTGGGTGAATCGTAAAACAATTCCGGTCGTCAACAACTCCCCCATCAACGTGTTGTCTCTGGTAAACCCCCCGGTGAATCCCCATTCGTCTCGCTCCGTCCGATACTTCATCGTCAACGGCAAGAATACATTCGTAAATCGGTCTTTCACGTCTCCGTAGTAGTCCACGAGGTCGAGCGCTGTCTTGCCGCTCACCTCCAGTCGTTCGGTCTTTCCGGCAAATTCTACTCCTGGTGAAATCCAATAGCCGTAGGTCGGATCATGGGGTGAGGGCGTCAGTAACAGGTTGTCATTGTAGTATGCCTTGGTGCTCATCGAGGGTACGAGTGACCATTCGGCCGCAAACCCTGGAACGGTGATGTGCAGGATCAAACACACCACCGTCAGCCAAGCCAGTCTCCTTCCTGACGACCGGGCGTTCTGCCCCCTTTTCCAACTCTGCGACGACAACTTCACGAGTTATGGCACCATCACGACGTCGCCGCGCTGTAAGATGATATTCTGTTCCAGATCCATGCCCTTCCGCACATCACCGTACCGAAATGGAAACGTCTGCTGTTGGCCCATCACCCGACGCACGATCTTGATGTCGTTTTCCGCCGCAAACGGAGTCAGTCCTCCCGCGAGACTCAAGGCTTGGAGCACATCGGTATAGTGGCCCACCAGGAATTCGCCGGGCTTTGTCACACGGCCGACGACATACACCTTGTAACTCAATGGCTTGATGACGGCGACCGTGATGTTCACGGCAGGAATATATTTGATCAGCCGTTTGGTGAGGTCTATGCGCAGTTCTTCCACCGTTCGCCCTTCAGCCGGCACGTCTCCGACGAGGGGAAAAGAAATCATGCCATCCGGCCGGACGAGAACTTCTCTAGTCAGGTGTTCATCTTTCCAGACGGAAATAAGCAGGACATCTTCGGGGCCGAGCCGGTACCCCTGGTCGGAGTTTGATGCTTCCTGAGCCGTGCTGCGCATGTCAGCAGATTGACAGCTCACAGTGGCGGTCAGGAACATACCTATGATCAATCCGAATGCGATTCTCTGAACGATCTGGAAACTATGATGCATGGCTTACGACTCCTATCCACTCGTTCGGGCGAGCAGCTGTTGTGCTTCACGTCGCCCTTGGAATTGTTCTGTGCTCTTGAGCGCTTTTACGAGATGCACCTTGGCTTCGACATTCTGACCCGACTGATAGAGAGCCGCGCCGAGGTGATAATTGAGCATCGGAAGGTCCGGGGCCTTGGCAATCGCTTGCCGCATGAGACGAACCGCATCATCCAAATGCCCCATTTTCAACCGAACCCACCCCAGCGTATCGAGAAATAGCGGGTGCGGCGCCTCTTTCTCAAAGTCGCGGCTCAAGAGAAAGGCCCGTTCCAGATGCGGCGCATCAGCTTTGAAATCAGCGAGTAGAGCCGCGAGGTTGTTCGCAGAGAGGACATTGCGGGGATTCATCCGCAACACGGCGTCGTATGCACCGATGGCTTCATCGACCGAACCCTGGTTTGCCAAGACCGATGCCAGCAGCATCTGCAGTTCTTCACTGGTCGAGTTGACCACGAGGCCTTCTCTTAATGTTCGGATTGCACTGTCCGCCTGGCCCTGCGAAAGCGACAGCGTCGCCCAGTTTATCCAGGGGAGCACCCAGGTCGGATTGATTCTGGTCGCCTCACGGAATTGTGCGGTTGCGGCATCGTGCCGACCGACAATCGACAGGACTTCTCCGAGTAGCCCGTGGGCGTAGGGATGGGCGGGATTTGCGGCTACCACAGTTTCCAGGCGGCGCCGCGCATGATCCGGTTGTTTTTGATCCAGATCGAGCCGAACGACCGCTAACAAGGGTTCCCGCGCCTCGGGGGTCATCGCCGCCGCCCGCTCAAAAGCCACGGTCGCTCTTGCGAAGTCCTTTTGGGCCTCCTTGAGGCGGCCCTCCGCCATCATGGTCACGGCAGTATCTCCGACCACTTGACGCAAGCTCTCCAGGGTCGCCCGTGCATGGTTCCAATCACCTGCCCCAAGATCTAGGGCAAAGAGGCGCTCCATCGTCGGGATATGATTAGGATGAGACTTTAAAATTTCGTTCAGGCGCACTCTGGCCCGTTGGAATTGTCCGCTCTGACTTTCCAATATGGCAAGCGCCAAATTCGGCTCGACCATATCAGGATAGAGCGCCATGGCCCGCTCGAAACTCTCGCGCGCGAGCTGCGAATCTCCGGTCAACAGATAGGCTTGCCCAAGCGAATAGTGCACGTGTGCCAATTCGGGTTGATCCCGAAGCACTGTGCGAAATGCTTGTACGGCATCTTTTCCATTTCCTCCAATGAGGGCAAGTTTCCCTTGCAGTATCAAGCCTTCGGCCGAACGGGGATTCTGCCGCAACACTTCCGCCAGTCGTCGTTCGGCTTCCGCCTGATGCCCGGCACTGAAGTCAAGCTGCGAGATTTTGACCTGCGCATCCAATCCTGCCGGCTTTTTGTCGTGTTCTTTTATTACCGACTCATACATCTGCCTGGCTCTCGGTAGATCTTTGTGGCGCTCATATAGAGCCCCTAAGGCAAACGGGACATTGGTCGAATAGGGTAACCGTTCCATGGCTTGGCGGAAGGCCTTCTCTGCAGCTTCTTTCCCTCTGCGCAGGCTCAAGAAATCAGTCAGTGCCAACCAGGCTTGCTCGCTGTCGGGAAAGACCTGTACCGCTTCGCGCAAAACCTGCTCTGCCTGTTCGGCCGCGTGGCGTTGATCATGGAAGCGGGCCAGTTTCAGCCAATGGTCATATAACGTGGGCTCTTCCTGAATGATCTGGCGTAAGACCTGTTCCGTGGCTTTGTCGTCGTGGGCTTCGTCGAGGATGGTTTTCAGATTATGCAAGAGATCCAGATGATGCGGATGTGCGTGAAGCGCAGCTTGCAACGTCGCTCGGGCATCTTGCGAGCGACGCATCTGGCCATACAGCGTGGCCAGGAGAATCGCGACATCCGGCTCGGTCGGGTATCTTTTGCTCAACTCCTCCGCCCGGACCCTCGCCTGATCCATCTTGTCATGCTGCGCGAGTAGGGCGATCTTCAGCGCCTGTGCCTGCGGGTCTTGCGGATGTTTTGCGAGCACCTTGTCCGCTGCCCGTCCCACCTCATCCACCAGTTTGGCTTCGAGATAGTACTTGGCCAAGATAATGAGGGCCTCTTTGTGGTCCGGTACGATATCGATGACTTGCTGGTAGTTGGCGACCGCATTGCGCCAGTTTTTTTCCTTTTCTTCTACCTGTGCCACGAGAAAATAGGCGTCAGCGTCTTTGGGATCGATCTTCAGTACGTTTCGCAACGCCACCCGGGCCTTCGGGAAGTTCCCCGCCTGGATATAATCCTGCGCTTTGCTGCGATATTGCGCCTTCCGCTCCTGGGGGCCTCCACAGGCCGACAAGGTGAGCATCAACGCCAACGCGGCCATGGCTGCGAAAGGCCTGAAGGCTGATGGCTGACGGTCTCTCATTGCTACGCTACGGTTCATTGATCGTCTCCACGTTAGAGCCAGGCTCTCACTCCCAATCCGAACAGGACCCATAACGAGAGGAACCCCAAGTGCTTCACTCGGTCGACGAACGAATGGAGTAATAACTCAAACGAAAAATACAACACGATCAACTTGGCGGCGAGAATGCTCAGGGTCGGCATATCGGCTCGCATTTCCGGCAGCAAGGGGACGATCAAGGCGAAAAATACCATCAGGTAATCCAGGGGTGTGGTCTGGAATCGATTCCCGCGGCTGAATCGCATGCTCAATAACACCAGAAGGGCGATGAGCGCCAACAGGGTATTCTGCGTCACGTAGATGGGCCAGATCTCCGGAATGCCCGACTGCTCTCCCATATACATCAGGAAAGCGCTGCCGACATACAGGCCCCCGCGCACAAAATGGGAGCGGTATTCGGGCATGAACCACAGACCTCCCAAGACCACGGCGAACAGGCTGAAGGCCGCGTACCCGACATCCATCGGGACATGTCCCGGCAAGAACACGCTCGCGATCAAGAACAACGGCACCACGACCGCGAGAAACCGCGGCGCCATGTCGCTGAGCCATATCCCGGCACGGGCCAATTTGGTATCGGAGAGCACTCGGCCCTTCGACGTTTCCGATAGCAGAAGGCCTCCCCGCTCGGCCGCGACGAACAGGGCGAACATGGCCAGGGCAAATGCGCCATACATGGTGAAAATCAGGGCATCGGATTGCCAGCGCAGAAGATACGCGAGGCCCACCATCACCGCCTGGATCCCATAGATCACGATGACGGCTTCATGGTGCGAGAGTCCGAGAGCCAGCAACTTGTGGTGGACATGGTTCCGGTCGCCGATGAAGGGCGACCGGCCCTTCGCAAGCCGCTGCCCCATGACCGCAAGCGTATCCAGAAACGGCAAGCCCAGCACCAGCAGTCCTACAGTCACAGGAAAGGGGGCGCGCGCAGGGTCACTCATGAGGAGTACGAGGACGCCCATCGAGAACCCGAGCAATTGGCTTCCCGCGTCGCCCATGAAAATCCTGGCCGGATAGGTGTTGTACCTCAAAAATCCCAGTAAGCCGCCTAAGAATCCCGCTGCCAGCACCAACACGGTGGTCTCGTGCGACAGATAGGCTAGATAGGCAATGCCGGCAAAACTCAGAAAGGCTAGACCTCCTGCTAGACCGTCGAGGCCGTCGGAGAGGTTGACCGCGTTCGAGGCCCCGACAAGAAATACCACGGTCAAGGGCATCGTCAGCCAAAGCGGCGCTTCTTCATCGTGAAGAAACGGAATCTGTTCGAAGTGAATGTGACCGAAAATGACTACCACGAAGATGGCCAGCAATTGCCCGACAAGTTTGGTTCTGTAATTCAGGTTGGCACGGTCGTCCCAAATGCCGAAACCCAGGATGATTGTCGCGCTCACCAATACCGGCGTGATGATAGGATCCTGCGGTGCCCAGAAGAAAACGGACAGGAGTGCCGCGAAGCCGAACGCGATGCCGCCGATCCTCGGAATCGGATTCGCATGGACCTTTCTCTCGCCGGGAAGATCCATGAAGCTCCAGCGACCCGCGTTCAGTTGTAGCGGCGGGATCAACGCCATGCAGATAAACAGGGAAGTGATGAAGCTGAAAAAGATCGCACTGGTCATGGTTAGTCCGGAATATACCGAGTGAGTTGAGGCTGAATGCCTCGAGCAAATTGCAATAATCGCTGCTCGACTTCTTGCTCATCTTCACCTGGATCGACGGCGGCGGACAGTCGAATCAGGGCTCCATCGCTGCGCTGTCGCATCAATGAATCCCAGAACAGGTAGAACTTGACGAGATATTCGCTGACAAGGTGCCGATCGCGCTGCTTGAACCAATAGAACACCAGTTGTTTCTGCCGATCTTTTTGGATGAGCACACGATTGATTTGTATCGCCGGCGACGTTTTCCCATCTGCCGACACATTGAGGGTAGTGTGGGAAGTGATTTCCCACCCTCCTCCAGGAATGCAACTTTGCGGGGAATGGGCTGACTGTCCCTTTCGTTGGGACCGATAGTAGGCCATGTAGAGGGTGATGGGGCTTGAGCCGGACGCCGCGTAGTCAGCCAGCAAATAGTCATCAAATCGCAGTGCAGAAATGAGTTGAGGCTCCACGGGTTGTGGACTGCCTTGCCATTCTCCGATTCGCATGCCGAAGTCGACGAAGGCAGTTCGTTCCGGTGGCACTTCTTGTCGCTCGCCGGCCGACCAGGAAAATAGCGCCACTGGGAGAATAAGCGCGAGGCTGCCGACATAGGCCGGTACCCGCAACACCATGGCCGGTGCGGCCCGAGCGGCTGCTGGGATCGATTCAGGGCTAGCCGATCCTTGAGAAATCTGGAATCGGTTCAGAAAGCCGTAACCACCGGGAAGCGGTTGCACGCGTGAGAGGGCCCACATTTCCGCCACCAGCATGGTCAAGGTGAAGAGGAACAGGACCCATCCTTCAAAGAGATGCAGAAATCCTTCCGCCGCCTGGGGCCCATACCACTCCACGAGGATGCCGACGACCCCGATGCGCAAACCATTGACGAGTACCGAAATTGGTAAGGCCGAGAGTACCAACAGGATTCGTTTCCACATGCGATCGCGGTAGAAGTACGCACACAACAGAGCCAGGGATGTCAGCGGAAACAGATACCTGATTCCGCTGCAGGCCTCCGCGACCTGCAATTGCACCGGGCCGAGATCGATTACGTTTCCTTCACGAAACGCCGTGACCCCGATGAGCTGGAGCACTCCAACGCCCAAGGCGGACGACCACAATTGCAGATGGCCCGAGAGTACATTGTAGAAGAATACCGGTAAGGGGATAGCGGTCAGGAGATAAGCAATAGGGAATGCCAGTTTCTGAAGCGGTTTAAGTCCGATGAAAGAGAGAACCAACCCTACGATCACGATCCAGAGGGAGAGGTGTAATATAAGATACAGGGTGGCAAGATTGCCGACGACATACAGCGCAAGACCAGCGAGAACGACTATTGATCCCCACCAGGACGGAGTGAGGCCCATTCCGGCCAACCGGTGTCTTTGCTGCCACGCGAGGATCGCGCTGATGACCGGAACAAAAAGTCCATGGCTATAGTCATCACTCCCCCATTGGTCAAATAAGAAGACTAAGCTGTCAGCGTACATGTAGCCCAGTAGGGCGACAAGAATCAACGCGATGACGGCCACGATACACCTTGATAGAATTCTAGTCCTCTCCCCCAGGCGGAGGAGAGGAGACATGACGGCGAGTTGCGCGGGTCGTAAGAGTGTCGCCGAGGGTAACGTGCGCGCTGTGCGTGAAGGCGGATGAACGGATTCTCACGAAACCTACGAATCTTTTCGTGAAGCCAGGCCTCGTGACCCTAGTCCGACCAACGCGATCAAACCGGCTCCGAACAACCACACTGCCGCAGGCAATGGAACTAGGGATGTCAGCGCTCCCTGTACTCTGTTCCCTACGCCGCTAAACACCAGGCGCCATTGGTTGGAAGCAAACGATGAGAGACTTGGAGGCGTGGTAGGTAAGTGATCATTCGCGAAAACGTTGCCGTTTGGATTGACCAACTCCATTTCGAATGTCGTGGGTGTCAAGCTATTCACCGCGGCAGGACTGCTCGTAAATCCATTGAGCGTCACCTTGAACGTGTCACCGAGTCCCGGGTTGTTGATCACTTGCATGACGCTGGATCCAGGGCTGAAGGTGGCTGTGTAGTTTCCGACCTTGACGGTCATGTTCTGGATTGGATTGGCGTACAGGCCCCACATGGGATCCCCGGGCAAGACGTCTGGAGTGGAGGAGTTGTAGGTGAAGCTTCCAGACACTGGAAGCGCCGAACCGAACCCGTTCACTCCGGATCCTCCCGATGTGAAGACACCGCCGTGAACTTCCGCAACCGAGCCGCTGAAATTGAATGGGACATTAGCCGCCTGGCTGGGCATAGCCACAAATAGAAAACCTAAAGCACCCACCGTCAGGCCTACCGTTCTAAGGCAGATTCTGTGTTTGAAGTAGCTCATCTTTTCTCCTTAACGCAGTAAGTAATATCGCAAACGCCTGCCTCGATAAGAAGCAGAGGATCATCTGACTCGACTACTTATCACGAATGTTTTTTGAACCATACTTAAAACTAAGAAACTGCGCAAGAGTTTTTTCTCCAAATCAGAATATTGAATAGGTATTTTCATTAAGTGGATGGAAATGCCTTCACTCTGTATCGCTTTGATACGAAAAAGGGGAGTGGATGTATATGTATGTTACATCGTAAGCACCGCAATACATGATCGGCTCATGGTAGGGCTAAAAAGCCTGGGCCATTAAGCACCAGTCGAACGATTGCAGGAAGGGATTTTTTATCACCTTCCCGTGCCTAGTTGTGTCGGTAGAGGGGGCTCCGGAAATTCGGACAGCGTGGTAAGTGGTAGCCTGGCTTCACCAACGCCACACCGCGCGGTGGCGACATAAAGGAGCGAGGCGATGAAGCGAACACGACGGAATCACGGGGCCACGTTGAAGGCGCAGGTGGCGTTGGTCGCGCTCAAAGGCGACAAGACGCTGGCCGACTTAGCCGAGCCGTTTCAGGTGCATCCCACCCAGATCACCGAATGGAAGCAGCAATTGCTGGCGCGGGCTGCAGACGTGTTTGGCGGGACCCCGCCGACGCCGGATACGCCGGATCTCAAAACGCACCACGCCAAGATTGGCCAGCTGGCCCTGGAGAATTGACCTAGCCGGGCTGAATTGGTCCAGATTCAATGTTAGTCTGGACCCCCAACCCAGGAGGTCATCCCATGCCCCGCAAATCGTACACCCCGGAAGAAATCATCCAACATCTGCGCACGGTCGAGTTGGAAAGTGGCAAAGGGGGTACCGTTGGGGAGGCGTGCCGGAAGGTCGGCATCACGGAACAAACCTACTATCGATGGAAAAAGGAGTACGGCGGCCTACGCGTGGATCAAGCCAAACGGCTCAAGGCGCTGGAACAGGAGAATCTGCGGCTCAAACGGATCGTGGCTGATCAGGCCGTCGATCTGTCGATCTTGAAGGAAGTCGCATCGGGAAACTTCTAAGCCCGGCGCGGCAGCGAGAGGCCGTGCGCCACGCGATGGCGGTGCTGCACGTCTCCGAGCGCCGAGCATGCCGGGCGATCGGCCAGCGTCGATCCAGCTATCGCTATGTCTCGCAGCCAGCCCCGACGGACGAGCGGTTGCGGCTTCGAGTCATCGAACTGGCGAAAGAGTATGGGCGATATGGCGATCGAACGATCACGTGGTTGTTACAACGGGAGGGCTGGGACGTGGGGAAGGAGCGCGTGTATACGATTTGGCGGCACGAAGGCTTGAAGGTGCCGGCGAAGCAGCCGAAACGCGCGCGACTCTGGCGGGCCGACGGCTCGTGCGTGCGTCTCCGGCCAACCCACCGCAATCAGGTCTGGTCGTATGACTTTGTGGCGGAGCGGACTCAGGATGGGCGTCCGTTTCGCATCTTGAAGGTGCTCGATGAGTACACGCGGGAATGTCTCGCGTCGCTGGCGGCGCGCCGGCTCGGCTCCCAGGACGTGGTCCTCCTGTTGGCCGAGCTGTTTCTGCACCACGGCGTGCCGCAGCACATTCGGTCCGACAACTATGGGCCGGAGTTCATTGCCAGGAAATTGCGCCGGTGGCTGAAGACTCTGCAGGTGGAGCCGCTCTACATTGAGCCCGGCTCCCCCTGGGAAAACGGTTATATCGAATCGTTCAATGGCAAAATGCGCGCGCAGTTCTTGAACGGCGAGCTGTTCTACACGCTGAAGGAAGCGTAAATTCTGACAGAACAGTGGCGGATCCACGACAATACGGTCCGCCCACACAGTAGTCTCGGGGGGCAGCCACCGGTCCCCGAGACGGTCCAGCTGGCAAGCTGAAGACTAACAAATGAGGTGGTACAAAAACTCCCGGCTGGTCAGGACTTCCTGAGCAGGATGAGGCTCACGCTCGAAAGGGATCATAACTCCGGCATGCGTTATTTCTAGCCTTCTACCCTACTTAGTCATGTCTTAGGCCGCACGAATAAAACGTTCTTTCAGAATGCGATAGGCAAATATCGGGAGGGCTGTTTGGCGACGAAGCCGACCAGGGTTGCTGGTGAGACGATAAAACCATTCTAGGTGCAGGCTGCGGAAAAACTTTGGCGCACGTCTCACACGACCCGCAATAACATCAAACGTGCCACCGACACCTTGACAGACCTTCACCTTCAATTGTGGGAGATAGCGAGACATCCACAGTTCTTGGTGCGGGCTACCTAAGGCAACAAAGAGAAGGTCGGGCTGGCACTCGTTGATGCGCGCGACGAGTGAGGGCATCTCTTCTTTTTTCACATAACCATGTTGGGAGCCAACTATGCGAATCCC
Source organism: Nitrospira sp. ND1 (assembly GCF_900170025.1). Lineage (NCBI taxonomy): Bacteria > Pseudomonadati > Nitrospirota > Nitrospiria > Nitrospirales > Nitrospiraceae > Nitrospira > Nitrospira sp. ND1. The sequence goes on along the minus strand of NZ_FWEX01000005.1, from coordinate 423,926 downwards.
CGGATATCGGTCACGTAAGACTGCGACAGCTTGCTGGTTGACTGCCGTGCTCGCCCCAAAGAGGAAAACCGTATAACCTTTCGAGGCAGCCCGCTCGCAAAGTTGGGGCATCAGCTCGGAACCAGGGACTCGCTCGGCGTGGCCCAAACCCAAGAGTCGGGCTGCAAGGACGACACCGATGCCGTCAGGGATAAGCAGATCGGCAGACCGGAGCTGGTCAAGGAGTTCGCGATCCTGCTGGGCACGAATAATCTTCTCAGGATTTACTGCCAAGACAGTGCAAGGTTGGCGTCCATGAATCATGGATTCAGCCCAATCGACGGCTTCGTCCATGGTGACGCAGTCAACTGGAATGCCGAGAATCTCAATGCGCTTGGGTTTCATGTACGAATTCCAGAAAGAACGACAGTGTAGTTAATAAATTGTCAGGTGGACCGACACCATCAAGCTGTATCTGTGTGACAAATTCATGGGGAAGGGTTCCGCTGAAGGTCGTACAGAGGGTTGAAATCGGCTCCTTCATTCCATACTGTCTGGATCGCCAGCCGCTGATCGGATTAGTCTCGCCTCGATGCAGCGTGGTCTTACCCCCCTCAATGAGTAAATGCAAGAGGCCATCGTCACACTTGAGGATGTATCCATTGGGCGTGGTCTTTGGTTCAACAGCAAGATGCCAGTTCAGTTCAAGGTCATGGCTGCCCGAGCCGGACAGGTAGTCCCAGATGAGCCAACGACCGGCCGGCTCGTAGATCACTGCTCGCCAATGAGTTACGCCAAGGCGGCTCTTATAGCCATCATGATTTGCGATAACTGTTATTACCCCCTCCGGAGTAACATGCTGATGCGAGAGGCTCGAGTGGAACGGCTGCGACCAGAGGAAGGCAGTTTCCTGAACGGCCTGGTCGAGTCGATCTACGATAACGGTGTTGTGCGCTTGAGTTCCACGAAAGTAACCTCGCCATCTTGGGTCGCCGGAATAGGTGTAGGTTCCCGGATCAATAAAAATGTCTTGCTCACCGAAATACAAAATGATGGAGAGAGCGTCCGCATGGCCGTGACCAAAGCATGGCGGCATGCCCAAGGTCCCATGGTCGAGAACCAAGCGAAAAGGCGATGACGAGCGACCGCGAAGTATCGTGTACCCGGAGTCAGGGAATGTGATCTTAGCCACACTTCGATCCGCAACTCCATCCCAACTGATTCGCAGATGGCGTGACAGTGCATATCCCCCATCCTTGTCGCTGATCGAAGGCAGGTTGTTCGGGCTGTCGCCGAAGGCGATCAGAAACGCTCTCCCCTTTCGCACTGCGTTAGCAATTGTGGCTGGTACGGACTCGGCATGATGTTCAAGTAATGCCTGTACGAGTCCCAGTAGATCGATAATGAAAAGCTGATACCCGAGTGCCTGTTCAATCCCGCCACCATCAGGCAATATCTGTCTCGCCGACTCCTGTGCAAGAATGCGCATGCCGATAGATTTCCACTCCGATGCGCCTGAAAACTCGGGAAAGAGCGTTCCAGCGTAGACCAACCCACACCCCTCCGCGATGGTGTGATTACCCGCAGAGGAATAAAGGGATAACCGCTTTGCGATTAAGGGCGCATGGGAGGCTACTAGCTGCAACAGATTCGTTTGAGTGCGTTCTTGCGTTCGGAGTCTCATGCGAACCAAGTCTACCGCATGGCATGCAGCAATCAACCGTAGGGCGCATTCCATAGCTGAGACATAGTGGATTCCTGTGAGCGGCGGGTTTGCTGCAATCCAGGAAGCGAGGATGTTCTCCAATAACCCGATCGCCTGCTCCGCGTGGGCTGCATCCTGGCGCACGAGCAGCGCAAGGCTAACCAGTTGCTGCAATCGGGACGGTTCCCATGCTACGCGAATATCACCAAACGGGTTTCCGGCATGGTAAGGAATTGACCCAAAAAATATGCTTGGCCAAGCCTTACCGGTATCCGGTGCGCGGCTCCACAGGTGAGAATCAGGTTCCCATTTCCAGGGAAAGCCGAGGGCTGACCATTGCCCTTGAAGAAGTTGGTGAATCCTGTCATCAGTCGGATCAAAATTCCAACTTAAGGCGGGGAGCTGATCGCTTGTTTCCGTGCAAAATTGGAAATCATTCGGTCGTTCCACTTCCTTGGGTCGTGTCTCACCAAATCTGTGCTCACGGCGCAATCTAGCTAGTACAACATGCTCCCCGATGCGGTGAAACACCTCTCTGGGATGCATGACGCTTGCACGCTTGATATACCAACTTAGACTACGCATCGAGCCTTACTTGCAACCTTGCGTGGTCGATCAACTGGGGGTGACAGAATTGGTTTCCAGGATTGGGGTGGCACCTAATTCAACATACAGCGTTTCAATCTTGGGAACTACCCTATTAAGTGCAAACTGATCTCGCACCTTCCGTACAGCGGCTTCACCCATCTGCTGCCTGAGTTGCGAACCTAGGAGCAACTTCTCTATGGCTGCACACAAGGCGTCAACATTACCCGGAGATATCAGTGAACCTTCCACGCCGTCTTCCACGGCATCGGGAATTCCACCAACAGTGGTTGCGACAACCGGGAGTCCCGCAGCCATAGCCTCTAGTAAGCCCATTGGTAAGCCTTCATTGTATGAAGGCAAAACAAAGAGAGTCGCTCGTGCTAGTAAATCCTCCTTTTGACTCCCTTGGACCCAACCGAGTAACGTTATCCTATCTTGAATTCCTAGCTGCCTGGCATGCTCTGCTACGTTTTCGAGGCGACCGTCACCGCCGGCAAGTAGTCTTATTTGCGGAAAGCTCGGCGAAAGTTTCGCAATCGCTTCGAGGAGTTGGTAGATACCTTTTCGTTTCTCTAAACGCCCAAGAAATAATAGCGTAGCTGGCTCCCGTGGCGACCGCAGTGTATTAAGCTTCTGAAACGATACAGGATTCGGAATGCAGACAACGTTTCTGCTACTGGTGATTTTAGTAAGATTCGCCTGCCATGAGCGCGATAACCCAATAATCACAGCACAGTGATCCAAAACGAATCGGACAAACCACTTGCGCACCGCGCCGCATTCCTCGTGGTAATACAGCATGAACTCTGCCCCGTGAAGATGAAAAATCACGGGTCTACGCGCAGTCACTGCGAGCATAATGAACATCGATTTGCGCAGGAAGCTTGATCGAGAGGCCACATGTGCGTGTAATAGCCCCACCTGGCCTCTAGCCAATAGGCCCATGAATTTTGCATAACTTTTTATGACAATTAGAAACTTGTGTAGGTTGCCCTTATCGTCGTGGGTAGGGAGATATACAATTCCCCACCGCTCAAACATTCCTGCGACCCGGTAGGCGCTAACAACGGAAGCGATGCCACCCTTGGAATCATATGATGTCCCAATCATCACAATTTTCATGGTATCTTAAGCATGTGTTTCAGTATCACTTTGCAGTGTTTCTGGACGATCAAAGCCCCTTACTGATAATGGCGTCCTTTACGGTAATTGGAGATCCAGCTTTTAATCTACGAATCGCCTCTTCCATTGCGCGTTGTCGCGAGTTAGCCGATTGATCGTTTCCGTAACAGACTACGCAATCGATAGACCGACACCACGGGGACAATGCCTCTGAGGCTATCGAGACTTGGTCTCAACATGATGATGGTTTGAGGTGGGTTAATATCGTTGGGTCGATCGAAGCGCCCAGATATCTCCGGATATCAAGATGCTGAATCATCATCCGGTGTTTGCCTCGTTCGGTTCGCTCAATTCGAGGCACTGTCCGCACGGTCAGGGTGCATCCACCTTGGGTTTTTTGTTCGACCGCCCGAACAATCGCTCGCTGAGTTGCCGGACTGAGCGGGGTGGTAACAACCACATTCAGCACGACCTTGCCGGGCTCATGTTGCTCGTATTGAATCTCGTGCACGTCGACGAGCAGATCAAAATGGGCTGCGCCTAAGGTTGTGATGGAGACCAGTCGGTGGTCGTGGCAGACAACGAACTCTTGGAGCCGCCCCTCGATACGTTCGCAGACTGGATACAAGGGAAACTTCGGATGGTGTCGATCGCTCAGGGCGGCAAAGTCTCCGGTGCGGTAGCGGATAAACGGCATGACATGGTTGTCAAAACTGGTGCCGACGATCTCTCCGATCACTCCGGGCTGGGTGATTGGCTGGTTGTGTGGGCCCAGGAGTTCAACGTGCCCGTACTGAGGCCAGAACAAATAGCGCCCATCATCTGATCGCCCAGCTGCCATCAACACGCGTTCTGAATGTCCGTAGTGAGGAACAATGGGACAGGAAAATACGGCTTGGATTGCCGCAAGTTGATAGTCATAGATCGTCTCAGATGTGAGAAGGATTGCGCGGACGCTGTTCGTAATATCAAGTGCGGGATGATCATGCAGCCACTTTGCGAGCGCATAGACCGCTGATGGAAAGGCGTGGATGAACGTGGGTTTCCACGTCCGTAGAGGGTGCGTGTACCCATCCATATATTCAGGCTCAAGATGATCACAACTCAAAATGAGCTGCCGTCTGATTGGGTCATACATCCACAGTCGACCGTTCGGTTTGCCAGCCGTGGGTACAGTTCTCCCGCGCAGGACCAGCGTGATGTCCTGTTGGCTGACGCCCAAGGACTTCATCCATATGTCCACGTAGGCCGATTCTTTCGGTCGCGTGACATGCTTCTGCAAGTAAAAGCGCATCGGTTGCGCGGTAGAGCCCCCTGTAAACATCGGCATCCGATGATGGGCTGCGAATGATGATGAAACAAACCGGTCAGGCTGATTCTTGATCATCTCTTTTGTGATGGGACGGATCTGGTGGAGTAACTCAAGGGGGCATGTCGATGTGGCCAGCAATGATCTGTATTCCTCATAGGCGGGCACTGTTTGAATGGCCCTGGTGAGCGTGTCTGACAGCTTCTGCTCGATCAACGCACGAAGAGTCTGTTCATCTGTGCAGACTGCTTCGCTGTAGAATCGAGCATAAGCCGACCCGTATTTCAGACGGGAAGGAATCATAGCGTACACCGATCCCAGAGTGGACTTCACCCATTGCGGAGCGCTCGTGTAGGACTTGAGGAATGGATAAAGTAGATCTTCGAGTGGCATCTTCAATGGATCCTTATATTAGTAGGGGGCTCGAGTAGTGCATTACCTGTTCGATCCGAAGGCTTGAACGGACCCGCACGCAAGGCCGCAATCTGTTCGTCTGTCAAGAATCGATACTCGTAGAGGGCGGTGACCGAACTTTCCGGCCAAAGCTCACGACTTTGCGCAAGGAGCTGCAGGACTTGAGTTGAGGATCTTGCGGTCGTAAGCGCTGGGTTGGAAGGGTTAACTTCGTAGTTCCCAATGAGGATTGCCACCTTGGTCCGATCTGTAATTGTCCGCCGTAACTGAGTGAGAAATGAAGTGTTTAATGGATTGCCATAGTCCATATGGTAGATAAGGTCGATCCATCCGTTTTGTGCCCAAACCAGCCCATTAGCACCCTGCTCCATCCACTGTTGATCGCCAGCCAATGAGTCAATGGTGATGAACAGGCCTGGCCGAATACGCCTCCCCTCTTGGGCAACGAGCTCGATCAGACTTCCGACAGCATGATTATTCCAAATAATCAGCGATTCCCTAGCTGCTTGATCGAAGGATCGGGAAGCGATGTCTCTCAGCAAATTGCGGTGGCGTGTTAGTTCGTAATTCCGTTCACAAGACGAGCCGGTGCAGTGCCCTTTCGTCCTGACATAGTCTAGATTAAGTCCGTCGATATCATATTTCTGGACGACTTCGAGGATGATCCCAACCATCCAGTCTTGAAATCCTGCATGATGCCAATTGAACGACTTTTCGGGCGTGCCAGGCTCCGCAAATTCCGAAAAGAAATCTTTTTGGCGAAGTCCTACCGTAAACCAAGGATGAACATTGATTCCCAGGGCATGGGCCTTCTTGATGAGGTATCCAAGAGGGTCTGGGTTTTGGTTGACGGTCTGCTCCCATCGAGGCTCTCGTGGGGCGCGCTTCGATGGCCATGTTACACCTCGACCGTGCCAGACACATGGGATGATAGTGTCAAAGCCAGCTTCTTGGGCATGCTGGAGCAAGCGGTCGGCTCCCTCTTGAGTCAGCCATGAAAAATCTTCATCGAAGAGTACACGGCCTGGCTTTGGAGATACTTCTGCCGAAGAAGCGAGGGGGAAGGCCATTTGAATGCCAATAAGAATAAGCCAGGCAAGAAGTGGGAACACTGATCCCAGCCATTGCCCATGTTGGAAGGCGGGGTTTTGTAGGCGCATATTAGAACCCAAGAATACGTGGTTCATGCGTGCTCCGGTTTTCTATCACTCCTTGCGGAGGAACTGTGCTGCCTTGCTTGGAGATGTTCAGCCGAGCCTCATTGAGCCCCAGGAGAATAAAGAAAAGGTATGGCATGAGCCCGTGCATCATCCCATTGGTAAGGCCGTTGGCAAAGAGAAGGAACATCATCGTGAGGTTTCCTGCACACCAGGGATCAGTTACAGCAATTGTTTGACTGGACATAAAGTGAAGGAGAAGGATGCCGGCACACAGCAAATATCCAGCCACTCCACCGTACTCTAACCATTCCAGATGGAAATTATGAACCGTAGAGCCCAACTCGTCGGGTGGCCGTAATCCTGTCCCAAAGATGGGTGCTGCTTCAAAGTGGCGGAGGCTTTCTCGAAATGTGAGTAAGCGGCCGTGAAGGCCCTCCTTCCAGTACTCGATATTTGTTAGTCGTTCAATGCCATTTTCCTGGCCAGGCTTCCACCCTTTAGCTTTCATCAGCTCTAAGTTGGACGACAAGAACAGAGTTCCTCCAAGACTTGCTCCTAGAAATATCACAATCAAGAGGAACCCCCTTCCGGCTCGAACGATTCGCCAGATCCCTGGAGCAAAGACAAGGAGCACAAGATAGGAACGCGCCATCGAGGCTACGAGTCCACCCATGCTTGCCAATATACCGAGCCTGCGGATAAGGCGCGGAGCAGTTGTAGAGATAAAGAGAACAACTAGGGCGACCATACTCATGGTACTGACCGCAATCGCATCCCGAGACAAGACGCGCACGCGCATGGTCATTCCGGATTCAATGAAAGCCGCCAACGCCACCAAGGAGAACAGCGAAAATCCAATTGTCAGAGCTGTGATTGTATGTCGGTATTCCTTTTCCGTCTCGACGAGAGCCTTAATTACATAATACGATGCTACAGGAACAAAGATGGCATGGACGGCAAGGTATCCTGCACCCAGAGGATTGCTGGCAAAGAGTGTGGACGTAAGGTATGAGCTGCAGAGCAAGATGATTCCATAGTCTATCAGACGAAGACCAAACGGATATTTCCCAATGAGTTTACGATAGAGCGCCATGGGGATTAGGAGCAGAATGCTCGTCATGTAAAGTGTTAGCGTCACAAGACCGACTTCGAATGTTGCGGCTCCTACTGAAAATGGGAGCCATGCCAGGGCGGCGCAAAGCAATATCTTAGTCCATTTCATGAGGTACGCTGTCTTGGTGTCGCCAATGATGCCACGAGCGAAATGGTTTCTCTCTCATAATGAAACAACATGAATGCTTGCGAGGCGAGTGCGAATAGTGCGAGGGCAATATTGGGCTGAGCAGCGATGCCCATCGGTACAATGAGCCAGAGCGCGAGTCCTAAAGGAACGAAGAGTAGTGCCTGTCTGGAGAGTAAAGACACGCTCTGGTGAACGGTTACACCAGCGACTTGAAGAAGATACAGAATTCCAATCCCATACAAACCTGCACTGACCGTAGTAATGCCGATTAATACAATTGTCGGATCCTGAAACCAAGATGCTAATCCAATAATGGTTATGGTTCGAAGTGCGAGATTTATGGTGTCAAACCACAAGCGAGCCGTCTGGGCTTCGAATACATCGAAAAGCACGCTCAAAGGGCGGTGCAAAAACATAAAGAGGAAACCGATTGCGAGGACTTCTGCATAGGCGCCGGCCTGTTCCCAGGAGGCCCCGAATACCAGACGAAAGGAGGGTTTTCCTAGAAACCATAACGCCAGTGTCACGGGTATAATCACGCACAACATAGTCCGAAAAAGCCTAAGCGTATCATTTGCCAGCTTCGCAGAATTTCCGCGATTGAGTATAGCTCTTTGAAAAAAGGTACTAGCCAGTGCATCCCCGGCAATGAGTAAGGGGACATTCGCAACTTGAAAAGCAAGTGCATAGTACCCAGTAGTCACTGGCGAATAGTAGATGGCGAGCAACAATGCGGGCGCTTGACGTGCAGCACTATCGCACAGAGTGGCGCACGAAGAAACCAGCGCAAAATGGCGGTAACGACTCATGATGCGAAATAGTTGTAGCAGTGAGAGCGATGCCCACATTCCTCTTTCATAAGAACGGCGAGCAGCTCGTAGTAAAACATACGTTGACGTCACCGATCCAAGAAGACGTCCCCAGGCGAGGCCGAGATGTTGTGTGATTGACGAGAGTGCGCAGAGACAGCTAACTGCCCGATCTGAAAATGACTCTGCAACACGGGCAGCCGCGGTAGAACGATAGTCATTATGAGTCATGAGCCAGGACGTTAGTAATTGAGACACCCCAATTGCAGCGAAGTTGAGCGGCAATATCCATAGCAAGGCATGAATTCCGCTACCACTCCACTTATCTGGCAAGACATCCCAATAGAGAATCGGTGAGATGAGTAGGAATAGAAATGTAGTTCCAAAACCCAACACGCCCAGGGCGATCATGAATACCGCCATTGAATCCTCAGACTTCGTTGCGATAGCAATCGCTGTATGAAACCGCAGGCTTGAGATAGGAATCAGAGTACTCAGGACTGCGAGGTAAATTGAGAATGCGCCATAGTCCAGCGGACTGTACAGTCGGGTAAGCAGCGGAACAATTAAAAGACTCAGTACTTGAGCAGCCACATTTGCAAGGCCGAGATGGAATACATTTCGGATGAACATAGTCTAGATCTCGCGCTGTGGAATCAAGGGCTAAGAATTGCTGTGGCGCTGGAGGATTGTGAAGTACTTCTGCTCAAGCATTTCAGCAAGCAAAGGATAATCGCGCCTCGAAGCAATATAGGGGCGACCGCGCTCAGCCATCAATTTGGCTTCTTCAGGATGACTCAAGAGATGAAGGACCCCCTCAGCAAACGCCTGTTCGGTTGACGCTACGCACAGTCCTGCTCCACTTTGCGTCAGAATTTCACGTTGCTCTGGATGGTCATTTGCAACGACCGCTTTATTGAGTGCTAGATATTCGACTAGTTTCGTTGGACTCCCCACGTCAAAAACTGGTGAAGGTGGAATGTAGGACAAGCATACATCGGCCTTCAGGACATGTGCCCAGGCCTCCTGACGCGGGAGTAGACCGGTGATGGTGAGGAGACTCTGAAGTCCGAGTGCGTGGGCCTCTTCCTTCAGAGCATGTTCATCTTCCTGACAATTTCCTCCTCCCACGAAAACTAGATGGGTCCTTGGCTCTGCGCGTTGAATGATAGTAAATGCGCGCAAAAGAAATCCCAACTTTCGGAGATGACTCAAGCTTCCCAGATAAACTAAATAGTATGGCTGATTTGGCTCTCGGGCATTAGTATTTTGAGTGGGTGTTAACTGAGGAATATCGACTAACGAAACTCCCATTGGCACAGGAGTAATCTTTTCGGGAGAAATGCCGTGTATTACAAGAGTGGTTTTCATGCGGGTGCTTTGAACAAACACATGTGATGCAGCCGGGAGCGCAATCTTGTAGAGAATTAGGTTGAATAACCAGTATCGTACCAGCTGGTAGTACCTCGTCGGTCCGTGGCTCTCATCGGCAAGATACTGGGCCTCTTCCGGGTAAGGAAATGAGAGCCAATAGAAAAAGGGAGTCTTGTACCACTTGGCGATCAATATCGTCGGGATGACAGCCAGAAACTTGTCTTTCAGCTGCACGAAATCAAAGGATCCGGTTCGGAGAATCTTAATGAGCTTCAGGTCGTTTAGGAGGTCACGCCACCGATTATACAGATTGGTTACAAAACTGGTACCACTTCGCCGCCCACCAAGGTATAGCGGACCACAGGGCCATAATAATTCCAGCCGCGGCTCAGCTGGATTTTTAGAGGTGAGTATCCAGGTAATCTGATGATCCAGGCGAATAAGCTCCCGACCAAACAAGGTCATCACATCTGGGCGAACTGGAGGAAAGGGGTCGGCTGCCAGAAAAACGAATCGCAATCTGTCTCGCCTCGTCTGCCCGATGGTCATTCTTGCTCCCTAGGAGCCCGTCCGATTAATGATCCGACGAGCGATTAAAGCCGGCTTTCTTAGAAGCTGCTCAGATGTTCTCATTGGGAAGGGGCGGGATGACATGCCCCGAGGAACTCGGCCGCGTTGAACCTCAAGGCGGAATCGTGCCGGGCTCACACCCTTACCTGGTGAGGGCCTTCGCCAGTTTCAGGAGGTTATGGGCGCTGCACACCAGACTCCACTCCTGTGTCACCTTCTCGATCCCCCGCAGCAGCACCTGCCGAAACCCACGCGCCTGTTTGATCTGGCCGAAGACGGGCTCCACGGTCTGCTTGCGCAGCCGATATCGACTGCGACGACCACCCCGTCTCAGCTTCACCTGCATGGCTCGTGTTCGAGCCCAGTCTTCGCCTGACGGTTTCCGCCGGCCGAGGCCTGCCCGTGTTGTTGCCGACCCGTCGTGACGTAACTATGGATATGACGCCGATTCAGCTCTCGGAAGTTGGCTTCAGAACTGTAGTCCAGCATCGGCCGATAACTCCCGTGCCTGCCGACCGGTATTCTGCTTGATCTGGGCCACCATCGGAGCGAGTTGCTGCCGGTCGTTGGCTGCCGCCGTTACTCGGGGCGCCACGATGATCTGGCTGGCCGCATCCGCCGCCGCCTGCGCGTTGTCTCCTTGCACGAAGCCCTCTGTCGTCTTCATGAATCGGCTCTCGGGATCGGTGAAATTGCGCTGGGCCCTGTCCCGAGGGACGCCTGGCGGGTGTATGGGCAGGCGGCCGCGCTGAGGCCGAGCCTCGGCATTGCCCGCACGACGCGTGTGCGTGGCCTGGGCGGTCGCAGGAGCCTCTGCCTCCAAGGCGATCTTCGCCTGCCGAATCTTCTCCAGCCGGTGCTGTTTCTCCGTGTTCCACGCTGGCAGTTCATCCCCACGACGGTCTCGGCCCCACTCCACATCTTCTCGGGCATCGAGGGCCTCCGCCTTCTCCAGCCACCCCTGCACCGTCGCAGCCAGGTCCGCTTCGGCCTGTTGCATGCGGCCATCACTCATCGCCTTGTGCTTCGAGGCGTTGGCCTTGAGTTTCGTTCCATTGAGCGCGACATGCCCCAACGTGACCAACCCCGCCTTCTGGCATAGCTTGAGCACTTGCGTGAACAGCTCGCCCAACGCCGTGAGATGGCGCTTCCGAAAATCGCTAACCGTGCGAAAGTCTGGTGCCTGGCGGGCGGTCACCGCCATGAAATCTACCCGCTCCTCCCACGCCTTCGCGATCCGCCGCGAGGCGTAGCGTCCTTGGCAGTAGGAATAGAGCACCAGGGCGGTCATCATGACGGGGTCGTACCGCGGAAACCCGCGATCTTCCGTGTAGGTCTTCAGGATTGCCGACAGGTCCAGCGAGTCTCGGACCATGTCCCGCACGAAGTGTGCCAGATGTCCCGTGGGTACCAGTTCCTGAATCGCTGGAGGCAGCAGCACCAGCTGATCGACGTCCCACGATTTGAATCTTTTCGCCATGCAGCAGAGAAACCACATCGCGTATTGCCTGTCCAGTCAAAAGTTAGGCGTTACTCGGACAGGCTCCTAGCTGTGAGAAAAAAAAGCAACAGTCTTGTGATTTAGGGAAGGTCTGATTAATCCAAAATTCCAGACAGCAATGAGTTAGATTCCCTCTGTTTTAGACACCGACTCATCAAAGTCAGGAATTAATCAGACCTTCCTTAGGCATGCTGTGTCTCCATCTGCCGCCAGAGCCTCCGATGTTTCAGCATCGCATTTGAGGATCGTCAGCAACTTGTGCAAGGCAGTTTGGCATCGAGATTGCCGAGGTACAGTTCTTTCTGAACCCCCAACTTGATTCGAGCCGCGGCCCGCGTGATTTTTCTGGTCACGAAGGTTTCGCCGCGTCGAGGGGATTCATGATTGAATAAGATGCCGCTGCAGGCAAAGAGATCGTAGGCCTCGCGATAATTGACCGTGATCCAGTGGGCATACACTTTGGCGGCGCCATAGGGACTGCGCGGGTAAAACGGGGTCTGTTCCCGCTGCGGAATTTCCTGCACCTTGCCGAACATTTCGCTGGAGGAGGCCTGGTAAAACTTGGGTTTGATTCCGGACTCCCGAATGGCCTCCAAAAGGCGGACGGTTCCCAGCGCGGTGATTTCTGCGGTGTACTCGGGCACATCGAAGCTGACGCGCACGTGGCTTTGGGCGCCTAAGTTGTAAATTTCATCCGGTTGAATCGTGCGGAGGATTCGATTCAGCGAACTGGCGTCGTTCAGATCTCCGTAGACGAGCCGCAACCGCGCTTCCGGCACGTGCGGATCCTGGTAGATACCGTCGATGCGGGCCGTATTTAAGGAACTGGAGCGACGGACGATCCCATGGACTTCATAACCTTTGGCCAGCAGTAGTTCTGCCAGATACGACCCGTCTTGTCCGCTGATACCTGTGATGAGTGCTTTCTTCACGCGTCGCGTTGCTCCCTCTTTCTTGGCTCAACAGCACACCTGCGGGTGTCGCGGGTCAGGCGGAGTACGCTCACCTGACTTGGAGAGCCTTGTTCCTTATCACAATTCCGCTACGTAGTGTTAGTGCCGTTCGCCACTGGCTCCAGATCCATACAGACGATGTCTTATCGTGACACACTCACCGCGGATTGCCGCACTGAACTGTGTCAGGACTGACGGCCGGTCTTTACGTGGTATTTCGGCATTGACCTCAGCGCACGACGAATGTACTGTGCCTTCATCGACGGTGCACCTTACCAAGGCCGAATGGACGGAGCCTTGTTCACAATTTTCTTTCCCACTCATTCTGTATGGCGTGTCATTGCGCGTAACGCTTTCATTCAATCCCGATGCCCTTCCCCAACGCCTCGCCTCGTCGGTGAAAGCGCTCGCTGCGCCTGGACGTCTGGAATGGTGGAGCCATGCGCGGGAACGGGCGCTGTTTTCGCTGCTCCACCTGCGGCAGGGGCTCGGCAGGCAATCGCTCCATCGACAATTTTCCGCGCAGGATGTGCCGCGGTACTCATTCTGCACGAGTCCCTCGCCGCTGCTGCCTTCCCTGCCCTGGCATCTTCCGGCCGATGACGGACAGTTGGACGCGTTGCTCAAAGGCGTCGTCACCATCTTCGGGTATTCCTGGGCCTGGGCTCCCGATGGCTCCTGTTGGCATCGAGCGCCGGATACGGGAGCGCTGTGGCCGCGCCGGTTTTTTGCCGACATTCCGGTTCATGCCGGCAACCCCTGCGGAGATATTCGTATCGCATGGGAGCCTTCACGCCTTCAGCACCTGGTGCTCCTGGCCCTGCTGGCGCAACAGGCTGACCCGGCCGTGCGCACCAGCGCCGTGGCGGCGGTGGAGGCTCAGCTCGTCTCCTGGGTCGAGGCGAATCTTTTTTTGACCGGGATCCACTATATCTCCCCGACGGAATGCGCACTTCGACTGCTGGCCGTGTGTCATACCGTGGATGCACTCCGCCCGTTGGTGCCCGACTCTGCGCCGCTGTGGCCTGCGCTGCTGACCCTCATGTTCGGCCATGCGGAGCTGATCCGGAAACGCCTGTCGCTGCGCCTGACTACTCCTCGTGACACATTGGCCGCGGCGGTGGCGTTGATCTATGCGGGCAGTCTCCTGCCTGAACTGGACATGGCCGAGCGCTGGCTCGCCTTCGGGCATTACCTGCTGGAAGAAGAAACTCCCCGGCATATCAGTCATGACGGCGGTAGTCAGGAACAGGGAATGGGGTACCTTCAGTTCTGCACGGATCTCTACGGGATGGTGCTGTCGCTGCTCGATCATCGGCAGGCGCCCGTTCCGGAAAAGATCCGCCAGGTGTTCGCGCGCAGCTGCGATTTTCTCTCGGAGTTCCGCAATTCCACCGACGGGAGCCTGCCGCGGATCGGGGAAGGTGAGGATGAACACGCGCTCTCTCCGTACATGCATTTCGCTCACCCTCACAAGCCGCATTCCCCCGGGCTGACCACCTTTCATCTCTCCGGCTATTCGATTATTCGCGGCCGGATGCAGGACAAGGCGATTTTCGATCATGGTGCATTGGGCATGGCGCCCCGGTTTGCGCACGGTCATGCCGACGCCCTGTCTCTGTTTCTTCAGGTCGGCGCGCGCGATGTGTTGATCGACCCGGGCACCTACACCTGCGCCGGCAATGAAGAGTGGCGGATGTATTTTCGCAGTACACGGGCCCACAATACGGTGACCATCGACGGGCTGGATCAGGCGGTCCAGGACGGCCCGTTGGCCTGGTCACTGCCCTTCGAGACTCGCCTGGTCTACAAAGATGAGACACCGGAAGGGAAAATCACCGTGATCGCGAGGCACTATGGATACAAGGATCGATTGGGTGTGACCCATTTACGCGGGGTGTCGTATGAGCCGCCCGGCTCCTGGATGATTTGGGACTGGCTTACGGGCACCGGCACCCATCATGTGGAACTCAATTGGCATTTGGGCTGCCGGCCGATTCCTGTGGATGGAGGCTATCGTTTGGAAGGGTTCGATCACCCGCTCCTGCTCACCATTGAAGGTGGCGCGAGTACGCTCTGTGAGGGTAGCGTGCAACCGGTGGGTGGATGGGCTTCGAAACGGTACGGCTCAAAGGATCCGATTACGACGCTGCGAGTCGATTACACCGGTTCGATCCCGCATGAATTCATGACTCGTTTGCGCTTCGTGTAGCCTGGACTATTCATGAATGCCTGCTCAGTCGTCCGATCCTCTCGCCCGGCAGGGTTGTTCTCGTTCGGCCTTCTCGACGGACTGCGAGTCCGCCTTCGTCGGCCTCGCTTGCGAGAAGTCACGGCGGGCTTCGGCCTCGCAGACCTCGCGACGGCATTCATGAATAATCCGGGCTAGGAGTTTTCCCCGGCGATCGCTTCGTTTCCCGTCTCCGCGCGACCACGCATCCTCTATTCCGATTAGCCGACGATCACAGGGCTGATGTGTGCCGTGTTCGTCATACCCAGACTCGGGCACAGGGTCAGTTTCGCGATGTCAGAATGAGAGTTTGTCCGGAAGGCTAGACATTCGACTGCCACAACTGTACAGTAAGACGTACAGATAAGGAGCCCGCTATGGATGCGATCACCTACACTGCCGTTCGCGCAAACCTTGCAAGCGCCATGGACCGCGTGTGCGACGACCATGAAGCCTTGATCATTACTCGCAACGGAGAACAGTCCGTCGTCATGCTCTCGCTCGAAGACTACAAGGCGCTTGAAGAAACCGCCTATCTCTTGCGCACCCCCGCCAATGCCACACGTCTGCTTGCTGCCGCGGCACAGCTGAACGCCGGCAAAGGGGTTCAGCGGAAGTTGGCCAAGTGAAGCTGATCTTCGCCGAGGAGGCCTGGGAAGATTATCTGTACTGGCTACAGCAAGACAGGCGCATGGTCGAGCGAATCAACAAGCTGATACGCGAGACACAGCGTCAGCCATTCGCGGGCATGGGCAAGCCTGAACCATTGAAGCATGCGCTTTCAGGATTCTGGTCGCGCCGAATAACCGATGAACATCGCATGGTGTACCGCGTCGAGAGTGATGCTCTGATGATCGCTCAGCTGCGTTTCCATTACTGAAGCGCTCGGTAGTGGAATAATTGGGGCAAGCTGAGTGTTGATCGATGGGAAGACTCTTGCCCTCGTTTTCCGTTACACAGGCATGGTCTCTGGACCATTCGATGGAGGGATAGGCCCCCAACACTTCCTGAATCGCATTTCCCGCCGCCGATAAACCCACAATCGTCCTGACGGTCACTCGCATACCCCGGTACCATATTCAGAGGCGAGCAGCGTTTTCAGATGTCCCACTATGCGCTCTGCCGCTTTGCCGCCCCATTTCGGCGGAATCGCGCCCTTCTTCCACTGGCCGGTCATCACGCGCGCAAGGGCCGGAGGGATTTTTCGCGGATCGGTTCCGATCAACTCGTTGGTCCTGATCGTGACGGTTTCCGGCCGTTCTGTGTTGTCATGCAGGGTCAGACAGGGGGTCTACAGCGCCCGGAACCCTTCCAACTTGCTTGCGGCTTGATCGAAGGTGACCGTCGAGTCGCAGCCGGCTAACCGATTGGTGGCTCCCAACAAACAATCCGCAAAGTCCGCCTTTCCATGTTGATACATACGAAAGGCCGTCCACGTTGACTGAGGATCCTCTATCTTGAACTGGCTCGTTCGCAAGAGTTTGTCCAGCACGCTCACAACGGTCGCCTTTGAATACCCATACGCGCTTTCCAGCACCCAGACCATTTCACACAACACGATGCGATTGATGAACCCCGGATCGTCACGTGTGCATTGCTTCGTAATGATGTGGGTTGCAGCGCGCGACTGTCCGGGATCGTCCTGCACCAAATGTCTGATGAGGACATTGGTATCGATTCCGATCATCGCCGTGCCCCGCGCTTGCGAATCGCTTGATTCATCGCAGTGACACTGACCGGCTTAGCGGGCCGCTTGAGCATGCCGGCAAGTTCCGATGCATCGATACTCGCGGGCAAAATCAAGACACGTCCATCTTCATCGATCACAAACTCCAGACGATCTCCGGGATGGAGATTGAGCTGCTTCCGCACCTCTATCGGTATGGTGGTTTGGCCTTTGCTCGTCAACGTCGACGTGGACATTCTGCCTCCTTACAGTAACAACTATTCATTACATTAGCGTAACGATAGAAGAAGCACAAGGTCATGGCCTTAGCCCGGACTCTTCATGCGTATCTGCTCCGGGGTCCGATCCTCTCGCCCGGTGGGGACGTTCTCGTTCGGCCTCCTCGACGGACTGTCGGTACGCCTGCGTCGGCCTCGCGTACGAGAAGCCCCGGCGGGCGTCGGTCTCGAACGCCTCGCGACGGCATTCATGAATAATCGGGGCTCATGTCCCTTCGACCGGTTTATTCAGAGACGAGCAGCGTTTCCAGATGTCCCACGATGCGCTCTGCCGCGTTGCCGTCCCATTTGGGAGGAATCGCGCCTTTCTTCCATTGCCCGGCCATCACGCGCTCGAGGGCCGGAGGGAGTTTGCGCAGATCGGTTCCGATCAGTTCGTCGGTCCCGATCGTCACGGTCTCCGGTCGTTCGGTGTTATCATGAACAGCCAGGCATCATTCGGAACCACATTCAAGAACGAGCGGTGCATTTCTTCGGTTCGCCGGCTAGTCAAACGGTAAGATTCGTGCTCTGGCGCGTTGGGGGTCAATAGAGATCAGCGCCCCCTCTTCGAGTTCCCGGCGAAATTGCTCGATTGCATTGATGAGCACGACTCGAAGCGCGTCGGGCAGCACGTTCTGTGTGCGCACCTGTATGACGCTTGGGCCGACTGCCCGTGTTGCGGCGAGCAATGCTGAGAAATCTAGATCATGCGTGACGATTACATAAGCATTGTCTCTGGCCCATTTCATAATGACTTCGTCGGTCGCGCGATGATCGCCGATGGTCGACCAGTGGATGGCGTCCCACCCTGCCGCAGTGAACACGCGTAGCCAGTCAGGCGTAAGATTCATGTCGAGAAGAAACTTCATCAGGAAACCAATGGAAGGTCTTTTTCCTCTGAACGCCAGGCTGCGTAGGTTAATGCTTGCAAAATATCCTCCCGTTCGATGTAGGGATAGGCCGCCAACACTTCCTCAATCGCTTTTCCCGTCGCCATTACACCCACGATTGTCCCGACGGTCACTCGCATACCCCGGATACAAGGTTTCCCCCCCATGACCGCTGGGTCCATGGTGATACGATTCAATTCTTTCATGGTGTCCTCCATTCTATTGGAGAGTCGTGTGTCATGTTGCAGGCCCAGGTGGCGACCGTCACCGCTCTTTTATTGCCCCGCCAGTAGGTCCTTCAGATGTGCCACGATGCGCTCCGCCGCTTTCCCGTCCCATTTCGGCGGAATCGCGCCCTTCTTCCACTGTCCGGCCATCACGCGCGCAAGGGCCGGAGGGAGTTTGCGCGGATCGGTTCCGATCAACTCGTTGGTCCCGATCGTGACGGTCTCCGGCCGTTCGGTGTTATCGCGCAAGGTCAGGCAGGGCACGCCGAGCACGGTCGTTTCTTCGGTGATGCCGCCTGAATCGGTAATCACCCCGCGGGCGTGTTTGACGAGATAGTTGAATTCAAGGTAACCCAGCGGATCGACATAGTGCATGGAAGGAAGCGTCTTACCGGCTTCACGCAAATTCTTGGCGGTACGCGGGTGCACCGGAAAGACCACCGGCAACCCGTGAGTACCGTCTGCAATGGCCTTCAGCAGTCCAAGCAATTGCTGCTCGCCATCCACATTCGCGGGACGGTGCAGGGTCACGACGAAGTACCGGTTCGGTTCCAGCGCGAGCGAACTCCAACAGGCCGGCGGACGCAAACGCGGGAGCTGCTTTAATAACGTGTCGATCATGGTGTTGCCGACGAAGAAAATCCGGTCATCCGTGATACCGGCCCGGCGTAGATTATCGTTGGCGGTGTCGCTGGTCGTGAAGAACCAATTGGTAATGGAATCGGTCACCACGCGGTTGATCTCCTCCGGCATCGTCCAGTCGTTCGAGCGGATACCGCCTTCCACATGGGCCACGGGAATGCCCATTTTGCGCGCCACGATCGAACAGGCCATGGTTGAGGTGACGTCCCCGACGACCAGACAAAGGTCGCTCTTCTCTTTCGTCAGGACCCGCTCGTAGTTCACCATAATACCGGCCGTTTGCTCGGCCTGCGTCCCCGATCCCACCTCCAGATTGATGTCCGGATCCGGTATGCCGAGCTCTTCGAAAAAGCTTCCCGACATGGCTCGATCGTAGTGTTGTCCCGTATGGATGAGGCGGAAGCGCAACTCGCTGCCGTTCGAGCGAGCGGCATTCAAGGCGTCGATGATCGGCGCGATTTTCATGAAATTCGGCCGGGCGCCGGCGATGAGATCGATACGTTTCATAAATCTAATCCTGTCTGGGTTTGTGCAATCTGCGATTCAGTCCTCGCCGGCGAGGCAGGGCCATGAGGTTCACTGCGTACATGCTCAAGCGACGATGAGTTGAGCGACGGCCCGATACCGGTGCACGGCCCCGGCTGATCCGGGATGCACGTGGTAAAACCGACGGAATGTTATGGCGAGGGGCGTCTCACCATGTACATAGCGGAGCCGGACCCGTCAGTCAACAAAAACGGCTCTGTTCACGCGCGGGCGGGCATTGATACCGGGGGGCGGTGTTGCGAGTCGAACCGTTCACCCGTTGAAGCTCAGCCGGGCGAACAGGCATGTGGAGCGAATCATTCCGGAGGGGGCTCGATCGGCTTGGAAACGATACAGACGCGCTCGCCTACTCTTTTTCCACCAAGCGCCATCCCTGTTTCTGGACGCAGCGCTCGGTGGCCTGAATGATGAGCAACTGAATGCCCTGTTGCAGCTTGGGATCGCGCAGCGTGTCGGCTTGACACTTGTTGTAATCCTGGGTGAATTGATCCTTCGGGCGGTTCGGATGCACCCATTCGCTGGTACTGCACCCGGCTAACAGGGAGAGGAATACGAGGGAGAGCGTCAGGCGCGTGCAACGAGTCATGGGTGCCTCACGAGTGAGCGTGTCACAAGAGAATGAGATCGACGACGGGAAGATAAACTGTGGTTACGTTGCGCGTCAAGCCGGGGTGCCGGCGACTGAGCGCCCTAGGGCAGCGGTACAGAAAACGTGACCTCGGTTCCGCGCTCGTTGTAGGTGAGATCGGGAAAGAAGGCCTTGGCGAGGAATACGCCGCGCCCGTTTGCGTCGCGACTGTCGCAGGGTTGATCCGATCGCGTCAGGAAGCGGTTCCAGGTGAAGCCGTTTCCTTCATCCGTGATCGCATACCGCATGCGGCGGTGGAACTTGTCATACAGCGCTCGGACGATGACGCGACGTTGGGCAAAGCGGGGGTTGCGGCGTCGTTCAGCGATCAGGTCATCAAAGCGATCGGTGCTCAACGCCTCATGTTTTTCCCGATAGAAGATTTCAAGGCTGCCATGTTCCACCGCATTGACAATCAGCTCGATCAAGGTTGTGCGAAGGCGCAGCCGTTGGGTTTCGGGAAGCCCCATAGCCGTACTCTCAATCAGCCAGGTCACGCAGGATTCCACGTCTCCGGGATCGGTTCCGATGACCAGACGATACTCCAACTGCTCGATGCCCGGGACATCGTCGATGGTCTGAGGGATTCTCCGGAGCGCCCGATCCAGGGCCATGCCGAGTTCTTCTGCCCGGGCCGGTTTGTACAGACAATCTCCCGCGCCGGCTCGAACAGCTTCCAGGAGAGCCTGTTCATTCCCAGCCCGGGTGGTCGCAATGACCGCCGTCCGTGCGTTTCGCTTGAGCGCTTCGCGGATCAGCATCATCCCGTTCGGCTCAGGAAGAAACAGGTCGGTCATGAGCACATCCGGCGACGCCATGTCCATCATCGCCAAGGCCACATGCGGATCAGGAGCTGTCATGATCGAGAGGTCTCGAGTCTTCGCCTGTTCCAGGACCATGGCCAGCGTTTCGGCACAGGGCTCCACGACCAACAGCGTTCTGGATGCGGCGGGACGTGTCACGCAGGAAATCCTTTCTCGATGATCACCTGCAGGGCGGCCGTTAGTCGCTGCACTTCGGCATGGACCTGCTCTCCCATCGCCGCCGTCTCGCTCACGGCCGACTGTCGGGCTGATTCTTCAAGCTGCGCCGCAGCGGCCACGGTCGGGCGAGCGCAGAACTCCATGGCCGATCCCTTCAATTTGTGCGCTTCCTTGGCCAGCATCGGAAGATTCTTATCTGCGAGGGCGGTCTGGATTGCCGCGAGTGCGGCGGGCGAACGCTCGAGAAACATCTCGGCCAGGGTCAGAAATAAGTCCTGATCGCCGTCGAACCGTTCCATGGCGGCTGCCAGGTCCATGACGGGCTGAGCTTCCATTACGACTTCTCCTTTGCCGAGGCCGAGCCGCCGTCCAGCACTTCGACGCCGAGAAGCGCGACATCGTCGGGGAAAATGTCGCCCCCCAGCCATTGTCGAGCCGTGGTCATGGTATCTCCGATGCTGTGCGCCAACGTGTGTGTACGGTGCCTTTCCAGTGTGGCCTGCAAACGGTCCCTGCCCCACAGTTCCCCTGTCGGCGACGGGGCTTCATAGATCCCATCACTCAGAAGATACAGACGATCCCGAGGCTGCAAGTGTGCGGTCGCACTGTCGAAGGCGATGGTCGGATCGAACCCGAGCGGGAGGCTCGCTGAAGTTAACCATTGCGAGGCACCTTCTAGGGAATGGAGAAAGGCGCCGCAGTGCCCCGCTGCCGCATACGATAAGGTCCGCGACGGAAGATGCAGACGCCCGACCCACAGGGTGAAATATTCCCCGTCCTGGGTCAGCGGAAACCGACGGTTCGCTTCCGTGATGATAGCCCCCGGATCGAAACTGCCGACGGCTTTCGCGAGATTGTCTTCACGCAAGAAACTCATCAGTGCGACGGCACGCAAGGCGGCCGCCACACCGTGGCCCGACGCATCGAGAATATAGAGCCCGAGCGTCTCGGAGCCCCAGGCGCTGACCTGAAACAAGTCGCCGCCCAAGGCGAGAGACGGTTGGTAGGCCCACTGCATGCTGACTCCCGGAGCCGGCATGCCGGGGAGAGGAAGCTGCGCGCGCACGAAATCCGCGGCCGATTGCAGTTCGCTTTCCAGTTCGGCTTGCTTCGCGGACAGCAGCCGATGAGAGCGATCGAGATCATCGCGCGTGCGTTCGATTTCGCGGACCAGCGCACTGGATCGGAGGCTGGCCTGCACCCGCGCCAGGACTTCCTGCTTGCTCGCCGCTTTGCTGAGAAAATCGTCGGCGCCGCGCGAGAGACCCTCCGCAATTTGTTCGGGCTGGTCGTGGGCGGTCATGAGCACGACTTGGCTGGACCGTAACTCCCCGTCCGCACGGATCGCCTCGCAGACGCTGGGGCCGTCGAGACCCGGCATCATCCAATCGAGAATCACCAGATCGGGACGTTGTGCACGGATGGCGGCCAATCCGGCGACTCCATCGTCGGCTTCGATGACCCGATAGCCCAACCGTTTCAGCCGCCCGGCCATACTGATACGGGTAATCTCATCGTCGTCGACGAGGAGGATGACCGGCACAGGCTTGGCGGCCTTCCCGGCAAGAGGTTCATCCACGATGCGATGGGCTGGCTCAGCCACGTCTGCTGCTCCTGATCCCGGTGTTATCCGGCCGCGGGAAGACGGCTCCCCGCAAGGGCATCCAGTTCCGAAGTATAAACCGGCAGGATCTGGTGGAGATTCGCCAGGGTGATGATTTCTTTGACATGGCTCTGGGGGTTCAGCAGGCTGACCATGCCTTGCGTGGCCGGAAAGCTCTGGGCCAACAGCGCCAACGTACCGAGAGCCGAACTATCCAGAAAACGAACGCCTTGCATGTTTAAAATGAGATGCCGACAGCCGGCTCGCTTACTCCGTTCCACCGCCGCTTTGAACGTGGTGCGGTTGGCGTAGCTGAGTTCACCTGTCAGATCGAGAATGATGGACTGCCCGATACGGCGTTCAGTGATCTGCATGCACGGCTCCTCTCCCGAGCTCAGTCGCGACCTTAGGCGCTTTTCTTGGCCAGGGTCGACACGCCGGCATCGATCATCGGGATCGTCTTGTGCAAATTCGCCAGTTCGAGGATCTGGCGAACCGTCGGCTGAGGATAGGCCAGCGAGAGTGTGCGTTTCTCGCCGTCTAACTGCCGGTGGCTGATCATCAGCAACCCCAATGCCGCGCTGTCGAGAAACGCGACCTGCGACAGGTCGATCACGACTTCCTCCACTTGATCGGTGGAGACGGTCTTCAGCGCCTCCTGAAACGCTTTGCGCTGCGTGTAGGTAAAGTTCCCTTCGAGTCTCAGAGTCGCTTTCTTGTTATGAGTTTCCTGAGTAATTTTCATGATGGCTCCTCTATGCGAAAAGGTGAACGATCAGGCACGGGTGACATGGGTCAAAATAGTCGTCGCAATCTCGTTGAGCGGCCGGACGATCTCGGCGGCGCCGAGCTTAATGGCCTCTTTCGGCATCCCGAACACCACACACGATGCCTCGTCCTGGGCGATGGTATAGGCGCCGGCTTCCTTCATCCGCAGAAGGCCCCTTGCGCCGTCCCCGCCCATTCCGGTCAGGATCACACCCACCGCGTTGCCGCCGGCATATTGCGCGACGGAGTCGAACATGACGTCGACCGAGGGGCGATGGCGATTGACCGGTTCGTTTTGGTTGATGCGGACCGAATAGCGCGCGCCGCTGCGGACCAGCGTCATGTGGTAATTGCCGGGAGCAATCAGCGCATGCCCCGGCAGGACGCTGTCTCCGTCCTCGGCCTCCTTGACGGAGATGCGGCAGAGTTGGTTCATCCGGTCGGCCCAGGTTTTGGTGAACCGCTCCGGCATGTGCTGGGTGATCAGGACCGGAGGAGTATTGGGTGGCAGGACTTGCAGCACCTCCTTGACCGCCTCGGTGCCTCCGGTCGAAGAGCCGATCGCGATGATCATATCCGTGGTCTTGATCATGGCCGAACTCAGGACCGCCGGTCGGGCGCCGTTCTGACCCGATGCCGAGGATCCCCGCCGGATACAAGCCGTGGCCGCGCCTTTAACTTTTGCGATCAGATCGTCGGCGAGATTGTCCATCCCCTCACGGAGATCGATCTTGGGTTTGGTAATGAAGTCGACGGCGCCCAGCTCCAACGCCCGCAGTGTGGTCTGGCAACCGGCTTCCGTCAGCGAACTCACCATAATTACCGGCATGGGGCGCCCACGCATGAGTTTTTCGAGAAACGTGAGTCCGTCCATCTTCGGCATTTCCACGTCCAGCGTGAGCACGTCGGGGTTGAGCGTCTTGATTTTTTCTCTGGCCACATAGGGATCCGGCGCACTGCCGATCACTTCGATGGCAGGATCCTTGGAAAGCAGTTCGGCCAGCACCTGCCGCATCAGGGCAGAATCGTCGATCGTCAGCACTCGTATCTTTCCCATATCCTCCCTCGTATCTGATCAGCGTACACCACCTGAATCCGCCGCCGTGCCTGCCGGTCGGCAAATCTCGTACCGGACTCAGAACAACGTGATGTTGTCTTGTGGCGTCGCCGGTTCGACTTCAATCCGATGCTGGTATTCGGTTTCCCGTTCGACAATCGTCCGATTCTTCACTCGTTCGATCTTCTTCATCAACACCCGGCCCGAATCCGTGAAGTAATACACTTTCCGGGGGTACACATCGCCGAGATCGCTTTTTGCGATTGCATACCCTTCATTTTTGAGGAAATGAAGGACCCATTCCGTATTCCGGGCCCCGACGTCGATATTGCCCTCGTAAATCCTCCCTGCACCGAAGAGTTTCACTTCCAACCGGTGCTTCATCCCGCCGCGCTTGAGGATCTCGTTGATCAATTGCTCCATGGCGAAGGAACCGTACCGTGTGGATTCCCCTCCCCAGGCATCGCCCGACTGGTGTTCTTTCGGTGCCGGCAGCATGAAATGATTCATGCCGCCGACGCCCGCGATCGGGTCTCGGATACAGGCCGAGATACAGGACCCGAGGACGGTATAGACCACCATGGGTTCCCGACTCACGAAAAACTCGCCGGGCAGAATGCACGCAACCTCGGTCGGAAACCGTTTATCCTGCATCCGCCGGATATGGGAGAATGTGTCGGTATCGACTACAGCCATGCGTCTCAGCCTTCCTTCCAATAGATGGTCGGTGCAAGAGTTTTGAATGGATGGGACACCCACTGCAGGCTTTCCGAGTGGCCGATAAAGAGATGCCCACCCGGTTTGAGATGATGATAGAACTTGTTGACCAGCCGTTCCTGCGTCGGACGGTCGAAATAGATCATCACATTCCGGCAGAAGATGAGATCCAGCGGCGCCTTGATCGGAAAACGGTCGTCCATCAGGTTCATACGGCGAAACTTGATGATGGCGGAGAGGTGCGGCTTCACCTTGACCAGTCCGGCGCTGTCCCCGCGTCCCTGGAGGAAATGGCGTTTCACAATATTTTCCGGAACCTCGCGCACACGCTCCTCGGCGTACAGCCCTTTCGCGGCATGGGCGAGCACGCGTGTGGAGATGTCCGACGCGAGGATCTGAAAGTTCCACAAGGCCGGATTCTTCACGGCCTCGTGCAACGTCATGGCGATGGTGTACGGCTCCTCTCCGGTCGAGCAGGCGGAAGACCAGATGCGAATGCGCTTCTCCTGTTCCAGCGTGGGGAGAATGCGCTCTCGAAGAAAGTCGAAATGTTTGGGCTCGCGGAAGAAGTCCGTCTTGTTGGTGGACAGCAGATCCAGCATCCGCGTGAATTCTTCCCCGCTCTCATCCCGGGTGACGTACTCGTAGTACGAGGAAAAATCCTCCATCTGGAGGTCGCGCAAACGTTTGGTGAGTCGGGACACCACCAAGGATTGCTTGCTGTCCCCCAGTGAGATGCCGCTTTCGTCGTACAATAGGGTGCGGATCTGCTCGTATTCCTGTTTCGTAATGGCATAATCCATCGTGTTAGCTCCGGTACCAGACAAACAACATCAAATAGACGAGATACGCGGTGACCATCGTGCCGCTGAACGTCCAGACCAGTGCATTGCCCATCCGCCGGTGGGTCGTCATGCCGGCCACCATGGCCCCGACGCTTCCGTACCGCAGACGGTGGAGGCCCATATAGAGGTTGTAGGCGCCCAACCCTATGGTCGTGACTGCGAGCAGCATGTGCGTGACGAACACCGGCACATAGACGCTCCAATAGGCGCTGTCAGGGCCTTTGAACGATTCGCGGCCGAAGATCGCTTGCTTGAGCACGTAGGCCACCAACCAGATACCCACGATCGTGCACCCGACGATCATGCGATGCGAGTGGTGCGAGACATCGTGCGACTTGGCGGCCCGTACGCCGGCCAGCACAACCAAATAGGCGACCGTCAGACTGGAGAGGACGAGGTACCAGAGGATTGTTTTAAGGTCCATGATCCGTCCCTGGGCTAGAAGGTGGAATCAACCGGAACTATCCTTGCTGATCCAGTACGAACACACCCGCACCTGCATATATCGGTCGCTAGAATCTGTTTCTTGAGGGGTTCCGGGCTGGAGGAAAGAAGGAAAAGCGCAGGTACAAACAAGTGAGGATCGTCGCGGGAGTGGGCAAAATATGCCCACTCCCGCGGCGGGGAATCTAGAATTCTTCGAAATTGTCGTCCTTCTTTCGACGGTCGTGACCGTTTCCGGCAGCAACCCCGGCAGGCTCCTTGGCATCACCGGGTTTCGATAAAAATCCAGGTTTTTTCAGGACCGGTTTCGAGGCGGTGGGACCCGATCTAACCGCGGTCTTTCCGGTCGAGGGCCGGGGATTCGCCTCCCGACGGCCTTCGTTCGTATCGACCTTGAACACTTCCACCTGACGCATGAGTTCCTGCGCCTGATCTTTCATCGACTGACTGGCCGACGTGGTTTCCTCCACCAACGCCGCGTTCTGCTGGGTCGTCTCGTCCATCTGCATGATGGCCTTGTTGACCTGGTCGATGCCCTGGGCCTGTTCCTGGGAAGCCGCCGTGATTTCGGCGATGATATCCGTCACACGTTTGACCGAGCTGACGATCTCTTCCAGCGTCTTGCCGGATTGATTGACCAACTCGCTGCCGTCGTTCACGCGTTGGATCGATTCGTTGATCAATCCCTTAATCTCCTTGGCGGCCGTCGCCGACCGTTGCGCGAGGTTGCGCACTTCGGCGGCGACAACTGCGAACCCGCGACCATGTTCCCCTGCCCGGGCCGCTTCCACCGCAGCATTCAAGGCCAGCAAATTGGTCTGGAAGGCGATTTCGTCGATCACGGTGATGATATCCGCGATCTTCTTGCTGCTCTTATTGATTTCGCCCATGGCTTCCACTGCGCGGACCGTCACGGACCCGCCCTTGTCGGCGATGTCGCGCGCCGCGATCGCCAACTGGTTGGCCTGTTTTGCGTTGTCCGCATTCTGCTTCACGGTCGAGGTCATCTCTTCCATGGAGGCCGAGGTTTCTTCCAACGCGCTGGCCTGCTCTGAAGTGCGTTGTGAGAGATCCTCATTGCCCTTGGTGATCTGTTCGGCGCCCGCGGTCACGCTTTCCGCTCCATCCCGGACTGTCGAAATGGCCGTGCTCAACGTGTTCATGGCGCCGTTCAGGCTGCTCTTCATCTGCTCGAACTCGCCCTGATAATGACCGGTCATGGTCTTGGTGAGATCGTTTGCCGCCATTGCGGTGAGCACCATTTGCGCTTCGTGCAAGGGCGTGACGACCGCATCGAGCATCTTGTTGACGCCTTCCGAGAGCGACTTGAAGAAGCCTTCGAATTCTTCGGCCTTGATCCGTTCGGAGAGTTGTCCTGCCGCCGCCGCGCCGATGAGTTTATCAATTTCTATCTGCGCCTTTTTCTGTGCGCTGACGTCCGCCCACTCCACGACGTTGCCTAGATAATCGCCTTTTTCGCTCATGATCGCTGCCACAGCAAGGTCGAGCGTCAATGGTCCGATCTTGATCTCAGTCCTGTAGGGCAGGTTCTTGGGATTGTCGAGCAATCCTCGCTGCTGGGCAGGATTCTTGTGGTATTGGTCGATGTTAGACCCGACCACTTTAGCCACGGAGAATCCCGGCATGACTTTTTGGATATCGGATTCCAACCGACGCAATGTGGTGACGGACTGGTTGTTGGCATATACGATGGTATAGCTGCGGTCGCACACGAGGACGTTGGATCGCGCATTGTCCAGAGACGCCTTGAGCCGTGACATTTCAGTCTCAAGTCTTCGCTTCTCGGTGACATCGGCCCACTCCAACGCATTTCCCAGGTACTCCCCGTCTGGGCTCATGATGGCTGTGACCAACAGGCTGAGGGTTAGCGGTCCGATCTGAATATCCGCCCGGTGCGGCATGTTGGCAGGATTCGACAAGATCCTGCGTTGTTTGCTCGGATCCACGTGAAAGTCGTCGATGCAGACGCCGACGACCGCAGAGGCATTGAATTTCGGCAGCACCTTCTTGATTTCGGCCTCCAGCGAGATGAGCGTCTTCTTGGCCGTCGAGTTGGCATAGGTGATGACCAGATTGCGATCACACAGCAGAATATTGTTCTGCGATTGATCGAGGGCTCCCAAGTAGAATCCCAGCATGTCTGCTCCGGCGGAAGCATCCTGCTTCTCTTTTGCCTTACTCATCGTCTTCTCTCCTTGTGTGGAATGTGCACGCTCCGCTCCGGCGAGCATGATGGTCTTGATTGCCCCGTAGGCCTCGGTCCAGGCTTGCTTCACTTGAGGGGTCCATGCCGGTCCGGCGACTTCGCCGAGCACGGCCAGAAGATTTTCTCCGACCGCATCGTAATGGGCCGGCTTCACGCCGTATCCGACGTGCCTGGCTCCCATGTCCTGCAACACGGAGGTAAGCTTGTCCGGGCGACGGAGGTTCTGAATCACCAGGACCAAGGACGCCAGCAGCTTCTTTTTCTGCTCCTTGATCGAGGTCTTCTTGAACAGAGGCTTGACCGACGGGTACTTCTTAAATAGCCGCTCGTAAAACCTCGTGACCAACGCGTCGCCTTTGGGGGCTACCAGCTTAAAACTCGACTCCAACAATTCAACATTCAATCCCATGTCCAATCTCCTTAACTGTGAGTAGTTAGGCTGCGACTTTCTCGGCTTCTTGCATGTCTCCATCGGTCAACAGACGATCCATATCGAGCAGCGCCACCAGCTTGTCCCCGGCCTTGCCGATGCCGTTCAAGAAGCTCACGTCCACCTGCGCTCCGAACTGCGGAGCGGGCTGGATGTCTTTCTTGTCGATATCCAGGACATCCGACACTGCATCCACCACGAGGCCCATAATTTTCTCTTTTACGACGACCACTACGATCACGGTGAACATGGTGTACTCAATCGTCGGCATGCCGAACTTCGTCCGGAGCTCAACGATCGGCACGATGGTGCCGCGCAAGTTCAGGACACCCTTGATGTGGGCCGGCGTATTGGGAATGCGAGTGACTGCCGTGTAGCCTTTAATTTCCTGAACCCGGAGAATGTCGACCCCGTACAGTTCTTCCCCCAGCTGGAAGGTGAGGAATTGACTGCCGTCTGTCGTAATTCCCATCTGCTGATTCGAATCTTTGCCCGCCAACTCCTGAGTCGCCATCGTATCCTCCTCGCCCTGTTCGTGGTATCCAACCCGTCGATCCTGTCTCTGAGGCCGTCTCTAAGCCGCCTTCGCGGTTCCTTGCCGCGCGATATTGAGCAATCCGCGCACATCCAGAATAAACCCGACCGTGCCGTCGCCGAGAATGGTGGCTCCGGCCACCCCTTCGATTTTCCTGAAGTTCTGCTCCATACTCTTGATCACGACCTGCTGTTGCCCGAGGATTTCATCGACCATGACCGCGACGCGCTCGCCTTCGGTTTCTAGAATCAACAGAATGGCCTTCGTAGGATCCGAGAGTTCCGGCTCCAACTGAAACACGTCGTACAGACGCATGAGTGGAAGATAAGTGCCGCGAACATTGACCAACTCTCCTTTGCCGACGATGCTTTTGAGCATCTCGCGCTTCGGCTGAATCGACTCCAGGATCGAGAGGAGCGGCACGATGTACGTGTCCTGACCGACCCGGACGGTCATCCCCTCAATGATCGCGAGCGTGAGCGGAAGTTTGAGTGTGAACGTGGTGCCCTTGCCGGTGACGGTTTTGATGCTGACCGTGCCGCCTAAGCCTTCGATGTTGCGTTTCACGACATCCATGCCGACACCGCGGCCGGACACATCCGTGACTTTTTCAGCGGTGGAGAACCCGGGTTTGAAAATAAGCATCCAGATTTGCTCGTCCGACAGTTTGTCGGATTCGGCGATCAATCCCTGTTTAACGCCCTTCGCCAGGATCTTGTCCCGATTCAGGCCGCGGCCGTCGTCCTCGACGGTGATGCAGATGCTGCCGCCTTCATGAAACGCGTTGAGGCGGATGATGCCTTGTTCCGGCTTTCCCGCGGCCACGCGTTCATCCGGCGGTTCCAGCCCATGATCTGCCGAATTCCGCACCAGATGGGTCAACGGATCGCCGATCGATTCGATCACGGTTTTGTCGAGTTCGGTTTCTTCGCCGGACAGGATCAGTTGAATTTTCTTTCCGGCTTTGCCGGACAAGTCGCGCACCAGGCGGGGGAACCGGCTAAAGGCATTCCCGATCGGGACCATGCGAATCCCCATGACGCGCTCTTGGATTTCACGCGTATTGCGTTCTAATTGTGCGACGCGTTCGAGCAGGACCGGAAGCTGACTCATTTCAAAACGAGACCCCAGATCGCTCAACATGGACTGAGTAATGACCAACTCCCCGACCAGGTTAATGAGGCGATCGATCTTGACCGTATCGACTCTGATCGACGGGGTTTCGGTCTTCTTGGCCGGTACGGCGCCTTCGGATTGCTTTTTGAGCGCCTCGGAGATTTGCTCCGGAGTGGCGACTTTCTGTTCGACCAGGATTTCCCCGACCTTCTTCTGTTGGGACAACGCCTCATTCAACTGAGTCTGCGAGACGACCCCGGTTTCGACGAGGATTTCACCCAATGGCTTCGCCCCCTCGGACAGTGCGGCGGTCGCGTGTGTATCGACCGGATTGTCCACGATCGTCAGGGTGCTGTCCTCGCGGACGAAATCGAAGACGGCTTCGATGACTTTCAGGTCTTTGGCGGTTTCTAGATCCAGCGTCCAGCCGAGGTAGCAGAGCTCGGGATTCAGTTCGGCCAGTGCCGGCAAGCGGCCGGCGTCCAGGGTCACATGCGTGACGGTACCCAGGCCTGCCAGTTCCTTGAGGAACTGCGCCGGATCCAGCCCTCGCTGAAACAGGTACTGCGGCGGCACCCAGGTAATGCTGTAGCGATGCATGCCCGGAGCTTGGCGCGCCGTTGCGGACACAGGGGGTTGTTGTCCGGAAGCTGCCCCTCCCTGGCACGCTTCCAGCCTGGCGCCAAGCGCCGCCACGTGCGTTTCGTCGGGAGCGGCTCCGGTGCGGGCGCAATCGATCAGGGTTTTGAGGCAATCCAGCGATTGCAGCAACAAATCCGTGATGGCGACCGTGACGACCATTTGACTGCTGCGCAGCTGATCCAGGACCGATTCCATCTTGTGCGTAAATTGGGAGACGGCGGTGAACCCGAACATTCCGCTGTTACCCTTGATGGAATGGGCTCCGCGAAAAATTCGGTTCAACAAGTCGATGTCGCCCGGCCGCTGTTCAAGCTGGAGCAATCCTTCCTCGATGGTCGTCAGGTGTTCCTGGGACTCTTCGAAGAACGCGTCTTTGAAGTGTGAGAGATCAGTGCTCATATAATGGGCCTCGTCATCGGTCAATCGTCGTTCGTCAATCGAAATGGAAGAGTCACACCCACCTGGTCGCTACCACGTTCTGACTGCGGATGGCGCGCGACCGTCGGCGGGTGATGCAGTTCAACCGGGCAGCACTTTTTTAATGACGGCCATCATCTGCTCGGGATTGAACGGCTTCACGATCCATCCGGTCGCTCCGGCGGCCTGTCCCGCCTTTTTCTTGTCGTCGGACGCTTCCGTCGTCAGCATCAAGATCGGAGTGAACTTGAGAGCCGGCATCTTCCTGATCTCCTTGATCAGGGTGATGCCGTCCATCTCGGGCATGTTCAGGTCGGTGACGACAAGGTCCGGCTTCGCCCCGCCGTTCACTTTGCCGACCGCCTCTTTGCCGTTGCCGGCTTCCACAACCTGATAGCCCGCGCTGGTCAGGGTGAACGCCACCATCTGTCGCATCGTGGGAGAATCGTCGACCACCAACACTGTTTTCGCCATGGCGCACTCCTTCATTCTTCTGATAAACCGACGTTACCTAAAACAACGTGACATTGGCGTCTCCCGAAGGCGCACTCTCCTCCGATGGCGCGGGGACATACCCGATTGCGGCCTGGTGGAACACCGCGCGTTCTTCTTCCATGGTGTAGCTGCGGTCGAGTTTCGCGAGGAAGTCCATTTTGGCTCCCTCCTGCTCGTGCAACATGCCTCGAATCAAGGCATCCATGACCGTGCGAACCTCGGTGAGTGGTTCGATGACGTGTTCCAGTTTTTGTCGAGTGATGTCCTGGAACTGAAGCGCCATGATGATTTGACCGACGTCCCGCGCCAGTTCATCCGCATGAGATTTGGAATTCATCACGGCCGACTTCAGCGTATTGTTCCGTTCGGCCAGGTCACGCGTCAGCTTATCGAGACGGTGCTTGATCGACAGGGTTTTGCTCAGGTCCACAGAGGCCAGATTTTCTACTGTGCCCATCGCCAACGTAGTGTTCTTCTGCACGTCCATGACGAGGCTGTTGATGCTGCTGGCAGCTTGCCCCGAGCGGTTCGCCAGTTTGGTCACTTCATCGGCTACGACGGCAAATCCACGACCATGTTCTCCGGCCCGGGCGGCTTCGATGGCGGCGTTGAGCGCCAGCAATCGGGTTTGGTCCGCAATGAATTCGATCTCTCCGATCATGCCGGTGATCGCCTTGGTGCTCCGCTCGACTTCGTCCATAATGGTCGCGATCTGGAGGGCCATTTCCGATGACTTCATGACGTCACCGACGAATCCTTCAAGCATGGTATCGGTCGTCTTCAAGACCGTATCGAGACTCATCTCGCCGTCACCGAAAAGATGCGCCGATTCCTTCGCCTGTGCCGTCGCGCGGGCGGCGATCATACCGAACCGCTGCCCGAGATCGGTGGCGGCCTGTTCCGTCTGGCTGATCACCGTTTTCATTTGGGCGTTGAGGACGGCAACCAGGGGAATGGTGGAGTGTGCGAGTTGTTCCCACGCGGCGGTTCGTTCCGCCTGCTCTTTCTGCATGGCGTCATGGGTGGCCTGGAGCGCCCGGTGTGCTGAAGCCGTTCGGCGGTGACACCACATCCAGGCCACACAGGTACCGGCGAAGAAGGCTCCCAGTGAGACTGATACGTATGACATCATCGGCAGTGTTTCCCGTACGTGGTGAAGAAGTGGATGATCGTTACGCGCCCAATTCAGCCATGCGCGATCGCATCGGATCAGTCACCCCTGTCAGCACAATACGTTCGGACCGGCGGACGGCAATAAGCAGTTGCATCGTTGAGGCATCGAGTGTGTCCACTTCGGACAGGTCCAGTTCCACTTGAGGGTGGGCGGTAACCGCCTGTTTGATTTCCTCGTACAACGCACCGACTTCGAATATCGTCAAATCACCAGCCGGCTTGAGGATCATGAACGTCTTCCTTTCGAGAGGTGAACTTCGCCACACATACGTATCGGTCAGTGTCGGAAAATTCTTAACACCTAAGGGTGTTGCTGTAGGAGCTGTAGGGATCGACTGCTCTCAGAACGGGAGCGCCGGAGGGACATTCCCCGGCAACATGGAATCCAGAGTTTCCTCGGTCAGACTCTTCTCCAGAATTATAATTTCGACGCGACGGTTTTTCGTTCGTCCTTCAGGCGTATCGTTGGTTGCAACCGGCTTCGAGTCGGCAAATCCGGTCGCGGAGAGGTGTGAAATCGGCACTTCATAGAGTTCCGAGAAGATTCTCACGACCATGACGGCGCGTACGGCCGAGAGTTCCCAATTCGAAGGAAATTGCGCGGTTCGAATCGGCACATTATCCGTGTGCCCGAGAATGCGGACATGGCGATCCAACTCGATCAGAATCTGAGCCAGAGATTTCAAGAAGGGTAAGGCTTCGGGGCGTATCCGTGCTTCACCGCTCGCAAAGAGAATCGATTCGGGCAGGGAAATCATAATGGTCCCGTTGCCGGTTTCCACAATCTTGATATCCGGCATCTCGAGAGCCAGCGAAGGGTGAATCTTCTTGAGTATCTCCTTCATCCGTCGAATGACCGGCTCATTGGCACTCGCCATGTCGGTATTAATCATCTTCGGCTTAGAGTCGCCTACCGCAAATGGGAGTCGGCTGGTGGGAGTACTGTTGACCGGATTCAATGCCGCTTTGATCGAGTCGCTCACCGTTCGATACTTGCCTTCGTTGACGGACGAGACGGAATACATGACGACGAAAAAGGCGAACAGCAGCGTGATGAAGTCCGCATAGGACACCAGCCAGCGTTCGTGGTTTTCGTGCTCTTCGTGTTTCTTCTTCGCCATCGAATCCCCGTGAATCGTCGCACGTGAAACGTGAAGTGTCAGATCTCGCCGGCGAGATACGTTTCACGCACGACGAGCGACGTTATTTCTTGTCTTCTTTGCTCCGCTCATGCGGAGGGAGGAAACTCTCGAGCTTTTCCTGTAAGAGCCGGGGGTTTTCGCCCTGGGCCAGACCGACGAGCCCCATAATGACCATGGTCCGCAACCCGGCCTCTTCCTTCAGTTTGAATTTCATTTTGTTGCCGATCGGCAGGAAGAACAGATTCGCCGCGCCGACGCCATAGACCGTTGCGACGAACGCAACGGCGATACCGCCGCCGAGTTTTGACGGGTCTGCCAGGTTTTCCATCACGTGAATTAACCCTAGTACGGCGCCAAGAATCCCGACGGTGGGCGCATATCCGCCGGCAGCTTCCCAGACCTTGGCCGCATGGACCCCTTCCTCTTCATGGTGTTCGACCTCGATTTCCAGGATTTCCTGGAGTAATTTCGGGTCGGTTCCATCGACGATCAACTGGATGCCTTTTTTGAAAAATGGATCGTGCAGGTCCTTTAGTTTTCCTTCCAACGCCAGTAACCCTTGCTTGCGTGAGACGTTAGCCAGGTCGAGGATCTGTGTAATGGTGCCTTTGACGTCGTGGGGAGGATTGGTCAGCGCCAGCGAGACCATGCTGATGGATTTCAGGACGACGGAGAGCGGGTTTTGGACGCAACAGGCTCCGATCGTTCCACCCATGACGATGATAAACGCCGTCAATTGGAGGACTGATCCGACATGGCCGCCTTCGAGCGCCTGGCCGCCCAGGATGGACCCGATCGCGATGACGACACCTAAGATTGTTGCGATATCCACTGGTCGATTACCTCACCACCGTGTCCGGACGCAGCGTATCGCTGTACCCAGAATGGTGGGCTTGCGTCGTTCGGAAACACTCTGATAGCGTGCGGTCGAGTCACAATTGTCTTGTATGGAGGTGCTCTTGTGGGTCCTGCCGATAGCTTGATGCTCGATGCCAAACAAGCCATTCTCGATGAGCAACATCGGAAGTTTCAGGTCCTGCAGAAAGAAGGGCGTTGGCCGGAAGCCATGCAACAGTTTCATGTCACCTTGCGTTGCGCCTCGGATGTGTTGACGGAGTCGTTGCAGTTGCTTGAGAGGGTCCTTGACGCCCGAAGCCGTCGCGGACCCTCCCAGCCACCCTCTTCCGACCCCCAGAGTTCCTAACGCACCCCTGGATGATCGCAACGTTTCTGCAGCACCCCACTCACGGTAGGCAGCTTCTTACGCTGCTTCCCGGGCCAAGAGCAGCCGACTCAGATCCACCAGAATGAGAAGGCGGTCATCGATCCGCCCGACTCCCTGGGTGAATTCAGCACCGGCCATTGTGCCGACCGAAGGCGGCGGCTCAATGGCGCTTCTCGGCACCCGCAACACCTCTTCCACTGAATCCACGATCAGCCCGACCAGTCGTGCCTGTACCGAGACCACCACGATACGCGTTTGGGTGGTCTGTTGGGCTCCGCTCAGGCCAAAGAGTTTTCTGAGGTCCAGTACGGGAATGATGCGGCCCCGCAGATTGATGACTCCCTCCACATAGGGAGGCGTCTTTGGGACTCGCGTGACCTCCACGATCCGGTTGATCTCCTGCACACTCAGGACATCCACCGCGAACTCTTCGCTACCGATCAGACAAATCACGAACTGCAGCAGATCGTCACCGGTCTTCTCCTCCAGACGGTCCGCAGGAGTGTCTGCGGTCGCCTGGTAGTGAGATTGCACCTGTTGTTCAGTCGCACTCATGCTGGGCTCCTTCTCGTGGTTGCTGCTTAGAGCTTGAATCCACCCACGATCCCCTGCAATTCGACCGCCAACTGGCTCAGATCCTGACTCGCCTTCGCCGACTCGTGTGCGCCGGACGACGATTCTTTGGTGACCTTCGCCACGTTTTCAATATCGCTCGCGATCTGTTGCGTCGCGACCGACTGCTGTTCCGACGCCACGGCAATCTGTCGAATCATATCGGCGCTCTCCGAAACCATGCGCACGATCTGCGACAAGGCTTCACCGGTCTTGTTGACCAGGTCCACGCCCGCCGTGACTTTCTGGGTGCCCTGCTGCATCGAGTCCACAGCGCCCCGTGTATCGTGCTGGATCTGTCGGATCATGTCGCCGATTTCCTTGGTCGCTTTGGTGGTCCGTTCCGCAAGTTTCCGGACTTCATCGGCCACCACGGCGAATCCCCGACCCTGTTCACCGGCTCGAGCCGCTTCAATCGCCGCGTTCAAGGCCAGCAAATTGGTCTGGTCGGCGATGTCTTCGATCGTGCGCACGATCTCGCCGATCTGGTCGGACGATTTGCCCAGATCAGAGATGATGGTCGCGGAATTCGACACAGCTTCAGACAGCTGTTGCATACCGGAGATGGTGCTCGACACCACGGTTCCACCCTCTTGAGCGGTTTTCACGGTGTCTTGCGCCAGACTGGCTGCTTTACCGGAGTTCTGCGCAACCTGGCCGACGGTCGCATTCATCTCCTCCACCGCGGCGGCAGTTTGAGACGCGCGCGACGTCAAGGTGTCGGTGCCCTTTGAAATCTCCTCAGCAGTCGCGGATAATTCCACCGAGGCGGACGCCACTTTGTCCGTCACGTGGGCAACTTTCTTGATCATCTGCTGCAATTTTTCAATGAACTCGTTGAAGTATTTGCCCATGTGAGCAATTTCGT
The DNA here is from genome assembly GCF_900170025.1 of Nitrospira sp. ND1. Lineage (NCBI taxonomy): Bacteria > Pseudomonadati > Nitrospirota > Nitrospiria > Nitrospirales > Nitrospiraceae > Nitrospira > Nitrospira sp. ND1. Next base: position 386,790 of record NZ_FWEX01000005.1, on the reverse strand, counting down.
CGTTGCCTTCAGCCGGCACACGCTTGGTGAGGTCGCCCTCTCCCTTGGCAATGTCTCGCGAAATGTCGCTCATTTTTCCCAAAGGTTGCAGCACGATCGTGCGGAGCAGGAAATAGGTGATCGCCATGATGATCACGACCACGCCGCCCATCAGGCCGCCGGTCTGCCACATGGATTTACTGGACAGTGCAATGGCAGGGCCCATCGGCAAAGACACGCTCAACATGCCGAGCGTGTCCCCGACCTGATTGCTCGTATGGCAGCTGAGGCAAGCAGCCGTCGTCGCCTTATCTACGACCGCACGGCGAAAGGTCGGTACTCCGTTGATATCATCCCGCCGAGCGTAACTCTCGGCTCCGGCCATAATGGCTCTGATCGCTTCGTTCTCGAAATTGTCTTTCGGGGAATTTGAGGGGTTCATGGGGTTCTGACTCACGAGTCTGGCGCTATACATTCCAGACCTGGTGGCTTCTTCACCCATTTCTCGGACTGCGGTGGCCGGAATTGGAATCGCATCCGCGTTACCCGCATGATCCTTTAGGACCTGAATCTCCGAGCCGGCCTTCGATTTCTTAATCTTGGCGGCGTAGTTGGTGGCGATGTAGGCTCGTCCGATTAGGATTTGTTGTGATAATACTTGAGAACGCCCGACCAACATGGTGTCCATCTTGTCTTCTTCTTGCTGATACAAGACGAAGAGTCCGATGGCGATGGCAACGAACGCCGCCATGGATATCGACAGAATGAACTTAGGTCCGATGGTCATACCCTTCATCATGCTCCCCATAACTCCTCCTACCTCTCCATGCGTGAACGGTTGAACTGAAGATCCTTCTCACACCATATTCATGATTTCGCCGACCACTTTGGACAGCGAAACCACTTTCTCTGCACATCCGGCCTCGACGACGGCTTTCGGCATGCCGTACACGACACTCGATGCCTCGTCTTGCGCCACGGTCCGACCCTTCGCTGCCTTGATCGCTTTCATCCCCTCCAGTCCGTCGTGTCCCATCCCGGTTAAGATCACCCCGATCGTGCGTTCGCCATACAGCGCCGCCACGGATTTCAACATGATGTCGACCGACGGAGCGTGAGGATGGTTTTCGATATTGGGTGATAGCTTGACGACCGAACTCGTGATCGATTTCTTGACGATGCGAAACTGCATGCCTCCGGGAGCGACGAGCACTCGACCAGGCTTCACCTCATCGCCATCCACAGCTTCACGGACCTCCAGAGCGCAGAGATTGTTCAGTCGGTCGGCGAACGGTTTGGTGAATGATTTCGGCATGTGTTGAACAATGACAATGCCGGCCGGGCAATCCGCCGGAATAGTCGGCATGATTTCAAATAACGCCTGAGGACCTCCCGTGGAACAGCCGATGGCAATGAGCTTGCTGCCACGAGTCACACTCACCGATTGGCTGCTTAACGCTTTGGCCGGCATCACGCCTGGCTTCACGCTTCCCGTCACCGGCATCCTTTTCAGCTTCGCGCCGGCGTATCTGGCGGCCAGCACTTTGGACACCAGTTGGTGTTGAATGTCCGCAATCTTGGACACGACACCATCGAGTTGTTTCGGTACAAAATCAACCGCGCCCCATTCCAACGCTTGCAGGGTTTCTTGAGCGCCTTCGACAGTAATCGAACTGACCATAATGACCGGCACAGGGAATTTCGACATGATCTGCTGCAACGCCTGCAGGCCCGTCATCCCCGGCATTTCCACATCCATCGTGACGACATCGGGTTTCAACTGCTGGACCTGTTGAATCGCTTCCTCGCCGTTCCGGGCGACGCCCACCACGTGAATCTGTTTGCCCTCTTCGAGCATGGTCGTCAGGCTTTTTCGCATGAAGGCCGAGTCGTCCACGACCAAGACGCGGACTGGATTCGTTGCACGCTGTGCCTGTGATAGTGGAAGTGCCATAATCTCTAACCGATACATCGGCCGTCTGCCCCGAAAGCTTAAGTGATCCTCCGGATCATCGGCCGCTCGTGAAGTCTATGCTTATGCGGCCTTCTGCGCCTGCTGGTTGGACTCCTCGATATGGAATGCGAGTTTCTCACCTAACATTTTGGCGTCGAATTTGGTGATGTAATCGGTCGCCCCGACTGCCTTACCCTTTTCCATGTTGCAGGCACCGGTCAGCGAAGAGTGCAACATAACAGGCAGGTGTGCCAGTCTCGGATCGGCACGAATGTGCTTGGTGAGTGTGAATCCATCCATTTCCGGCATCTCGATGTCACTGAGAATGCATTGGATCTGGTCCACTCGCTCCTTGCCTTCCGCCGTCGCCTGATCTGCGAGGGCTTGTAGCTTCGACCAGGCTTCTCCCCCGGTGGTGGCCATGATGTAGGACATCTCGAGGCGTTCCAACGCCTTGCGAATCTGCGTTCGCGCCACGGATGAATCGTCGGCGAACAACATGCACTTTGATTTAAGGGCCGGAGCGGCCACCATACCGGCGAACACTTCATCGTCCGAGCGGGGGCAGATGTCGTTCAACACTTTTTCCACGTCCAAAATCAGGACCATGCGGCCATCTTCAAGCATCGTCACGGCCGTGACCGCACCTTTGTTGTTTTCTCTGACAATCGCCGGTGGTGTCTTGATGGCTGACCATGAGAAGCGAATGATCCGATCGACTCCGGCGACGAGAAAGCCTTGCAAACTTCCGTTGTATTCGGACACGATCAAATAGGGATGTGTTCCTGCCGGCCCTCCCGGTTGACCCTCGTTTTCCGTCCCCAATCCAAGGCTTCGTTTAAGGCCCACCACGGGAACCATGATTCCACGAATATTGGCCATCCCCACGATGCGGCTGTCGGCCTCCGGAATCTGGGTGAGCTCCGGCAATTTCATCACTTCACGCACCTTGAATACGTTGATCCCGAAAATTTCGTTCGTACCGAGTTTAAACAGCAGCAATTCCATCTGATTGGCCCCGGCCAATCTGGTTCGAGCATCGATTTCATTAATGAGAGTGGACATACTTCCTCCGATCTCGCACGTCGCTGTTCATCTATCGCCTAGCCGACCCAGGTAACTATCCTTCACTTGTTTCTGTTTACCCGCCGTGACGACCGTTAGACGGCCATTCCGGAGTTGTGCCAGGCCTGGGCGTTCTGGACCAACTCCGAAGTGTCCAGAATCAACACGACCTTACCCTCGCCGGTAATGGTGGCTCCCGACACGCCTTTGACCGTTTCCAGATAGTCCCAGATGGACTTGATGACGACCTCCTCCTGGGACCGAAGCTCATCGACGACTACGCCGACTCGTCGATCGCCCAACGCGGCGACGACGACATAAAATCGTTCACGCTCTTTATCCGTCGGGATATCGAACTCCTGGGCCAGACGTATCAGCGGCAGGACACGATCTCGCAAATGCAGCACTTCACGCCCGTTGATCGTCTTAATGTCCGACCGTGAGATCCGGACCGCTTCGATCACGGTGCTCAGCGGGATGGCGAAAATCGAGCGTTCGACTTCGACCATCAACGCCTGAATGATTGCAATGGTCAGCGGCAGCTTGATGATGATTTGGCTGCCTTTGCCTGGCTCGGATTCCAAATCCACGCTGCCGTTGATTTTTCGAATGTTGGTGCGTACCACATCCATGCCCACGCCACGACCCGACACATCGGTGACCTGTTCCGCCGTGCTGAATCCAGGAAGGAAGATGAGGTTCAAGACTTCACGATGCTCCATCGTCGCGAGCTCGGCTTCGCTGACCAAACCCTTCGCCAGCGCCTTTTCTTTGATTTTCTCGACTTGAATGCCGCGACCGTCGTCGTTGATGCGAATGACGATGCTGTTGCCTTCCTGGCTGGCAGCAATGGTGAGCTGCCCCCCTGCCTGCTTGCCCTTTGCCTGTCGTTCTGCCGGAGTTTCAATGCCATGATCGATGGCGTTACGCACCAGGTGCACGAGGGGGTCTCCGATTTCGTCGGCGACGGACTTATCCAGTTCGGTTTCCTCGCCGCGCATTTCGAGATGCACCTGCTTGTTGAGCTTCTGCGAGAGGTCACGCACCATGCGAGGCAACTTGGCAAACACCTTCTTGATCGGCAGCATACGGGTCTTCATGACGGCGAGCTGCAAGTCGGTGGTTACCAGATTGAGTTGCGCGAGCGTTTCGCTCAAGACGCGCACTTGGGGATCGGCCTCATGGTTTTGTTCCAACTGCGTCCCGATCTTGATCAGACGATTGCGACCCAAGACCAACTCTCCGACCAGGTTCATCACGCTGTCGAGGCGCTTGGTCTCCACGCGGATGGTGGCATCCTCTTCCACAGGTTTCGGCTGTTTTTCTTGTTTGTGGAGCGCCTGATCCAGGGCGCGCTCGGTAATGGCTTTAGCCTGGAGCAGAATTTCGCCCAACGGCGTCTTGGGCTCCGGCTGGTGTTGTTGGGCGGTGAGTGCATCGAGGACCTGTTCTTTGGAGGCCAGGCCGTCGTTCACCAGAATTTCACCCAGCGTCGGCGTCGGCGCCGCCGAGGCCTCCTGAGCGGGTGTGAACGTGTCGACCTTCGGCGCAGCCGGCGTTGGTTCAACATGTGCCGAGGCCTGAGGCGCACTCGGGGCTGTGCCGTTGAGGATCTCGTCCAGTTTGGACGCGATGGCGGCCGTGGCCACATGGTTGTCGGTACCCGACTCGCGAATGTCGGCCATAATCGCTTTGATCACATCGATGGTTTCAAGAATGACGCTGATGATCGCCGGGTTGACGGCCATTTCCGCCTGGCGCAGTTTGTTGAGAATGTTCTCTCCGCGATGCGCGACGTCCACCAGGTGATTAAAGCCGAGAAAGCCGGCGGATCCTTTCATGCTATGCATCGCACGGAAAATTTCGTTCAAAAGGTCCGTGTTCGTGGGATCGGATTCCAGGGTGACGAATCGCTGATCCAAGACTTCCAGCATCTCATTGGATTCGGTCAGGAAGTCGTTCAGTATTTCCTGCATTTCATCGCTCATAACCCACCTCAGTTAAAACCGAATTGCTTCAAGATTTCGTCCGCGAGGTCCTGATCCATCGATGTATTCTTCGTCGCTTCCAGTTGCTTCAACATTTCGCTGGCTTTGCCCTGATCGGTCTTCGCAGCCTGTTTTTGATAGGGACCGAAGACCACCACGAGCTGAAGCAGCTTGTGCTCGACTTCATCCAGAATCGTGACGAGTTTGTTGACGCTCTGCGCCACCAGGTCCTGGAACGACAGCGCCGTCATAATATCGAGCAGTCGCTTGTCGTCTTGCCCGAGGGTCTGCCCCAGTGTGTGCATCTGTTGTATGAGCGCGGGGGACACCTGTGCTTGCTGGAGCGTCTGTGTCATCTCCTTCAGCATCTTACTGATTTGGGCATGGTTGTCCTGGATGGCCTCCACTTCAAGCATGACCCGGTGTGTTCCCTGTTCGGTCTGGGTTTTCAGATTGAGCAGGTGCGTCTGCGCTTGCGGCAACTGTTCCGTCGATGCATTGACCGGGGCGCTGAATTCGGAGAGCGTCTTCATCGTGGTATCGATGAAGCGTGCCAGTTCTCCGAGCTCCTCGTAGAGTTTCGTGTCAGGCGCCTTTTCCTCCTGCTCATCCTCATTGACCGCCATCTGCTTCTTTGCCGCCGCCTGTGGTTGTGCCATCGTCACCCTCACCGGTTAAGAGCCGACTACTTGAAAATCTTGTTGATCTTCTCCTGCATCGTCTCGGCGGTGAACGGCTTGACGACATAGTTGCTGACGCCGGCCTGGACGGCCTCCATCAGATTCTCTTTCTGCGCTTCGGCTGTGACCATCAGCACTGGGATTTTCTTAAGTTTTTCGTCCGCACGAATAGCGCGCAGCATATCGATGCCCATCATGACCGGCATGTTCCAGTCCGACACCACGAAGCCGTAGGTGTCGGCTTTTAACTTGGTCAGCGCTTCCTGCCCGTTTTCGGCTTCCTCTAAATTGTTGAAGCCGAGCTGCTTCAGGATATTTTTCACGATGCGGCGCATGGTGGACATGTCATCGACGACGAGAATCTTCATATTTGGATCGGCTGGCATGAATCATCCTCCTTACTGTTTCTCATGAATGACGGAACGGCCCGCATGAATGGTTCTGAAAAGCCCGGTGGTGTCGTGCAATGTTTCTGAGAATCCGATCATCAAGTAGCCTTTGGGGCGCAAGGCGTCGCGCAGGTCCGATACGATCTGCCCTTTGGCTTTTTCGTCGAAATAGATCAGGCAGTTGCGGCAGAACACGATGTCGATGCCGCGGATCAGCTTGAGTCTGGGGCGGTCGTAGAGGTTCACGTTCATGAACCGCACCATGTCCTTCACCTGAGGCACGAGCGTCTGCTGCTCTTGTTTGCCGGTGAAATATTTTGCCAGCATGCCTGGCGGGACTTTCCGCAGGGAGTGGGAACTGTAGGTCGCGGTCCGCGCAATGTTCAGAACATTTTCGCTGATATCAGTTCCCAGGATGTCGATGGTCCAGCCTGAGAGCGGAGCATAGTCCCGCAGCAGCAGGGCAAGGGTATAAGGCTCATCGCCCGTGGAGCAGGCGGCACTCCAGATGCGGATCTGTTTTGTGCCCGCATTCGTCTTCATCACTTCCGGGATCATGACCTTCATGAAGCTGTCGAGCTGAGCCTCGTCGCGGAAAAAGTAGGTCTCATTGGTGGTGATGACCGTATAGAGTTCGGTGACTTCACGGTCCCGGTATGCATCGAAGCGCAGGAAGTTGAGATAACTCTCGAACGTCTGACAGTGGCAGGCCTTTAATCGAGGGAGGAGCCGGCTTTCCAGCAGATAGGTCTTATTGTCCTGAAAGAATATGCCGGTCTTTTCATAGATCAGATCCCTCAGCTGTTTGAACGTGTCGGGAGACAGCTTGGGCGCGGGGAGATCCGCTTTTCTTACCGTGTTGGTGTCGGCCATCGATTCCCTCGTCTAACCCGTCCGTGGTGATGGGCTCGAGCATCGGACGACAACGCCGCCCGGGTGGCTCATGCTTCTGGAACCCCGGCAGATGCTCTCTCAGACAGAGATCAGCTCTGCTGAGTCCGGTTGTGCATCCAGTCGTGAATATCGCGTCGAAGAAACCGCCAATGCTTTCCGATTTTGGACGCCGGCAATTGTCCGAGGCGCGCGAGCTTATAGACCGTGGACTTGGGCACGCGCAGAAAGCGCGCGACATCCAGCACGGTTAGAATTTCGCTGTCCGAAGGCGATGCACCGTCGAGGTTCACTTTGGTTGTTGCTGTGATGGCATCATTCATGACGGATACGATATCGGTGGGCGCCGTCTCAAACTTTAGTTGCCCGTTCTTAGGTGATGGGGTTTAATAGGCACGGTAGGACAATTCAGCGGTGACGAGGGATGTACTGCGCTGCCGGTCGATGGTGCTTATGTTTTGCTCCAGGCAGACCGAAAGAAGAAACGGCGAAACACACACAACGGTGAGAGACCATTCCTTATGGCGATGATCGTTTCAATCGGCTCAGGCAAGGGCGGTGTAGGAAAAAGCGTGATCGCTGCCAATCTGTCCATGTTATTGGCCAAACAAGGCAAGCGGGTGGTTTTGGCGGATCTGGACGTGGGTGGAGCGGATGCCCATATTCTGTTCGGCATGCTCAACCCTCCCCGCACCTTGACGGATTTTGTAGAACGGCGGGTTGAACGTTTGGATGACGTCCTCCAGCAGGTCTCGGCACACCCCTTTCTCCAGTTGATTCCCGGCACAGGCGATACCCTGGCGACGGCCAATCTTCCCTATGCCAAAAAAAAGCGGTTGATTCGCCATTTCCGGCAACTGCAAGCCGACGTCATCGTTGTCGATATCGGCGCAGGCACCAGTTATCATGCGCTGGACTTCTTTCTGATGGCGGACCACTATCTGACAGTGGCCACTCCGGATCCGACGTCGGTGCTCGACCTCTACCGATTTATCAAGTTGGCAGCGATTCGTCGTGTCTTGTCGGCCTTCCTGTCGCGCGATGCCGTCACAGAGACCCTCTCCGATCGGGATTTCTGCAGCATCGATGAGGTCATCCAGGCGGTCAGCGAAACCGATCCCAATGCCAAGGAGACCGCCAGCCGGACACTCCAGGGATTTCACCCCTACCTGATCGTGAATCGGGTGTCCGGGAAGTCGCGTGTGAATGTGCTGCAGTTGAAGAAGCTGTTGCAGGAATATGTCGGCGGGGATCTGATGATGCTGGGAGAGATTCCGGATGATCCGGCGATGACACGTGCAGTGCGTAGTTATCTTCCGGTCGTCGAATTTGAGCCCACGGCGCCCGCATCCCTGGCTCTCGAGAAAGCCGCTCAGACGCTCCTTACTCTCCTGGCTCACCCGGAAACGACTCAGGCTGAAACCGCTCCCTCACCTGAACAGGCGGCATAGGCCGCAGCATTCGCCGGATCCAGGTTCCTCGCGGAGAGCCGCGGATCCGACAGGTTAGCCGGATTATTTATGGATGTCGTCGCGAGGCGTTCGAGACGGAAGCCCGCCGAGGCCTCTCGCACGTAAGGTCGACGCAGGCGTATTTGCAGTTCGTCGAGGGCGCACGGCGTGATGACTAAAGAGCGCCACGTCTGTGCGCGCCGCCGAGCCGGTGAGGCGGCCGGGCGGCTGAACGAGAACAGCCTCGCCGGGAGACAGGATCGGACGCCGGAGCAGGTATTCATGAATAGTCCGGGTTAGTGCGCGGATTTTCTCGCCCGCAGACGTTCGGCTTGCACCTGCAGAATATGCCGGATAATCAGCTCCTGCTCGTCCCCGCCCAACTCCATAAACTGTGTGGCGACATGATAGCCCGTCGAGTCCCTCTCGGCCGGAGTCACCCGGATGATGCGCGCCGTGGCCTCGATCATGCTGAATGGAGGCAGGATCACCTTCAGCACCAACAGGTCCTCTGCCTGAAACTGACGCGGGGTATCGAAGCCCAGCCCGCCGGCGCTGATATCGACATCGGTCAGCCGTGCGATGGCGACGCTCCCGGGATGACTTTTCACGAGGGACTTGAGAATCGTCTCCAGCATCCAGTCGATTTTTGAGACCCAGGGTAATAACGGCGAGCTTGCAAACGTCTCCCCTGCCCGGACCAGCAGATCAATCGTCGGTTTCGACACGGCCGTGGCGATCGTATCTTCTGTCGCCGGAGGGAGATGGGCGTTCATGGCTTCGGCCGGTTCGTCGAAACGACGGTACTCGAGTAGCAAGCGATCTTCGATGCGCAACCATTCGCGACGCTCTTCATTCTTGCTATCGGTGTGGGGGGCCTGACGAAACCGGTCATGTGACGGAGTCATACCGAACCTCTGCGGTGAAGGAAAACGACCGAGGCATGTCGCCCGGGCTCAGCGCGTCAGGCTTCACGATCTATCGTGACACGCTCGGAAGCAAGTTGTCCGCTACTTTCACGTAATTGGCGCAGGTGTCGTTTCACTTGGGCGGCATCGGCTAATTGGCCGGATATTCCTGCCTGCGCCACCAGGATGGCCGCGCGAACTTCTTCATCCATGCGCAGCAGTTGTTGCGCGACTGTGCGATCGAGTTCGCAGGCCGCCAGCCTGATTCCGCGCGCGCTATAGCAGGCGTCGACTTGATCCCAGTCGCCGGCGCGGGCGGCCTCCAGAGCTTGAATGGTGAGCTGTTCGATGGAGCGGTGATCGTGGAGAGGACCGGTATCGAGTGAACTAGCTGCCGACATGCGCCACCGCTTCTTGCCTCGCAACAACGTGCCAACCTTCTCGTAGTGTCGTCAGGCAGCGAATCGGTCCGTCCAGGTGCTTGCCGTTGTGCCGAAGGTTGGCCTGGATACACTGCTGCACCATGTAGTCATACAACCGGTGCAACGAGACCGCGATCTCACCGCCTCGCTCGAAGTCCAGGACGCTGGACAGTTCCCCGACAATCGCGATACTGCGATCGAGAAAACGGGCCTTGTCCTTGTAGTGGTTCGTCAGAATGGCTTCCCGGGCCAGCTCCATCGATTGAATCGCGGAATCGTACAGCAGCACGATCAGTTGCACTCGGCTGGCGGTCATGACTTGAGTCTGTTGATAGGCGTTCGCGGCGGTGGCGATCATAATGACCTTATAACTTATCTGAGCGCCTGAAGGGCGCTGGTTTGTGATTGTAGTTTCTGTAACAATCCATCCAATGAGGCGAATTGAAGTCGCAGTCGCTCCTCATATTGCGAGGCGATATCTTCTTTGCGGCCGATTTGATCGGTGAGTCTGCTGATCTGGCTGGTGATGGAGTTTTTTCGAACCGTGAAGGCGCCGCTGTCGACGCTGTCGAGGAAGTCGACCGCTTTCACGATACGGTCTGCAATGCCGCTCGAGGTCGTCTGCGTCACAAACAAGGCCCGGGTGGCGACATAGTTGCTCGCCATCGCCGAGTCTAACTTGGCGTCATCAATAGTGAGTGTCCCGTCTCGTTCCGTTTTAAATCCAACCGCGCCAAGCGACTTATAGGTGGAGAGTTCACTGACCTCTCCGGAGATGGCCGTACGCAACTGGCTCAAGACGTTTTTCGCCGTGCTCTCGTTAAAGAAGATCCCGCCGGTCTTCGTCGTGATGTCGTACCCGGTCCGATCGTTGACGAACTTCACGATGTCGTTATAGGCAGTCACCAGGGTTTTGATATTGGTCTTGACGCTCGCGGGGTCGTTGCTGATATTCACCGTGACCGGTTCCGGATCGGGAGTCGTGACGGTTTTCGATTTGAGCGTGAGGGTGACGTCCGGAATCGCATCGGAGATGACGTTGGACGCGCGCTCGATGGAAATCGTGGTTTGGTCGGGATCGCCGATCACTACGATGGCATTCTGCCCTGCCTGCAGCGTATCGTTGCCGCCCGTCCCGGTCGTGTTCGTGAAATCGAGAGTGGTCGTATCGGTCACCACGGTGATGGTATTGGCCGCGCCCGATGCGGTTGCGGTTAACGTCAGTCGATAGGCCGGGCTTGCTTCCGTTCCCGTATTGATCACGGAGGCGGTCACACCGGCTCCCAGATCGTTGATCGCAGAACGAAGATCGTCGAGTGTCGCGCCGGCGCTGAGGGTGACCGTTTGATCCGTTCCGCTTCCGACCCGAAAGGTAAAGGTGCCGGCGCCGCTCGAGACTACTTCAGTGGTGCCGGAGACCGCCTTGACGGCTTTGTTCGTAATTTGATTGGCTTTGGCCAGCTGAGTGACTTGCACCGTATAACTGCCGGTCGCTGCTCCCGCGCCGGCTTGAGCCGTGAGAATGTTGTCATCGCTGACGGTGCTGGTAGATCGATTGAAGCTGCTGGGAAGCCGGAGGGCATTCGCGGCGCTCTGAAGCGCGAGCAGCTTGTTGCCGAGCGCGCCATAATCGGTGAGTTTGGTCTGTAGATCTTTCTTCTTCGCCGTCAATGCGTCGATGGGCAGGCGTTGGACTTTGGCCAACTCGGAGACGACTTGACCAAAGTCCACACCATTTCCTAACCCGCCGAAACTAATCGCCATGACATCCCTTTCATGTCGTGAAGCAGGTCACACCTTGTGGTGCAGGAGCAGCCCGGTCGGCGTCTCCAACCTCTTCGCAAGATCGATGACTTCCTGCTGCGGAATCTGGCGGATCACGGTTCCGGAATCCCCGTCCATGACCTTGACCACCACCCGATCCAGATCCGGATCGACGCTAAACTCCAATCTGGAGTCTGCCTTCTGGAACACCTCGCGTACCCGCGACAGAGCCTGTTCCAGATCCTTTCCTTTGACCTCCCCTTTGACCTCAGTCGTGGACGTCTCAGGTTCAGGGAGCTGGGCCTCAGCCTTCTTGTCAACGGCATGTTGAGGTCCGCTCTGGCTCGCATGGGTGGCGGCTGCGGGGAGGTCCTTGTGATTCGAAACCTGGTGGACCATGTTACCCTCCTCGGTTCAATCCGTGGATAGCCCTCCCATACGGGAGGGCTATCCGGCGGCTGATGCCTTATCCTCGCAGCAGCGCCAAGGCTTGCTGTGGCAACGAGTTGGCTTGCGCCAAAATCGCGATGCCGGATTGGGTGAGGATCTGGTTCTTCGTGAACACAGATGTCTCTTGGGCAATGTCCGCGTCCCGGATCCGGGATTCCGCTGCCGTGAAGTTCTCAGCCGTGACCGTCAAGTTCTGGATCGCGACTTCGAACCGGCTCTGAATCGACCCGTAATTCGCGCGGGCCGTAGCCACGGCGCTGATTGCGCTGTCGATATTTGCCAGCATGCTTTGCGCCGCCACCGCCGTCGATACGCTGGCGCCGGTCAATCCGACCGCCGCGACGTCGAGGTCGGCCAAGGCCACATTCAACGAATTGCCCGATCCACTCTTGAAGCCGATAAAGACTTCAAACGTGTTGCTGGCTCCGCTCAACAGCGGCTGACCGTTGTATTCCGTCGTCGTGGCAATGCGGTCGATTTCCGAACGCAATGACACAAATTCCTGGTCCAGATACGACCGCTCGGTCGTTCCCAGCGTCCCGCTGGCGGACTGAGTTGCCAGCTCGCGCATACGAGACAACAGGCTGCCGATCGTCGCGGCAGCGCCGTCGGCCACCTGCGTCAAGCTGATGCCGTCTCCGGCGTTCCGGTTGGCCTGATTGATACTACGGATCTGGGCGCGCAAGGTTTCGGACACGCCCAATCCGGCCGCGTCGTCCGCGGCACGGGTGATCCGCAAGCCCGACGACAACCGCTCAACGGAACGACCCAATTGAGCCTGGTTGATCGACAGGTTACGCTGAGCTGCCAGCGACGCAACGTTGGTATTGACTACTAATGCCATGACGTACTTCCTCCTGAAGCTTCCGCACTACTCTCGGAATCGCCAGCGTCCGTGCCGACGAGGTGGTAACCAGGCCTGGTGGAGATGTGGCCACATCCCCGCTGCGCCTCGCTACCGTATTGCTGTGCCCCTTATCGGTAGGCTGTCGGGAAGACTTAAGAGCGCCCTGGCAGGTAGGAAACGGGTGTAATAGGAGGCATCATCCGTTGAGCAGTCCTATCGGAGAACAACGGGCACTAAGCAGCCTGACTGGATTCAGTGAGCAGGGGTAATAATTCATACTCCAGCAGATCCGCGACCCGGATGGGGTCGGCGAAGGTTCGCGCGCCCAGGAGTTCTTGTATCCACGGGAGGAGCGGCGCGGATGACAGTCCTGCGACACCCTGTGCCTGACCGGCTTCCAGCATTTCGGTATAATCTGCAAGACGGCCCAGCCAGGCATCGATGGTTCCCACCTGCCCGGTTCCCGAGCGGAGCGGGCCGAGCAGGACCAGGCCATCGGCTCGCAACTGCGCGGCAAACCGGTCGATGGTCTGTTTCGCATCTGTAATGATGGCGTGCAGCGATTGAGACCGCCCGGACACCTCTCCCACATCTTGCCCCCGTTGATTCAAAAAGGCCGGATCCAAATCGCGATCGCTGATGGCCTTCCCGCCGACCGTCAACGACGTCACGATGCGATGTTGGGCATGAGCTTTGTCGCTGAGAAACGCCAGGGCGTTCATGAGAGAAGTGTCATCCGGTATCTGCCACTGTTCGCCATCGAGGGTGATATGCATGATCGGACTCCTTTAGCCGAGTGTCAAACGTACGTCTTCTGTCGCTATCCAATAGGCGCCATGGGAATAGCCATCCTGGTTCCACGTGGTGTGAAACCTTGCGGTGTCTTGAAAGCACGGAAACCGGCCGCGACCACATGCAGCCTGTTCTGCCAGCGCCGATAGGTGGCAAGACGGGCTTCGGCCATGCCGGTCAGTTCGTGGCCGTCGTCGTTGTGGGTATCCCGCACAAGGGCCACGGCCAGGGATGCGGTCGCCGGAGATTGGAGACTGAGCGCCACAACCGTCTGACGCTCCCCGCTCTCCTCAAGCTGCATCTGCTGCAGGGTACTGATCGGCAACGGCCGTCGGGCGGTCAAACGAACCAGTTCCTCTGCTCTGGATACCAGCCTGGCCGCGAGAGGCATAAGCCGATCCAGGAGTGCCATGCTCTCCTTCCAGTCGGGCGGAGGCTCCGAAACCATGGGTACCAGACTGGGACGACCCGTAAATTGCTCGAACCAGAACCGCCGCCAGAATCGGCCATACCAGCTGACCGTGGGATCTTCCCGTCCTGCATGAAGTTCAGTGCTTCCCAGCCCGTCCTCATCCACGCGGGACCGATAGATCTTGATGCCGGTTAATTTTTCTGGAAATGCGCCTCCATTGAGCATATGCAGGCACAGCGCGGCAATTTGATCCGGCACCAGCCGATCCTTGCAGGCGTGGTGCAAACAGACCTGATCGAATCCGCAGGGCGCGCACCCCATATCCGGCTGGACGATCCAATGCCCCGGTCCATAGGGACCCGTCTCGCGAAAGTCGACATGCCCGACCGAGAGATCGATCACCGGAGTGCCCACTCCTACTGCGAGGTGCATGGGGCCGGTGTCGTTGGTCAGCAGGAGTCGGCACTGGGCCAGCACCGCAGCGAGCTGAGGCAGCGTGGTCCGTCCGACCGCGTCGCAGAGAGGCCCGCGTCCACCGGCTTGCCGATAGGCCATCTGTGCGGTTTCAATCGCCTTCCGCTCGCTCTCCGTCCCGATAAAGACATATCCGACCGGTGTCTGCCGACTCAGCGCGGCCAGGGTCTGCCCGAAGAGTTCCGGTCGCCAGGCCTTCATAGGATCGCTGGCCCCGACTTGCACCGCCGTCCAGGGCATCCGTTGTCCGCCGTACGGTGCAAAAAAATCACGTGCCCATTGCGCCGTGCCCGGGGGAATGTCGAGCGACAAGGGTGCAAAGGGTCCGGTACCGCTTCCGCCCAAGGCGTAGATATCTACCAGATTGAAGTGATTGAACTGCCGTTGACTGTGCACATCGGTTAAATAGGCCATCCACGGGTTATGGATGGCCACGTCCCCGTCTTTCGGAGCCGCGATGCCTCGAATCTCTTTGGCGCCGACGTAGGAGGCCAGCAGTCCGCTCCGGCGATTGAAGGTCAAATTTACGACGCGGTCGTACCGGGCCTCGATTAACGGCGCCGCCCAGCCTGTCATCTCACGGTAGAGGGTCACGACATCCTTCGTTTGCGCGCGACTCTCGTCGACCAGGCGATGAAAGTCATACTCGATGATGTGTCGGAGGTGAGGCAGGAGTTTCGCGATCGGAGCGAAGCGTCGATCCACGACCAGATCGACGGCGGCTCCCGGCCACTCATGCTGGAGGCGTTGCAGCAACGTGCCCATTTGCACGAGATCGCCCATCCGGGTGATATTGATGAGAAGCACTTGCTTGCTCATAACAGATCGCGTGTCTCGCTCCGGTATTCATCCAACATCAACACCATCAATTCTTCCCGCTTGAGTGTCGCGGTCGAGCCTTTGCTGCGAATTCGTGCGGCGACATCCTTCAACTCAACCCGCTGTCCGGCAGGAAAGGCCTTGAGCAGCGATTCCAGCGGCGCATCTCCGGCGCAACGCGAGAGCAGGGCTTCTTGCTGTCGGTCTCCTCGCAGCACGGCCCCGACTCGATCGGGCTGAGACAATCCGATGTGTCCCAACAAGTCCCGCATCCGATGCACATAGGTATGCGCGCCCAAGACACGTGTGCGGGCGGCAGCGGCCATGGCTTGCCGAGCCGCCGGATCTCCGAGCCATTGCCCCACGAGTCCGGGAATGTCATCGAAGTTCCGGAACGAGACTAACTCCCGGTCGGTGAAAAATTCCGGCAACTGGGAGCGAGAATCGACGAACTGAAAGGCGCCGCAGGCTGCCAGTTCAAAAGTCCGTGGATTGACGAAATCAGCTTGCGGATCAAGGCCCGCGCCGGTCGTGGAATGGACATTCAAATTGATCGCCGTGGCGTTGAACACCTTCATGCAGGTGTCCGTATCGATCCGTGCGCCGTTGAGTTGGAGGACGGATTGGAGCTCGTCGGCTCCGTCCCACTCATTCCCCCAGAGTTTGAACGACCAGGGTCGGCGCAGCAGTGCCGGGAACAGACGCCGGCGATTCGGATACCCTGCGCCGACGAAGGAGACATCCGCACCATAGGTGCGCCGTTCCTCATCCGACAGATCCATCGGGCGATGCAGCTCGGGGTCAGCCGCCATGGGCAGAAAGCTGACCTGCCGAGCACCCGCCTGCCGGAAGGCATCGAGACAGGCCCCCCGTTGAAACACGAACCAGTAGTCATACCCCGGCGCCATCTGTTGCCAATAGGTCAAGTGGCGATAGTTCTCCACGAACCACATGGCGGTCAGCAACTTCTTCTTGCGGAGATGTTCGAGCACCGGCAACGTCAACGGGGCCTGAGCCAGCGACAAGACGAGGTCGGGAGGTGACTCGGCCAGAGAGGCCAAGGTCCATTGGCTCAAGACTTCGGCCATGCGACCTTGCATCAGTTGGCGATTGCGCGCATCTTTCAGCGTCCCCATCGCCTCATAACTTGACGCATGCACACTGTGATCGATCCAGTGCACCTTGTGCCCGAGGGTTTCCAGAGCCCGTCTCACATAACGCGCAATCGGCAGCGAACCGCCGTAAATGGGCCCCACCAGCGCAATCGTCAGCTGTCCACCCGCCTGTCGCGCGACTCCGCGACGTAAGGCTTCCTCGAACGCACTGTGGAAGTCTGAATCCGTGTGTGTGGCCGGAGCATAGGACAGACAGCGCAGGGCGCGGCCCGTCTTGCTCAGTCGGTCAGCGATCTCGACCGGCGTTCCGGAGAGCCAGCGAATGTGGTCGGTCCATGATCCGAGGGGCCGTGCGACGAGCGCATCATGAAATTCGTTGAGATCGGAGATCAGCACCGCGACCACAATGTCCGACGCCAGTCTTTTCCGAAGTGCCTCAACGTGGTACAGCAGCCCGACGCCGGCCACGACGACGGTTTCACCTTCCCGACAGGCGGGCGCATGGGTTTCGGCCCAGGTGTCCGCTTCGCGGAGCGGATCATAGGCGCTGTGAATCCACCGGCCGGATCGTCGCGCCGAAGGCACGCCGCTCCGCGCCGGCTCGATCGTGAGTGCGCCGCCCGCCGAGGCCTTCACCGCCGCAGCGAGAGGCTCATCCCTTAGGGCCAACCGGGCAACGTTGTCGTTGAACATATTCATGCGGCAACCGATTCGCACAGTGTCGGAGAGAGGTTTCGCCAGACAGTCGCGCGGGCGCCCTCGACGCGCTCCTGCTCTGAACCGTCATCAAAACTCGTCCCCCAGTGGTCCATACGATTCCTCCAGAGAGTCCAATCGGCCGCCGCACGACGCTGGTCGTCGCAGATCAACGCGATACTTTCCCTGATGGGCCAGCTGTCAGGCGGGGCCTGCGTGGCATGTTGATACACCCAATGCCCTTCTCCGTATGGGCCGGTTTCGTGCACCCGGGCATGAGAAAAATAGAATCCTATGGCTCGACTTCCCATCAACGTCCCCAAATGAAGCGGACCGGTGTCGGCTCCGATTACCCATCGGCACTTGTGGAGGAGCTTCATCAACTGAGGGATGCTTGTGCGGCCGGTCGCGTCCCAGACACGCCCTTGGAGCAACGTGGGAACCAATTCGAGAATGGCCTGTCCGGTTTCACGCTCGCGTCCGCTTCCGATCAGCACGACCTGTCCTGCGTCTGTCTGTGTCAGAAACTCTTTGGTCCATCGGCCCCATGTGGCCGGTGAGACACAACGATCCGTCTCTCCTGCGCCGGTGACCAACGCGATCCAGAGACCCTGCCGTTCGCCGATGGGAGCGAGGTCGTCGGGAAGCTCGACGGCCGGAGGCTGGAAGAGCGGCGCCCGACCTCGTGGCCTGACTCCACTCATGCCGCACCAGGCATCGGCCAGATGCACCCGATTGTTCCCACGGTGTGTCGCGATATGCCGGAGATACTCGGCCCATGGACGTATGCGCGCCTCTGAACGGTCGTCCCAATCCGCGCGCACACTCGGGCTGGAAAATAGATGCGTCAGCAGAAGGCTACGGTTGTGTTGATTCAGCGGGTAGATCCGGCCGTAGGTGCTCTCCCCGAGCCCTGCAAGATACGCCTGCGCGGCGCGAAGAGTTCCGTGCGGGTCTTCCGACCACTGCTCGCCCCAGGCCCGCCATCGCGCGCCATCCCAGGGAATGACACGGCCGATGTTTCGAGCTTCACCAAGGACCGTTGCCAAGGGGGCCGAACAAAGGACATCCAATGGCGTTTCAGGATCGGCATCCACCAAGGCTTCGATCGCAGGAAGGGACTGCACCAGATCTCCTAATCTGGCCAGTTGGATCAGCATCGCCCGGCTGTTTTGTGTGGACTCATGCAGCATGGTCTGGAACCAGTTGGCCCTCGGCCTCGGCCAGTTGCCTGGCCAGTTCGTCCATTCCTTCGAATGTCGGGGACAGTGCGCGCAGCCGTTCGAATTCTCGTTGCGCGTCCCCTCGCCGTCCGGATCGCAAGAGCACCCCTGCCAAGGCAAACCGCATGGCGACATTGCCCGGATTGCGGGCGACAAATGCCGCGAGTCGCGAGGCGACCGCCTCCCACCGTTGGAGCATGGTTCCGCATCGGAGCAGCCAATGCATACATTCTTCGTCGTCCGGCTCATTCGCACAAAGGGCCATCAATTGCGACCAGGCTGCTTCGGCCCGCCCGGCACCCATCGCCGCCATGACGATGCCCAAGGAGGCTTTGCGTGAATCGGCACCGGAGAGTTTCGCCCGCTCGAACGCCTCTTCCGCCTGCTGATACGCGTTGCGTTGCATGGCCACGATCCCGCGCAGCAGCCAACCTTCTCCATGCGAAGGGTCCTGTTGCAGCAGCGCCGTCAAATGGAAGTCCGCCTCATCGAACACACCTGTTTCCAGCGCTTGTTTCGCCAGTCCGATACGGGCATAGGCGTCTTCCTCGAAGGTGAGGATGCGTCGCCAGAATGGAATAGCCAGTTGGGGTTGGGCGACCCCGAGACAGACGAGCACCCCCCAACGCAGGATCCATGGGTCTGCGGGCCACTCATCCACGCGCGCGAGGAAGGCGGAGACGGCATTGAAGTCGCGGCGAAGAGCTGCCCCCTGGACCTCCGCCAGGATCGCCCGTTGGGTCTTGGTCTCCGGGTCGGCAATCACTTGAAGACGGTAGCTCAATATGCCGTCGGTGACATGCGTGTGAATGGCATATCCATCTTCAAAGTGCAGGAGATCTTCATCCGTCACCCACCAACAGGCGCCCCAGCGCTCCCGGAGGCGTTGGCTGTTGTCGAGTTCATGTATTTTCCTGCCCGGTGTCTTGCTTTCCAGGTGATAGAGCACACTCTTGGGTTGATAGACGATCTTCCACTCTTGCTTCCGAATTTTGAGACAGAGATCGACATCCTCAAAGCCGTTTCGATAGCCTTCGTCGAATCCATCCACCTGCTCAAAGACGCTACGGCGCACGAGCATGCATGCGGCGGTGACGCACTGCAATTCGCGCCGTCTGTTTGCACAGGCCGCCTCGGCGCGACCTCCGCGATACATATGGTAAGGCATCAGACATTCACGTGAGAAGGCAACGCCGGCATGTTGGATCGACCCGTCTTCGAAGAGGAGTTTGCTGCCCACCACCGCCACATCCGCGTGGGCGCGGATGTCCTCGACCAGCGCCGACAGCCATCCCTTCAATGGAATCGTGTCGTTATTCAGAAACACCAGGAATTCGCCGCGTGCCGCCCGCGCGCCCTGATTGCAGGCCTTGGCAAATCCGAGGTTCTCTTCGTTGCGGATCACTTGTACGTCACCCCCGAGCGTCCGGAGAAAATCCTGCACGCCGTCCGTCGATCCGTTATCGACCAGAATCACTTCATAGGTTACGTCGTCGGTGACCTCCGCCAGCGCCGTCAGACATTGCCGGGTCAAGGCCGCATTGTTCCAGACGGGAATAACGATCGAGCAAGCATACGATGGCGTTTTTGCCCGGCCCTTCAGCCCCGCCAAATGGTGTCGTTGTGCCTCCAGCATTGTCGGCTTCGCCGCCACGTACGGAAAGTATTTTCGATAAATGATATCGGTGGTGCGGCAGAAGGCATCGTGATCGTGACTGGTCATCGATGAGCCGTCGGTTCTCCACGTGAACTCTGCGGTCGTCTGCGCGATGTGCGCAAAAGGATAGACGGTGGCGAGCCTGATCCAGAGATCCCAGTCTTCATGGACGAACAGACTTTCGTCGAACAAGCCCACCTCATCGAGGCAGGACCGCCGGTGCATCAGACAGAGCACCGGAATATAGTTGTGAACAAGCAGACGCTGAGCATCGAACTCATAGGAGTAGGGCCGGTCACGACGCAATACCGTCGCCTCGGCTCCCGCTTCTTGTTCGGTGACACGCCAGGCATCGGTGTAGGCCACCTGATGGGTGCCACGTTCGAGAAAGGCGACGAGCGTGCCCAGGTGATCGGGCAGGAAGCGGTCATCGTCATCGAGATAGGCGACGTAGGTCCCGGTGGCATGGCGAAGACCGGTGTTGCGCGCCCCTGCCAGTCCCCGGTTGCGGTCATGATTCACAAGCGTCGTTCGTCCGGCACGGTTCATCTCAGCGACAACGGATTCGACCGGAGTCGTGCCGTCATTGACCACGATCACTTCGAAATCCTGGTACTGCTGAGAGTTGAGACTCTCCAAGGCCATGCGCAAGCGGTCCGGCCGGTTATAGGTCGGCACAATCACCGACACCATCGGTCGTCGTGTAAACGGCACCGGGTGCGTCCCCGTCGCCGCCGTGCGACGGCAGGCCCAGACCTGATAAATGGGCATGAGTGTCTTGGTTCGATAGTCATGGGCGGTGGCCGCCGGGAAATACCGGAGGGAAGGCACTTCGATCGGAATGCGTTCCAGTCCCAAATGATGAAAGCCACCGTCGGCCAATAGTTGGCCCAGCTGCTGCTCCGTCACCCAATCCTCAACGGGCTGATTGGGCGGAGCGATGCGTCGCCATTCTTCCCACACATCCCCGCGCGGAGTCGTCAGAATGAGATAGCCTTCACTGGTGAGGAGCTGCGCCAGTTGGCTGACGAACCCCGGCTTCTCTGGATGGGGGACATGTTCAATGACTTCTGAACAGAGCACGATATCGAACGGCATGAAGTCCGGCCTGGCCAACACCGTCTCGGGTGTGCCCGCCTCGAACCGAATGTGGGGAAACATCCGACGCGCATGCTCGACCACGCCGGCCACCGGCTCGATGCCTTCACAGGTCCCATAGACTGTCGCCAGATTCGTCAGCCATCCTCGACCACAACCCACATCGAGAATGCGTAGCGTGCGACCGGGAGTCTCGCGCCGCGTCTGTCGCACGACATGTTCAAGGAACGACGCAATCTTCGACCAGCGCGCCGCTTCATCGGCGTTCGGTTCGGGTGTCGACCAAGCCGGTTTGTTCACGAATAGGTCTACATAAAAGGCATTCTGATCCATAGACACCTTGGCTGATGGGTGGGAAATCGGGTCTGCCGTCGGCAACCCTGTGGCGGACGGCGAGGATTGAGCTGCAGGCGCCGGAACCGTGGTCTGGGCTGCGGATGGGGAGTTTGCCTGTTCCGACAAGCCATAGTCCGGAGTCTGTCCGGTGCGAATCCACTCCAAGGTTCCCTGAAGGCGTCGTTCGGCTGTGTGATACCGTTTGATCTTGCCCTGCGCCCGCTGAGCCAGGGACTCGGCCAATGCGCGATCATGCAGAATCCGGTCGATCTGCCCGGCAAGGGCTTCAGGCGCATCCTGGGGGAACAGCAGGATGTCTTTCTCCGGTTCGAAGAGTCCCCTGTTCTTCGGATGCCCGGGAATGTCCCAGGAGATCACCGGTCGACCGGCCGCCATGGCTTCGATGACCCGTCCGCCATAAAATTTGGCGAGGCTCGGCAGGTTCACGATAGCCGGCCATTGAGCCAGGTGCCCCATCCACTCGTTGAATTCGGCGAGGCGGATCTGTTGCAAGGATTGAGCATATTCCCGGATAGCCTCGTCGGTGACTGCATGGCCTTCTGCCAGGTATTGGGCCGCGACTTGCTGCAACTGATCGAACAACTGCTGATTGTTCGTAGGAGGCTGAGCCCCTTTCGCGTATTGCAGACGCCTGCTCAGTGATGGCTCACTCACCCAATGCTGCCGCCGCCCATACGGCGTTCCATGGAAGACAGCCTGTGGCTGGGTCGGAGCGCCGGCGGGAGTAACGATGAACCGTTCCGGAACCATCGGCGGCCACCAGAGCACGTTGGCGAATCCACGCGTCCGGAGCTCGGCGGCATCCTGCTCGTCCGGCGCCAGCACATGGGTCAAATAGGGAAGTTGCGCTTCCAAGTGTGCGGCACGACCTTTCAACTGTGGCGCCCAGGAATAGTCGTCCGCATCGTAGCGAAGCGACTCCATGAGGACCCCGACTCGCACCGGCGCCAATTGAGCGACCCATTCCAGCGTAGCCTGGTCGAGAGGCGTATGGATGAGCCAGAGCCATACCTGATCGAAGTGCTGACCGGCCAGGGCCTTCCTGGCATGGTAGACCCATGACGCAGGCGTGGAGCAGGCGTTCTCGGCGATTGCCGGCACGGTGACACACTCGACGCCGTTCGCCCGCAAACCTTCCTGCACACCGAAAGCTGCGCTATAGGTCCAAGGGCGTGCGGTGGCCCAGGTTTGGAAATCCAATTGAATCAACAGGGCTCGTTGCCGAGGAGCGGCGACAGAAGCTCTGGAAACTGCCGAAGCAGTCCGGACCTGTTCGCCGCGTTCCGCTCCCCTGGGCACAGCCACACTCGCCGGTCGGCTTCGTTGTTCCCGCCAGCGTTGAAACTCCTGATCCACCGTGGGGTCCCGGCGAATGAGATGAGCGGGAATACGATCCTCAGAACAGCGCGCCGGTGACATGTCGAAGCGTTCCCAACCAGTGCCGCGTTTTCTCACCGCCCAGCACCCTGCCACTTGGGACACTTCACCGAAGAGTTCCCCCACGGCCAACGTGACGCCGGGATGATATTCGTGCCCCGATCGCGGATCGCGAATGTAGTCCGACTCGATCTGAGTGCGGGCATAGGCCTGGTCGATTTCGAATGATTGACGTTCCAGATCGTCACCGCACAAGACGCCCCCATCCTTGATCAGGCCCCCGGCCGCCTGAATATCCGCCAGCACTGCCGCATAGGAGTGGTCGCCGTCGACAAAGACGAGATCGAAATAGTTCCGCGGAAGGGCCGGCAACATGGCTGTGGCGGCCCCTCTAAGCGGAAGGACCAGCCCCGCATGGCCGGCAGTGGTGATGTTATGCAGAAACAACTCGTAGATCGTATCGTTGGCCAAGGCGTCGGACATCTCACGGTACACGGCCGCGTCCGGCCGCTTCTTCACATCGAAATACGGCTTCCAGGGATCCACACAGACGACACGGCCGTCGGCTCGATGATGCCGGGTCAACGCCTCGGCCCACGTAATAGCCGATCCCCCGGCCCATGATCCCACCTCAAGAATATGAAACGGACCTGCACCTTGCCGGGAGGCCTCCAGCCGCACCAGTTCCTGCATCACTACGTGGCGAAGCGGGAGTCCTTGCGATGCCCACATCACCCGACCGAAATAGGGACGCAGCTGTTCGCGGCAGAATTGGTAGTACTCAACGTCCAGCGGAGTCACTCGGTTTGTCTCACGTGCACCTTGCGACATATCAGTCCCCTTACGGCTGTGACCGATCGTTCCGGCGAACGACGTCCGGGTATTCCGGGTTCATCCAGCCCTCAGCCGGTTCGATAACCATGTTGGCTCGGAATTCTTCACGCGGCAGATAGGGATACATATCCTCGATGGGCGTCTTCCATCCGAAGATCCTGGGCTCGTAGGTGTGGAATTCATGCATGTCCACATCGCAGACCACCGGCCCGTCGAATTGCAGTACCTCTTCAATCTTCGCATCCATCTCGGCATGGTTGTGGATGGCCACCGTCTTGATTCCGTAGGCCTGCACGATCTTCAGAAAATCGGGAGGGTTGTAGCCCTTCGGCCCGCAGGCCTCCGCGCGGCCCTGAAAATTGGTCTCCTGGTAGGCCTTGGTGATTCCGTAAATGTGATTATTGAGAATGAAGGTTTTAACTTTGACGCCGTAATTGATGAAGGTCTGCAGTTCCTGAGGATTCATGTTGAAGCCCCCGTCCCCGATGGTGCAGACCACTTGACGGCTTGGCGCGGCAAACCAGGCACCCATCGCTCCGGCAAACGAGAATCCCATGGGAGAGTTGCCGTTGTTCGTGAGATTCCGCTGCCCGTATTTAGTTTCAAAGGCATGGTTGCTGACGACGATATTGCCGCCGCAATCCCCGACGAGAATATCCGTGGCACCCATCTTTTCGGAAAGGCGACGCATGAATGCATAGGGGTGCACCCGCTCACGCTGGGCGAAAAATTCAGGCCGGACGGGATCGTACTGGCGTTTCCATTCCATCACCCGTTCTGTCCAGCCCGAATAGTTCGGCAATGGTTTGCTCCGCCGATCGAGGGCGATCAACAGGCGCTGAGTGAACACCTTGGCGTCGCAGAGAATGTTCACATCGAAAGGAACCTGCTGAAACTTCCGTTGCACCATGGCCGGATCGATTTCCACCAGGAACTTCTTGGCCTGGCGCGCAAAGCTTTGGACATTGCCGCCGGTAATGCGGCCGGAGATACGGCTGCCGATCGACAGCAGCAAGTCACTGTTTTGAATTCCGAAGTTCCGGCCGGCTCCCCCGTACGTGCCGACCCGGCCGCCGTAGTTTTCATAGTCCGAGCTGATCACGTCCAAGGCATTCCAGGTCGGAAAACAGGGCACGTTCAACCGCCGTCCCAAGGCGCGCACGTCATCCTGGGCATCCGCGAGGCGGACGCCGCCGCCGACGAGAATGACCGGTCGTTCAGCATGTTGGAGCTCGGTGATAAACCGGGAGATCTGCTCATCGACCACCGTGAGGTCGAAACTCACGGCGGCCGGGGGCTCGAAGCCGATGAGCTTCTTGGCATCGATCATCGTCTTTTGGACATCGAGGGGAATATCCAACAGTACCGGTCCCGGCCGTCCTTCCTGGCAAAGCCACAGCGCTTTCTCCAGCTCATACCGAACATCTTCGGGCTTCAGAATCATTTTCGCGTACTTCGTGACCGGAGCCGCCATGGCGACGATGTCGGTCTCCTGGAATCCGATCTGGCGAATGGCAGGATCGGGCCGGAGGAACCGGGAATTGATCTGGCCGGTCATAAAGACGCAGGGCACGGAGTCATAAAAGCAGTTGCCCATCGCCGTGAGAAGATTCATCCCGCCCGGTCCGCTGGTGGCGATGGCTACACCGGGCACGCCCTTCACTTTTGCATAGGCCTCGGCTGCAAACCCGCCGGCCTGCTCGTGCATGACGGCGACGTATTCCGTGGCGGCGGTGCGTGTAAACGCATCGATCAGGTCACCGTTGGCGGCGCCGTAGACCACGAACATCTTGTCGATTCCGCGCTCCGCCAATGTATGAATGATGAAGTCTGCAACCTTGATCATGACCGCTCCTTTCCCCTCTCTGTCGCTACGCAACTGCATCGGTGACCACATCGTGATGACGACGGCGGACCTGGTGCCGGCACATGCCCTCTACATGGGTGGCGACCTGCGCTCCGAATGTCTGCCGGAGCATGCCGAGATAGTCCGGATGGGTGAAATACTCCATGAATGCGCGATCCCGGAACGCCAACACCTGTGTGGCCGTGAGGCTGTCGGTCGGCAAGGGAGAGCACTCGTAAGCATGTTGCGAATAACCGATCCATCCGGGGCCGCCTTCATCATCCGGCAGCGTCCAGTGCTTCTGCTTCGCCAGGTCATACAGCGGCGAGCCGGGGTAGGCCATGGCACAGTAAAAGTTGGCCCATTCCGTATTCAGCGTGAGGGCCAAGTCCAAGGTCGCGCGCATACTCTCCATCGTGTCGTCCGGTAGGCCGAAGATATAGTTGGCCGCTACATGAATGCCGTACGAGCGGATCTTGTCGACCGTCGCCACAATGTCCCGTTCGACGAAGCGGCCCTTTTCGACGCCGTCGCGGACATGCTGGCTTCCGGATTCGATGCCGAGCCCCAGCCAGGTAAATCCCGCCCGCGCGAGTTTCGCCAACACTTCGTCCTGGACCGTGTCCACCCGGGCGTAGGCCCAGATATTGAGCCGGTATCCTCGTTCGATGATGCGATCGCAAATGCCGATCACATGCCGCCGATTCAGCACAAACATTTCATCGGGGATTTTGATATTGGTGACGCCATAGTCCCGGACCAGCCGGTCGATCTGCGCAATGACATTGTCCGGGCTCCAGGTCCGTAACATGGGAGTCCCGAAGGGTGAATTGATACAACAGAACGAACAGGTGAAGGGACAGCCCAGACTCGTCTGCAACGACGCGTACGGAGCCCGCGCCTCAAGATTGCCGAAGCAATGCCAGTTGTGGGCGCGATAGCGGGTCATGTCGAGGAGATCCCAGGCCTGCCCCGGCACCTCGCAATCCAGATTCGTCAGCAGTTGCGCCGGCGCATTGCCGACCGGCACACCCTTCTCCATGTGCCATAAGCCGGGAACCTCGCGAAGCGAATGTTGCGGTGCGCGTAAGGCAATCACCAGACCGAGAATCGTGGCAGGACCTTCTCCCTGGCAGACATAGGTATAGGGCTCTTCCAGCAGGGTGCGCTTCGGCAGGGCCGACGGGTGAGTCCCCATCACGAGCGTGGGAATATCGGCCAGCGCAGTCAGGATTTCGCACACCTTCCGGCCGGCCGGCATACATTGTGTGGAGGCGGACGGTTGTTGCCCATAGATCACGAAGACCGCGAGTCTCGGCGCAATGGCGGCGATCCGATCCGCCGTCTGCTGGTGGTTCAACCCCTCTGCCTCGGCATCCAGAATGGCCACGGAGCAGCTGTGTTGTCGCAGGAAGGTCGCGATCAAACCAGACCAGACCGGCGGTTCGATGGCGGCGAAGTCCCGGCTCAACTCCTGATACACCTGTACCCGACTAGGCGGGGTGATCAGCAACACGTCAAGCGGCTTGGACACGGCAACCTCCCAGTTGTTGCGCAAAGGCGATCGTACGCGACAGGCCTTCGTGCACATCCTCTTCCTGCCCGCACACGGCTATGCGAATGAACGACGCGTAGGCTTCGCCGAAACTACGGCCTGGGGTGACCGCCGTATGGTGATCGTCCAGTAGTCGCCGGCAAAAGGTCATATCGTCGAGCCCGGTGCGCGCGATATCGACAAACAGATAAAACCCTGACTCCGGCTTGTGGCAATGCAGGATGCCGGAGCGGTTGATGCGGTCGTGGCAGGATCCGATGAGGCGGGAGCCGCGTGATCGAACCTCGTTCGCATAGGTATCGAGTACCTTCATACCGGCCAAGCAACCCAGTTGAGTAAACAGGGGAAGACAGGAATAGAGGGTGGAATTGGAGAGCGCGAGTTTTGCCGCCACCGCCTCATGGGCGAAGGCATATCCGGTTCGAAACCCTGGGATCGAGCACACCTTTGAAAAGGACGACATCGCTACGACGTATCCGGCTCGCGCCGAGGCGAGGGTCACGAACGAACCATCGAAGGTCAGATCGGCGTACGTTTCATCGCTTAACAGCCAGATGCCCGTCTCTTCACAGCGTGCCGCAAGCGCGCGCAGAATCGTCGAATCGTAGAGGGCCCCCGTGGGGTTGTTGGCGTTGTTGACGACAATCGCCCTTGGTCCGGCAGCCAGCGCGTCATCGATGGCCTGTCGGGTCAGGTGAAATCCGTCGCGCTCAGAAAGCGGCACCGGCCTGACCTGAAGTCCCTGATGCGTCGCAGCGGCCCAGTAGGAGGGAAATGCCGGCGTGAACAGCACCACGCGATCGCCGGGATTGCAGGTGATGTCCAGAAACTGATGAATCAGGAGATTCGCAGGGCTGATCACGACCTGGGAGTCGGTCAGCGCCTCGCCCGTCAACGAGGTGTATCGAGCCGCCAACGCGGCTCGTAATTCCTTCACACCGGCCATCGGCGCATATCCCAGCTGTTTCTCGCGGAGCGCCTGCACGGTGCCGTCGACGATTTCACCCGGCGGAGCCATGCGGGGATTGCCGAGTTCCAGATGATAGATGCGATACCCCTGCCGCTCCAGGGCTTGAGCCCGATCCATGACCCGGAACATCTCCTGCCCGATCAGGCGTTCACCTCGCGATGAAAATGCCAATCGGCGCGTTGTCTGTGAACCCGGGACTGTCCGATGAGCCATTACAACAGCGATCCTTGTTCCTGATGCATAGATGTGACCGGAAAATGAACTGACGGGTCTTTCCAGACCTCGCGAAAATGCACGAGGCGTTCGGGGGTGCCGATGTCGTACAGCGCGCTGGCTGTGACAAATCCATAGAACGGTTCGGTGACCAGCTGCGGAAGTAACTCGCGCTCCAGTGACCAGGAACGACTGTTCGGAAACAGCGCCTCGACGGTACGATCGAACAGATAGATGCCGGCATTGTGATAGCCCGTCGTTCTGGTGCGCGGCTTCTCCACCATGGACAGGACGCGGTCGTCCTCCCCTAACGTGACGGCTCCGGTATCTTCCCGTGAGTCGGCTTGGGTGACCGCGATCGTCGCGCGGGCGCGTTTACGGGTATGGAACCGCAGGAGTCGCTCCGGATCGAGCTCACAGAGGGAGTCTCCGTTCAGCACCAAAAATGGATTGCTGCGAACGAGCTTCATCGCTTGCGCGACCGCTCCGCCCGTTCCCAGCGGAGCGGGGTCGCGGACGAACAGGGTTTCATACCCGCCTCGATGGCGGCCAAACCAGTCCTCGATCATGTCGCCCTTGTATCCGGTGCTGAAAATAAACCGACGCGTGCCATGGCGCAGAAAATGTTCGACGAGACATGCCACAAACGGGCGGCCATGAATCTCCGTCATCGATTTCGGGCGATCCGCCACGACAGATTGCAGGCGTGTACCGAGCCCCCCGCACAGAATGACCACATCGCAATCCGCAAACCGGCCCATCTTCACGCTGCCTTTCCGAGTAACGCGGCCTTCAGTTGGGAGGCCGTATCAGCCGAGTTGTGAGCCCACACGTCGTCGAGCATGAGATGATCTTCCTGATAAAACACGATCTGTGTACCCAGGCCTTCAAACTTAAACGGAACCTGCAACAATCCTGGCAGAGCGCTGCGAATCCGCTCATGGTCCTCCGGCTTGGCAAACAGGAGCATGAACCCTCCGCCTCCGGCGCCCAGCAACTTTCCGCCCAGTGCGCCGGCCGCCCTGGCCGCCGTGTAAATCTCGTCGATGGCCGGAGTGGTGATCCGTGACGTCAAGCGGCGTTTGAGCATCCAGCCTTCGTGCAGCAGGGTTCCAAACGCAGCTAGGTCGCCGCCGCCGGTGAGGATCGTGATGCCCTCTTCGACCATTTCCAGCATGGCAAACAGTTCGGCTTTGCGTTGACTCGTGCGATCGATCTGCTCGCGAGCCACCTCCGACGCAATCCGCGAAAACCCTGTGAAGTAGAGTTGCAAGTGGCTCTGAAAGGCGGCAAGCCGGTCGGGTTGCATGATGATCGGGGTATGCCCGATCTCTCCGTTCTGAAAAAACGTCGCTTTGCAGAGACTGCCATGCGCCGCGAGCACTTGATCCTGGCAACCGACGGCTTCGCCAAGCACGTTCTGCTCGACATGGATGGCCGCTTGGGCCAGCTGATCTTTGCTGGGCATGATGTGTTGAAGGGCATAAAGGGTGTGGAGCAGGCCTACCGTGAACGACGAGCTCGAGCCTAAGCCGGTTCGCGCAGGCAGATCCCCGTCGTGGTGAATCTCCAGGCCGTCGTTGATGTTGAGATACTTCAGGACTCCGCGAACGGCGGGATGTTCGATCTCTTCATTGTTTTTCACCAGCTCGATACGCGAATAGGCAATGCGCGACCGGTGTTCGAAGAACGGCGGCAGGCGGCGGCAGCTGATGTAACAATACTTGTCGATGGTCGTGGCGAGAACGGCTCCGCCATGTTCACGGAACCACACGGGATAATCGGTGCCGCCACCGAAGAAGGACATTCGGAACGGTGTTCGACTGATAATCATCGATGCCCTCCCCGTCCATCCGCTCTCGAATCAGACATTGGCATACTGACCGGCTTTGATGATCGTGTAACACTTCATCAATTCACGAATGCCGCGTTCCAAGGACCACTCCGGCTTGAACCCGGTGGCCAGGAGACGCTGGTTGGAGACGATGTAATCGCGCTTATCCGGGTCCTCGCCGATCGGCGCCTCGAACGAGACGAAGTGAGGTATCAATCGCTGGATCACCCGGCAGAGTTCGAGTTTCGACAGGTTGGCATCGTCCAGCCCCACGTTGTACGGACGATCTTTCATTTCATCGAAATGATCGATGGCATGCAGAAACGTCCGGACGACGTCCCGGATATGGATATAGTTGCGTTTGCAGTGCCCTTCGAATACGACGACGGCGCGATCCTGCACGGCGCGCCAGACAAAGTCGTTGACCAGCAGATCCATTCGCATTCTCGGCGACACGCCGAACACCGTCGCCAGGCGCAGCGTGATGGCGTTTCCCCGATCCAGCACCACCCGCTCGGCTTTCACTTTGGTCTCGCCATAGAGGCTGATGGGGCGAAGCGGTGACTCCTCCGTGCAGGGCACTCCCGGTTGACCGATTCCGTAGCCGCTGTTCGTGACGGGGAAAATAATCCGCTGCCGGGGAGAAGACAGTTTGCACAGGAGTTGTACGGCTTCGAAGTTCACCGTGTAGGCCCCGACGCGGTCCCGGTCGCAGAGCGGCGCCCCGACTAAGGCGGCAAGTGGGACGATGATGTCGACGGTTCGCAGCAGATCCGTCAGCAGGCGTTCGTCCCGGCAGTCGCCCCGCACCACCTGAAACCCCTCCTCGTCGCAACAGTCCATTAAACTGTTCTGGCGATACATGAAATTGTCGAGGACGGTGACCCTGTACCCCCGATCCAATAGACCTCTGCTGAGCACGGAGCCGAGATAACCGGCGCCGCCGGTCACGAGCACATGGGTTGAGGCTGTCGTCATGATCGAACGAGCTCCCCTGTGAATACATAGCTGCTGATATACAACGATGCTGTCACGCGGCCTCCAGGACAATGCGCGCGATGTGAGCCACATCCTGTTCGTTCATGGAGGCGTGATTGGGCAGGAAGAAGCCGCAATGATGTATGCGGTCTGCCACAGGGAAGCTGGCCTTCCCGTAGCGGTTCATCCAGAAAGGATGAAGCCCCAGATTGCCGGCGGAGAAAATTCTCGTTTCCACCCCTTCTGTAACCAATGCCCGGACAATCCGACGGCGTTGTTCCGTCGAATCTGCGAGCAAACCGAAGGAGATGCTGGCAACTTTGCTCCCTGTCGGCGGCCGCTGAGTGTAAAACCGGCTACCCAAGTGCTGCAGGTACCGTTCGTGATTGGCCTGCCGTCGGCCGGTCATCCAGTCCAGCTTGTGCAGTTGCTCGATGCCGATGAAGGCATTGAGATCGGTCGAGCGGAGATTGAAGCCCGGCTCGTAAAACACAAAAGGCGAGTGGAAATCGTCAACCTGGTATTGCGTCAGTAACGCCTGATGGCTGCTCTGGTCGAGGTCCTTGCTCCACCCATGGCTGCGCAGCATTAAGAGCATGTCCGCCAACTGCTTGTCGCTGGTCGACACCATGCCGCCTTCAATCGTGGACATCTGGTGGCCGAAATAGAAGGAGAAGCTCGCCATGTCGCCGAATGTGCCGATCTTCTTACCGCCATATTCCGCGCCGATGGCGGCACAGGCATCTTCGAGCAGATAAAACCCGTACCGGTCCTTCAGGGTCTGCAGCTCCTGCATGCGATGCGGGACTCCGAGTACCTGGACGAGTAACACCGTCTGCGCGTCATGGCGTTGTAAGAGGTCTTCCAGATGGTTGAGGTCGAGGCCGAAGGTATCCGGATCGGCCTCGCACATGATGGGTGTAAAGCCGAATTGAATTGCCGGGGCGATGGACGTCACCCATCCCACACTCGGGACGATCACGGTTGTGTTGCGCAGCTTGCCTGAGCGCAGCAATGCGTAATACATCAAAAGATTGGCCGACGAGCCGGAGTTGCAGTGCACCGAATAGGGACGCCCTAACCATTCCGACCATTGCCGCTCGAAGTCGAGGGTCACCGCCCCTTTGGTGAGGCGAGGATAGGTCCGCAGCCACTCGATCAAATGGTCGATATCCTGCCGGTCGATCGTATCCTGCGCGAGGCACCAGCGAGGATTGAGCTTGGCACTCTGTGCGTGAAGCGTCATGATTGTCGTCCCTCTTGCTCCTGAACGTGGCCTGCGTCCCTCACAGGACGAGGTGTGGCAACGGGATACCAATCAAGATGTATGCCACTGACGTGTGCGGCGGGAGGAATTGAAACGACGGGATTTCTGGGCGTAGGGAACGAGTCGCCGCAAACGACCGGGCAAAAACTTCCCAGTCAACGGCAACCGCTGCAGTCTAGGCGGACTCGAAGGAGTGTTTCCGATGCAGGAAGGATTCAAGCGCGTTCCGCACCGATCCTCCCCATCCCCGATACTCGATCGTTTCTTTGCCGTCGAACCGGAACTCCAGGCCGAGGTGCGTTCCGTCGGCCTGCAGTGACAGGTTTCGGACGACCCCTGTCAGATTGTTGACGTGTCCGGTGCCGATGATTTCGAACTCAACACGCAGAGCCATCCCCAGGTAAAAGTCCTGGACCGGACGTTGAATGAGAACGGCGCAGCCGGAGGCACTCAAATCCTTCAGGAGCCCGCCGATGCGGATCGGGGGTTCATTTCGCGAGCTGGATGCATACTCCTGCACGGCAGAGAGCACGATCGGCTCCTGTGCCGACACCCGTCCATGCTTCCGGAGCGGCACCTCCTCCAGCTCGGAGGGAAATGCGAGCAGCAGAAACGGGAAGGGCTGCATCTGCGTCTCCAGTACCTCCGCGCGATATCCGATCATTTTTCCTTCATAGATATACCGCAACAGACAGAGGGTCCCTTTCACGCAGGGAATCGGCTGTCCCAAATGAAACGGCCATTCACAGACGATCCAACTCCGGTGTTTCCACCCCAGGACCGATGAGCCATACTGCCCTTGCGTTTCGTCCTTCGGCACGCTGAGCTGAAGCGAAAGACCGACCGAGAGAAACGAGGACGGATGTCGACAGATGACCAGTTCGCTCATATGCTTTTCCCCCGCGCCTGCAGGCGCATAGACACACCCTCGTCAGCTCTATCGGTCGCCGGCTGCAAGACCTGAAGGAGCCTATGGAGCTGCGTGGTCGGCACAGGTAAAGACCGGCTTCAGATCAACCGATATGAACTCTACAGCATAGATGAAACACCGGAAGGACTGCGCTCAGTTCAATCCGTCCTGAGGAGTAGGTACAGCGCTGATATGGCCTCGACAAAGCACATCCCCATCGATCAACTCACCGTCGGCATGTTTATCGCCGGTTTGGATCAGCCTTGGTACCGCACTCCGTTTCTCCTCCATAAGTGGCTGGTTTCAAATCCCGACGACATCGTGCAACTCAAACGCCATGGCATCCTCGTCGTCACCATCGATACTGACCGCGGGCTGGACGTCGGGGCTGCCGCCCCGCCAGCGCCGGCCACTGCGCCTCCTCCGGATGAACCGCCACCGGTAAGCGTTGAAGCCGCCGTGCCCCAGGAAAGCGCGCAAGTCCCACAGGCCGCAGTGGCTGCCGCGGCCTATCGGGAAAGCATGGCCGCCGTGGAACGCGTCTTCAGTGACCTCGAAGCGGGTAACCCGCCGAAGATCGCGGCCCTCAAGCCGATCGTGAGCAGGCTACTGGAGCAGATCGTGGCACAGCCGGAAGCGATGCTGATCCAGTTCTGTCTGGATAAAGTCCGACGATTTGACGCCACCCTCGCCAATCATGGCATGGATGTGTGCGTGCTCACCCTCATTCTTGCCGTGGAAAACGGCTGTGCGGAAGCCGACCTGGAATCTCTTGGACTGGGGGCTCTGCTTCATGACATCGGCTATGTGCGACTCCCGCGCAACCTGTATCGGAAAACCACTCCGCTGACCGATCAGGAGCAGATCCTCATGAAGCAACACCCTCAATTGGCGGCCACCGTACTGACTCAAGTGGGCTCGATCCCCGATGCGGTCTCCCGCATTATCCTGCAACATCATGAATATCAGGACGGGAGCGGGTTTCCTCAACACCTGAAGCAGGAAGCTGTCTCCATGCTGGCGCAACTGGTGGGGTTGGCGGACACCTATGACGATTTAGTCAGCGCGCGACATGGCCGTCCGCCCCTGCTGCCTCACGATGCAATTCGGCAGCTCTTCGTGCTTGGAGCGAAAGGCCGTTACGAGAAGACGCTGGTGGAAGTCGCCATCAAGGCCCTGGGCGTCTACCCTCTCGGGAGCCTCATCAAGCTCAATACGAATGAATGCGCCCTGGTCGTCGGTCTGAATCATGAAGACCGTTTGCGGCCACGTATTCGAATTATCAAGGGGGCTGAAGGGCACAGCCAACAGGAGCCGTTTGAAGTCGACCTTCAAAACCAACCGCCCGACCAACCGACCCGCACCATTCTTCGGGCATTGGATCCAAAGCTGGAACAGGTCGATCTCCCGCAATATCTTGAACCTGCCGTAGGTGCTCGCTCGTGACGCACCATCCTCAGCATCCACGTGCCCCTCAGCCTCAGCACGTCGCTGGCCTTGCCGTGCCTCCGGAGGTCTTAACCTTGCTGTGGGATGCTGTGCCGCTCGGCATCTGTCTTCTGG
The DNA here is from genome assembly GCF_900170025.1 of Nitrospira sp. ND1. NCBI lineage: Bacteria > Pseudomonadati > Nitrospirota > Nitrospiria > Nitrospirales > Nitrospiraceae > Nitrospira > Nitrospira sp. ND1. The sequence goes on along the minus strand of NZ_FWEX01000005.1, from coordinate 352,012 downwards.
CGGCCGAGCAAACGGTTATTTTCGTGAATCGAACCGCCGCTCGTCTTTTCGGGCGATCCCCGGCGGCCTGTACGGGACAAGCGCTATCGGACCTCATCGGTCAGCGCCTCGATCTGAGCGACTCGCTTCGGGCCACGGGGATCGTGAAACTGGCTGACGGGCCGCTTCCCCCCGCCGGCCAGGCGACGAGAGCTGACGAAAGCGACGCCGGCAATTCCACGGTGATCGAATGGCAACACCTCCGCATCTCCGGGATTCCCTCGGTCGCCACGTTGATGACCCTGCGCGATGTGTCACGCGAAGTCGAATTGGAGAAAGACCGTGACCGTCTGGCCGAAGTGGCCGAGGAAAGTCCCTATCCGATTGTGGAAATCGACCGGCACGGAAATCTGGTCTATGCGAATCCGGCCATGGCAGACGTACTCGGTCGCTTCGGATACGACCTTGCAGGCAAGCCGGACATCCTTCCGGATAACCTTCCCGCTCTTGTCGCGACCTGCTTACTGGAGGGACGGACCTTGACGTCCCAGGAAGTCGTGCGCGGCGACGCGTGTTATAGCTGGACTCTCTGTCCGGTACCCGGACACGGCCTCGTGCGGGCCTTTGCCACCGATCTGAGCGAAGTGCATGCAACTCACCGGGCGCTCAACGAGACCGCCGATCGCCTGCGCGAGAGCAACCGCCAGTTGGACCAGGCACTCCAGCAGGCGCAGACGGCGGCACGGGCGAAGTCGTCGTTTCTGGCGATGATCACGCACGAATTGCGCACGCCGATGAACGGCGTCATCGGGATGGCGAGCTTGTTACTGGAGACACCGTTGACCGAAGAGCAACGGTCCTTCACGAATACCATCCAGCAATGCGGAGAAGCGCAACTTTCACTGATCAACGATGTGCTCGAATGCAGCAAGATCGAGGCGGGCAAGTTGGAATTGGAACATCTCGATTTTCATCTGCGTACGACCGTTGAAGACGTGCTGTCCCAGTTCGCGGAACGGGCTCAGCGTAAAGGCCTGGAGATTACGGGCCTGGTCCATGCCGCCGTGCCGAACGCGTTGCGCGGCGACCCTGGACGGCTGCGGCAGGTGCTGACCAATTTCGTGGGCAACGCCATCAAGTTCACCGAACGCGGAGAAGTCACCCTGCAGGCGTTTCTGGAGCGCGACTCCCCTTCCGAGGTCATCATCAAGTTCGAGGTGACGGACTCCGGCATCGGCATCAGCGAAGACGTGCAGTCACGACTGTTTCAGGCTTTCACCCAAGCCGACAGTTCCACCACCAGGAAATACGGGGGGACGGGACTCGGTCTCGCCATCTCCAAACAATTGGTGGAACTCATGGGCGGCCAGGTCGGGCTACGCAGCCAACCGGGCCAGGGCACCACGTTCTGGTGCACTGCGAGATTTCAGAAGCAGGCGGTCTGTGCGCCGGCCATCGTTCCCTCGGTCGAGTTGAGCGGTCGCCGCATTCTGATTGTCGACGATAATGAGTCCAATCGCACCATTCTTCATCATCTGGTATCAGGCTGGGGTATGCAGGACGGCCAGGCGCGCCATGCCGATGAAGCCATTCAGATGCTGGAACAGGCCGCCGCACAAGGCCGGCCCTACGACGCGGCGGTGCTCGATATGCTGATGCCGGGGAAAGATGGACTCCAACTGGCCCAGGATATCAGGACCCACCCTCAAGGAGCCGGGGTTCGCTTGATTGTCTTGACCTCCCTGATTCAGCCCGGTCATGCGGAACGAGCGCGGCGCGCAGGTTTTACCGCCTATCTGACGAAGCCTGTACGCCATGACCAGCTCCAAGGTTGCCTCCGCGTCGTGTTTGGACTGCAGGGATCGGCCACCGCCACCGTTCCAGGGGTGGAGACGGGACCGACGATTGCCCCGACATTGATCACCCGCCACACCTTGGCCGAACAGCGTGCCCGCCCGCGTATCCTCGTCGCAGAAGACAACGTGGTGAACCAGAAGCTGGCCGTCCGTATGTTGGAACGCCTCGGCTATCAGCCGGACATCGTGTCCAACGGCCAGGAAGCCGTAGCGGCGTTTGAGCGGGGGCTCTATGCCGCGATCGTCATGGACTGCCAGATGCCGACGATGGATGGATATGAGGCGACCCGCCGGATTCGAGAACAGGAACAACAGTCCGACGCATCCGGCACCCGTGCCCATATCCCCATCATTGCGCTGACGGCGAACGCCATGCCGGGAGACCGCGAGCGCTGCAAAGCCGTCGGCATGGATGACTATCTCTCCAAACCGGTGAAGACGGACGATCTCGGCAGACTCTTGCAGCGGTGGGCTCCCCTAGCGACCCCCGACCATGCGCCGGCCCCGACGCCTCCCCGTGAAATGACGAAGACCGATGCCCGCGTATTTGACGCGAGCACGATGTTGGTCAATATCGGCGGCGATGTGGATTTGTTCGATCAATTGATTCGTCTGTTCCTGGAGCGCCACCGGATTATGGTCCAGGAGATCGAAGCGGCCATCAAGCAGGCTGACGGAGTCGCTCTTGAACGGGCGGCTCATAGCCTCAAAGGCACGGCAGGTAATTTGTGCGCACCGGAGGTGGTGCTCCTGGCAAGTCAGCTGGAGGCCAACGGACGTCTCGGGACGCTCGCCGAAGCCCCTGCCCTATTCGCCCAGCTCGAACGTACGGTTCAGCAACTGGTTGCGGTGCTGGAGCGCCAGATCACACCAGCCGACCCGGCTCAGTCGCGCTAGTCTATTCACAGTGCATGGGAAAGCCGCAACGCTCTTTTTTTAGCAGGATGCGGAAAAAGTCCGCCAGCGGCGTCCTCGACATCCGTGAATCGTGAAGCGTATCTCGTCGCGGTCAGAGCGTATCGCTGGTGGCATACAGCTGAGAGTAGAGATGCCCACTCTCGATTTCTGGCCATACGCTATGAGCTCTATGCCATAAGCTCTTTTCTGCAGACGAGAGACGAACGACGTTTCACGAACGACGGACTATGAAGACGGCCTTTTTGCGCATCCAGCGGGTTATTGTCATACCGACACGGCGCACGCTGAGCCCGGTACGCGATGAGTGATGCGTGTTTAGCCGGCTGTCGCCTGAAGCGGAGCCGTTGGAGTGGGGCGTTGTGCGGGGGGAGCGGAAAAGAGAGGATATCGAGTCGGCCAATCCTCCGAGAGGACTAATTGCTTGCAGAGCCTGGTCCGGTGATTCATGACCAGCGGTCCCCGCAAATTGGCCGTCACGGCAGTGGGATCATCTGAAGGAATGGTCAAGATCGTGACGACGGACAGTTCATCGCTGTCCTGCTTTTGAATTTCGATGAGCGCATCCAACGACACCTCGATCTGATAATCGGGCTTGAAGAAGTCAGGATCCAGGATGACGAAGGCCAGCTGGGGTTCTTCGACACATTGCAGCCACTTGAACGGGGCCTCGGTATCGTGATCGAGCAGCACGTACTTGCTCCATTCCGGAAAGCCCAGAATACCGGAAGGAAACACCAGGAGCGTGTCGTCATTTACCTCAAAAGTCCCGAACCTGGTCGACTGACACTTCATGACGGTTCCTCAACCTCCACGACGCCCGGTTTTGTTCGACAATTGACGAAACGCTTCCAATGGAATAACCCCTGGCCCGGCGGCGATGCGATTTTCGTCTTGGATCCTCGCATGCACTTCATCGCGATGCACCTGCACATTGGGCGGTGCTTCGATCCCGAGCCGGACTTGGCCGCCTTTGATGCCGAGCACCACGATGCGAACATCGGGACCGATGGTCACGCCTTCTCCCCGGCGTCGTGTTAAGACCAGCATACAAGCCTTCCTTGGCGTGTGGATACAAGTACATGGATATATCGGTTTCGATGAAGGTGAACTTGAGCGTCGATCAGCGGAGATAGTTGATCAACGACGAGTCGAAAATTTTGGTGAAGGTTTCACTGGCGGCCTGCACGGCGACTTCCTGGAGGCGGAGTTGCGTAATGGCCGTGGCAAGGTCCGCATCCTGATTGTCTGAGATGGATTTTGTGATGGTCAAGGTGGCCGTGTCCAAGGCGTCGTGCGTGACCTGGAGGCGGTTGGCGAGAGCGCCGACGGTGCCCTGTACATCGCTGATTTGAGCCGTCGCCAAATCCAGATTTCCCAGTCCGGCTTGAATACCGGAGCGATTGTTGCTTTCCAGAGCCGTGAGGAGGTCCCGCAACGAATCGAACATGTTGGTCGTCGATCCGGTGAAGATGCTGCTTCCCGGCACGAGGATCTGCACGGTTTGATTTTCACCGACCGCGATGGACTGGGTCTCGCTGTTGCCCTGATAGGCGACCGTATCTCCTGATGTGATCGTGAAGGGCTGCACATCCGTCTTCGTACCGCCGAAGATCGCCTGCCCCGCCACTTCCGTGTTGCCGAGTTGAACCAGCTGGCGCTGAAGCTGCCGGACCTCTTTGGCGATGCTCTGACGCCCTTCTGCGGACGTCGTGTCGCTGCTGGCCTGAATGGTCAGCTCCCGCACTCTGGTGATCAGGTTCTGGACCTGTCCCAAGGCCTGATCGGCGGCATTCACACGTGAGGTCCCGAAATTGATATTGCGAACCCACTGCGTCGTCTGCGAAAGCGCGGACTTGTCGAGCACGATCTGTCCGAATGCGCTCGGATCGTCCGCTGGATTGGTGACCCGTTTTTGGCTGGAAATTTGTTCCTGCGAGGTGAGCATCTGCAACCGGGAGCGTTGAAGATTGCCGAGCAGGATTCCGTACATTTGTTGGTCGGCGACTCTCATACTGGCTGCTCCCTGTGAGATGAGAAGGCGGCTACCGCTTCAGGGTCAGAATCGTCTGCAGCATCTCATCGCTGGTGGTAATGAGTTTCGAGGCTGCCTCAAATGCGCGCTGATACTTCAACAGATTGATGAGCTCTTCATCCATCGATACTCCGGACACTTCCGCCCGGTGCGCCAGCAGCTGGTCGTGCAGGATCTCCTGCCCTTGCAGATCGCGTGTGGCTCCCTGCAGGGTCGCTCCGAAGCTGCCGGCCATCGCGCTGTAGTATCCCTGAAAGGTCGTATTGCCCAATCCCGCCACCGAGGCCGTTTGCAGATTGCTTAACGCCAGGGCATTCACATTGTTGCCGGGCACGCCGGCGGCCGTCGATGAGGCCGCGATCTTCTGTCGATCGGTCAGGGCCAGGCTGATGGTGCCGGCCGCGGTCCCTGAGGCCGTGAAGAAGTCCTGCGTCGTGGATCCATCCAGACCGTACCCCAGGCGATGCTGGGTGTTGACCTGCGAGACGAGTTGAGAGGTGAGGGTATTGAGCGATGTCTGCAGACCGGCTGCGGTCGTGTCACGCGCGTCGATCAAACCCTTGAGGCGGCCGCCGCTGATCGCCGACGTGATATCCGTATTGGGTCCGGTTCCCCCATCGTAGCGCACATCCAGGAGCCCGTTATTGGCGACGTTCGCGACACCGGTCAGTGTGTAGGCTGTCTTCTCAGCGACCAGCACCTGCCCAATTCCCACGAATACCGTCACCTGTCCGGTCGCGTCCTCAATCGAGGAGATCTCGACCAGGCCGGCAAGGTCGTTGAGAAAGCGACCGCGTTGATCGCGTAAATCATTGGCGTGCTGGCCGCTGATCTCTGTCAGCTTGATCTGGCTGTTGAGATCGGCAATCTTGCTCGCCAGGGCATTGACGTCGTTAATGCTGCTCTGCACCTGGCCATCGAGGGAGGTGCGTTGAGCCGACAGTTGTGCGTCGGCCTGGTTCAAGAGTTTGGTCAATCCATCGGCTTTTGTCAGCAGCACCGTACGGGCCGTCAGATCTGCAGGATTGGTGGCGACATCCTGCCAGGCCTTGAAGAATTCATTGAGTCCCGCCGCGATGCCTTGGTCGTTCGCATCGTTGAAGACCAATTGAATTTGCGAGAGCGCTTTCTGTGAAGCTCCGAACTGCCCCACCCGCTCGTTGGAACTTAACAATTGACGTTCCACAAAGCTATCGACGGAGCGGCGGATTTCAGTGGCCGTGACGCCGGTTCCGATCTGACCCGGCTGACCATTCTCGGGCAGGCTTTCGCTGAGGGTGATCTCTTGCCGGGAGTAGCCCGGGGTGCTGACGTTCGCGATATTCTGGCCTGTGACGGACAGGGCGCGCTGGAAGGTGGCCAGCGCATTGGAACCGATGCCGAATAATCCATTGAGTCCCGACATACGACCACCCGTTATCCTTTGGCTCTCACTCTGCCGCCGTTTCCTGCGACCGCGGCACCCGAGGACGAATAGAGTGCCGCCGACTGCGGTGAGCGCTGCCAGATCCGGAGCGTGCCTTGCAAGAACTCGAGCGACTGCCCGATGAGGGCGGCGTTGAACCGGTTCAGCCGATCCGTCTGCCCGATCGCCGCGACGAGATCAGCCTCCTGTTGCTTGAGCGAGGGCGGCGAGCCATACGAACCAGACAAGGTTGCTTCGTTCCGGCGTTGCTGTTCCAATTCACGCATCTCATCCAATAGTTGAGTTTTTCGCATGGTCACGGAGGTGAATTGTCCAAACGAAAGGGAGCGAATGGCGTCCTGCTCCTCAAGCAGCAGGGCCTGAAAGGCCGTGACCTTGTCGAGCATGCGGCAAAGAAGGGAGTCCGACGCTGTGGAAAGTGGCTGCGGTACGGTCGACACCATGTCTCCCCTTCAAACGAACGGTTCCGCCATGTGAGGCCGCGTGATCGAAGAGTCGAGCCGTACGCGAAGGGCGTTACAGAACTGCGTCGGTCAGGACGTTACGAATGATGGCATCCGCAACCTTCTTACCGTCCACGTTGTACGTGCCCCCTTCGACCGACTGACGAATTTGACCGACTCTGGCATCACGCTCCGCATCCGGCTGTTCCGCTGCCGCCCTCAGACGCTGGAGTTCCTTGGCCTGTTCGGAAATCTGGACACGATCCTGTGACTGCGTCCCTTGAGACGCGGTCTTCTTATTGTGTGTCCGTTCAGTGTCCTGAACTCCCAACAGGATTTTCGCGAGATCTGCCGCTCGGCCGTTATGTGAGATCTCCATGACTGCTTCTCCTCCCCCATAGCCAGGGTCTTCCGAAAGGCCTTTCCCCTAGTCGAGTACTCTATCGGCGGGATCGGCCGGGAACTTTAGGAAAAGCGATCGAATTAGGGAAGTTTTTCCGCATAGGCATCGACGAATGCCGTAATGCCGATCCCCCCTGCTTCTGTGGACAATTTGGCTATCTCTTGATCGTAAAAGGAGTACCAGACCTGCTCGCTTTTCCGGTCCAGGAGTCCCTTCGGAACAGTTTCCCTCATATTTTTAATAAGATACGAGATGAAATACGCTTCAAACTCCTGCCCGGCTTTATGGAGCGCCGCGCGGGCCTTGTCCCCTGCCGGCCCCTGTTCGGCCGGACCGCGGAATCCGAGCGGCTGCGGAGTCGCCATTTTGGCCAGATCCAATTGGCTGGACATAAAATTTTGTATTTCCATTGGAAGCGTGGCCCTTTCTTAGACAATCTCAAGATTCGCTTGAAGTGCTCCGGCAGAACGCAAGGCCGATAGGATGGCCACGAGATCTCGCGGAGTCACGCCCACCGCGTTGAGTGCCCGTACCACTTCTCCAAGCGTCACCGTTTGATCGACCACGATCAGTCGCGACTCCTGTTCGGTCACTTCCGTCTGCACATCGGGAGTGACCGTCGTTTGCCCTTGGGTCGAGCCGATCAACGGAGCCGGAGGCTGTGACACGTTGAGCGTGTTCTTGACGGAAATCGTGAGGTTGCCATGCGAGATCGCGCATGTGGATAACCGGACATGTTCGCCGAGGACGACCGTACCGGTGCGTTCATTCACCACCACTTTGGCGGCGACATCGACGGTCACGTCCAGTCCTTCCATAGTGGCGATGTATTCCACGACTCGGCCGTGAAAGGTTGCGGGAAGCGACGTTTTCACGAGGCCCGCATTCACCGGAACAGCCGTGCCCTTCCCGAAGGTCCCGTCGATCGCCTCCGCCGTGCGAATGGCGGTAGTGAAATCTGGGTGTCGCAGCAACACGGCCCAGGAATCCGCCGATAGAGACAGGCCCCTGCGCGACCGCAAATACCTGTTGGTTCGGCGCCTTCAGCGGCGTCGACAGCAGCGTGCCGCCTTGGAGACTTTTCGCATTGGCCATGGAAGAGACGACCGCGTCCAGCGTCATGCCGGGTTTCACAAACGGCGGGAGCTTCGCCGTCACCATCACCGACGCGATATTGCGGGTGAGCAACTGGATGGGATCGATCACCAGATTGATACCCATTTTGTTCAACATGGACATCATGGCTTGAATCGTGAACTGGCCGCCGATGACCTGATCGCCCGTCCGGTCGAGACCGACGATCAAGCCATACCCGATCAGCTGGTTTTCGCGCACGCCTTCGATCGTGGCCACATCCTTGACTCGAACAGCTTGAGCTAATGAGGCCGTAAATAACGTGATCGTGAGAAAGGCCAGCATGCCCACCACGGTCCGCCGAAACCAGGCCGTTCCTTGTGGCTGTCTTTCAGGAACAGGCGCCGGTTTCGGCGGCGGAGGTGTCCAGGGGCGGGCAAGGAGGCCGGGATCCATTGAGGCCGGTCGCAGCACCCCGCTTGAAAGCATGAGACGAAAGCATTGCGTGATCATCGCCCGTTGTTGTTTGCGCGGCCTCGTCATGATGACTCCTGTGGCTGGTCGATGCTTCCCGACGGACTTGCGACTAAAACGGATAGACCCAATCCAGAATTCTGACGAGCCAGCCGGGCCGCTGCACATCGTCGACGACGCCCAGGCCGGAATATTCGATCTTGGCGTCGGCAATGGCGCTCGACTGCACCGTGTTTTTCGTATTCACATCCACGCGCCTGACGATGCCCCCGATGGTCATGATCTGGCGTTCCGAATTGACGGTCACCTCACGTCGGCCCTCGACCCGTAAGTCTCCGTTCGGCAACACCTCCGTCACGATGGCCGAAATCGTGCCCGTCAACGTGTCTTCCCGGTTGGTTGCGCCTTTGCCGCCGAACTTGCTCTTGGCGCTGGCATCGATACCGAACCCTCGCTTGGCTTCTCCGCCCAGGCGGATTCCCGGGATGCCGAGATAGCCCATCCCGGTGCCGCCGATTCCATTCGAAATAGTCGAGTCTCTCTCTGCGTTCGTGTCGGCGCTCTTCGAGCCCTTGTGTTTTTCCACGATTAGAATCGTGATGATGTCGCCGATGCGCATGGCGCGAAGATCTTCGTAGAGATAGGCCCGCCCATTCTCTTCCTGCCACAGCGATCCCGTGGTTTTCGGCGGTGGCAATTTGGCCATCTCCACCTTTTGTTGCTTCGTGCTGGGCGAGGCCGAACAACCGACCAGCACACACAGCGCCAGACCGCACCAGATGAATCCGATGGGGCGACATTGCATGAGAGAGCGGTTAAAAACTGACACGGACCACCCCCGGGGCAACGACGGTCGCCCGCAATTCCTTGCCGGAATCGACATTGGAGACCGTGATGGTTTGACCCAATTCACCATGCGATTTGGTGACTCCGACGGTTTGAATCGACAACCCGCCCTGCCGGGCTTCAATGGTGACCCGATCGCCCTTGTGCACGGCGAAAGGGCGCCGCACCGAGGTCATGCGTATGGCATTTTGAGGCGGAAGCGGGCGAATGGCCGCTTTACCGATGACCTCGGCAGGACTGGTCACAAACGGTTGCTTCAGGTCGTACAGGACGATCCGTTCCGTGGTGACGTCGTCGACCGCAATTTCCTCGTCGACCTTGATCGACCGCACCGGCACCACCACCTCGACAATGGCGGCCACATCGGCGGTGGCATCGACGGTCTTGATGAATCGCCCGTTCACGGCCAGATGAATCTGGAACACTCGACGTCCCAGCGGTTCGTCCGATCGACCGGCGCTGACTTGCAGATCGACCGTCCCGGAGGGTACGACGATCGGCTGCTGAGGATCGCCGATCGCCACCTGGCAGTCGACGGCGCGTCCGGCCAGTTCCCGTTTGACGAAATCGTGGATCACCCCGCGGATTTGTTCGGGATAGATGAGCCGTTTCCCACGGGCCTGCGGGAGGCCCTGCGCCTGATGCGCAACAGCCCCCTGCACCTGGAACAGCGGCCGGACCGGAGCCCGCTCCCCTGCCATGGCCGGGAGGACGGCGCTCGTGACCAGGCTGATGGTCGCAACAGACAGGAGACTGAGTCGATTCACAGGTGTCACCCTTGGTTGAAGGTGCGGCGCCGATTACCGGCGCAGGTTGTTGGCAATCTGCATCATTTCATCGGATGCCTGAATGGTCTTGGAGTTAATTTCGTAACTCCGTTGGGCGATGATCATGTTGACCATCTCCTCCGCCAGGTTGACGTTCGAACTTTCCAGGAATCCCTGCTGCAAGGTGCCGAAGCCGGTCGAGAATCCGCCGGTACCCTGTTGCGCCGGTCCGGAGGCAAAGCTGTCCAGGAATAGGTTGCCGCCCATCGCCACCAGGCCCGAAGGGTTGTCGAAGCGGACCAGCTGAATCTGCCCCACCTGCGACGCTTGTGTGACGCCGGGAAGCAGAACGGAGACGGTGCCGTCCTGGCCGACATCGATTTTCAGCGCGCCCGACGGAATCGTAATAACCGGGTTGAGCTGGTCGCCGTCGCCGGTCACGAGGTTGCCGACGTTATCGCGCTTGAAGGATCCGTTGCGGGTGTACATGATGGTCCCGTCGGGCCGGGTCACTTGGAAAAATCCGGCGCCGTCGATAGCCAGGTCGAGATCGTTCCCGGTCTGCCGCATGTTCCCTTGCACCCATTCCTTGGCCACCGTAATGGGACGCACACCGCCCCCGACCTGCACGCCGACAGGAAAGACGCCCACGTTCGACGCGTTCGTGCCCGGTAGGCGTTGAATCTGATACAGCAGATCGCCGAATTCCGCACGGCTGCGTTTGAATGCGTTCGTGTTCACGTTCGCCAGATTGTTGGCGATGGTATCCACGTTCAGTTGCTGGGCCGTCATGCCCGTCGCGGCCGTCCACATTGCGCGAATCATACGCTCCTCCTATTGCACCCGACCCAGATCCTGAATGGCCGTTTCGGTCATGCGATCCATCGTTTGGATCAATTTCTGCGCCGACTCGTAACTGCGCATGCCTTGCATCATCTTCACCATTTCACTCAACGAATTCACGTTGGACTCTTCGATGTGTCCCGACTGCACCTGCGGCCTTGTCGACACCGTCGGTTTCCCTCCGACAAACAGTCCTTCGGCAAACTTTTGCGGCATCGCGTTCTCCGGGAACTCGACCACCTTGATGCTGCCGATCGGAGTGCCGTCCACCTGGATCGCCCCTTCCGCATTGATCTGAATGTTGCCGGGCGGCACCTTGATTTCCCCTTTGGTCCCCATGACAGGGTGCCCGAGATTGGTGACCAGGCGTCGTTGGCTGTCGAGAGAAAAGATGCCGTTGCGCGTATAGCGAACCCCGTCCGGGGTCTTGACCTCAAAAAACCCATCGTTCTGTATGGCGACATCCAGTGGATTACCGGTAATGCGGATCCGCCCCGGCTCAAAGGCCGTTCGGACCCCATGCACTTCGGCAAAGACCCGTTCGCTGGGACCGGCCGGTCTGGTCGAAATGGCGGAGGAGAGGCCTCCTGACACCACTCCCATCCCCGTCGAACTGGCCCGGGCGAAAAGGCCGCGGAATCCCTGCTGGTCCTGCTTGAATCCGGCCGTGTTCACGTTCGCCAGATTATTGGCGAAGACCGTGAGTTGTTTTTCCTGGGCTACGGCGCCTGAGAGTATGGGGTAGATGGCTCGATTCATAGTTTGTACTGTCCAGATGAACCTGTTGTGCTACAGGGGGAGTTAGCAATGGACATGCCATCGCAATACGTCAGACGGCCTGGCACAGCCGAAGCGATCGCCGGACGAAAATCCTTGTGATTGTCGAGAGATGGGAACCGGAAGGTATTTGAGCGGCCGGAGGGAAATTCTTCCGCCGTCAACGGCGCCTGTCAAACGACGTGGCAAACGGGAAGTCTTTGCCGGAAGCAGGGAAAGTCCTGCCTACATAGAATGGGGCGCAACGAGAATTCTGGAGATCACGCAGCGATCGTGGAGGTTGCATCAACGGAGGCGGATACCATCGCACCGGGGAGTCCATAGAGAGCGTACCCTTCGGCACGAGCCGTTGCGACGGCCCGGGTGGCCACATCGAGGAGCGCGTCACTGTCCATAGTGTCCTGGTTGGAGAGGCTGATTCCTATGCGGCTGGTGAGGAACAATTCGTGCCCGTCGAGGGTGACCGGCAGCGATATCGTGAGTTGCATCTTCCTGGCGATGGCCACCACCTCCTCCGGACCTGTGACCTGATCCAACAGGACGACAAAGGTGCGTTCGGCAATTCGCGCTACCGTGTCGGTGGTGCGCAGGGCGCTCTTCACACGCGCTGCGTGAACGCGATACATGAGGTTGAGGTTGATCTGCGCCTGTTCGTCGGTTTTCGGCGTGAAGTGATCGAGTTCGATCATCAGGACCGCCACGGGCCGCCCATACTTGAGAGCGTGCACTACGGCTTGATTGAGGAGAGATGTAAAGAGGCGATAGGTCGGCAATCCGGTGACCGAGTCGTAGGTGTTCATGCCGGACCCGTTCGATTCTTCCGACAGTGAATGCATCCTGGAAGCCGATTGTGGGCCCCGCGGAGTCCAGAGTGTCGCGCCAAAGACCATCAGCGTGAGGAGAATGCCGGCGGAGATCATGACGGGATAGGCCGTCAACGCCGACATTGTCAGGAGGCCCACGGAGGCAGTCCAATACAATCCGCCGGCCATGAACAGGATACAGGCCATTACGCCGAGTCGAGCGCTCTGAAGCGATTCGGTACCCGCTTCGTCGTCGGGCCACCCATGCCGGTTCGTTGAATCCGACCCGTTGCGGTCGCTCGAGGTGTTGAGTTCAGGACGTGACGAATGCATACCCTCCCCAATGGAGCATCGCAGCCAACGGTATGTTGAGCTAGGAAGGTATCGGAGAAGAGGAGGCGAAACTAAAGGCAGTGTAGCCCGCGCGACGATGCATGGCCGCCGCCGACACGAACGAACAGCAACGACTGCTACACCGTCCGGAGGGGCACGTTACACATCGACCGGTTCGAGCCGCGCTTTCAAGTGGAGGATGGCTTTCGAATGAATCTGGCATACTCGCGATTCGGTCACCTTGAGCGCCTGCCCGATCTCCTTCATCGTGAGTTCCTCGAAATAGTAAAGCGACAATACCAACCGTTCTTTCTCCGGCAGATCCTGGATTGCAGCTTCGAGCACGTGGCGTGCCCGTTCGCTCACTAGGACCGAGAGCGGATCCGGCTGATTGGAGTCGGTCAACACACTGATGATCTTATGCCCGTCCGCATCCTGCACGCCGAGATCGTCCAGGCTGATCACCACGGCGCCACGTGAGCGAGTCAGGAATTCATCCAGTTCCTCCGTGGACATCTTCAGCTCTTTGCCGACTTCCTGGTCTGTCGGCGGGCGTCCGAGTCTGTGCAGCAGCTCGGAATAGGTCTTTTGAAGGAGCGTAATCCGCTCGTGGACCGAGCGCGGGATCCAATCCATCGACCGGATTTCATCGAGCATGGCGCCACGGATGCGAAACTCTGCGTAGGTCTTGAATTTGGCTTCGCGGGTCGGATCGTACTTATCCATGGCATCCATGAGTCCCATGATTCCGACGGACATCAAATCTTCCGCGTCCATATAGGCCGGCAAGCGAAACGCCAGTCGATGGGCCATGGCCTTCACGACGTGGGTGAATTCCTGAATCACCCGTTCACGATCCGCTTCCGCAATCACCCGACGCGGGGCGTTTCTGAGCGCAGACATTTTTCGAGCGTCCATCATTCGCTACAGTCCTTTCAGTCAGTGCGTCCGCAAAAGTTGTTGCCAGAGGAACTGCACTGTGCCTTTGGGAAGCGCCGGTGGGGTTAACTGAGCCACCGCCTCAGTCAGTTCTCGAAACGCACGGCTGGCCGGCGCGTGCGGAAAGAGATCGATGACGGCCCGCTGCTGGGTCACGGCCATCGGCACATAGTCGTCCAAGGGAATCGCGCCCAGGTAATCCAGCGAAATATGCAGGAATCGACTGACGGCCAACTCCAGTTTCCGGAAGATCCGCGCGGCGTCCCGCGGCGACTTCACCATGTTGACGAGCACATGGAAGCGGCGTTCCCGGTATTGCCGCAACAGGACTTTCATCAACGCATAGGCGTCCGTCATGGAGGTCGGCTCGGGAGACACCACGACGATAATGGATTGGGCCGCCGCCGCAAAGTAGGTCACGGTCGAAGAAATGCCCGCCCCGGTATCGATCAACAACACATCCATGTTCGATGCCAATCGCTCAAGTTCATCTTGAAGGATGAGCTGTTGCGCTTCCGTCAGGATCGTCAACTGAGAAATGCCGGTACTGGCCGGGAGGACGGTAATGCCATGCGGGCCGGTCAGCGCGATATCTTCCAGCCGGCAGGTCTTCGCGAGCACGTGCTCCAACGTATATTTCGGTGTCAGACCGAGCAGAATATCGACGTTTCCCAACCCGAGATCCGCATCCAGCACGAGCACACGCTTTCCGGTTTGGGCCAGGGCGATGGCGGTATTCGCCACCACGTTGGTCTTCCCCACCCCGCCTTTTCCGCTGGTGACGGTAATCACTTGCGTGCGGGAGGGACCGACGTTGTCATCAAGCGCTCTCATCTGCGGATCCAAAATTCCTGGTTGCATCGCCATCGTCACTCCCCTCTTGTTCGTCAGTCGCCTATCGCGCGTAGGTCTTGATACCGGGCACAAATGTCGGTGTCGTGTGCCGCTCCCACGCCTGAGTGGTGCCGGTCGCCGGCGTCCGTACCTGCCCCCCCAGCAGCAGGTCGCCCAGGCGATCGACTTGCGCCTGAACCAAGTCATCGGGCACCCGTTGACCGGTTCCCCAATAGGACAGCGGGATGCCGGTGCGATGAGTGGCTTCGAAGATGCCGCCATAGCCCGCCGTCTCGTCGAGTTTGGTAAACAACAACCGGAGGCCAGGCACGTCTACGCATTGACTGGTGCTGACCACGAGATCCGGCACTCGTGTGCCTGCTGCGAGGACGAGATGGACCTCCATGGGATAGGCCCCGTTCAGCAACCCTCTCCAACGTTGCGCCGTGATGGGTTCATAGGGATTGAACCCTGTGGTGTCGATCAAAATCAGTTCCGCTTCACGGGCCTGCGCAATCGCGGCGCGGGCCTCCTCACAGGATGCTGCCACCGAGAGCTCGATACCCAGGACTTCGGCATACAAGCGAAGGTGTTCCACCGCCGCAGGCCGATACGTATCCATGGTAATCAGGGCCACACTCCGCTGCTCGACAATGCCATAGTGCGTCGCCAGTTTGGCGATGGTCGAGGTCTTGCCGACTCCGCTGGGGCCGACGAACAGCGCAATCTTTTGTTCCCCTGCCGCGCTCAGCAAAGGGCCGGCCGTGCTGACCCGATCCAACAACACTGTCCGGAGCAACTGTAGTGAGGAGTTCCGCTGAGCGGACCCCTGCTCCACCAACGTTTCACGCAGTTCCCGCAGACAGGCTTCCGCCGTGGCATGCTCGACGCCCTGCGCCAAGAGGTCTTCATAGACGCGCTGGAAGGACTGGAACGTTGCGCCCTGGTTCTCCCCATTGTTGTGTGTGGACGTCGATGTCGCGCGAGTCTCCCGCGAAGGACCTGGAACCTGACGAGCCGCCGGCCGCGACTGCTCCTTCCCCGTTTCCATCGCTCCCTGCAGGGTTTTTTGAAAACGCGATTCCTCCGCCGGCACCATCGGCGCAGGAGTCACGGCCGCACGTGTCTGCTCATCTTCACCGAGCAGCGGCGCGGCCTCGGGAACGGCGGCGTCATCTTCAATGGCCGCCATGACCTCCAATACCGACCCGCCCAACAACCCGAATCCGTTATCCCAGGAACGCACGCGTTTCGTGGACAGAATCACCGCATCCGGCCCTAATGTGTCCTTAATGGAGCGAATGGCCTCATGCATCGACTTGACGTGGAATGTCCGTACCTTCATGCCAAGCTCCTGGTTTCACCGACCTCGAGGTCGAGCCGTACGGTTTCCACTGCCTGCAAACGTGTCACGCTTTCCACCTCGTTCAATCCTAAAATCGGAACCGAGTGCAAAATTCTGTCCGTCAGTTTCCGCAGATGTCGTCGCAACGAAGGCGAGCACAAAATGACCGGTTGATGCCCGCGACCGACCATGCGTTCCGCGGCAGCCTTCAATGCAGTGAGCAGTTTCTGTGCCACCAGCGGATCGGGCACCCACTGGGTTCCCTGTCCGGCTGCATTCGCTTGATCGGCGAGGGTACGATCCAATCGCGGATCCAGTCCGATGATCGGCAACGAGCCATCTGGCGCGAGATATTGCTTCGTGATGGTCCGTCCCAGCGCTTGCCTGGCGACTTCCGTCAAAATATCGGCGTCTTTTGTGGTCGCCGCATGGTCGGCAATAGTTTCAAGAATCGTCCGCAAGTCACGAATTGGGACACCCTCTCGCAGGAGATGCGACAAAACTCTGACGAGCGTGCCCAACGGGATGAGATTTGGAATCACTTCCTCAACCAGCTTGGGGTGATTTTTGCCCAGTTGATCGAGCAAGCCCTGTACTTCTTGCCGCCCCAGCAGTTCATGCGCATGCCGCTTGATCAACTCAGACAAGTGCGTCGCGATGGCCGATCCCGGATCCACGACCGTATACCCCGCTATTTGCGCCTGTTCACGCTGCTGCTCCGGTACCCACATGGCCGGCAGACCGAACGCCGGTTCTTTGGTCGGCAGCCCATGGATAGCTCCTCGCTGAGCCGTACCAGGATCGATCGCCAGCACATGCGCCGGCATCACCTCCGACTTGGCGAGTTCCACGCCTTTGAGCAGCGCCGCATATTCGTTGGGCCGAAGCTGCAAGTTGTCGCGAATATGGATCGGCGGCAGGACAAAGCCCATTTGTTCGGCGAACTGTCGCCGGAGCCCCTTGATCCGGTCCAGCAGGGCGCCACCCTGCCCTCCGTCCACCAGGCTGATGAGACCGTATCCGACCTGCACTTCCATGAGATCCAGGGGGACCACCTGGGTGCCGGCCTCCTCGGCCTTGACCTGAGGCGAGGCCGGTGTCGGAACGGCTTCCGCGGTTTTCTGCTGTTCGTTGATCTGATACGCCATCCAGGCGGTCAGGCCACCCAACGCGAGGAATGCGAGATGGGGAAGGCCCGGGACCAGGCCCAGCGTGATAAGAATCCCTGAAGCCGTGCCGATCGCCTTCGGGGAGATGAGGACCTGGCGGCTGATCTCAAATCCTAAGTTGACCTCGGAGGCGGCCCGAGTGATGACGATACCGGCCGCGGTTGAAACAATGAGCGCCGGCACTTGCGCCACGAGGCCTTCACCCACCGTCAACAACGTATAGGTCTGCGCCGCTGCCGCCAGCGTCATGCCCTGTTGCAACACACCGATCGTCAACCCGCCAAGAATGTTGACGAGCGTGATGATGACGGCCGCCACGGCGTCGCCGCGCACAAATTTGCTCGAACCGTCCATGGCGCCGTAGAAATCCGCTTCCTGGGCGATCTCCTTCCGCCGTTGGCGGGCCTCTTTGTCATTGATCAGGCCGGCGTTCAGATCGGCGTCGATGCTCATCTGTTTGCCGGGCATCGCGTCCAAGGTGAACCGGGCTGCCACTTCGGCGACGCGCCCGGCGCCCTTCGTGATGACCACGAAGTTGATGATGACGAGAATGGTGAACACCACGAGCCCGACGGTATAGTTGCCGCCGACCACGAAGGTGCCGAAGGCCCGGATGACCTCCCCTGCGGCGGCGGCGCCTTCATTGCCGTGCAGGAGAATCAAGCGCGTGGAGGCGATATTGAGGGCGAGACGCAGGAGTGTCACCATCAGCAGAATCGAAGGGAACACCGAGAATTCCAACGGACGGCGTACCTGCATACCGACCAGCAGAATGATGATGGACAGCGTGATGTTGAAGGCCAGGAGCAGATCCAGAAAAAACCGGGGAAGAGGAATCAACATGACCATCAAAATGCCCACAACCCCCACGGACATCATGATGTCGGGGTGTTTGACCAAGGAGGTCGTGGAAACCGATGTGCTCTCGTTCGCCATCTAGACTCCAATCCAATCGGATCTACGCCGGCGGCAGTTTGCCGCGCACGCGATACACAAACGCCAGGATTTCGGCGACTGCACGATAGAGATCCTCGGGCACTTCCCGGCCTACCTCGACCAGTTTGAAGAGGGTTCGTGCGACCAGCTTGTTTTCGACGATCATGACTCCGTGTTGTCGACCGATTTCCCGGATCTTTTCCGCGACAAAGCCGGCGCCTTTTGCGACGACGACCGGCGCTCCCATCGCCTTGGAGTCATATTTCAGGGCCACCGCCAGGTGTGTCGGGTTGGTGATAATCACGTCGGCCTTGGGTACCTCTGCCATCATGCGTTTCCGGGACATCTCTCTCTGAGTGCTGCGGATCTTGGCCTTCAGCCCTGGGTCTCCTTCTGCCGCCCGGCTTTCCTCTTTGATTTCGTCGCGTGACATGCGGAGGTCACGCTCCCATTCAAACCGTTGGAAGCCATAGTCGAGGCCGCCGATCACCAGGGCTGCACCGCCCATCATGAGCGCAGCTTTGAATGTCGCCCACCCTACCGTCGGCAAGAGCGTCTCCATGCCGAATTGTGTCAGAGGAGAGAACAACAGCATATCCTGCTTGATCGTGAGATAGCCGACTCCTCCGATGGCGAAGATCTTGAGCCACGATTTCACCAGTTCGCTGAAGGACCGGACGGAGAAGAGCCGTGAGAAACCGCCCATCGGGCTAATGCGGGAAAACTCCAACTGCAGTCCGTCTCGCTTCCAGAGGAAACCGGTTTGCATGAGGTTGGCACCCACGCCGACCACCGCGATCCCGGCAATGACCGGGCCGAGCATGATAAACACATCGATCCCGATCTGCCTTAAGATCAAGTGCAGATGGTCGAGACTCAGTGTCCGCTGTGTGGACTCCTCCATGGATTTGCTCAGCCACAACTGCAGCGACTCTCGAAGCTTGTTCAGGATGCCCGGCGTCATCCAATAGAGGGCGCCCAAGCTCCCCAGCAATCCTACTGCCATGGCGGCATCCCGGCTGAGAGCGACCTGGCCTTTCGCCCTCGCATCCGCTTTGCGTTTCGGGGTTGCCTGTTCTGTCCGATTCTGTCCGCTGTCAGCCATGACCGAGTGCCTTCAGGAGTCCGAGAATGGTTTCCACCAGGGTTTCGAATTCTTTTTCAAACAACAACAAGGTGAAGGGCATCGCCAGGCTCATCGCGAGGAAGCCCGCCCCGATGGTGATCGGAAAACTCGTGACGAACACGTTCATCTGAGGTACCGCCCGACCAAGGATTGCCAGGACGGTATTGACGATCAGGAGAGTCGCGAAGACGGGAGCCGCGAGCTTGAGGGCGACCCCCAGCATGTTCTGCGCCAGGTGAACGATATCCTGAGCGATGCCGTCGGATAACGAAGCGCCGAACGGCGGCACGTATTCGTAGCTCATGCCGATCGCATGCACCACCAGCAGATGCGCGTTGAGAGAGAGGAATACCAAGGAGCCGAGCGTGAGTTGAAATTGTGCAATGATCGGCGTGTTCTGGTGGCTCATGGGATCGAACATTTGAATGGCGCTGAAGCCCATCTGCGTGCCGATCATGTCACCGGCGACCTGGAAGCCCGAGAACAGCAGTCGCACTGCCAAACCGATCGTCAGCCCGATCAGAAACTCGCTGCCGATCCCGGCGATGACCAAGGCCGGATCCGTCGGCAGGCTCGGCAGGTGAATGATCGGCGCCAAGACCAGGCCCAGCGTGGCGACGAGTCCTGTTTTGACCGGCATTGGAATCGTGCGCGTATTGAGGATAGGAAAGACGCTGACAATGCCGGCAATCCGCACCAGCAGGATGGAAAAGGCCTGGAACTGAGGCAGTGCGAGATGCAGGGTTTGCGCAGCGCTCATCGTAGTAACGGGCCTATCAGTGAATCAGGGACGGGATACTCGTGATGATATGGGTCATAAATGCAATGAGGACACCCATCATCCACGGCAGAAACAAGAGTGTGGCGGCGAACACCGCCAGCACCTTAGGCACAAAGGTCAACGTCGCTTCGTTGATCTGAGTCATCGCCTGAAAGGTGCTGACCAGCAACCCTACGATCAGGCTCAAACCCAAGATCGGCGCCGACACCAGCATGGTGGTTTCAATCGCTTGGCGACCGATTTCTGTGACTGTTTCAATCGTCATGCGTGCGCTCCTACTGAAAGCTCCTGACCATCGATCCGACGACCAGATACCAGCCGTCAGCCAGCACGAACAAAATCAATTTGAACGGCAAGGAGATCATGACGGGCGGCAACAACATCATGCCCATAGACATCAGGACGCTGGCGACGACCATGTCCACGATGAGGAACGGAATGTAGAGGAGAAATCCGATTTGAAACGAAATGCGCAGCTCACTCAGGACGAAGGCAGGAATGATCACGTGGATCGGCACCTGTTCTACTTGCGTCGCTTTGGGCGCATGCGACAGCTCCATGAACAGTTCGAGATCCTTGTCGCGCATTTGTTTCAACATGAACGCCCGGATCGGCTGAATCCCTCGATTCCAGGCATCTTCGTACCCGATTTGCTCGGCGAGCAGCGGTTGCAGGGCATCCTTGTAGACGGCCTGTCCGACGGGAGCCATCACGAACATGGTCAGAAACAACGCGAGGCTGATCAGAACTTGATTGGGCGGTACCTGCTGCGTCCCCATGGCCTGGCGAAGAAAGGACAGCACGATGACCATACGCGTAAACGACGTCACCATGATGAACAAGGCGGGCGCTAGGGAGAGGACGGTGAACAGGGCCAGAATCTGCAGGACCACGGCAGTCTGCTTGCTGCCGCCCTGGCCGAGATCGATCGTCAAGGAAGGCCCTTCGGCGTATGCGAAGGAGACGCTGAACAGGCAGGCGAGCACGACCAGACTGATGAGGAGACCGGCCCACCATCCGGAACGTTGCGCGGCCGACGCCTCTCTCGGCGGGCTCAGGAGACTAGCTGTGTGCACGTGCTGTCTCCTCAAGGTTGCCGGACCCGGGGATTCCGATTGCTGCTCCGGACGGCAGCACGGACGCCTCGGCGATGAGGCGTTTCGCGACGTCAGGATCGGCAATTTTTCCGAGCGGCACCAAATCGGTGGCGGTGGTGCCCAGGATGAGCACCTCTCCTGCCACTGCCACCACCATCACGTGCTTTCTGGATCCGAGCGGACCACTTCCTAAAATCTTGACCAACGGTGCGCCATTCACAGGGAGAAACCGACGCCCGACGGCGGATCGCGCCACGGCCAGCAGACCCAGGATCAATGCCAGGACGACCCCGAGCGCCGACACCATGCGAACCACGCTTTCCCAAATCTCCATGGGGACCGTTCATTCCTCTCGCCGCCGGAGCGGCGGCATTGCCGCACGTTGCGCCGACTACCCGAGTTGCTGAATGCGCTGATTCGGACTCACGACATCCGTGAGGCGAATCCCGAACTTTTCGTTGACCACGACGACTTCGCCGCGCGCGACCAATTTGTTGTTGACCAGCACTTCCATCGGTTCGCCGGCCAGCTTGTTGAGTTCGATGACCGACCCCTGCCCCAACTGCAGCAACTCCCGGATCAGCATCCGTGTCGAGCCGATCTGCACGGTCACTTGCAGCGGAATATCGAGCACAAACTCGATGTTCTTGTTGGCGGGCACGGCGTTCTGATTGTCAACAGGGGGAAACGAGGTCGGTTGCACGTTGATGTCCCCGGCGCCGGCATTGGAAGCGTCCGACGGTGCAGTGGTGTCTCCGTTGCCCATGCGCAAATCTCCTTTAGTTCCGGGACGCTCTACCCCAATATCTTGGTCACGCGGCACGCATGATTACCCTTAAAGATCCCGGGCTGCCCTTGAAATTTCGGATCGCCCTCGACCAGGCACAGCATCGGATCGCCGGGATGTTGGTCGAGCATCAACACATCGCCGGGATTGAAATTGAGCAAGTCCTGCACATTGATACGCGCGGTTCCCAACTGCACGGTCATAGCCACGTCGCATTCCTGTAAGGAATCCTTGAAACGACTGCCCCAACTGCTGTCCTGCTCGACATTGTCGGCAAACAAACCGGAATACAGTTTTTCTTTGATCGGCTCCAACATGGAGTAGGGATATGCGATAAACATTTCGCGGGAGATGTCGCCCAGGTGCACCTGTAACGTCACCACCACGACGATTTCAGACGTCGTCACGACCATGGCGAACTGCGGGTTGCTCTCCGATCGTAAGTACCCGATCTTCACCGGCATCACGGCCTGCCAGGCTTTCTCCAGATCGGCCAGCGCCTGCTGAACCAGCTTCTTAATCAGCCGAACTTGAATGGTGGTGAACTCTCTGCCTTCAGGCTTCACATGCGTTTGCACTTTTCCACCGAAGAAGAAATCCACAATCAGGTACACCAGCATGGCATCCATGACGTAGAGCCCGTTGCCTCGCATCGGCTCCATGGCGAACAGATTGAAGGAGGAGGGAACCGGAACTTTTTGAATGAAGTCCCCGAACTTCATGATTTGGGTGCCGAGGACGCTGAATTCGATCTTCTCGCGCAGCACGGCACTCCAGGAGATGGATTGCTGACGCGTGAACCGATCGTTGATCATCTCCATCGTGGGCATACGCCCGCGAATGATGCGTTCCTGGCTGGTGAGGCTGTACGTTTTGACCCCGCCCGGATCTTCCTCTTCCTTCGGAGCCGTCTCCACTTCGCCGGACATGACGCCGCCCATTAAGGCATCGATTTCTTCTTGAGAGAGTATTTTATCCATGGCGTCCCGGCGAACGACGATCGACTATTGAATGACGAATTCCGTGAAGTAGGTGGACTTCACCGACTTTTTCGGCAGCAACCCGTTGATGCGATCCGTGATGTCCTCGCGCAATTTGTGTTTACCTTGAGGCGAGCGGGCGGTGGCGGAATCCAACCCGGTCAGCAACACGAGGATGGCGTCGCGGATTTGCGGAGTGCGCGCTTTGATCTGCTCAACGGTGTTTGAGCTGTCGGCCTCCACCTTGAGGGTCACTTTGAGGTAACGAATTTCAGGCGTGTCCGCAAGGTTGACGATAAAGGGGTCCAGGTCGGCAATCGCACTGGCATCGGCAACGGCCCCATGCCCCCCGCCTTTGTCTTCGGCCTCCCCGTGAGCGACTTGCTTCTCTCCTCCGTTTTCGCTATGCGCCTTCTCGCCGGAGGGTCCGCCCATCATTTTGAACATCGCAAAGGCGCCACCCAGGCCGAGAACCAATACCCCCGCGACGATGATGATGACCATCTTCATGGGAATACCCGCGGGCGCTGCGGGCGCCTTCTCTTCAGTTGCTTCTGACATACGAACCTCCTGCGGACAGTGTTTGCCGGCGCTGCTCGGTTGTGCAATGCATATGCCACGCGACGACCGACAACAGGCCTCTACAGATTTCGCTCTCTGGACCGGCGCCTGCGATAACCCACTGATTTCAGGTCACGACGTTTCCCGGGCACGTGCGAACGAAGACCGGGCCTGAGACCGTGTCAGCGGAGTGACGCGGGCTTTGCGAGGGCCGACAGAATGTTGACGACGGTGAGAAGACGTGAGGGGACTGTGTGTTGGCGAAACGCTAGGTAGAAATTGCCGACTTGGGCCCTGACGCGTGCTTACCAGGCGCATCAGGGCCCTCCTCGCTTACCGTTTGAGATTCACGAGTTCCTGCAACATTTCGTCGCTCGTCGTAATCGCACGTGAATTGGCTTGAAATGCGCGCTGCGTAATAATCATGTCCACAAACTCCTTCCCGAGATCCACGTTGGATTGCTCCACGGTTCCCGACAGGACTCTGCCCAATCCATTTACGGTCGGGGCACCGGCCAGAGCCGCCCCGGACTCGACCGTCTCCAGAAAGTGATTGTCGCCGACGTTGACCAAGCCGTCGGGATTGGTAAAGCGGCTCAAGACGACCTGAGCAAGAGCACGTGTTTCCCCGTTCGTGAATTGGGCCATCACTCGTCCTTCTTTATCGACGCTGATGCGGTCGAGCGTGCCCGATGAATAGCCGTCTTGCGTTTGACTCGCGACACCGGAAGCGGCGCCGAATTGCGTCAGAGAGGACAAATCCACCGTCATGGCCTGCGGCGTGGTGGCGCCGTTGGTCAGTGTCGCAGTCACCGTCTGTGTTCCGCCCGCGGTCACGGCGCCGCTGGCGTTAAACGTCATGTTGGTTTGGGCGGCAGCCGCACCCCCGTCGATTTGAGAGTACACGCCCCAGGCATTCGCCGCCGTCTTGCGGAAATACAACTGCATTTGATGGGAGTTCCCCAGGGAGTCATAGAACGTCATGCCCGTGGAGAAATTGTAGGAGGTCGTATCGGTGACGCTGAAGGCTGTCGTCGGCGCCGTCGCATTGGCATTGAGATTCCCAAGTATCTCGGCGCTGGTCGTCGCGACCGGCGGTACGGCACTCGATGTCAGTGTAATGCCGCCGATCGTGCTCGTGATGTTGCCGTTCGTGTCGGCCTGGTAGCCTTGCAACAGAGCTCCGCTGCTATCGACGACCTGACCGACACTGTCGACTTTGAATTGGCCGGCCCGCGAATAGAAATTGGCGCCGGACGTGTTTCTCACCAGGTAGAAGCCGTTTCCATCGATCGCCAGGTCGAAGGTATTGCCTGTGGTCGTCATCGACCCTTGGGAGAAATTGGTCTGCACATCGTTGAGGAACACGCCGAGACCGATTTGATCGCTGCCGGAGCCACCGCCCAGGCTGGATGAAATCAGGTCCGAAAAGGTCGCCCGGCTGGACTTAAATCCTGCGGTCCCGACGTTGGCGATATTGTTCCCGATCACCCCCATGGCGTTGCCGTAGGAGCTCAAGCCGGTCACTGCCGTAAACATCGACGTTAAAATGCCCATTGTCTCATCCTCCTTGTTACCACGACCTGAAACGTTCTCCCAAGCGTTCGCCCGCACCGCAGGGCGATGGCCGTTATGCGACGGCCGTCGTGCCGGTGGTCGCGGTTTTGTTCTGCGCGTTTTCCTGAAGCGTCACACTTTTCTCCATCAAGGACACCAGCTTGGACATTTGTTCCAGCTGCGAGAACTGTGCGGTTTGCGCGACGAAGTCCTCATTTTCCATCGGCTTCAGCGGATCTTGATGCTGAAGCTGGGTGACGAGCAGCTTCAGGAAATCGTCTTTTCCCAGCGGCTTCGGACCATCGGTGGTCGGCGTGGATGAGTCTGGGGGTGTCGCCTGTGTAATCACCTTGCTGATATCCATGGGACCTCCAATCATGCAAATATACTGACGCGTTCATTCGTGTAGTCGCCGGTCTCTCCCCTCGCACTGCGCTCTTCTTCTCCCGTCGTGGACCGCTGGCCGGACGAGGTCGTCGGGCGATCCTGATGCTGCTGTTGAAACATCCAGGCATTGTCGTTCCGACCCTGTTGTTGATCGACGGTGACCCGCAACATGCCCATTTCGAGGCCTGTCGTGCGGAGCGATGATTCCAGTGACTGCCCCTGTTGCAGGAGGCCTTGTCCCAGTTCTCCATGTTCCGTCCGGATATGCGCATGGACCGTTTGGTCGCTCATCATGACACGGACTCGCAAGGGGCCCATGTCCAGGGGATCCAAGTCCAGCATGACGCTTTGTGAGACGGGCGAGGCTCCTCGAAGCTCGCTCATGCGTTCGGCTTCTGCTGCTCGCAGGACTGCAGCGGGCTGGCCGGCCTCGTTGCGGCCGACGGCGCTTTCGGAGGGAGGCGGGGCCGGTTGATTCAGTCCACTCATCCGGTCCAGGAACAACGAACGATCGATCGGCCCGTTGCTCATGGCTTTATTCGGCATCGAGCGATCGGCATCGGCAGAAGAGTCGGAAAACGGCTCTGACTCATTCTCGAGAAATTTCCCGGCGTTCGCACTTCCCTGTTCGGTGCTCACCGGACTGTCCTGTGCGAGATCTTCAAGAAATGCCGGCCGGTCAACCCGATCGCCGTCAGCCTGTTTCATGCCTCCTGCCTCTGCCGTGCGTGTCGTGACAGCCGCAGCGACAGTCGTCACTTTCTCCGGATCGATCGTGCTCGCGGTGACGGCCGCGTCCGTTCGATCCGCGCTCACTTCTCTCGCCTCACCATGACTGTCGGGATGAGGGAACGCCGACATATCAATCATTCCCTCGCCTGGCTGTTCTTTTTCAGCGGATTCTTTTATGTCTGACGTCTGCGCCTGGGCCGTTGCAGCCTGGCCGACGAGTGCCTCTTCAGATGTCTGTACCGAGGGATCCAGCGCTGCGAGCTGAGCGGAAGGCGTCTCGTGAGGGCCTGTGGCGGCTGTAGGCGCCACTTTTCCGGCGCCATCCGCAGAGGGGTCCAATTCCGAATCCGTTTCACCACTGATCTGTACTGGCGTCTGTGCGACCGCAGGCGTGGGAAGAAGCAACGCGGCCACAAGGATCTCCTGCCGTTGCGTGCTCTGATCCTCAGCCTGTTCAGTATTGTCTTCAGCATTGGGGCTCTCGACTTCCGTGTCGGACACACAGTCAGCCTTCACACAGGACTCTTCTTTTAGGCTGGCAGCTCGTTCCTGCCGTGCGAACTCCCTAGAGCGAGCAGCTCCTTGCTTGTCTGATTCCACCTTGGAATGATGCGACGAACGAGTCGGTGAAGCCGGTTTCGATGCGGCTCGAGCTGAGGCCGGTTCCGGTGTCATCGCCCCCCGGTGGGCTTCTGCTCGCTCAAGCAACGAATCGAATGTGCGAGATGGCGCCGAACCGTGAGCCGTCGCCTGGCGTTCTCGCGCGACTGGGGCGCCATGAGTGCTGTGACTTGGAATTCCGTTCAAGAAGGGCTGCATGTCAGTGGCCATAGGTGTTCCTGTCCGTTTCGAACCCCGTGCGTTGTCATGGAACAGCATTACAAAGGCCGTGCCATCCACGTCGAACGAGAAAAGCGCGCATGACACGGGATTTTTGCAAGGAGGACTAAACGCGGAGACTTGAAGACGGAAGTTTCTGCAGGAGGTGACGGCAAAACCTGCCGAATCACCGGGACACGAAGGGTCTGTTTACGGGGCCGTCAGCAATTGTTCGGTCAGGCGGGCAGCGCGCTCCGGTTTGACTTCAGCGAGGATCGCCCCGGCAGATTTGCCCTTAATCAGGCGTAACACTTCGAGCGCCTTCCTATCCGGCATACGCTCCAGACGGGCGGCGGCTTCCTCAGCCGGCATCGCTTCGTAGATTTTCGCCAGCTGGGTCTGATTGACGTTGGCCGCCCCTCCCGGTTTGGCCGTCGGCTTGGGCTTCTCCGCTTCACTCGTCGCCTTGTTCTGGGCTGCCTGACGACGCTTTTTTTCAGCCTCAACTGCCTGTTCATGCCGCGTCACAATCTGTTCGAGTTCCGCTTTGAGTTCCAGGAGATGCATCTCCGATCCGCGTAACGCCGCCTCACGCTTATCCAGGGCCCGTTTGCGCTGCTCCAGCATCTGAAAAATTTCACGCGGCGTGCTGATGGCAGGACCTTGGACCTCTTTTTTGATCGCGTCGGCTTTTGGTTCTTCCTTCACTGCTGCCGGCGCCGGAGCACCTTCATCCGCGACGACTGCCGTGCCCATGCCTCCCAGAAGGGCCACACTGAAGGCAACCCTGAGGATCCCCCTTGTGCAGATTGTTCGAACGTCACCCCTCGCCATCGCGATCATGCCCGTTCTCCCTGTTGTAATGGACTCCGTCGCCAGGCTCGTTCATCCAGCAGCTGCTGATCCTGCCGTTCTCGTCGACGACGTCGTTCCAGCGCGGCGCGCGCATCAAGGAGGTCCAGCTTCTTGCGATACTGCATGGCTTCCAGGAGCTCTCCGCGTTTGTCTTCCATTTTGACCTGTTGATCCCTCTGCATCTGCTCCATGCTCTTCCGTGCTGCGATGGCCTGATCCATCGCGTCGAGGTGACCGTACACCTGATCCACGGTGCTCCCCTGTCGCACCTGGAGCAAATATTGGTCGGCATCCGCCCTCGCCCGCGAATCCAACATCGTCATACGGTCGACCGTCTGCTGCAGCGCGCTCGCGAGTTCCGCCAACTCGAGCTTGGCGACCTCTTCAAGTTGGATCGCGTAGGTGCGGAGCACGGTCACGTTCATTGAATCGTTCCCGCCAGCGCCAGCAAGGCATCAATGGACTGCGACAACCCGACGGACTGCTTCGTCTCCTGCCGCAGAAACGCCGTGATGCCTTCATGAGCGGACACGGCTTTATCCAGCTCCTTGCTCGTGCCCGGCTTATACGCGCCCAGTGTGATGAGATCTTCAGATCGCCGATAGAGCGCCGTGCGTTCCAGGACCAATCGTGCCGCGGCATAGTGTGCCGGCGTGACAATGTCGCGCATGACCCGGCTGGTACTCTGCAGAATATCGATGGCCGGAAAGTGATTGCGCGCGGCGAGTTCACGCGAGAGCACAATGTGTCCGTCGAGAATGGAGCGTACGGCATCCGCGACCGGATCATTGAGGTCGTCGCCATCGACAAGCACGGTATAGAGCCCGGTAATGCTGCCCCCGCTTTGTGCCGGTCCGACCCGTTCCAACAACTTCGGCAACACGGCAAAGACGGACGGTGTATACCCTTTGGTGGTGGGAGGTTCACCGATGGCGAGCCCGACTTCCCTCTGGCTATAGGCCAGGCGGGAAAGGGAATCCATCATCAGCAACACATGTTTGCCGCAATCGCGAAAATATTCGGCGATAGCCGTCGCCACTAAGGCGCCGCGAATGCGCACCAGCGGCGGTTGATCCGAAGTCGCGACTACAACGATGGAGCGGGCCCGTGCTTCCGGTGTCAGGTCGCGCTCCAGGAACTCTTTGACCTCGCGGCCCCGTTCGCCGACGAGGGCGATGACCCTGATGTCCGCCTGCGTATACCGGCTGATCATGCCCAACAAGACACTTTTTCCCACCCCGGAGCCGGCGAACACGCCGATTTTCTGGCCTTGGCCGCAGGTCAACAGGGCATTGATCGACCGAATGCCAAGATCGACCGGCTGGGTAATTCTGGCGCGATGCAATGGATTCAGCGGAGGCGCATACAATGGAACCTGGACGTCGGTGCGCACCGGCGGCAATCCGTCCAGCGGGTGCCCGAGTCCATCGAAAATGCGCCCCAACATCTGCGGTCCGACCGACACCGAAGCCACGTGCCCTTTCATCACGACACGGCTGCCCGGTCCGATGCCCTGCATTTCACCCAGCGGCATCAACAGCACACGATCCTCCCGGAATCCGACCACTTCTGCCATCACGGCGCCATGACCACCTTCGCGAGTGATCTCGCAGACCTCTCCGACAGAGGTGAACGGCCCCGAGGCCTCAATGACGATCCCGACGGCTTGGGCCACCCGGCCCGTGACGGACAAGGGTTCGACTTGTTCGAGACGTTCGCTAAGCTTCACCGGTATCCCGCTTTCTCAAGGCTTCACCGAGCCGCAGCAGTTGGGTATCCAGCGTGGCGTCGATCAAGAGGCTCTGCGCCTGCACGAGACAGCCCCCCGGGCTAATACCGGGATCCGTTTCAAATTTCAGGGTCAATAGCCCATGCGGAGTCTGACTCAATGCCGCCCGCGACGCTTCGAGCAGCGGCAGATCCGACGGATGCACCCGGATCCGGACAAGCCCGCTTTCATGCAAATGGGCCAGTGCCGTTCGTACCTGCGTCACGATCACCTCACGTTTTTCCGTCACCAGTTCGCGCAGGACCTTTTGCGCGATCATGAACGAAAGGGATGCGACTTCTTCTTCCACCGTGTCGTGCAGATTGCGCCAGCTTCCCTCCAACTGCGCCATCAGTGAGGCGACCAGCGCCTGTTCCCGTTGACGCAGCGAGGAGACCCGCTCCGTGGCCCGCTTTTCCCCCTCCGCCAAGCCCCGCTCGAATTCGGTCACGTCATCCGTTCCGAAGGGCCGATTCCCTCGGCTGAAATCGGCCAGCGGCACCGTCCGCAACTGAATGTTGCCGGAACGAATCAAGGTGCGCGTGAGGACCGTATTCTCCTGCCTGAGACGATAGAGCTCCAGCAGTCGCGACACGGATTGTCTGACCAATTCCACTTCGAACGGTTTGGTTAAGAAGTCCGCGGCGCCTGATTTCATGGCACGCACAGCCAGTTCGATGTTGCCGTGTCCGGTCATAACGATACTCAGGAGACGGCTATCGACCTCCAACGCCTGTTGCAAGAAAGCAATTCCATCCGTTCCGGCCAATTGAACATCGACGATCAGCACGGCAATCGGGCGGGACTTGAGGTGCGTCAGGGCCTCGCTGACAGACCCGGCCGTGAGAATCGGGTGCCCTGTGGACTGCAGCATTTCGGTCAAGAGGAAGCCGATGGATGGTTCGTCGTCAACGATGAGAATGGCCCGTGGGGCGAGTTCCTTCTCATTGTCCGCGGGAGACATCTGTGGCAGGCGACTTCCCACATCAACGGTTCTCATCTACAGCAACTCCTCGCCTCCCCCGCCCCCGATCACGATGCGACCTTCCTCCTCAAGCTTGCGACAGACTTTGAGAATGTTCTGCTGCGCTTTCTCGACATCGGATACCTTGACCGGCCCGCGCGTTTCCATGTCTTCCTTGAGCATTTCGGCGGCGCGACTGGACATATTCTTGAGAAACTTCTCCTTGATCTCCGGCGTGGCGCCACGAAGCGCGACCGGGAGGTCTTCTTTGCTGATTTCCTTCATGAGTTCCTGCATGCCGCGGGAATCCAGTTCCACCAGGTCATCGAAGACGAACATCAGCGCCCGGATGCTTTCTGCCAGGGCCTGATCGCGTTCGGTGATCTTGGCCATAATGGCCCCTTCGGTGTTCTTATCCACACGCGTCAGAATATCGGCCATCAGCTCGGCGCCGCCGACCGACATGCTCGACATGCCCATCGAAGCCGACAGAATTTCCTGTAAACTATCGCTCAATTCGGACAGCACTTCCGGCTGCACTTCTTGCATTGTCGCCAATCGCAGCGACACGTCGGCATGCAGATGTACCGGCAACAACGCCAGCACGGCACTGGCCTGTTCGGCTTCCATTTGTCCCAGGCAGACGGCGATCGTCTGGGGATGTTCGATCTTGAGAATTTGCGCGACGGTTCGGGGATCGACCCACTTCAGGGCGTCGATACCTGGATAGGTCTTCGTATTCAAGGACTCCATCATTCTGGCAGCCTTTTCAGGACCCAGCGCCTTCTTCAGAATGGCTTCCATGAATTCGCGTCCCTCGAATTGCACCTCGCCGGATGAGCTCGCCTGCTCAAATTCGGCGATCACGCTGTCCTCTTCCTGTTTCGTAATGTTTGCGGTCTCTTTCATGAAGCTCCCGAGCTTGCGAATATCCTTCGGGTCGAGGGTCTTCATCACCGCCGCCGCCGCTTCCTCACCGATGGCTCGAAGTAGGATCGCCGCTTTTTGTGCGCCCGACAGTTCTTTATTCATGATCTGCTTGGTTAGGCGTTACTCTTCAACCACTGTTTCACGACGACGGCGGTATTGGCGGGGTTGTTCTTGGCCATATCGAGGATCTGCCCCGGCTGCTTGCCGCTGATGGCCGCTTCAACCTGTCCCACCGACGCGGGCAGCGCCGGCGTCTCGCCGCCGCCGGCTGCGGGCGCGGACTGAACCAGCATCACCATCAGCGGGCGAACCACCATGAAGAAAATCAGGAAAAACAGAACACCGCCGACCGCGTAGCGCACGTAAGGCATCCAGGCCTTGCTCGCATCCGGCGTGGCCTCGACCCCACCGGCCGGTTCCTCCGCTCCTAGCCCGAACTGAATGCTCACCACTTCCACTTGATCCTGCCGTTCGGTCGAATACCCCATCGCCTTCTTGACGATTTCTTCGATGCGTTTCATTTCTTCCTCAGAACGAGGCACATATTTCTTGGGCTGATCCGCACCGCCTTCGCCCGCCTTGCCCCCGCCCTCATACGTGCCGTCTACCAGGACTGCGACCGAGAGCTTCTTGATGGTGCCGGTCGGCTCCACGATGCGCGACACGGTCCGGCTGATTTCATAATTGACCGTCTCATTTTTCGTCTGGTTGTTGTTCGAGCTGGTTTGTCCGCCTTCGGCTTCGGTGCCACCCGGCACGTTCGACTCGACGCCGGGCACGCCGCCCGAGGCGCCGTTCACCCCGCTCGATTTTTCCTGTCCGCGCTGCTCACTGCGAACGACCTGCCCGTTCGGATCGTAGCGTTCTTCGGTGGTTTCGATTTTGCGGAAATCCAGCACACTCGACACGCGCACCACGGCCTTATTGACGCCGACAATCCGTTCCAACATCGTTTGAATACGAGTCTCGATGTCCTTTTCCAGCGTACGCTGATATTCCATCTGGGTTCCGGAGAGCCCGGCTGATTCATCGCTGGAGGTGTTGGACAATAAATTGCCGTGGCCATCGACGACGGTCACATCGCGAGCTTGAAGCCCTTCGACGCTGCTGGACACCAGGTGCACCACGCCCTGAATTTGCGCCTTCGACAACGTTTGACTGGCGCGCAGGGACACCACCACAGAGGCTCGCGCACGGTCCTGCTCGGTGGCGAACAGCCGTCGTTCAGGAATCGCCAAATGCACCCGTGCTCGTTCCACCTCCGGCATTTGAGTGATGGTGCGGGCCAACTCGCCCTGCAAGGCCCGTCGATAATTCAACTTCTGCACGAAATCGGACATGCCCATGGTCGTCCGATCGAAAATCTCATATCCCACGCCCCCGCCATGCGGGAGACCTTGCCCCGCCATCTCCAAACGCAAGTCATGCACCTGCGCGCTGGGCACCAGCACGGTGGTCCCTCCGTTGGCCGTCTCGTAGGGCACCTTCGCATCTTTCAGTTTGTCGATTATGCCTGACGCATCATCGACCGCCAGGTTGGCAAAGAGCACCTGCATATCCGGCTGTTGCGTCCAGAGGGTTACCGCGACCAGTCCTGCAATGGACCCGGCGAGCGCGAGCAGGATGATGAAGCGTTGGTTGATCGTGAACTGGCTGAATTTTGAAAACATACGGTGTGGAATCCTTTATGCATGAGACCGGCGACCGGACAACAACCGCCTAAATCTGCATCCGCTGAATTTCCTCGTAGGCGGTGACCAGCTTGTTCCGCACCTGCATCATCAACTGAAAAGACACATCGGCCTGTTGCAATGCCACCATGGTTTGATGAATGTTGGTGCTCTGCCCGGTCACCAACGCATCGACGGCCTGGCTGGCGCCGGTCTGTGCATCGTTGATATGCCCGATGGCCTCCTTGAGGGAGCCCATGAAGTTCGCTGCGCCGGCCTCACCGCCTGGCCCCGCCTCGTGAATCTCAGGCATCTCAATCGGTCGGAAGCCATTCGCTCCCGCAATACGCAGATCAGACATGACTACCTCCCGATCTCCAACGCACGATTCCACATGGTGCGGGTCGCGTTAATCGCCTGCACGTTCGCTTCATAGGCGCGCGAGGCGCCGATCATGTTGACCATCTCTTCCATGACATTCACATTGGGCATCGTCACGAATCCCTTTTTATCGGCATCGGGATGACGCGGGTCATATACCGTCTGTCCGGGCTTCTTGTCTTCGATGACGCGAGCGACTTTGACACCGTCCAACGCTTGACGGCCTGGTCCGGACGTCACTTGCTTGAAGGCCTTTTGAAACGCCGAGGATACGGGCGCGGCCTGAAACACGACATCACGGCGGCGATAGGGACCGCCCGTGCTGGTTTTCGTCGACTGGGCGTTGGCCAGGTTGCTGGCAATGACATTGAGTCGATGCCGATGGGCATCCAGCGCGGAGACGGAGACCGCAAGGCTATCTGTCAATTCCATCACACACCTCTTTCTGGTTGCTTCCGGAAGTCATGAGTTGAGTGTTTCCCACGATCGCGCCTACCGTCCTTCTCGAATGGCACCCAAAAGACCTTTGAACTTCATCCCGATGATGGTCGCTGCGGTGTTGTATTGCTGAGCGTTATCCGACATTTTGGCCATTTCCAATTCAATGTTGACGGAATTGGCGTCCAGCGGCAGATCGCCTGCCGGCACGTCTTCGAGCTGGCCGTGGACCCGTTGATAACCAGTGCCTTGTGGCCCGAAATGTTGAGCGTTGGTGGAAACCAGAGAGATCGGCAACTTGCCCTGCTGTGCATTGGCCAGTGCCTGACCGAAATTCAAATCCTTCGCGCGATACTTGGGCGTTTCTTCGTTGGCGATATTCGCCGCGATCACCTGCTGGCGAGCACCGCGAAGATCCAGCGACCGACTCAACAACTGCATGGTTCTGTCAAAAATAGTCATGTCCGACGCTCCTTAGAAAAGCTTCACCATCGCAGGATGTGCAATACGTATACCGCGCTTGCGGCTCATCGAATCCGGACCGCGTCCTTTTTTGGTGCGCCGCTTAGGTCGGCACCCGGCAAAAATGTCCACCTCGGAGAATAATCTGCCCATCTCCCTGCAAGCGACATTAGGACTTCTCGGCCTCGACCTGGTACCCCATGTCGCGATACTCCCGCAATTTATTCCGTAGCGTTCTGATACTGATCCCCAATTCCTTCGCCGCATGCGTGCGGTTTTCTTTCACGCGGGCCAGGGTCTTGAAAATAAGATCCCGTTCCATCTCCCATAGCGACCCATGCGCGGAGGGCGTCACGATCGCGTCGCCGGCCTCTACCTCCCGTACCGGCACCGTGCCATCGCCCGGCATCAGATGATCCACATCGACCGCCCCTCCGGTGGCTACCAGGATGGCACGCTCCATGACATTTTCGAGTTCACGAACGTTGCCTTTCCAGGGACGCTGCTGGAGATCGGCGATCGCCCGCTCGGACAACGTCGGCATGGTGAGTCCGTTTCGCTGTGCCGAGGAGCGAAGGAAATGTCTCGCCAGAAGCGGAATATCGCCCGACCGATCACGAAGCGGAGGCACCGTGACGGGAAACACGTTCAACCGATAGAAAAGATCCTCACGGAATCGGCCCTGGGTGACTTCGTGATACAGGGAGCGATTGGTCGTGGCGATGACGCGAATA
The DNA here is from genome assembly GCF_900170025.1 of Nitrospira sp. ND1. Classification (NCBI taxonomy): domain Bacteria; kingdom Pseudomonadati; phylum Nitrospirota; class Nitrospiria; order Nitrospirales; family Nitrospiraceae; genus Nitrospira; species Nitrospira sp. ND1. The sequence goes on along the minus strand of NZ_FWEX01000005.1, from coordinate 316,786 downwards.
TTCACTGGAACAGGCTCGCGCCCACCGATACGATCGACTTCACGCTCTTGCAAGACGCGCAAAAGTTTGGACTGCAAGCCTAAATTCATTTCGCTGATTTCATCGAGAAACAGCGTCCCGGTATGCGCCATTTCGAACTTGCCTAACTTTTTCTGAATGGCTCCGGTAAATGCGCCGCGTTCGTGGCCGAACAACTCACTCTCGAGGAGACTGTCCGGGAGTGCGGCGCAATTCAACGCCACGAAAGGGCGATGCGCGCGCGGACTGCGCGCGTGGATATAGCGTGCCAGGAGTTCCTTCCCGGTCCCGCTCTCGCCGCTGATCAGCACGGTCGCCTGACTCGCCGCGACACCCTCCAGCGTGGTGAGCAGGCGGATCATGCCCGGGTCCTGCGTCAAAATCGCCCGCGCTTCCAGTGTGGCGGGCCCTTCCTGCTCGTCCGGCGCCGTGGTGGCCTGCAGGTTGAGAATCACTCGTTCCAATAGGTCCGTCGAGAACGGCTTTAAGATGTAGTCATTGGCGCCGTATTTCATCGCTTCCACCGCTGTCTCCACCGTGCCGTAGGCGGTCATCAGGACAATGAACGTCTGGGGGGATTTTTGTTTGATGGCCTTGACGAGTTCCAGCCCGGTCAGGCGCGGCATCTTTAAATCGGTCACCACCAGCCAGGGTTTCACTCGTTCAATCTGCTCAATTGCGTCGACGCCGTCGATCGCCCCCCGGACTTGATAGCCTAATCTGCGGACGGTTTCAGATAAGGCCGTTCTCATCGAGGGTTCATCATCGACGATCAGGACCATCCGAGCTTCTTCGGAAGTGGCGGAGGGGCCTTGTAAATCCTGTTGCACGCTCATTCGTAGATCTCCTCTTCGGTTGCATTCTCGATTGGGCGGGTTTGCACGGACCGGCCGACCAACGCGGCGTTTCGCGCAGACAGCGTTGGCTGTTGTATGGAACCCTGGGGTAATCTCATGACAAATGAGGTCCCCTGCCCCGGCCTGCTCTCCACATCGATGCGGCCGTGATGAGCCTCGACCAGCGCATGTACGATGGCGAGCCCCAATCCCGTCCCATGGTCTTTCGTGGTAAAAAACGGATCGAATACCCGCGACTGCAGCTCGAGCGGAATCCCCGTGCCGGTGTCACTGACCGTGAGTTGGATGGCAGGCAATTCTGAGATTTCTTCCGGCGCCATACGAGCGGACAATATCAGGCTGCCGCCTTCGGGCATGGCCTGGACGGCGTTCAGAACAAGATTCAGCAGCACCTGTTTTATTTTCCCGCCGTCACACCAAATTTTCGGAACGCGGGGATCGATCTCGCAACGGACCACGATCGAAGCCAGTGACATGGCATGGCTCGCCAGCGTAAGTACTTCCCGAATCAGCGATTCCGTATCCTGCCATGCCAGCCTCGAACAGTCCGGTCTGGTATAGACGAGCAGGTTCGACAACAACCGGTCCATGGCCTGCACCGCCACGGAGATATGCTCCGCGTATGTCCGCAAATGCGGCTGGTCACGCAGATCCTTGCGCAGCATCGACGCGAACAATTCAACGCTGCCCAGAGGATTCCGGATCTCATGCGCGATGTTACCGACCATCTGCCCCATGGCCTCCAGCCGATTGCGTCGCTGCAAACGGTCTTCCAGTTGTCGAATGTGGGTCACGTCATGGATCAACACCAGTTTGCCGATCAAACTCCCGGTTTCATCGGTCAAGTCGCTCTGCGAGATGGCAATGGTCACGCCCGTCGGAAGTACCAGCGGGTACTCGCCGTGGTCTTTCCGGATTTCCTCCAGCACCTCTGTCGCTCGACGCCCCCTGAGGCGGGCTTGCGGAACCCCCAACAGACGTTCCGTGGCGTGATTGCACCGCACCACCGAGTCCTGCGAGTCCGCGACGATCACACCCGTATCCAACGATTCCAACACCGCTGTCACATGGGCGCGCATTTCTTCTGTCTCACGTAGATGTTCGCGCAAACTGGCATTGGTTTGCGCGAGTTCGAGATCCATCTGCTGCAGCCGTGTCGTCAACGCGTCATACGACTGTTGAAGGACGGTGGCAGCCTGGTCAAAGTCATGGAACGCACGTGTCAGCAGATCGTTGTTCGATGCTTCGGCATCGCGCGCTGTCATCACTTTTTGCCTCCTGCGGCGGAAGTGGGCTCAGGCAGCTCGGTCTGCAGCACGGCGGCCATACGCCGAACCAGGCTATCGCTGTTCTCGTTCAGTGCGCGAAGCCCGCTCCGTGCAAACTCTTCACGCTTGACGCCCCTGGCCAGCTGCACGATTTGAAATTGGGCCCAGGCTTCCTGTTCAGGCTCCAACCCCGCAACCAATGCCTGCTTATACAGGGCCAGCGCCGCCTCCTGACGATTCAGTCTTGCCAAAACATCGGCATATCGCAGCCGGTCCAATGCGGACAGGTCCATCCCCGCCTTGAGTACGCTCTCATAGAGGGGAGCGGCTTCGGCATCCCGTTTTGCCTGCCTCAACGCATCGGCTACCTTCAGCTGAACCAATGCGCGGTCCGGGTGGCGAGGGTTGTGTATCAACCACTGCTTTCCAAGCTTCACCAACCCAGACGTGTTTCCTTCGCCCTCGAAGGACGTCAGGATTCCAATCAGCGCCTGTCCAGCGAACCGGCCGACGGGAAATTGCAACCGATACCGCTCGAAGACGGCCCGGGCCGCGCGCATGTCCTTTTGTTCCAAGTAACTATCGCCGAGACCCATTAAGGCGACTTCGTGAAAAGCCTCGGCTTTCGAGTCTCGAATCAACGACTGAAAGAGCCGCGCCGATTCGATGGGAAATCCAAGCCGACGATGCGCCTCGGCCACCTTAAGCAGCAGTTCCGTACCGGCGTACAGCCGATCGGCAAACGGGCCGTTACGGTGGAACAGGTTGATGAGCTCAAAATCGTCGTCTGCTTTAAGTGCCGCTTCCAGCCGGGGGCGCAGAAATCTCACGAGCTGCGCCCCGCCCTTCTCCGGCCAGGGATCGTTCTCAAATTTCCCTGCCCGCTGGACCACCTGCTCGTAGGCTTTCAGCGCGTCTTCCCGCTTTCCTGCCCGCTCCAACGCCTCCCCGAGATGAAATAACGCCTCGCTTCCAACCGGTGAGTCTTCATATTGCTTGGCGCTGCTTTCGAACAACTGGCGCGGGCTGAGCATTTCACCGGGCTTGAGGGGAACATTCGCGAGATGTGCGGCAATCGTGTGCCGAAGATTGACCTCCTCGCCTTCGGGAGCGAGATGCTCCTGCACCTCCGCATATCGGAGCTTGGCCGTGGGCACAACCTGCGCATCCGGATACTGGCTCAACAACGCCGCATAAAAAATGCTCGCATCTTCCCATCGCCCGGCCTCTTTGTAACTGTCGGCCAGGTGCATCAACACAAATGGATTCTCCGGCCTGGAGGGATACAGGTTGTAGAAATGGAGGAGCTGTTCCCGCATGACCGGTCCGCGGTGGGCTTCTCCGGCTGTATCCGCGTAACGCAGCAATGCAAACGGGTCCGCCCGAAGAGCGCCAGGCCAGCGGCTGCTGATGCTTTCATACAACCCATCAGCGTCCTTGATCCGTCCCATTCGATAGAGGCTGTGGGCCTGTCCCAGCGACGCGGACACCAGCAGCGTGGGGTCCGTGGTTCGTTTCAGGACGTGATCAAACGTCTGTACGCTGTCCTTCCAACTCTTGATGCCTCGAAAGACATAGCCCAGACCGAGCATAGCTCGATTGGCATCGTAGGAATCTCGCTCGGAGAGACTGAGCGCATGCTGGTAGGCGATCTGCGCCTCCTGGTACCAACCTTCGACACGATACACATCGCCGATTCTCCAGGCGGCCCGCCTGGCATTTGTCGACTGAGGATCTTCTCGAATCAGGGCCTTGTACTGATCGATGATTTCCAGAGGCCTCAGTTCTTGTGCGCTACTCTTTAAGGAGCTTTCTGTTAGAAATGCTTGAATAGACGAGCGGAGCGGAATCTCGCGATGCTCTCTCAGCATGTTAGTCAGGTGAAGTCGCGCCTCGAGATACTGCCCCTGATTGTAGAGGGCCACTCCCCGTTCAAACTCACCCCATTCAGGACTCTCGGGAATCCGTTCCAAGCGAGGCCCTGGATCAGGAAGTGCGCCTCGAACCAATTCCGACGGCTCAGGCATCATGGCCGGTAATTGCTGTCGCATCGTCGAGGGTCCACCGGCAGCCATAACAGAAGAGCCCCCAGCGAGGAACAGACTACCCAGGAAAAATGCCAGACCTATACGGATCCTGACGGGTTGTTGTGGCGAAGTTCGGTATTGCACAGGGGGCAAATCAGCAAGTCCTGTGCCCTTTCTGGAATCATCCAAATCGCGGCATCACTTGAGGATTTCGGTCAGCAGCGAAAACTGGACAGCAGGTGTTGTCAGAAGTCCCGACAGGCACTTTGTGGGACCGGTCAAAAAAATGACGTGTGAGAGGAGAGAACGTGTGAGGAACGTTAGTTTTGAACCGAATACCCGTGAGTCTTGGGATCAAATCCTTTCCGTTTGAGCTTTTCCACCAGTGTGGTTCGATTCACTTGAAGCAACTGTGCGGCTCGGCTGGTAATTCCATTGGCCTTTCGCAACGCTTCCCCAATAAGCCTATTTTCATAGTGTTCGAGTTCTTTGGTCAAATTGATCCCGTCTTCCGAAAAGCGAACAAACTGCTCGGGCGACTCGACTCCCTTCGCGGCATTCATTTTGACGGGCCGCTCAGGCAAATCGCTCATAGTGATCATGCCCCGTTTCTTCAACACACAGAGACGTTCGATCATGTTTTCAAGTTCCCGGATATTCCCCGGCCATTCTTCTTCCATCATGCGCGCTAACGCATCGGGCTCCATACCTAGAATCTCCGTCCGCCGCAATTGATTAAACTGGGCGATGAAATGGTTGACCAGAAGCGGAATATCGCTACGGCGTTCCCGCAATGGCGGAATGTGAATGGGAATCACGTGCAGCCGGTAATACAAGTCTTGTCGGAACCGGCGCTCTTGAACCGCTTGCGCCAAATCCTGATTCGTCGCCGCAATGATACGGACATCGACATTGATCGTCCTTGTCCCGCCCACGCGCTCGAAGCATCGCTCTTGCAACACCCGCAGTAGTTTGACCTGTAACGGCAAACTCATCTCCCCGACCTCGTCCAAAAAGATGGTTCCGCCATGAGCCAGCTCGAATCGCCCGAGGCGCGTATGGGCCGCTCCGGTAAAGGCCCCCTTCTCATGCCCGAACAGTTCGGACTCTAACAAGGTTTCTGGAATGGCCCCGCAGTTGACCGGGACTAGCGGACGCTCCCTCCGCATGCTGTTGAAATGTAACATCCGCGCGATCAATTCCTTGCCGGTCCCACTCTCACCTTCAATCAGCACTGTGCTGTCGCTATCGGCCACCTTTTCGACAAAGTCAAGTACCATGCGCATCGGTGCGCTCGTCCCCACCAGATGCTCCAGGCGATACTGATCTCGCACGGCTTTTCGAAGCAGATGGTTTTCCTGCTTCAACTTGTAGACGTCCAATGCTTTTCGGACCACTACCGCCACGGTATCGGGCTCAAAGGGCTTGGTAATAAAATCAAATGCGCCGGCTTTCATCGCCCGTACCGCGTAGTCGACTGTCCCATAACCCGTCATGACAATCGCAATAATCTTGGAGTCGACTTTTGAGATTCGATCAATGGTTTCCAACCCATCGATCCCCGGCATCTGGAGATCCGTCAGCACCACATGTACCGGCTGATCCTTGACAGCCTCTACTCCGTCCAGCCCACTGGACATGACCGTCACCTGATGTCCTTCACCAGCGAGCGTCTCCGCCAAGATTTGACGCACAGCAGGATCATCATCAATCACGAGAATATGTGACTGGCTCATCAAGGGCACTCCTCTCTGAGGGGACCAAAGAAATCAGGTTCGGCTAAATAAGGATGACTAGAACGCACTACGAGAAACAACTCTCTCGTTGAATGGTTGAACACAGAGTCAGCTTATTGGGAATTGAGACTTTATTCAAGTGAAAGTAAGGATGGCCTGCATAGCTGAGCCATCAGATCCTACACAAAGCGAGCTTCTCTCTCCGATCGCACCCAGCCTAGATCTTGACAGGTGAGAAGAAGAATTGTAGGGTTCGAAATCTTCCTTTCAGATTCACTTGGTATTAATCAGGTAGCTGATCTCGCGGGCTGGCGTAGCTCAATTGGCAGAGCAGCGGTTTTGTAAACCGCCGGTTGGGGGTTCGATTCCTCTCGCCAGCTCCATAAATTCCACTGACGAATCAACCGGTTGGCGGCTTACAGAGCCACTACTCTCCCCTCGCAGTTCTGCGAGTGTAACCGTAAGTGTAACCGTCTGACGCTCAAAGTACGCAGAGAGTGAGCGCGCGGCCTGTTCGAGGTCCCGTTCGTTCACAATGTTGTACCGGTCAAACACGCTTCGAGTCTTATGGCCGGAAATGGACATGGCCACCTTCTCCGGCACTCCGGCCCGCACCATATTGCGGACAGCCGTACGACGGAAGTCATGTGGGATTCTACCTACCCACACCAAGTGCTTTTTCTTCTCGTCTTTCACCATCCCGCCGAGGCCAACCGTCTCGCACGCCTTCCGCCAAGAATGCTTCAAACTTTGTAGGCGAATTCCTCCACGATGGCAGATCCAGGGACAAACAGGCCATTTGTGGTCGCAGCGTGTCTTCCAGGCCAACAGCACCCGGTAGAGATCGCCTGTTAGATAGAGAACTCTGGGCGTATTGGTTTTGGTGTCCTGGGCCTGCAGGAACAGCTTCCCTTCTGTCCAATTGATTTGCCGCCATTGCAGCGAGCAGACCTCCCCCATTCGCATCCCGCTGTAGTAGGCGAGTGTTGCAGCCACCTGGGCATAGTCAGGTAAGGCGCCTCGAAGCGCGAGAAAATCCTCATGCTCAAAGAATCCTGATCGAATGTTGTATTCCTTGAGTTGGGGAATATGGGGAACCCGAACGACCAGTTGTGGTGTTTGTTGAAAGCCCATCCGAAACATACGCTTCAGAAATCCAGTTTCCCGGTTGATGGTGGCGTTTGCCGCGCCTTCTCCTTGGCGTTTCACGATATAGGCTTTGATTCGCTCAGTGGTGATGGCGGACACCCGCATCTTTCGGAAGTATGGTTCTAAATGGTGCTGATATTCACTGACCCGACGTCCAGTCTTACGCTTGTTTAATTCGTAATCTTGTCTCACGAGCTCAGCCAGGTCCTCATAGCGTGTTCTGTCGATATTGGGCCCACGATACAGCCCTGCAGCGATCTCCCCTTCCTTAATTTTAAGAATCCGTTTGGCTCGCTCCTTATCACTGGTCCTCGTGCTTTCTTGGATAGGTCTGCCGTCAACGTAATATTTCATCCAATATGGGCCCTGTTCGGCTAAAGTCCCTGTCGTCGGATCGCGTTTCTTGCGTCGATAAAGCATCCCCATGATGTCCCCCCCTCTTGTTGTTTTCGATGAACCGGTCCATATCGTAAATATCGAATAGGACTCGTCGTCCCTGCCGTACACAGGGCAGTTTGCTGGACCAATTGAGATGCCGAACCGCCCACTGGCTGATACCCAGGTATCGAGCCGCCTCTCTGACTGAATACAGCCGTTTGAATACTTCCTCTGACATTTCCATCACCCCCTTCCGTTTAAATCTGGTTTTTACACACTGACGTCCGATAACGCCGCTAGGATCTTAGTTTGGATTTCTTAAGATCAGGCGGATTCATGATTACTCCAAGGCCCTTTAACGCCTCCCCGGTCATTTTCTTCCATCCCTTCATAGCCTGATCAAGCTTTCCCGCTTTTGCCTGTTCCAACATCGTGGCCATGTGTTCGAGAATTGGCTGCTGTTCACTTAGTAGATCGCGGATGATTTCGGCTCGCGGCTTCTCCATAGCAGCCGATACGCGTGAAATCGTCTCGTAGAGATCTGTGGGCAACGATAGCAATACTCGGTGCGGCGTGTTTTTAGGCTTAGGACTCATTTATAGCCCTCCGTTATAATAATGTGTTTATAGCCGCCTGCTATAATAAAGTCAATTGTCAAAACTTGGCTTTTATATCAGCCATTTACTACAGTCCGTGATCGCGCTTGAGCGATATGCTGCCAAAGCGTTATGCAGAGATATAGGGGAGAAACGCGTCAGGAGAGAAAGAAGGAGGGTTCATCAGAAACGACAACCTTAACCACAGTCACTATTTTTTTTCGAAGTGTCCCATCAACTCTCGTATATCAAGTTTCTTGGCATTCTTTATCGCTTCTTCCGCCATCTGCCTCCCAAGCCCCGAGCCTATCCGCTCTTCCTCTCTAGCCCAAAAAAACTTCGCCAGTGTTTCTAACCTTGTGCTCTTCTCTTTCTTGAAGCCATCAATGGCGATGCCGTACAGTCTTCTGCCTTCCGCATGGTCTTCGCTACGGAAAGATATGACCCCTCTTGTAGCGGTTAGGGTGTTTTTTTCACTTTCAGAAAGTCTGTCCTCTTCAATCCCTTCCAGGACACCCTTGGCTTCTTCCACTCTCCCAACAGAGGCTAAGGAAAAAGCAAGATTGTTCTTAAGCATGACGTCCTTAGGTGACGAGAGAAGTCCCATCCGTGCCACCTTTATGGCTTCTTCATACTTTCCAAGAGCGACGCCTGCTATGTACGATCCATGTACGGCAGGACGGGAGCTGAAGGGTTGATACGCGAACCATTTTTTTGAGGCATCTAGAGCGCCATCAAAATCATAGTTATGCGCCTTTAACATTGCCTCTGCTTCAAATGATTGAGCAGAGCGGTCAGGACTAATCGCTCCCCTCGGTTCCCCGTGACGGTTCTGCAGAAAGGTTATCTGAGCCAGAGTGTTTTCGGTGGGCTCTTCCAGGGCGAGAGCAAATAGCTTATTCCCCTTTTTTCGTGCTCCGCTTTTTAATTCTATAGTTCCTAATGCGCTGGCAAGCTCTGAAAGATGGAACTTGGCGTAGGACTTATTTTCAAGCATGGTTCGCGCACTTTTCATTCGCTGAGAGGTCCCTTCGATGGTATCTGTGATGGCAATTTCAGCAGCCACAATCCAAGGGTCTTGTTGTCCACTGTTGCTTTTGCGCAAATAATAAAGTGCTTTATCTGGCGTCCCCAGGTGCATGAAGAAGCGCGCTCCAGACCGCAGGAGATACCGATTTTCCTGGTTCAATGACAGTGCGACAGTCACAGCCCGATCGGCTAATTCGGTTTGGCCTAGTGCACTGTAATAAAATGCCAGATCCATCCACAAAATTGGATTTCTTGGATATTCTCTCGTTCTTGCCTTCAATCTAGAAATTACTTCTCGGACGCGATTGTTCTCATCTGGGACTATGACATTGGGGAGTGCAAGCGATTCATTTTTCGATAGGCGAAGAAACGTTTCTGCAACTTCCAAGAGAAGAGGAGAGGCTTTTTCGCTATTATCAAAAATGAACTGCGCTGCAGCTATAGCGCTCTGATCACCAAATTGATTCAATATAAGCGCATTGCCGACCAGATCTGATGCGTGACCTAAACGCTTTGATTTTTCCCAGGAGGCAACCTTCTCCTGATAATCATCACCCAATGCTGGCGTTGGCAATTGACCTTCAACTGACGCAGTTACTCCCAGCCACCTCGCCATTGGGTAGGTATGCCATCGGGGGATTACCTGTCGATCTTTATCTAGTGCTCCTAGACTCATAGCAGCAACTCGGCCTTTTTGCAGAGCAAGTCTAGTCTGGAAATATAGGTTTCCATGTTATAGCTAGGCACTATGGAATCTTTCCATCGCGGGTCACCACGCCTTTTAGGATCAGGCTCACAAAGCTGCCTGACGATCTGAATAATTGGTTCTACAAGAGCACCGGCTAGTGGCTCAACTCCCCTCCTCAGATCAACAAGTGTCTCTTCGTAAGCGTGTTGAAGGTAGGGAAGATCGGCCAGGAACGAAGTATTACTCAAAGGTACTCCCTGAATCTTCATTCGCAATGCATGGACCGCTGCTACACCTGTGAAATGGAAAAAGAATAGACTTCCCATCAAGTACAAATCTGCCAAAAATCTCTTTTCGAAACCATCGACAGTTGTCGGGGTATAACTCAAATCAATTGGGGCATAGCCTAAATCTCCGGGCACCTGATAATGATGGATAGGAGAAGGATGGTCTTGAGCAGTAGCCCTGCCCAGATCGGCGAGTTTCGATTCGTTAGTGTTGGTGAATAAGACATTGGAGGGCTTAAGGTCCTGATGAGCAATTCCCGAACTGTGTAATTGATGCAGCCCCACTGCTACGTTATGAAGGGACTTTAGGCACCACACCAGGTCAAACTTTGAGAAATCTGACAGGACATCCCTTATGTCGCCTTTAGCAAGTTCAAATATTAAGTAGGAAACCGGACTATAAATTCCATAGCCCGGAACATGTATCGTGCCATCGATGATGGGTACCATCACACGGTTTAATCGACGATTCTTACACTTCGTCAGTAAATCACGCTCATAGTTATATGCCTCAGTAAGCTTCTGTAGCTCGCGGATAGGATCTTGTGACTGCGAAGCTGCCGAAAAGTCCAATGCTTTCATAAAAGCTTCTTTACCCTGCGCACCCACGACTTTGTATCCGATGGAGAAGTGCCCCCCCGTGCTCCTTTTCTTACGTGTGATTCTGCTTGCTACAGTCCAGCCGTTGCCGAGATCCATATTTTCCAAATTCTCCGCCGGAGTCGAGGCAACGTTGGGGACTTGGCGACCATTCATATGTCAGTCAATCCTTTTTATGACAGTGATACAAAAGACAATAAGTATTGAGGGAGAGGGTTGAAGGCATTTTATGCTGATAATCGAATCGCTTCAATCGCCTGCTCACATTGATTCACTAGTTGCAGAGGGTTAATTCAATAACACCGATGCGATATAAACGTTTCGTAGAAGGGGGAGTCTTCGACACCCCCTTTCCCCCAGAACGCCTGCGCTATAGCATGCTCCGGCGTGGAACTGTCACGGGCTTGGACCAATCGGCACACTTTCATCAGTTTTGCTAACCGTCCGGATTGAGGCATCTTCAAAACCAGCCATCCAGCCGTAGGTGCCTGCCCCACCCATCCATTCCGTGAGACGGCAGCAGACGCCAACGCGACGTAACGCCTCTCGTCGCATGAGGCTGTACATTTTCCTTTCCACGTCTGTTGCCCTTCGGTCCAGGATAAACTCATGTTTTTCCGTCGGCACCTTGACGCCTAATGAGCAAAAGTATCTGTGCTCTTCAAACTCACGCGGCATATTGTCGAAATCCTTGCTGATGTATTTCGACAGGTAACGGGCAAGTTTAACCGGTGAACTTCCTGGCCGGGGCCCTCTGACGTTCACTTGTCCCTGACCATTGCCGACGATTTTGTACCAGCACCGCCGCAATAGCCGCACATCCCGAAAACCCTTCACCGCCAGATGCGGATGCAACGCCCCACGCTGTTGCCGTTCCAGGACCGCGACATAAGGCATGGAACAGCCTGATCGCGAGAGTGCTCGCCGTAGCCGTTCCAGATCGTGTAAGACACGGTCTCGATCATTCACATTCGCTCGGTAGGTCAAGGTCACCAGATGGTCGGCTCCGATGGTCAGGCATTTCTTCCGAATAGTGCCTTTGGCCCGGCCTCGTGCCCGTGACTCGTTCATCTTTCTATTCCGCGATGCGCCTTTTTCTCCTCTCTTGCCTTGAATCGGATCTAACCTTCCCCAAGACATTTCAACCCATTGTTTTCCAAAATCATGAATCGTGATGGACCAGACGTTTCCTGCGGGAGGTAGTGTGATGTGAGGCCAGGTGTGTTCGCCGAGAAATGTCCTCCTGTCAAGTTTAGGAGATGCCGCTGGCGCGGCTCCCGTGCGCGGGTGGCTTGCGCCACCCCGCGCACCGGCATCACCGGCCGAGCGGGACAGCCTCGATTGCTGCGTTGGTTCTTTCTCTGTCCTGTCCACGCTCGACCTCACCTCAAAAAGTGTAACCAAAAGTGTAACCGTAACCGCCCTTTTTACCCTTTTGAATGACAACTCCACGCAACATGGCACTATCGCCTAACCCAATGGTGGATCAGGCGATTCTATTGGATCTGATGCTGTAGAGTGATGTGAGGAAAGAGGCTCAGGACTGCTTTGTAAACCGCCGGTTGGGGGTTCGATTCCTCTCGCCAGCTCCACAAATCAGACGGACGTGTGACCTTCCCCCGATTTGATGGACACCAGGTTACGCGACTGCGGCTCTCGCTTCGTACTCGGCCGGGGAGTCATAGCCGAGGGTCGAGTGCCGACGCGTCCGATTGTAGAACACCTCGATGTATTCGAAGATGTCCTGTTTCGCTTCCGCTCGTGTGGCATAGTGCCGATGGTACACGAGTTCCCGCTTCAATGTTCCGAAGAAGCTCTCGACACAGGCGTTGTCCCAGCAATTGCCGGTGCGGCTCATGCTGGCCGTGATGCCATACGTGGTGAGCAACTGCTGGTAGGCCCCTGCCGCATATTGCCCCCCGCGATCGGAGTGATGCAGGAGTCCTGCTGAGGGCTGCCGCGTGGCGAGCGCCATGTGTAATGACTTGTCAAGAAGTGACCCCAGGGTTTAGGTCGTGACTGTGGCAGAGCACGCGTCGCACAAGTGGCTCAGGACACGCGATTGGCGGCGGGTCCATGGTCGAGGTCGAAGCGGGAACCGGATGCGGGAGGACGGTGCCTGACGGAAGCGGAGACGGAGCCATGAATGTTGCGAGTTTCTCGGCCGGGGTGAGGCCATTAAGGGCCATGGAGAAGCGCTCGTGGTTGTAACGGTGTTCCCAGGCCAGTACGGCTTCGGCCGCCGGTGCGAAACCGGCAAATGTTGACCGACTCCAAAACTCCTCGTTATCAACACGATGACTGCGTTCGACTTTGCCGTTCTGCTCCGGACATCGCGGCTTGATGTAGCGTAGCCGCACCCCAGCCTGTTGAACCGTGAGGGCAAAGGCGAGCGAGAACTCTGCGCCGTTGTCGACCTGTACTTTGCGGATGGGAAATGGGAGCGCGGCCCGAAGGGTGCTGAAGAAGGTATGACTGGTCTGATGATTTTTCCGGGGATAGAGACGGAGAATCCGATAGCGCGTGCAGTCGTCGATAGCGGTGTATTGGAAATACTTCGCACCTGCCACTTTGACTTCCTTGACGTCCACCTGGACACAGTCCCCCGGTCGCTCGCGACTGAAGAGCGTTAGTTGCCGAGGACGTCGTGAGGGTTTTCGGCGGAGCGATGGATAGCCGAGCCGGTGGCAGATCCGGCGAATCGTAGCCGCGGCGACCCGGATCCGATGGACACGCTCGAGCCAAATCCGGGTGCGGACCGCCCCGTACATCAGATCGCGCCGGGCGTGTTCAATCAACGCCACGGTCGACTCCGCAATGCGGCGTGCACGGATCGGCGGGTAGCGCGGAACCAGGCCCACGAGACCGGCGGCCTGCAAGCGGCGGCGCCACGCTCGGACCGTCTTCCGATCCAGGCCGAACCGCCGGGCCGCTCCTTTGATCCCGAAGTCCGTTGCATAGTGCACGATGGCGAGGCGGCTCTTGACGGTGTGGTGATACCGTCTGGGGATCTTCAGTGTCGTCAACTCCTTGGTCGTGATCGTCGACATACTGTCCCTCCTTCAATGGCGCTGCGACTCTAGCGCAGTGGAGGGGCCCATTCTCAACAAGATATTTCACCATGCGGAGGGCCTGTTCGGTTAACTCTCCGGTCAAGCGCGGGCCCATCGCCCAGCCGATGACGGCACGCGAGTGTCAGCGGTCATCCAATAATCCCCAGGTGTGGTCATTGAATTCTCCCCACCCTCTACCAGAAGGAGGCGGGAGATGGGACTTGACGAGACGAGCGAGACGACGATCATGCGCGTCCAGGTGGACCAACCTGGGGAGGCGTGCATGGTGGATCAGGAACGGTGGGCGGAGATCCGGCGGTTGTTTGATGAGGAGCGCGTGTCCATTTCTGAGATTGGGCGGCGATTGGACCTGGATCGCAAGACCGTACGCCGCAGTCTGCGACAGCCGACCTGGCGCCCATACCAGCGGGCGGTGGTCGCGGAGACCCTCCTGACCGCCCATGCCGACTTTGTGCAGACCCGCGCCCCACAGGTCGGGTACTCGGCGCGGATTCTGTATCAGGAGCTGCGGGCAAGCCGCGGCTATACCGGCAGTTACGAGACCGTGAAGCGGTGTGTGGCCCCGCTGCGCGAAGTCCAGGGGCACGCAGACCGGGCCCTGCTCCGGTTTGAGACCCCACCGGGGCAGCAAAGTCAGATTGATTGGGGCCAAGCCCTGGTGTCCTTTCGCGCCGGCCCGCAGGTCGTCCACGTGTTCGTGCTCACGCTGGGCTTCAGTCGCCGCGGGTTCTATTACGCCTGTGCGGATGAGCGGCTCGCCCAGTTTCTCGAATCCCATGAACGGGCCTTCGCCCATTTCGGCGGCCACACCCGGGAGCATCTCTATGATCGCCCACGCACCGTGTGTTACGCGGATGACACGGGGCGGCGGATCTGGAATCCCACCTTCAAAGCGTTTGCCGACTATTGGGGCTTTGAGCCGCGGGTCTGTCGACCGTACCGGGCGCAGACCAAGGGCAAAGTCGAATCAGGTGTGAAGTATGTGAAGCGGAATTTTCTGCCCGGCCGGACGTTCATCGATCTCGTGGACTTCCAAGCCCAGCTGGATGAATGGAACGCCACCATCGCAGACTGTCGGCTGCACGGCACGACCCACGAACCCCCCATTGCACGCTTTGCGCGAGAACGCGGGCAGCTGGTGCCACTGGCGGGGCAACGCAGCTTCCAGCAGGAGGCCCGTGTCTCACGGATCGTGGCCGAGGACTATTTGGTCAGCTTGGCGACCAACCGCTACTCCGTGCCCTTCCGCCTCATCGGCCAGCGGGTCGAGGTGCAGCGCCGGGGCGATCTCGTGTACATCTTCCATCGCGACCGGGAGGTCGCGCGGCATCCGGTCTTACCCGGCACCCACCAATTCTGCATCCTACCCGAGCACGGCCCCGGCGCCAGTGCACGGACCGCCCGCCAACGCCGATCCACTTGGACGGCCCCGGCCCTGCCTCCGGGCGCGATGCCGGAGGTCGAAGTGCGGGATCTGGCGTGCTATGAGGCGGTGTGCGGGAGCGCGACGGCGCAGGAGGTGCCGCGATGAACCCGGCACAACTGGAACGGCTCCGTGAACAGTTGACGCGGTTGCGGCTCTTGAAGAGCCGCGAGCGGCTCGATGCGCTCTTGCAAGAGGCGGCGGCCAAGGACCTCTCCTACGCCGACTTCCTCGACCAGGTGCTGGGCGAAGAAGTGGCCGCCAAGGCCGAAAAGAACATCACGATGCGCACCAGTCTCGCCCGCTTCCCGTTCGTGAAGAGCCTGGAGGCCTTCGACTTTACCTACCAACCCTCGCTGGATAAGAAGCACCTGCAGCAGGTCGCGACCTGCCACTTCATCGAGCACGGCGAGAACGTCGTGCTGCTCGGGCCGCCCGGCGTCGGCAAAAGCCATCTGGCGATTGGGTTGGGGCTCAAAGCGATCGAACAGGGCTATCGCGTGTTGTTCACCACCGCGGCCGCCATGATTGCGACGCTCACCCGGGCCCTCACGGAGAATCGGCTGGACGACAAGCTGAAGCTGTACACGATTCCCCGCCTCCTGATCATCGATGAGATTGGCTATCTGCCGATCGACCGGACCGGCGCCAATTTGTTTTTCCAACTCATCTCACGGCGCTACGAGAAGGGGCCGATGATTCTGACCAGTAACCAGAGTTTCGGCGCCTGGGGGGAGGTGTTCGGGGACCGGGTGCTCGCGACGGCGATCCTGGATCGGGTGCTCCACCACGCGATCACGATCAATATCCGCGGGCACTCCTACCGGCTCAAGGAGAAGCTGAAAGCGGGGCTCGTGCGAATGGACGACGCGACGACGACGTAATCCGGGTGGGGAATTTTCGATGCCCCGAACTGAGGACATTTGGGTGACCCTTGACAGATGCCTCTATCCTTTCCTGCTTTTCTTGCCACGGTGGCTCTCCTTTCGCTCCCCGGTCTTCTGGGCCTCGCGCCACTTTCTCGCTGCGACTCGGTTTTGGCAGCGCGGCTGACAGTATAGCTGGTCGCGTCGGATCGCGAAAAAGATCGTGGCGCATTCCGGACAGCGTCGAATGTAGTCCCCCGTTTGGGCCAGGAGGTGGACAAATCGGTATTCAAACTCCTTCGCCTTGCGTTTCGCGCTCACGATGACCGTCCCGGCCTCGTCAGACCCCTCACCCGGCGACACCGCTACCAGCGTCATCTGCGGAAACGTGAAGGTGGTGTAGCCTTCATGCCAATAGAGCTCTAACTGCTCCAGGACGGTAGCTTGAATGTCCAGGGCTTCTTTGCGACTCGGTATCGTCTGATAGTTCTTCGCATGAGGCACGCCCTCCACGCTCCAGCCACTTTCCGGGGCCATCATCCCGCCATACCGCTCCCCCGTCTCATCGACAAAGGCCGCGACCTCAAACGCCACCAGCGTCCATTCCGTGGGCGTCAAGGCCTCCAGGTCGGTCTGTAAAAACCGGAGCATCCAACCCACGGCGCCATCTGGCATCGTCTGGATACGCTCCATCGCCTTCTCATACTCCAATTGAAAGTCCTGCTCTGCATGTCCCTGTGCGCTCATGCCTTCGGCTCCTTTTTCACGTGGACCCCTCCCTCAGTTCTTAATCCCAACACCACCGAAAAATGTGTCGTGCGAAAGGGCCGTCTCCACCGGAATGTGTTTGGCAAGTGTACCTCCGCCTTGCTAATGGGTGTCAAGAAGAATCACGGCTCAATAATATCAGCCGTGATCATTTTTGAACCATTCTGTAAGGAGGTGTCCGATGGTCCCCAGTACAAAATTGATCACCATTCGAGAAGCGGCGAACCGGTTAGGGCTCAAAGAAAGCACGATTAGGAAAGCCATCCTGAAACGGCAGATCGCCTATGTGAAGCCGTCGGTGCGCGCCGTGCGGATTCCCATTGAGGAATTGGAACGGATTCTGGCTGCCGGCCTGAGGCCGGTGATTCCTCAAGCGGAGGCTGCCCGATGAGCCGCTGGAAGGAGTTTCGGCGGGAACCAGTGGCGGGGGAATGGACGCGAAAGCAGAAACGAGGCTATCACCGGGTGCGGTCGCTCCTCTGGTTCTGGGAATGCCACCAGTTCCAAGTGCTGTGGGTCACGCTGTCCACGGCGGAAGGCGGGGATGCGGAGAAGCTGACGTATCATCACAAGCAACTGCGTCAACGGATCGAACGTCAACTCGGCTTTCAGGGCTTGGAGTATTACCAGGTCAGGACGGAAGAAGGGCATGGCGTGCTGCACATCTTTTGGGCTTGGCGGGTGCCGGATGGGGAGCGTGCTCGCCGCTTCTGGATCTCTCAGGAATGGCTCTCCACGCAATGGCAGGCCCTCCACGGGGCTCCAGTCGTCTGGATCAAGGCCTATCAGCCCAGCCATCGGTCCCGGAACCGGCTGAGCCGCTACGTCATCAGCCAATACGTCCAAGATCAATGCGGCTACGTGAATATGTGTTGGTCCTGGAAACGGTCCCTCGGCTTTCCCATCAGCCGACTCTGGGAAGAAATGCGCCACCAGTGGTCCACCCGGAACGCCTATCGCCGGATCAGGGGCGAGATCGAAATCCCTCGAATCGTGTTCATTAAGACCTGGGAGGATCTGCTCTCTGGGCATCCCATTTGGTTTAGCGGCACCATTCTGCAACTCGTGCTGGGGAAGGGGCTGGTCTACCAGGAGGTGTGAGGATGATCTGGCATCGATGCGATCTAAAGCTGCCGAGTCTGTTCGGCCCGGCCTGTTGCGGACGGGAAGCGACCACCTATGACCGGGCGCGGAAAGCCTGGCTTTGTCCTGAACATACCAAGGAACGGCTCTGTGAGTTCTGCCAAATTGAACGAGCGTGGGTGCGGTTCTGTTATGCGGAGAACGACGTGATGTGCGAAGTCTGGCTTTGTGTGGAGTGTGCAGGGCTGACGGGGCGACGGTGATACGTTCTAATCCATTTCTCCCTGTCACCCGTCCACTATCCCTCACGGGTGAGAGGGAAGGATGCTCCAACCTTTTGAAAGGCGGCGATGCGTCAGCTTGGCCGCCGCCCTGTTTGAATGTTGGTTGCAATCGTATAGAAGAGAATAGGGGTACTAAAACCATGGGGAGATTGGTCGCGCATAGATTCCGACCAACGAGGCCGCCCGGCCGATCCGGACCATTGGACCGGACGGCCGGGGGGATCGGGGGCGCAGCCCCCGCTTCACTTGATCTATATGGTTAAAGTAGAATCACGAGGCTGGACTCGCGGGGACAGGGGCGGGGTTCCCAATAGACACACTCTTCTTACTGCTGAGTGATCTATCATGGAAATGTCGGAATTACGTTTGCAAATGAACGAATATCTCGCCTTGGAGTTCAGTACCGATGGAACACCTAGCGAAAATGTCCCGTTCGTTCTTACTCTCGCGCATCAAGACTCAGACCTAGTTATTTTCGAGTTCGATGAGGATGAGCCATTCTTTGCTATTTCATCAAACAATTGCCTCGAATACATACCCAAATCCGGTATGACCGTTCAGGATCTCCTAATCGAATACACCGGATCTGGATGGATCGCTGACCGCGAGCCAGTATCTGACGACACTGTTGTCATAGGTGATCCCCAAGTACCCCCTCTTAGCGAGCGAAGAGCGGCCTTTGCCTCGTTTGCTGCAAAGGAAGGTCGTGCTCATGCTGAAAGCTGGAAAGTTATCGAATGTGTGTTTCTCCGTACCGAGACGAAGTACCTGGGACTCGTCGGTCAGCCCGGATTAGATCATGCTTGGATAATCGGAAATGACCTTGCTCCTATTAAGGTAGAGTTTCCGCAAGCGTTGGCATCGCGGCGGATTGCCTTCGGGATCGGCAAAGCACTTCAGACTGGCAAACTGGTGTGAAGTTGCTTTTAGCCATAAGCCGACCATCTATGGCTTCGAAACCAAAATCGCTGTTCAAGGGAGCTCGATGTAACTCACGCAGTGCTAGGATTGCCGTTGCATGATGAACTCAAGGGTTCGATAGATAATAGATAAAGGGCGTGGAGCCATTCCATCCTGTGAGCTAGAAGGTGTCTTCCTGATCTAAGTAGTTTCTTGGTCACGGTTTTGGTCACGGTTCCAGGTCGAATTTGGTCATAAATGGTCCTAACCGAGTTGGCGCGGCTATGACCACTTTCTCTTTATATTTCATAGACTAGCGCGATAAATCGCAATCAGTCGCACTTTGGGCCTTTCGAATAAGTACATCGCCCGCGATGCGACGGTCTTGTCGCAGAAGGTCAAACAATAGATCTGCTATAGAACCATGCCAAAGAACGGAATACGATTACAATAAAATGCCTCCTTCCAAGGGCCCAGAATTAATCTGCATTTATTGTAGTGCGACAAATTTAATACCTACGAGAGATCACGTCCCGCCTAAATGTCTTTTCCCTAAGCCCAGACCTCTAAATCTCGTAACGGTGCCAGCCTGCCCGACCTGCAATCAATCATTCAAATTGGATGACGAATATTTTCGTCTCATGGTCGCGGGTGAGGCCGCATACAGAGATCCAGTCGCAACCAGACTCTGGGCGGAACGAGTCATGCCAAACACAGGGCTTGGTTTGCGCAGAGCGGTACTGAGCCAAGCCAGACTTTGTGAAGTAAGGACACCAGGGGGCCTTTACGTGGGAAGGGCGGCACAAATCGGCTTTAACTCGCTCCGGATACGGCGAGTCGTTGAACGCATAGCGGTGGGCCTAATGTGGCATCACTACCGGCAAAGATTGACTCCAGGAGTGACGGTTGAGACGCACTATAGACCCGATCTCGCACCACTCACTGAAATCCTGACGTCATCAAATTTAGTGAACATAGGCGACACGGTGTTCAAATACCGCTATTGCAGAGCGTGGGACGCTCCAGATTCATCTTTGTGGGGATTTCAGTTCTACGGTAGAGCACACTTTATCGTGACAATGCAGGGCCCACGTCCTAGCCAGATAGAACCTGATAGTTCTTCAGAAATTCCTCCGAATTCCACTCCCGGTTTTACTCCCGGTTCGCTCCCAGTTTCACTCCCGAATGCCAGTCCAACCTAATCCTACTTGATCCCACCTGTAAGGAAGATTTTCGCTTGGTTTAGCATTCGTTTAGGCGATACAATCACACTAAATCTTTATTAATATCATTGGCTTCTGGTGGGCCTTCTAAGCTGAGGGTCGTTGGTTCGATTCCAACCGGGCGCACCACCTCCTCAACGTGTTCCTGACATGACGCTCTTGTCGCGGTATCGAACAGCCCTCATTGTGCTCTGTGGCATCGTCGCGCTCTATGCGCTGCTCGGTTTTGTCGTCGCGCCCTATGCCGTCAAGACCTACGCGATTCCTGCCTTGGCCGAACGTCTTCGGCACCCTGTCGTGCTCGGTGACGTCCGGATCAATCCATTTACCTTTTCGCTGATGTTGACGGCCTTCGAGATTCGGGAGCCGGATCAGACGCCCATGCTGGGGTTCGAAGAACTCTTCGTGGACTTCGAAGGGACCTCGTTGGTGCGGTCGGCCTATCTGTTCGACGAAATCCGATTGACCCTCCCCTTTGGCCTTGTCCACATCCGGGCCGATGGCACGTTGAATCTGCTGGGGCTGGTGCCGCCGTCTCAAGACTCACCGGCCGATCTTGCCCCACCAGCCGATACCAAGGCGGAGAACGCCCCTGTGCCGCCGGTCGAGATCCGTCTTCTGAGCATCCGGCAGGGGGTCATCGAGTACCGGGACGATTCGAAACGCAAACCGGTGACGATCGATGTGGTGCCGATTGAGATCACGCTGCGCAATTTCGGCACCCGGCGCGGGGGTGAAAACGCCTATGCCTTCTCGGCCGAGTTCGGCGAGGGCGAAACGCTGGCCTGGGAAGGGACGGTCCACCTCGATCCGCTGGAATCCGACGGGCATGTCTCTCTGTCAAACGTCAAACTCAACACGTTCTGGCCGAGTCTGCGCGATCGATTTCGATTCGACATCCTGAGCGGGGCCGTCCTCGTCGATGCCCGGTATCACTTTGATACTTCGGCTGCTCCGGTCAACCTGCAGGTGAACGAGGGAAAATTCCTACTGTCCGATTTCCGGCTGTCTGCGGCGGGGGAGCGTGATCCGGTCATGACGGTGCCGGCGTTGGCGTTCGAAGGCATTCGCATGGACCTTCCAAAGCGGGAGGCGGGAGTCGGGACGATTGCGCTGAGCGGTGCAGAGATCCGTGCCTGGCTTGCCGAGGACGGCGTCGTGAATTTTAAACCACTCTTTACTCCGGTTGCGGCTTCCCGGGAGGACCCGGTTGAGCCGCAGCGGCCTGCGACGGATTCCGGGCAGTCCTGGTCGGTGGACGTGCAGGCGATTGAGGTAACCAAGGCGCAGGTGGCGTTCGAAGATCGGAGTCTAAAGACGCCGGCGCAGTTGGCAATCGATGACCTGCATGTGACGGTGAACGGGATCCATGTGCCGTTGAAGGGCTCGTGGCCGGTGTCAGCCGGTTTTCGGCTCAATCAACAGGGCACCGTTGAGAGCAAGGGCACGCTGCAACTGGAACCCCTGCAAACTGCGCTCACCCTCAAATTGGCGCATATCGGTCTGCGGCCCTTTCAGCCCTATCTCGACCGTCGCATGCAGGTTGAAATCAGAGACGGCGAATTGGAATTGGACGGGGAGCTGGTGTATCGCAGCCAACATGACCCGGAACCGATGATCCAGTACACGGGACAGCTGGGGCTGAATAGTCTGCATGTGGCCGACGGAGTGTCTGCCCATGAGTTCCTTGGCTGGACGGCACTGGGGCTGAACAAGGTCGCGCTGGAGGTGGCCCCGACGAGGGTGAAGATCGGGGAGATTGCGTGGCGCGATCCGGCGATCCGGTTTGTGACGGCCAAAGACGGAACCACGAATCTTTCGCGTGTGATGAAGGCTCCTGCTCAAGGTCCGGCACAGCCGCCGGTATCGAAGCCGGTTGAGGCGACAGTTGTCAAGAAGGCGACGGCTCCGATTCCCATCGACGTGAATGTCGTCCGATTGTCCAAATTGTCGGCCACGTTCATCGACGAGTCGATCGAACCGGTTATCACAACCGGGATTCAAAATCTGAGCGGTACGATCAAGGGCCTGTCCTCCAAGCAGATCGCGAAAGCGGAGGTGGCCCTGACCGGGACAGTCGACGAAGTGGCACCGCTCAAGATTCAGGGGCAGATCAATCCCCTGAGCGAGGATACGTATACGCATCTGACCTTCCTGTTCAAGGGCGTCGACCTGACGGCGGTGTCGCCCTACGCGGGCAAGTATGTCGGCTATCCGATCACCAAGGGCAAGCTCTCGCTCGACCTCATGTATCAGGTGTCGAAGCAGCAACTTGTGGGGGAAAACAAGGTCCTGGTCGATCAGCTGACCTTCGGGGAGAAAACCGACAGCCCGGATGCTACGAGCCTGCCGGTTCGTCTGGCCGTGGGGTTGTTGAAAGACCGACGGGGGCGGATCGATATCGATATGCCGGTGCGCGGTGATCTGAATGAACCGGACTTTCGCTACGGCCGAGTGGTGCTGAATGCGTTGGTCAATCTGATCACCAAAGTGGCCACCTCTCCGTTTTCGGCGCTGGGGGGCCTTGTCGGCGGCAGCGGTGAAGACTTGCAGTTCATCGAATTCATGGCCGGAAGCGAAGTCCTGGAGAGTGTGGAGCAGCGAAAGGTCGAGTCGATTGCCAAGGCACTCCAGGAACGACCGGCGTTACGGGTGGATGTGGCGGGTGCGGCCGATCCTGCGCGAGACCGCGAAGCCCTGGCGTTGCAGAAAATTGTGACCGAGGTGCAGCGACGATTTACTCAGGGGGGAACCAAAAATCTGCAAGCTGTGCCCTCGCCCTCGCGGGAGTTTGAACTCCTGAGTGATCTCTATGCGGAGAAGTTGGGAAAGCAACCGATGAAGCGTGAAGAGCTCCCGGGGGGGAAATTCGTCGAACGGGTGTTGACGGCCGACGAACTGCGACAACAGCTCTTTCCGGCAATGACGGTTGAGGAGTCGGAGTTGCGCCTATTGGCACAAGGGCGCGCCAGGGCCATTCGTGAGCGGCTGATCGAGCAGGGCGGGTTGCCCGAGGATCGCGTCTTCCTGATCGACGCGGAACTGGCGCCTTCAGAGGGAAAACAGGTTCGGGTCAGGCTGAATCTGACGGGAAGTTGAGCGGTCTGGGTAGGGTCAGGGCTTGGGCTGGTACCGCATTCGTGTCCCGTGCAGCAGTGAGAGCTCGATTTCACTCGCGCTCAATTCGGTGGGAAAGTAGGCTCCGGAAATCTTGGCCGCATTGATGCTGGCTCCTTCGAGCTTCGCGTTGCGGAAATCGATACCTCGAAGATCGGCTTGCCGAAAGTAACACTCGCTGAAGTCCAATCCATCCGTCTCCAGCCCACGCAGGTCGAGGCCCCGCAAGTCGCAGCGGGTCAGGTCCACCGGTTCGCCTCCCGCCCGTTTGACGTTGAACTCCTTGATGCACCCCTCTCGAAGCAAGCGGTACATGGGATCGTCGGAGATTCGGAGTCCGGTGGCGGGTGGTTTCGTGTTCTCCATACGCTCTCCTGTGGCACCTGAGTTTCTTATCGGATACGCGAGTGAAAACTTGAGTGGCGGCAGGCGGTTCGTCCCGCCACCGGTCTTGCGGCATTCTTCGCGCAAGCTTCCGCTTGCGCCGGACTGACGAGAAACGGTACTCTAATCTCGTCTTTCTGCTCCCGTACGCAGTGCCATCACCAGGTCAGACCGGATATTGAAGGAGGAAATCATGGGACTACGATTGGGCGACGATGCCCCAAACTTTACAGCTGAGACGACGGAAGGGACGATCAACTTTCACGAGTGGCTGGGCGGCGGGTGGGGGATTCTGTTTTCACATCCGAAGGACTATACCCCCGTCTGTACGACAGAATTGGGTTATATGGCGAGGATCAAAGGGGAGTTCGATAAGCGTGGCGTGAAGGTTCTCGCCATCAGCGTGGACCCCTTGGATTCGCATCGCGGCTGGACCAAGGACATCAACGAAACCCAGAATTGTACGGTCAGTTACCCGATCATTGCCGACCCGGAGAAGAAGGTCGCCGATCTGTATGACATGATCCACCCGAACTCGCTGGATAGCATGACGGTGCGTTCGGTGTTCGTGATCGGGCCGGATAAGAAGATCAAGTTGATGCTGACCTATCCGGCCTCCTGCGGGAGGAATTTCGACGAATTGCTGCGCGTGGTGGATTCCCTGCAGCTGACGGCGAAATACAAGGTGGCGACCCCGGTGAACTGGAAGGACGGGCAGGATTGCATCATCACCCCGGCGGTGAACGATGCCGAAGCCAAGACGCTGTTTCCGAAGGGCTTCAAATCGATCAAGCCCTATCTTCGGCTGACTCCGCAGCCCAATAAGTAGCGCGAGCTTCGACGATGGTCGAGATGAGAGGAGCCTGCCAATAGGTCGGCTCCTCTTTTCGTTTCAGTAAGAGCCGTAATCTGCAGGACGTTTAGTCACCGATTGAGCTGTTCCCTCCTTGCCGCCTGGTTCTATATCCAGTCCCCGTCAATCCACAAGGCGTGGATCTGCGGCTGTCGTCTGCGTCGTAAGGGTGTCGATCGCGATCCAGAATAGCGCGCTTAGGTAACGTGGCCTGAAGCAAGATACGAGGTGGCGAAGCAAGAGATCGATAGGCTTAGGAAACGACGCGTAGAACGCACAAGGGGGAAGTCAGCTTCAGGCCGACTCCCCCTTGCCATTGGAAAGGTGCAAACCCTGGTTAATCGGGAAGGAGAGACTTCCGCCGCGCCCACACCAGGACAGCCAAGCCGCTTCCGAGGAGAAGGACGGCGGCCGGAGCCGGGACTGCTTGCGGTTCGCCGTAGATGAAATCATCCATGGCGACAAAGTCGAATCCGTCCAGCGCCGAGAGGGCGGCGTTTCCTGCGGTAATCCTGACGCGGTTAATGATGGCCTGCTCCAAAGAGACACCCAGAAAGGAAAGACTGGTCACACCCGGCGTGTTGAGGACAGTTTGTTTGCCCAGGCTGTTGTTGTGAAAGTCAAAAAACTCAATCGTGGTAGGACCGGCCAAATCGACGTCGGTGAAGAGCGACCCGAACCCGCGCACGGCTCCCGGTTGATTGGTGCCGGGTACAAAGAATCTTACATCCACGATGTTACTGTCGATGGCGGTAAAGAGTTTCTGGGAACTGAACACGGAAAAACTGCTTGGAAAAGAGGGATTGATGCTGCCAAAGCGAACCGGCGTAGCCGAGCCAGAGTTTGCACTGACCCTGAATGCGGATCCAGGCGTTTCAAATACGGCGCCGCGAGCCGAATTGGAATTGAAGAAGTTTCCCGGCAGATTGTTAGGGTCGGAGAATCCGGCAGGCACCCCGTCCCAATTGATTTCCCGGCGACCGCCTGTGAACGAGCCACCCACGCCGTTGTTCGTTCCGAGATCGTTTCTGAAGCCATCGACGGAACCTTGAATCGATGCGGCGTTCGGACCGGAGGACGAATAGACGGCGATAGCTAAGGCCGAAAGCGGCGCCGACAAGAGAATGCCGGTAGCCAGCAATGGGGTTAGCAATCGTGTGATGAGCATAGTGCATCTCCTCTGTAAAGTGAGCTCATAAGTAGGCCCCACATGTAGTGTAAGTACGCAGAGATGTCAACACGCTGCGCATGATTTTTTCGTCATTTACAACAAAATGCTAATAAGTACTACAAGTCACATTTTCGAATGCTTCATGAATGAACAAATGTCTTAAGTTGATACATTCGATGTACGGAAAACCATGCAGTCGTGTGTGGATAGATGCGCGTGACTATTGGGGAGGTACGGGTGGTGGAAACGCGCGAAGTCTTACACCAGGAGGAGGCCCGCTTGGCGGATCGATTGCCAGGCGGAGCCCCTGCTGAATCGATCGAATCCGCGCGCGCCGGCGGCCGGAAATCGATCGCGGACTTCGGCGAGGCGGGGGTATGCGTGATTTCTCCGGCTAGGCGAAGGAGTCGATTCGTGCAGGAAGCGGAGCAGCCATTCAGCGTGCGGAGACGCCAGGCTGATCGTAAAATCCTCTGTGCGTGTCGGAAGAATGACCTTGGTGCGCGTACGTCCGGTTGCCGCGACCACAGGCCTGCCGCCGATCCAGACGCAACGTCGTTCGGCAGTCAGTGGCACGGCAGAGGAAGCCGCCAGCGCCTGCGTGAGCCAGGTCTTCGTTACCCGTGGCGGTTTGACCCGATGTGAGAACCAGCGTTGTGACGGGATATCGAATCCGGCCTGTTCCATGTAGTTGAGCAACGCGGCGCGCAGGCCTTCGCCGAGCCAGGGTGGGCAGGTCGCGTTGGGGTCGGCGTGGCGGAGATCGTTTTCGGCAAACCCTCCGAATGTCGGGCCGAGGATCGTGAGGCCTTCCGCAGCCGGATTGAGCCCGATGGGACTGTGGGCCGTGGCTGTAAATTTGTGCCAGAAGGCGGACTGCAGGAGATGGTTCGCAAACAGTTGCCGCACACGTTCCAGTGAATCTACCGTGTCGGCGATAGTCTCACCGGGACACCCGTACATGAGATAAGCATGCACCAGGATGCCGGCCTGGCGAAAGGCCGCCGCCACCCGCGCCGTTTGGTCTACCGTAATCCCTTTCTTCATCCGTTCCAACAAGCGATCAGACGCGGCTTCGAGCCCGGCGGTAAGAGCGATGCAGCCGGATGCCGCCAGCAGCCGTGCCAAATCGGGGGAGAACGCCTCTTCGAATCGAATGTTCCCCCACCAGGAAATGGTCAGGCCGGTTTCGAGCAGGCGAAGGGCCAGGGCTTTGAGCGCGGCCGGCGGTGCGGCTTCATCGACGAAATGGAAGCCCCGTTGCCCGGTCTCTTGAATCAACGCCTCGATCTGGTCGATCAGGACGTCGGTCGGAGTTACCTCATAGCGCGAAATATAGTTCAGCCCGACATCGCAGAACGTGCATTGCTTCCAATAACAGCCGTGCGCCACGGTCAACTTGTTCCAATGGCCTTCCGACCAGAGTCGATGCATGGGGTTCAGGCTGTCGAGGATTGAGAGGTAGTCGGTCAGTGGGAGTCCGGCATAGGTCGGTCGGCCGAGCTCATGCATCGGAATGTCCGGTTCATGACTGCCGTCTCGAAATATGACGCGGTCGTCTCTGCAGAGAAACGTCCGTCGGAGCAGGAGCTCGGGCCGCCCGCCTGCCAGGTGTTCCAAGAGGCAGAGGAAGGGGCGTTCCCCGTCATCCAGCGTCACATAATCCACGTACTGGAACAGTCGTGGGTCTTCGAGTCGTCTCAGCTCGGTGTTCACATATCCGCCACCCAAGACGATGACGGTAGGTGGTGATTGTGCCTTGATCGCCTGCGCAATCCTCAAGGCGCCGAACAGATTGCCGGGAAAGGGAATCGTGAGGCCCACGACATCGGGTACGGTCCGGTGGAGATGAGGCCGGAGCGCCTCGAGCAGCAATTCGTCCGTGAGGCTGAGCGGTCGAGTCAGAGCGTCCTCGATCCGGTCGAATGACGAGGTGGCCTGCATGATTTGTTCGGCGTAACGATTGAGAAACAGGTGGGGAGCAACGGTACTCTGGAGGAGGTCCGTGAGGTCCTCAATGTACAGCGTGGCGCGGTGCCGGGCGGTGTCCGTCGGCGAGGCTGCGAGCGATCCTTCTCCGGGCCGACGATCAGCGGCAAAACGGGGGCCCTCCGGAAGAAATCCCGGGCGTGCGAGGTGGGGAGCTAACATCGGGTCTTTCCCTTGGAGAAACGCGATCACGGGCTCGATGGTTTCGAGATAAGCGTCTTCAAGGGCCAGGATTTGTTGGACTTCCCCTCGCCACGGCCGATCCGTCTGCTTGATGCGGGAAAACGCCCGTTCCAGCCCCGATCGAGAGAAGAGGCGCAACACCATTTCAAGGCCGAGGTCGGCTTGCGCGGTCTCATATCCCCGTGAATGCAGGAATCCCGTCAGGTAGGCGGTCGCAGGATAGGGCGTATTCAGTTGGGTCAACGGAGGAATAAGCAGGAGGACGCGTGGCTTGGCCATGCGAGGGAGATACCATACTGCAGGGTAGCGCTGCCAGTTGTGCGCTCGGGGCGAGCCGCCCGGTTTGTCTAGGCTGCGCGCATGGACGATTGGATAAAGTACCCGGTCCATCGCTTGATGCGAAAGTACTCGACCACATTCCCTGGCAACTCGTCACGCGGCATGGCCCGAAGAATGCTGAGCTCCGACTCTGTTTGGAGATCGACGGTGCGGGGCTGGTCGGCCGGGGCGGCCTGGTCGTGCAGCAGCACGAGGGGCTTGAGACGGTATTTGAAATTGATATTGAGCACCTGCCCGAAAGAGCCGTCGGTCAGTGTCACGACGGTTCCGGGCGGAAACACGCCCAGCGTTTGGATCATCGCGATCAGGACTTCCGAGGAAAAGAGTCGGTGTTGATGCTTGTACATCGTTGCCAACGCTTCCGCCGGGGAAAGGGCGTCTTCAGGATGAAAGCTATTGACGAGTGCGTCGTAGTGGTCCACGGCGCTGACGATTCTGGTAGGGAGCGAGATTTGGTCTCCCTTGAGTTTCTCGGGGTAGCCGGACCCGTCCAGCCGTTCATGATGGCTGCGGATGACGTCCAGCACTTCCTCGGGAAACCCCGGGAATCGTCTGAGCATCTCCACGCCAAGATAGGGATGCAGTTGATATTTCACATTCTCGACTTCTGAACGGCGGGCACGGGTCTGCAAGATGTGACGCGGAATGCGCTGTTCCCCCACGTCGAGAAGCAGTCCGGCCATGCCGATCAATTGGAGCGCCTCCTGATCGATGTCGAATTGCTGCGCCACGATCATGGAAAGCGTCGCCACATTGAGGGCGTGCAGTTGGTTGGCGTTGGCGACATCTTCCGAGTCGAAGGCACTTGCGACCGTGCCGGCGGCTTCCGTGTTGGTCAAGAGCGTGCTGAGCCCGCCGATCATGGACTGCGCGTGCCGCAAGCCCTCCTCTGAACCGCTCACGAGGTTTTTCATCATCTGCGAACTCTGATCGAGCATCTGCCGATAGGCGGTGGAGGCGAGTTCTACTGCCTGATGGTAGTCGCCATGGGTCGGCTGCTCTTCTTCGGCCGGGGTCGGAGCCTCCGGTTCGACGATGGCCTCGGCTGCGCTGGTCTGTGCAGTCGTTTCCGAAACGCCGGTCGAAGGCGGAGGCGGCAGGATAGCGTTGCCCTCTTCATCCGTCTCCGGGTCCGATTCCCGCGGGTAGACCAACACGGTGGCCAATCCGAGTCCTTTGATTGTCGTGATCTGGTTTTGGGAGGTGAGTTTGAACGACCGGCGCGGGAAGGGATGCTTGAACCAGGAGCAATTCAGGTCGACATACATGCCCAGACGGAGATGCTCCGGACGGAGCACCAACGTATCGGACGTGTCGAGTTTAGATATCTCGTCTGAGGTTCGAAGCAGCGCCATGGGTGTTTCTTTTGCACGGGAACGGGCGGTCGATACGTAAGCACTTCAGGCTATGGGCTATATCGGACAGGGGGAGAGGAAACTTGATAAAGAAAGGGGATAGCTGATGTCTCTCCACGTATTGCGAGTCGTCCTGTTTTCGGCGAAGGTCGGATCCGGTTCCTGGATCTGCATCGTATTTAGATGGGGATGACTCAATTTTGCCAGTAATATCAATAGCATAAGATAGATATTGCCTTCAGCATGAGAAGCAGTATCAAGGGGATGGGGATGTCTCTGCTTGGACAAGACGAAGAAAATCCAAACAGGCAGAGCGGAGGTGTGTCGGCTCTCGTCGTAGGTCGCTGCCAAGAATAAAGACGAGGTCCGAACCGTAGAGGGTGACCATCTCGCGAATGCGCGCCGCGGTCATTCGTCCTGCGGCGGTCGGGAGGATGGGTGGGCAGCTGCCGAGCGTTCGTCGGCACGCCGTGGCAATCTGACGACAATCCTGTTCCGATATCGGATAGTTCAGGCCATAGGTTGGGTAAATGGTGATATCGGCGCCGGCCAGTCTCGGGAGAAGGCCGAAGAGAAGCGCGGGAGCGATGCCGCTGTCCGACGTCACATAGTGGCTCCCGAGAAAGTCCGGATGTGCGATGAGGGGTAGCGACAATGAGGAAAGCTGAGCCAGGGACGTCATGGCGTCAAAGCCTGTCAGGCCGGGACAGAGCAGGAGTGCGCCCGCGCCCGCTTGCGTTGCCTTGGCGGCCTGTTCCATGAGAGAGGGCCAGGGGCCTGAGACATGCGGCGCATAGAGACACCGTTTTCCGGTCTGGCGCGAGGCTTTGGCGACGGCTTCGGCGCAACGTGCGACCCGCTCTTCGAATCGACAGAAGGGGTGATCGCGCAGACTCTGGTCGTCCTTGATCAGATCAACCTCGCCCAGGGCAAATTCGTGGGCCAGTTCAGCCAGCTGTTGCGGAGAATACCCGAGCGGCTTCAGCACCGCGCAGATTAACGGCCGTCGGGGGACCCGCAGCAGGTCGCGGAGGCCTCGCGAGCCGAATCGAGGGCCAGTCAGTCGGGAGACGACCGTATCGGGCAATGAGAGATCCGTGACGCGGATCTGTCCTTGCAGTCCGGCCATGCCGATGATCATGTGAAGGAGAGCGCTCATGGTTCCGTCGAGGAGTTCAACGGGGAAACTGACCACTGCGCGGTGAGATTCGGGGGTGAGCGCCTCGAGCTGAATCACTCGGCCCAGAAGCTGATCTCGAATCGCTCCGGAGGGAATGACATGATCGGCGGCTTCAACGGTCTGGTCGATACAGAGCAGGTCTGCCCGCCTGCGCGCATCGGAGGCCGATCCATGAAGACGATACTCCACTGAAAAGCGCTCTTCTGAAAACTGGAGGTCGATACTCCGGCTTGAACCGTTGGGCATGTCCGCTCTCTTCTTGGTTGCACTGTTCGAGGAGGAGAGGGTACCGTATTTCCGTTTGATCCGATAGGTGGGGCGTTCTGAGCAGGTTCTCGTACGAGGCCGATTGTTGGAGCGTGGATGATGGTGCCGAAGCAACAAGGCAAGCAGTGGATGATGCGAGTTCCGGTTGCGGGCCGGGTGGTCCTAGTGATGGTGTTGAGTTGCTGGAGTGCCGCCGACGCGGCGCAACGATTCGTGGACCTGACCTACACGTTCGATGAGACCACGCAAGTCTGGCCCGCCAATCCTCCCTTTCATCGTGACTCGACCGAACAGGGAGGTACGCCGACGGAAAAATGGTATGCCACAGGGCAGGTGGCGCTGTCGGAGCATGCCGGAACGCACATGGATGCGCCCGTTCATTTTGCGCAGGGGCAAGCGGGAATCGATGGCATTCCGGTCGACCGCCTGATCGGCCCTGCGGTGGTCATCGATGTGCGCGTTGCGGTGAAGGAAGATCGCGACTATCGCGCCTCCTTGTCGGATATACATCGATGGGAGTCTGCGCACAGGACGATTCCAGCGGGAGCGATCGTGATGCTGCTGACGGGCTGGGGTGTCTACTGGACGGATCGTGAACGGTATTTCGGCAGCGCCACGCCGGATGTGCCGACGACGCTGCATTTTCCGGGCTTCTCACAAGAAGTCGCGGAGTTTCTGGTGGCGGAACGACACATCTCCGGAATCGGAATCGATACAGCCAGCATCGACTATGGTCCTTCCCGGGATTTTGTGGTGCACCGGATTGTGAACGGAGCCGGCCTCTATGGACTCGAGAATGTGGCGCGACTGGATGAGGTGCCGGCGTCCGGTGCCACGGTCATGGCTCTCCCGATGAAAATTGCCGGTGGGACAGGGGCTCCGGTTCGTATCATCGCGATTCTGCCTTAGCCCGGACTATTCATGGATACCTGCTCCGTCGTCCGATCCTATTGCCCGGCGAAGCTTTTCTCGTTCGGCCTCCTCGACGGACTGCACGTACGCCTGCGTCGGCCTTACGTGCGAGAAGCCTCGGCGGGCTTCCGTCTCGAACGCCTCGCGACGGCATTCATGAATAATCCGGGCTGACAGGATGGTGAAAAGGCCGCCGGCTTCGTTCTCGCATCGCTCCGAGGCTCAACGTACCGCAAGGGTACGTTGAGCCTCCTCACATTGCTGCGGCCTCGCTGGACGACCTTTTTGACCATCCTGACTTCCTTGGTTTTCATTCATCTTGTGGAATTGAAATGAATACGTATCGGCTCTACAGCGATTTCAACTGTCCCTTTTGTTACGCGATGCACGAACGCCTTCATACATTGGGCGTCATGGATCGCATCTCCTGGCATGGGGTTCAGCATGCACCGCATCTGCCGGTCCCGATGGCTGGGTGGGCAGGGCACCTTGCAGCTGAATTGAAGCAGGAGGTGCAGATGGTCCGCCGGCTCGCGCCCGAGTTGCCGATTGCTGTGCCGCCGGGAAAACCCAATACCGGGCGGGCGATTGCCGCGTCTGCGCGCGCGCTTCACATGGACCCGCTTCGGGGCGGGGAGTTTGTGCGATCGTTGTATCGATCGTTCTGGGTGGACGGGCAGGATCTCTCCGATGAGACGGTGCTACAGCGGGAGGCCGAACGTCAGGGGTTTGCCTCCGCGCAGATTGTCGGCACAGAGGCCACCACCGTAGATGCGATTCTTCGAGCCTGGAATGATCAGTGGGCTGAGGCGGATCATCAAGGCGTGCCGCTCCTGCAACGCCCGGACGGAACGTTGCTCGTCGGCCTGATGCCGGCGGATGTCCTCGAAGAATTTCTCTCCGGGAAATAGCGCCTGGTTCGATCCGTCTTCCGCCGATCATCGAGTTTATCCCGGTACGTAACCGGTTGGCTCACGCGTTCCCACCTCGCTGCAGAAACTGCCGAATCAGTTTGTCGTCAAGAGTCCCCGTGGTATGAGTGGCCTATTGCAGAGCTGAGTAGTTCTGCTAGGCCGTTTAGCCCACAGGAGTGACCCATGAAATCAGCGCAATGGTTCCTCGCCGCGTTCATATTGAGCTGTTCGTTGTTCGAGACACATCATTCCGTTGCGTCGGCAGCGGAACCGGCTCCCAGCGCAGCCAAGGCTCCGTCAACATCTCCCGAGGCCAAACAGGACGGGGAGAAAACCGAGTTCTATGTCAGTGTCTATCTCCAGGGAAGCCGGCCCCTGAATCGTCCGGTGAGGCTGCAGGAGGATCCCTTCGCGAATACCGACGTGCAGGGCGGGTTGGGAGGCGGGTTGAAAGTCGGGATTTTTCCGGCGTTCGCCGGCCGGTTCGTCGGATTGGAGGCGGACCTGTCCGGACTCGATGGCAAGGTCAATGCGCCTTCGGCCACGACAGGCGGTGTGACGAGGAGCGCGAATTTCCGTCTCCAGTCCATCAACGTCATGGCGAATGTATTGCTGCGCTACCCCGGCGAGACGATTCAACCGTATATCGGCATCGGTGCAGGGTTGTCCGGAGGGTTTGCACGGGACTTGAATCTCCAGCACAGCACCATCGGCACGGTGCATGAGAATGCCGCCGACGGCGCCTTCGCCTATCAGTTTCTCGGCGGGGTGCGCGCCAACGTCACTGAGCGCATGTTCCTCTTCACGGAATACAAATATTTTGTGGCGAATTATCAGTGGGAGAGTGAAGTCGCGAACGGTGCGCGTGGTCCGTCATTCACCATGAACTATCGGGCTCATATTATCTCCGGCGGCATCGGCTTCACCTTCTAGCAGGCTGTTGACCTGGTCTGCCGCCGGCATTCTCGACATCCGTGAAGCGTGCATCGTGGATGCGTATCTCATCAGGCACCGAGCTGATAGCTGATGGCGGGAAAGAAGAGCGTATGGCTTCTGGATGAAGGCAGAACGCCGCGGGTTGCTGTCTTTCTCAACCATACGCCAGAAGCAATATGCATTTTGCTCCTGTTCTGCATCGAGAGACGAGCGACGGGTCACGAACGACGGACGATGACGACGGCCTTAGGTCCACCGATTTTGCCATACAGCGGAGTTGTCACCTGCTTGACGCGGGCTAAATGATGTCGCCGCTTGGCTGAGGCGTCGACGGGCGTTTGGAGGATTTGAAACGAAGGGAGAACTCCTGTTGTCCGTGGTCGGGCGAGAGGCGGAACGATCCCTCGGCGCTCAGATGTTCCTGCGAACGGGATTTCCCCTGAGGAAAGACTTTGAGTCGAAACTCTCCCACTCGTGTCTGTGTCTCACCATCTTGCGGTAGGCTTCCATCGACCTCGATGTATTCCTGTAAGGCGCCGAGAGCTTGGTTATAGAGGCTGCGGAGAGCGTCTGGAGTAGGCGGATCGAATGATTCGATCGAGTCGGGAGTCTGTGCTGTGTCGCCGGGCGCTGCCTGGCTCTGCACGGCCTGGAGCAGCGGCGCAGTACAGAGCAGGGTCACCATGAGCCAACGGGTCATGCCAACAGTCTATCGAGCAAAAAAAAATGGGTCAAGCCGGGGGAGCGACGTCGCTGGTGAGGTCAAGCGGTCGGTTAACAGCGCGTCAGTAGTTTCTCATTCCGGTTCCATTGAGAAACCGTGCCGCTGTTGTCGGTCAGCTCCAGCTTGTCCTGTGCCAACACCCGTACAAACAGGGGAGGAGTTTTGCTTTGGGGGACGATCAAGCGAAACCGATCCTGCTCCTTCTCGATGCGACCTGACTGCGAGGTTGCCCTGTAGAACTCCGAGACGTTTGCCGGCGTGATGGTCCAGACGAATTCTTCCTGTCGATCGACGAACTTGGCGGAACCTTCCCACGTGCCCACGAGGGAGGGCTCGACCGGTGGCAACCGTTTGACGGTGACCTTGCGCGGGACAGCCGCAAATGATTGCCAGAGCAGCGGGTCGAACTTGTTCGGCCCCTGATTCTTGGCGAGTTTGTCCCAGGTGACACTCAGAATGCCGGTGGTTGAGAAGCGGTCGTTCCCGGCCACTTGATAGGTTCCGTGCAGGATCTCTTGATAGGATTCCGCCTGCCAGCGTCCCCGGTCTGCGGTCACGGTGCCCGGCATCAATACGGCAGTCGTCAGGGACCAGGTGCCGCCCTCGCTCAGCGCAAGATGGCCTTTCCCATACATTAATCCGACCGGCGGGCAACCATACCAATCACCGGCCCATTGGGAGGGCGTGGCGGTCAGCCCCGGTTCGGTTGCCGCCGCAGGACCGCTGCGGAGAGGGCCGCCGAGTCTGGTCGCGGCGACCTTGGCGAGGTTGGTCACGGCTGTCTGCGGGTTGGGTTGTTTCGAGGACGAGAGTGACAGAGTGACGAGCGCATCGTCCTTCAGAAACGTCAGCTGAATCCCGCCGATAGGCGACCGCAGGGTGAAGGCGCCGTCGCCGACCCCGGGAACCGGCTGGTGACCGGCCTTTGAACGCTGATCGTGAAACAGACTTTTTGTGTCTCCGTCAGGACCGGGGTTCAGTTCCACCGTCACGGTTTCCTGGGGATTACGCTTCGCCTGGTACAGGCATTGGCGACCATTCTGGCGCAGGCCCGGCGTCACGGGGGTTCCGATGGCCAATTCGACCTCGGCCTCTGTGACGATCAAGCAGGCGTTGAGATTGGAGGAGATCACGTCGGAGGATTGTGAACAAGCGAGCATTGCAGTCCCGGCCAGGAAGAGGCCCAGGAGCGGTCGTATCAGGGAGAAGTACGCCATGGCATGCGCAGTCTAGGAGGGTTCGGCGACAAATTGCAAGGTGCGCTGCCAGGCTCCGGCGGTGAAGCTGTGTTTGCTGCAGCGTCCGGCCTGCGGCATGCGTCGGCAGGCGCATGTCCCCGCGACTAGGCTGGAACAAACTTCAAGGAGACGCCGTTGATGCAGTAGCGGAGGCCGGTGGGTCGCGGGCCGTCATCGAAGACATGTCCTTGATGGCCGCCACACCGGGCGCAGTGGACTTCCACCCGCGTCATGAAAAATCTGGAGTCCGTACGTTTCTCCACCACCTTGGGGTCGATCGGTTGCCAAAAGCTTGGCCAACCGGTGCCGCTATCGAACTTATGTTCCGAGGAATAGGCGGGCAGGTCACAGCCCGCACAATAATAGGTACCCGCCTGGTGATTTTCGTGGAGCGGACTCGTAAAGGCCCGTTCGGTATCTTCATGCCGCAGGACCTGATAGACCGCGGGCGAGAGCAGTTTCTTCCATTCGTCGTCGGTCTTGGTCACTTTTATGATGTCCCCGATTTCAACTTTCGGTGGCATGGCAATCTCCTTCACGTCTTCGCCTGACGTGCGTGTGGGCCGAACAACACTTTGATCCTGACATAAGAGATTACCGAAGGGCAAGACAAGCGGATGTGTGGGCGCCCGGAACCGCGGGCCCCGGCTGTTCAGCCGGGGCCCCTGGATCTTACGAGGCGGTCGCGCTCGCCAGCGGTTCGCCCCGTTCGGATGAGGGCGCGGCATCCTGATTGAACGCAGCCGGGAGCACTTCCTCGATCCGTTCCACTGGAATGACCGTGAGTTCATCGCGCACTTCCTGCGGGACTTCTTTCAAGTCCTTCTCGTTGGCCTTCGGCAGAATGATCCGCCGGATGCCGGCGCGATGCGCGGCCAGGACTTTCTCCTTGATGCCGCCGACCGGCAGCACCAACCCGGTCAGGCTGATCTCTCCCGTCATCGCCGTATCGCTGCGCACCGGCTTGCCGACATAGGCCGAAGCCAGCGCGGTCGCCATGGTGATTCCGGCCGAGGGGCCGTCTTTGGGGATGGCGCCCGACGGAACATGGATGTGCACTCCGTTGCGTTTGAAGCGCGAGATATCCAGCCCCATGCTCTCGGCATGCGACCAGAGATAGCTGCGCGCCGCGCGTGCCGATTCCTGCATGACATCGCCCAACTGTCCCGTCAGGGTCAACTCGTGACTGCCGGGCAGCAGGGTCGTCTCGATATAGAGCACGTCACCGCCTGTCGGAGTCCAGGCCAGACCGGTGGCGACTCCGGCCGGCAGATTCTTTCGCGCCTCTTCCGGCTGGAATCGTTCCTGTCCGAGCCACTCGTCCAGGAGCGGTTGCGTGATGTCCACGGGGCTCGCCGGAGCATCGGCCGGCCGATCCGCGAAGGTCACGGCGACCTTTCTCGTAATGCGGCCCAACATCTGTTCCAGCTGCCGTACGCCCGATTCCCTGGTATAGCGGCCGATGATATGGTCCAGCACCGCTTCGGGAAGATTCACTTCCTCGGCTCGCAGACCGGCTTCCTTCAACCGTCTCGGCCAGAGGTACCGCAGGGCGATTTCGCGTTTCTCCCGCTCGCTGTATCCATTCAACCGGATGATTTCCATACGGTCGAGCAGGGGTTGCGAGAGCGTCTCCAGCGTATTCGCCGTTGTGATGAAAAACACTTTCGACAGATCGAACGGCAAATCCAGATAGTGGTCCCGGAACGTATGGTTCTGCGCCGGGTCCAGAATCTCCAATAACGCCGCCGCGGGATCGCCGCGGAAATCGCGTCCGAGTTTATCCACTTCGTCCAGCATGACCACCGGATTGTTCACGCCGGCTCGTCGCACCGCTTGGATGATCCGGCCGGGAAGGGCCCCGACATAGGTGCGGCGGTGGCCGCGCAATTCGCCTTCGTCATGCAACCCGCCGAGGCTGAAGCGCTCGAACGTGCGCCCCATGGACTTGGCGATGGACTGCCCCAGGCTGGTCTTGCCCACGCCGGGAGGGCCGACGAGGCAGAGGATCGGCGCCTTGGCGGACGGGTTCAGTTTCAAGACCGCCAGGTGCTCCACAATGCGTTCTTTCACTTCCTTGATACCGTAGTGATCCTCGTTCAACACCTGACGGACATGAGCGAGATCGAGTCCTTCTTCCGAGGACTTGTTCCACGGCAGTTCGAGCACCAGCTCCAAATAGCTCCGGATCACCTGATGCTCGGGCGACGCGCTCGGCGTCTTGGCGAGGCGCGCCAGTTCACGGTCCGTCTCTTTCCGGACATGTTCAGGGAGATCGGCTTCGTGAATCTTGGATCTCAGCACGCCGACTTCATCCTCTTCCCCGTTCCCCTCGCCCAGCTCCTGCTGAATCGTCTTGAGCTGCTCGCGGAGGAGATATTCCCGCTGTGTCTTGCCCAGTTTCTCCCTGGCTTCGCTGGTGATCTTGTCGCGTAACTGGAGAATCTGGACTTCCCGCGACAGCGCCGCATAGAGTCCGCGCAACAGATCGGCCCGGGTAGGGGCCGCCAACAACTGCTGCTCGCCGTCCAAGGTGAGATTCAACAAGGACGCGATGCGATAGGCCAGGACCACGGGATCTTCTTCCGTGCCCAGGGCGGCGACCGCTTCATGCACGCCGGGAGTCTGGATCAGTTTCGGCAGTTCGGTGATGATGTCCAGAATGGCCCGATGCAGTGCTTCGACTTCCGTGCTCTGCTCACTCGGAGGAGCGAGCTGTTTCACACGGGCCTGGAGATACGGATCCATCTGGTCGAGCTTCAGCAGCACGAACCGCTCCAGCCCCTGGATCAAAATGTTGTAGTGCCCTTCAGGCGTTCGAGCCGTCTGTTTGATCACGGCCTTGGTGCCGATGGGATAGAGATCTTCCAGCGTGGGCTGATCGGTTTGCGCATCCCGCTGGGCCACGACGAGGAGCGTTTTATCTTCAGTCTTCAGCGCCGCCTCGACCGCGGCTATGGAACGGTCCCGGCCGACGGTCAAGGGCATCATCGTGCCGGGGAACAACACCGTCCGCTTTAAGGGCAACACGGGCAGATGCGTGAGTATCGGGGCATTCGATTCGTTCATTTTATCCTCCGCTGTGCTCGGATGGTCATCCGGTGAGAGCGGCATGACGGGTACAGAAGGCACGGTCACGCTCGTTCTTACCGGTTAAGATAGCCATAAGAGAGGGGGAGTCAAGCGCAGGGCAGGAAAGGGGAGAGCGCGGGAGTTGGAGACAACGCGGAGCGAGCATGCAGGATGGTCAAAAAGGCCGTCCAGCGAGGCCGCAGCGAGCAAAGAGGCGAAGCGTACCCTTGCGATACGTTGAGCTTCTGCGCGATGCGAGAACAAAGCTGATGGACTTTTTCACCATCCTGCTATCGGTCGATGAAGAGGCTGCCAGGGTTTTCAATAAACGTTTTCCCATTAAGCCGTTCGGGACGCGCCCCTTTGGCGGGCGGGGAAACGGAGGAATAATCGTCTCTTCCCTCCAGGTCGAAAAATGCGCCGAGGCTGTGCTCAGCCCCTTGCCCGAGCCCCCGGCTCACCGCATATTGATCCGCACCGCCTTCTTCAATGAACAGCCCCCATCCCCCGAGGTCGCCCATTCCCAAGCCAGTCGAGACGGGGAGATCGTAAAAATCGCTGTCCGGACCGCCGTCCACGGCGAGGGCGACACTGCCGTCCCAGGCTGCGCCGCCGTTATAGAAGGGACCTTTGGAGCCATAGCGGTCCTTGCCCTGGTAATCGATGTTCAGGCCCACGCCGAAGTGTGCGGCGGTGCCATGACCATAACGTGCGGCCTGGTGTTCGTCGTCACCGTTCAGATCCAGCTTCACGCCGAGACCGAAAAAATACCCGTGCCCTTGAGAGAAGTTCGCACTGCGATAACGGTCGCGACCATCGAGATCGACAAAGAGTCCCCACCCCCCGGCCAGACTGAGCGCGCGGTGGGCCGGTTGTTTGCTGAAGACCCGAAGCCCGGATCCGGTTCCAAGCCCGAAACAATCGTATTGAAACGCAGGGTCCTGCGGATGCGCATTCGGGGCGTCGGTTTCGTTATACGCACTGGGGTAACGCCCGCCGCATTCGTAGAAATCGTTCCCCGATACGTCGATCAACGCGCCGACACCCAACGGCGCTCCGAAGCCCAGCGCGTAGCCGAAGCTGGTATATCGGTCGTCTCCGGCGCGATCCACCAGTAAGCCGACCCCGCCGAAGGCCGCCCCCTGGGTGAACCGGTTTCCTTCGTAGATGTCTTGTCCTTCTCCATCATACAGGATGCCGAGGCCTGCGAGGCCGACCCCGCCGGAGCCGGGTGCCAGCCGATAGGTATCGTCGCCGCTATGATCGATCACGATGCCGATTCCTGCGCGTCCGGCGGCCAGGCCCAGCGGGGCCGGCTGATAGGTATCGTTGCCGCTCAAGTCGATGACGACACTGTTGCCCAGATCGCTGTTCGGGCTCGCCCCGATCGTTCCACGATACGTGTCGTTGCCGCCCAGGTCGATGATCAGCGCGGCGCCCTTTTCGAGGTCATAGGTGTTCGGGCCGTGGCCTCCCACTACTACTAGTCCGTACGACGTCTGTTGAGCCAGGAGCAGATCTCCGGTGATGCCGGGCACGGTCTGGCCGATCGGTTTGCGGTTGTGCAACGCGATATCGAGTTGCTGTAGGAATTTCCGGTTGCCGAGCCGCGCCAGCCGTTGCGCGGCGCTGATGAGCGAGGCGTAGTCCACCTGCTGCATGAGCAGGGTCGCGTACCTGGCTGCGGCTTCGGCCTCTGAAAGTTGCGCGGGCGGGGCGACCTGAGGAGTGAAATGTTCCATCAGCGGGCGAGCCTGCGTGAACAAGAAATCCCGGTCCTGTGGCGAGAGATGGCGGAGCGCATGTTCGCGGTCCTGGTAGGCCTGTTCGAGTACGTCGGTGAGAAAGGTCAGGAGATCCTCAGTGGCGAGCGTGACCGGAAAGGTCAGCGGCGCAAAGGAGGCGCCGGTACGATCCATGCCGCCTTCGAGGATGTCGATCACGGCCGGCAGTCCTTCAACGCCCGATTCGGCCGCAGTCGCCGCTAATAGACCGGCCTGTTCGGCGGCTGCCAGGCCGTCCCAGGGATCGGCCAGCGTCCGCAGGAGCAGGTTGCGTTTGAACTTCGCAATCTTGTTGGTCTGATCAGCCAGGCTCTTCCGAACCGCCGGGAGCGCCGTATTGAGATTGTCCTGGAGGTCAGGCTCGACCAGGGCTTTCAGGCGCGTCACGATTGCCTGTTGTTGTCGATCCACCGGTTGGTCTGAGGGTTGAGTGACGGCAAACAGATGCGCGATTTGAGCACAGCCGCCGAAAGCAAGACAGAGGCTCATGGTGACAACCAGGGAAAGTAATCGGCCCAGGATATGGAAGCGGTGGGTGTTTGTACGATGCCGATCCAGACGTCGTGGGCGGACGGGCGATGATGTGATGTCGTGTGGCGACGAGGCAGTATCGATCACGGGCCTGCTCCACAGGCGCGTTGATGTGGGCGTCGGCTATTCAAGCGTGGGGCTATCATCGGGTGGGAGGATTCCTGCATCGCGCAAGCACTCGTCCGACCAGGCCCGGATGTCATGCGTTGCGAGGTAGGTCCGCATGCGATGCATACGCTCCCGGCGTTCCTCCAAGGGCATTTCGATGGCCTGGCGAATGGCATCGGCGACACCCTCAAGGTCGTAGGGATTGATGACCAGGGCATCGGTCAGTTCCTCGGCTGCGCCGGCCATGTGGCTCACCAGCAGCACGCCCTTCTCGTCGACCTGGCTGGCGACATACTCTTTGGCGACCAGGTTCATCCCGTCGTATACAGAACTCACCAGCGCCAGGTCTGCCATCCGGTAGTAGGCCGCGAGGGTGTCCATGCCGATGCGGCCTTCCCGGAACTCGATCGGTCGCCAACGAGAGGCCTGGGGACTGCCGGCGTTGGAGATGCTGCCATACCGCATATTGATGTCATTCACGGTTTCGCGGATGAGTTCCCGATAACTGCGATAGGCTTCGACATCGCCCCTGGTCGGCACGGCCACCTGCACAAAGGTGAACCGGCCGCGATACTGAGGGTACTGCTCGAAGAAGGCATCGATGGCCCAGAATCGTTTGAGGAGACCTTTGGTGTAGTCGAGCCGGTCGACGCCGAGACCGATGCGGACCTCGGGCTGAAAAACATGCAGATTACGCAACACGTCCATGGCGCGCGTGACCTGCGACGTTCGGGCGCGTTCCGACCAGGCTTGGAAACTCACACTGATCGGGCGGGCGACGAGTCGCGTCGTATGGCCGTTATATTCGATGTGATGGTCATCGCTCCGGACCTCGACGCCCAGGAATTCCTTCACGCATTCGGCAAAGCAATGGAGAAAGTTGTGGGTCTGGAACATCAGCAAGTCGCTCGCCAACAGGGATTCGAGCAGTTCGCGACGTTCCGGGAGAATGCGAAACGCGTCAGGGCCTGGCCAGGGCGTATGCCAGAAGACTGCGACCGGCTGGGCCGGCAACGCGGCCTTGATGAGGCCGGGTACCAGGGCCAGGTGAAAGTCATGCACCCACACAAAACCGGACTTCCCGCGTAATTCACCGAGGACAGCTGCCGCGAAGCGCGCATTCATGGCCTGGTACGCATGCCAGAAGGCTTTGCGATAGGCCACGCGATCCAGCGTGAGGTGGCACAGGGGCCAGAGCACCTGATTGGCATAGCCCTGATAACCGCCCTTGATCTCAGTTGGCTCAAGCCACACGCGGCGCAAATGGTAGGTGGGGGCGTCGGGGGGCACTTCCACGATCATGTCTTGGTCCACTACCTCGCGATCCGCCTTGCCGCTGCCCCAGGCAATCCAGGTGCCGCCGAGCCGCCGCATGACCGGATCGAGTGCCGAGATGAGACCGCCGGAGGTGCGTTCCCAGATCAGATGATTTTTGACCAGCCGGTGTTCGTATGGCTCGCGATTCGAGACGACGATCAGGCGCGAAAGGGAGAGATCCTGCTCCGGCTTCAGCTCTTCGAGGGGCGCGTGAGACGCGTTCATATGCTGAAAATAGGAGTCTTTCGCGACGCTGTCAAGCGGCGAGGTTCCAGGAGCCAACAAGAGCTGATGGCGTAGAGTGTATGGCGGAAAGAGAAGAGCGTATGGCCGAAACGAGAGCCTAGCCCGCATTATTCATGACGGTTCGTCGCGAAATGGCGGAGTCGCGAAGCGAGACGGGCGCGTGGAGCCGTAAGGAAGGGAGGCATCCTTGAACAGGATGTCGACCGACCGAGCGGCGAGCCCGCCCGCCGACAGGCCTGTCGCAGCCGCGAATCCGCGATTGCAGCAGAAGCGCTCATGAACAATGCGGGCTAGAGCTGATGGCTTAGTGCCTATGGCTGGGAGCAGGAATGAGAGATGTGGCGGCGGACCAGGGACGCTTCACTACTTGCCCTCTTGCCATAAGCTATTAGCCATAAGCCATGTGCTCTGAGCCCGGACTATTCATGAATGCCTGCTCCGGCGTCCGATTCTCTCGCCCGGCGAGGCTGTTCTCGCTCGGCCTCCTCGACGGACTGCCAGTACGCCTGCGTCGGCCTCGCGTGCGAGCAGCCTCGGCGGGCTTCCGTCTCGAACGCCTCGCGACGGCATTCATGAATAATCCGGGTTAGAGGCTATTCGCTATCGGCTCTCTTCTTGCGGAGGCTGCCGGCGACCATGCGAAACTCGAAGAGGCGGCATTCGATCGCCCCGTTAAAGAGAGGGACCCGGCGGGAAGGGGCCAGCCGCAATTGCCCGGGGAGTTTTAAGTCGGCGGTGAAAATCTGCACGGTCCAGCCGCAAAAATGTTTCTTCAGGTGATCGCCGAATTGCGGATAAAACGTGCGCAGGCTTTCCGCCTCTC
The DNA here is from genome assembly GCF_900170025.1 of Nitrospira sp. ND1. Classification (NCBI taxonomy): domain Bacteria; kingdom Pseudomonadati; phylum Nitrospirota; class Nitrospiria; order Nitrospirales; family Nitrospiraceae; genus Nitrospira; species Nitrospira sp. ND1. The sequence continues at coordinate 273,089 of NZ_FWEX01000005.1, read as the reverse complement.
CCATGCGGTGCCCGTAGGGCGGGTTCGTGACAAGCAGGCCGGATTCGGCCGGGGCGGGGAGTTGCAGGACATCGCCCTGTTGAAGGGTGACCGCATCGCCGCTCCCGGCGATGGTGAGGTTGGCCTTGATCGATGTCATCGCGTGCGCATTGTCATCGGCCGCGTGGATCAGGCCCGGCTTGATGGGGATTTCCATAGCCTTGAGTTCTGTGCGCAGGTCGTTCAATCGTTGGGCATCGAATGACAGCAGTTTTTCGAAGGCGAAATGCCGGCCGATTCCCGGCGCGACGCGCCGGGCCATCAAGGCGGCCTCGATGACGAAAGTGCCGCTTCCGCACATGGGATCGTAGAGCACCGTGTCCGCAGTCCATTTCGAAAGCCGCAGGATGCCGGCGGCGAGATTTTCCCTGATCGGTGCTTCGCCCGCCGACTTCCTCCAGCCCCGTTTGAACAGTGGCTCGCCCGAGGTATCCACATAGAAGGTGCAGGTCGACGCATCCAAATACACCGCGATCAAGATGTCCGGCGCATGGGTATCCACCGTCGGGCGTTTGCCCCTCGCAAATTGAAAGCGATCGCAGACGGCATCCTTCACCCGCAGGGTGACAAAATCCAGGCTCTTCAGCGGGCAGTGGTGCGCGCTCACCTTCACCTTGATGCGCTGTTGCGGCGTGAACCAATCCTGCCAGCGGATGGCGTTCGCCGCGTCATACACATCGTGTTCGTCGCGATAGGAGCCCTCGGCAATACGTAAGAGAATGCGGCTGGCGATGCGGCTCTGCAGATTCACTCGATAGCAGAGGGCAAGGGGGCCGTGAAAGGCGACTCCACCGGCCGTGGGCTTCACGTCGGCGGCGCCGAGGTCGGTGAGTTCGTCGGCGAGGACCGCTTCGAGTCCGCGGGGGCAGGGTGCAAAGAAGGCGTGGTTTGTGCTATCCATTTCTGTCTTTCTGTTGTCGTGATCGGGGGCCGCAATGAAGTTCTGCAGCGAGTGCGGGGCCGGGCTGTCGAAAAAAATTCCTCCCGGCGATAACCTGCCGCGGTTTGTGTGCGATACCTGTCAGGTCGTCCATTACATCAATCCGAAAATCGTCGCGGGCTGCATTCCCGAGTGGGAAGATAAAATTCTGCTGTGCCGCCGGGCGATCGAACCGCGCACCGGCCATTGGACGTTTCCCGCCGGCTTCATGGAGATCGGGGAGAGCACCGAGCAGGCGGCCATCCGCGAAACGTTTGAAGAGGCGCATGCCGACGTCGAGATTACGTCCCTGTATGCCGTCTTGAGTCTGCCCCGAATCAGCCAGGTCCACATGGTCTTTCGCGGCTCCATGCGTACCCCGGAGTTCAAACCGGGTACGGAGAGCCTGGATGTGCAACTGTTCTCGCTGGAGGATATTCCCTGGGATGATCTGGCCTTTCCCGTGATCACCGAAGCCCTCGAACGCTACGTCGCCGATGTGGCCCGTGGCACCTTCCCCATGCATTTCGGCAGCGTCTTTCCCCGGATGAAATCGTAAGCGGGCGTGAAACGTGAAATGTGAAACGTAAAACGGTCACCCGGGACCGTGACGCGGGGCTCATCACGTTCGTTGGTGATCCTGTTGCGCAGTTCGTGATCATCTCCGCACGCGATACGTTTCACTTTTTACGTTCACCGGGCTTCAGTTGCTGCTGGGCATGATGAGCCCTAATTCCTCTGCCGGCGGATGCACGAAGGTGAATCCCTTGTCTGCCTGATAATCCACCGTCATTCCGTTCGTACGGTGCACGCTCGAACGCTCCAGCGCAATCGTTAATCCTTTGATGTGCTGCACTTCGTCTTCTTCCTGGATAGCCGGTTCCAGCGTGATCGCCAAGGAGAGGCGCTGGTCATCGAGGTCGCGCAGCGTGATGCGCACGACGGGATCTTCCGGATGCTCCTCGATCAGCTTGCGCAACCGTTCGATGGCGGTCCAGGTGAGATTCAGCATGGTCAGGCCGGTCTTGTCGGCTGTGTCGGCGCTGCGTGGTGGATGTGGTGAATGTCCACGAGTTGTTCGGTCCGGTCGATCGAATAAAAAATCCGCCAGTCGCCGACGGCGTACTTATGGATCCCGGGCAGGTCGGCAGCGACCGGTTCATGACGCAGATTGTCCACGTTGGAGGCCAGCCATTTCGTCTTGTCGAACAGCCGCTGAGCCATGGCGGGATCCGCCACGCGTAGGTCGGTGATCACATCGGGCCGGAAGGCTAAGCGAAACCAGGGCATGTCACCACCGTAGGCCGAGCTTGTCGGCCACTTCGTCACCAGTGATGCGTTCCGTCGAAGTCAGCGATTGCTTGAGGCGCTCGCGAACCGACTCGCCGAGGGGCGCGCCGAGATCCGGGTCACCCAGCAGCGTGCGCAACCGGTCATCGACGATGCCTTCGACCAGGTTCTTCAATTCGGCCAGGCTCAGATTGGAAACGGTCGTTGTGGGTTCTGTCATCGTGTCACCAAAATCATGCTGGGAGCATACGGGGCTGGTCTCTGGAATTGCAAGACAGGGGTGGAATCGTGAGGCGTATTTCGGCCGACGTGTGTAGCCGGACCACGTGATTTCTCACTCAGAACAAGGTATTCTGCGCCCGCGTAAGCGGGCGATCAATCAAAGGCAACGTCGCATGTCTCTTCACCCAGATTTCCCAAGCTCGCCCTACGAACCACTCATCCCCGACCAGCGCTGGTTCCCAGCCGACGAAGCACTGAGAAGCACGGCCTATGAGAAATTGCTGCCGCCGTTGGTCGCCAAGGTGCGGGAGGAAGTCTTTGTCTGGCGAGCCAAAGGATATGCCAGTGCGTCTGCCACTTCGGCAGCGTTGCTCCGGCACTGGTTCGAGAGCGATCACCTGGTCGAAAACGCCGATGGTTCTCTCTCCCCCTTCCGTTACTACTTTGCTCAGCGCGAGGCGGTGGAGACGGTCATCTGGCTGTTTGAGGTCCGTCGCGCGCGCGACAAGTACGATCTGCTCCGATTCGACGCGTCCGGCGCGGTCTCGTCCGACGGCGACCTCTCCACCTATACGTCGGACTTTATCGTCCGCACCATCGACGGCACAGTCTGGGTCGTCGAGACCAAGGGACGAGAGGAGTTGGATCTGCCGCAGAAAATGGCGCGGCTCAAGCTGTGGTGTGCCGACGCGACGGCTGCCGAATCGAACGGACGGCGGTACGACTTCGTCTTCGTGGATCAACTAGGAATTGAAAAACATACGCCGGGCACGTTTGCCTCGCTCGCATCGAGCTTTACGGAGTACAAACACAAATCATGATGACGCTCCGCCAACTCGCTGCCGAACCGCCCGCGTTGCCCACGCAGACGACCTGGTATTTGACCGATCTCGCCGAGGCCAGAGGCAAGCAGGAATTGTTCACCCGCCAGTCGTCGCAGAAGAAACCACGGCCGTGTACTGGCTTGTTCCACCCTCTCCTTCACCGACTCATGACCGCGTCGAATCGCGTCCACGATCCGGATCTGTCATTCATCCAACAGGATGCCCGAGCATCATGACCTCATTGACACAGGCCTATCTGGCCAAGCTGGTCGTTCCGCAGCGGATCATTACGATGATTCGCAAGCTGGGCGAACACAAGGGCAAACAGGAGCTCTATAAGAAGCAGGCGCCGGAGATGCTGGAGAATCTCCGGCAGGTGGCCTTGATTCAGAGTACCGAGTCCTCCAACCGTATTGAAGGCATTGTCGCGGACGACAAGCGGCTGCGGGCCATTGTCGAAGAGAAAGTGAAACCTGCCAACCGTTCCGAATCAGAGATCGCCGGCTATCGGGATGTGCTCAATACGATCCACCAGAGTCATGCGGATATTCCCTTTACCGAGCGTGTGGTCCTCCAGCTCCACCGCGACTTGATGAAATATGCCGGTGGTCATGGTGGCGTATGGAAGGCCACGCAGAACGAAATTACCGAGACGTTGCCGGGAGGGAACACGCGTGTCCGGTTTACACCGGTCGCCCCGCATCTGACCGAGGAGTTCATGCGGACGTTGCATGGGCAATTCGCTAATGTGGAACGGGTGCGAGAATTGGATTCGCTGCTCCTCATTCCCTTCTACGTGTTGGATTTTCTCTGCATCCATCCCTTTCTGGATGGCAATGGGCGGATGGCTCGCCTGCTTGCGTTGCTGCTGCTCTACCAACAGGGCTATGAGGTTGGACGGTATGTGAGTCTTGAGCGGATCATCGAGCAGTCGAAGCAGTCCTACTACGACACTCTGTATCAGTCATCACAGGGATGGCACGAGGGCCAGCATGACGTTCTCCCCTGGACGGAATACTTTCTCGGGACCCTTCTGGCGGCCTACGACGAATTCGAAAGCCGGTTCGGCACGATCAGCAAGGGGCACGGCAGCAAGACCGATATGATCCGCAATGCGATAGACGGTTTTATCGCCGACTTCAGTATTACTGAGGTTGAAAAGGCCTGCCCTAAAGTCAGCCGGGACATGATTCGCCATGTGCTCGGCCAACTCCGGGAGGCCGGCGTCATTATTCCGGTCGGGAAAGGCCGCGGGGCGAAATGGCGTAATGCGCAGCCGAAATGGGGTAATAAGTGAGGGATTATTGCCCTGTTTCTAACGGTTCTTACCGCATGTATGCCCGAGGCATGGCGGTGGAAATGGGTAGTACCCGATCAAATGGGTGCTGAATTGGGTACTACCCTTAAAAGAGGGTAAGAGAGAGGGTAATAGCTGAGACATGGCGCGACCGCACGATTCTGAAAATACGACCTCTCCGACGCCGAGAAGCGCGACCTCATCAAGCTCATCGAGCAGGGCAAGCCGCTGCCGGAAAAGTATCGCTTCCTCCTGTTTGCCGACAAGCGCGAAGTCGAACTGGTGTGGAACGGCAAATCCCGCGAAGTCTGCACTGCAGTCCTGCCCTTTCAAACGCTGGAGCACATCGACGAGCCCCGGAAAGAACAGCGCGGCGATGGGGAGTTGGATCTCGATATGGGCGGGCGGGCAGGTCAAGGGCTGGACCAACAAACTCATCTGGGGCGACAACAAGCTCATTCTTTCGTCCCTCAAGGCCGGGGCGCTTCGACGCCAGATCGAAGAGGCTGGTGGCCTCAAGCTCATCTACATCGACCCGCCCTTCGACGTGGGCGCGGACTTCAGCATGGACATCGAGATCGGCGGTGAGACCTTCCACAAGGAGCCGAACCTCCTCGAACAGATCGCCTACCGCGATACCTGGCCGCTATGTCATTGCGGTCAAAGTCATCGACATCTTCGGCAACGACACCATGACGCTCATGCCTGTGACAGTGGGGTGATTGGCCCAGCAAAGCCGTGTGTAACTGCATTGATCCGGGCAGGTGGAGCGTTCACCCACTGCACGGCTCCCCGTCGGCTGTCTCGCACGAACAATCCAGACACCCATGCACGGAACAGGTGCCGCAGGCCTGTTCGATCCGGCGACGAAGCGCGGCCCTGGCTCGGTGCACGCGCACGGCCGCATTTTCGGCGGTGATGCCTGACTGCTGAGCGAGGTCTTTCAGTTTGCCTTCCTCCAGATCCACGATCCGCAGGGCTTCGCGATATTCCGGCTTGAGCGTTTCCAACAGGCCCGAGACACATCGGCAGATCTCCTGCCGCAATTCCGCTTCAGGCTCCTGCACATCCGGGAATTCCCGCCCCCAGGCTTCCATCGCTCGCGCAGTGGTGGACCGCTGCCGGTAGTGATCGATTACGGCATTGCGAAGCACCCGGTAGAACCAGGCGACGACCTTTTCGTCCTGCACGTCGCCCCCGCGCTCCAATCCACGGGTAAAGGCCGCTTGCAAAATATCTTCTGCCACAGCGCGAGATTCCACGCGCCGTTCCAGGAAGGCCAGGAACTCACGGTGTCCTTTCACCAGTTGCGCGATGGCCTCCGGCGAAAGTGCTGTCGAGGGGTTGGATTCGAGGTTCATGGGAGCAGCTTACCAAACTGTGTGCGGAACTGTAAGGTTTCCGGTGGCCCTCCGTCAGCCTCTGTGACGGCGCAATCACGCGTCGGCATCTCAAAGGAGACCCACATGGCCGAAATGAAAAAAACCACCGCGCAGAAGATTGCCAAGACAAGCTGTTGCGGAACCTGCGAATGCGCATCCTGTTCCTGCGGATGCCAGGCAAATGCCTGTCGCTGCGAGCAAATCAACTGCCAATGTGGTTGCCGCGCGCAAACTCCGGGTCGGTAGGGCGGTTGTGCCCCGCCCGCCGGACTGTGGCGGGCGGGGACACAGATTTCTACAGGCAGGGCCATGTGTGCCGGCGATGTATCTGGGCTTTCTTGTGGATCTTGCCCGGCTGGGGCATATTCCTTTCGAACGCGCCGGCTTTCCTGGTTCTTCCCGGCTTCGCCCTCTCTATGAATCGTTTCCAAATCGAACCGGAGGAAAGGGCGCTCACCCGCCTATTCGGCCTGGCATTCGTGACATATACGACTCAAGTGCGACGATGGAGATGATGTGGTATATGAGGGATCGTATATTGACCTCGAATCGTCCCGGCCATAGGTCGTTTCGATCGTCGTTTCTCGAAGAAACCGGCGGGAGCTAATTCCTCATGCGCTTTATCCACGCCTCCGACCTTCACATCGATAGTCCGTTACGTGGCTTGGACCGGTACGACGGTGCGCCGGTTGATCGGTTGCGTAGCGCCACCCGCAGTGCGTTGGAGCGGTTGGTAGACCGGGCGCTGACCGAGCGAGTGGATTTCCTCCTGCTCGCAGGCGACATCTACGACCGAGATTGGCAGGATTTTCACACCGGCCTCTTCTTTCGCGGTCAGATGGTGCGATTGGAGCGCGCCGGCATCCGCTGCTTCATCGTGCAGGGAAACCACGACGCGCAGGGGGTGATCTCGCGCCAGTTGACCCTGCCGTCGAACGTGACGGTCTTTTCGAGTCGCGCAGCTCAGACGATCCGGCTGGATGACCTCTCCGTGGCGATTCATGGCCGAAGTTTTCCGGAGCGCGAGGTGAACGAAGACCTGGTCCCGTCTTACCCGCCGCCGGTACCCGGGTTTTTTAATATCGGTCTGTTGCACACGAGTCTGACAGGGCGTGCCGGCCACGATACCTATGCGCCCACCGATCTGCCGACGCTGGTTGCTAAGGGATACGACTACTGGGCGCTGGGCCATGTGCACGCGCGTGAGGTGCTGAACGAGCGGCCGCGCATCGTATTTTGCGGCAACCTGCAGGGCCGTCATGCGAAGGAAACGGGCGCGAAGGGTTGCGAATTGGTCACGGTGGAAGCGGGACGGGTCGAGGCCGAGTTTATCGCGCTGGATGTGGTTCGTTGGAGTCAGCTCTCCGTGCCGCTCGATGGCGTGGACCGCTTGGAATCGCTTAACGAGGCCTTCGCCCGCGCGTTGGAACCGGTGCTGGCCGGGACGACGGATCGGCTGCATGCGGTGCGCGTGACGCTGACGGGATCGACCGAGTTGCACCGGTTGGAGGCGGCACAGCCGGGCACGCTCGCGGCGGCGATGCATGCGGCGGCGCAGGACATCGGCACGGCGGAGATCTGGATCGAGCAGGTGCGGCTGGATCTTTCCACCCCGCTGGATCGTGCCCGGGCTGCGCAGCGTCAGGATGCGGTGGGAGAGTTGGTCCGTCTGGTCGATACGATTGCGGGCGACGATACGGAATTGATGCGCCGGGCACAGGTTGAACTGGGCGACCTCCTTGGCGCCATGCCCGCGGAAGTCACGGCCGGTGATGTGCCGCGTCTCGACGATCCTGCCGAATTGCGAAGTCTCCTGATGGATGCGGAAGCCACAGTCTTGGCGCGCCTGTCCGCCTCCGGAGAAGAGGCATGAAACTCGCGCGCCTGTTGCTGCTCGCCTTCGGCCCTTTCACCAATAAGACGTTGGACTTTTCCACCGGCTCCGGCAATTTGCATCTGATCTATGGACCCAACGAAGCAGGCAAGTCGTCAGCCTTGCGGGCCATGACGGATCTCCGTTTCGGCATTCCGCTGCGCAGCCCGGACGACTTCGTCCACCCGGCCGGCGAATTGCGGATCGGCGGTGTGTTCATCGACCAGGCGGGCAGACCGGTCGGACTCATCAGACGCAAGGGCAGGGGGACGACCCTCTCTGGACTCGATGTCCGCACGGAACAGACGGATCCTGGTTTTGCCGTGGACAGCAGGTTGGAGCGGGAACTGACCGGCGGGTTAGAGCGCCAGGAATTCGAAGCCATGTTCGGGTTGAATCATGCCCGGCTTCGCGAGGGCGGCGCCGTGTTGCTGAGCGGCGAAGGCGATCTGGGATCAGCGCTGTTTGAGGCGAGCGCCGGCACCAGCGGCATTGCGGCGTTGCTGGCAGCCCTGGATGGCGATGCCAAAAAACTCTATAGCCAGCACGGTCGCGCGCAGAATGCCGTGATCAACGAGGCGCGCCGTCAGCTCGATGAGCAGCGGAAAGCCTGGCGCGAAGCGCAGACCAAACCGGCTGAGTGGCAGGCGTTGAATCGCGCGCATGAAACCGCCAAGGCGGCTCTCGACGACCTCACCAAGGCCTTGGAAACGTTGCGTCGGCGGGAGAACGAATTGACCGAACTACGCACGGTTGAACCGTTGCTGCGTGAGCATGATCGCCTGGCGGGCGCGCTCCAGTCCTATGCGGCGGTTCCCGATCTGTCCGAGCAGCAACGCGAGGAACGGCTGGCCGCGGAACAGGCGTTGCAGCGCGCGCAGGTAGATCTTCGAGAAGCCGAAGAGGAGCTTGCGCGTTGCGCCGCCGCGCTGGATGGACTCGTCATCGAACCGTTGTTGCTCGACCATGCCGAAGCGGTCGAGCGCCTGATCTCGGGCGTGGAAGCCGCGGCCAGAAACCGCCATGAAATCCATCAGCAAAATAGCCTCATTGCGAAGATCGAGGGTGAGCTGGAGTTGGTCGTGGAAAGGCTGGCGCCGGGCGTGGATCGGCGGACCATTCTAGCGGCCGTGCCTTCCGCCGCCGACCGTGTGGCGTTGGAGGGGCACCTTGCCGAGGTGAGTCGATTGGGCGAGCGGCTTGAAGGCTATCGTGAGCGTGCCGAAGCGTTGGATGCAGCCTTGCAACCGGCCAGCGCATTGCCCGATACAGTACCGGATTCACTGCACAGGCAGGCGTTAACGGCGGCACTACGAGCGGGGCAGGCACAGGGTGATGTGGTCAGGCAGAAGAGCGAGCTGGATCGCCGGCTTCGTGAACTGGACGGCCGGCTCACCCTGGCGCTTTCCGAACTCGGTCTCGAATCGGAGCAGGCGTTGCGTCGCAGCCAACCGCTTTTAGAGGCTCAGATCGCGCAGGCGAAACAGGATCTGACGGATATTGAGGTACAACTCACCAAGTGGCGTGACGAATCCGAACTGGTCGGTCGCGACCTCGACGGGCAACGGTTGCGGCAACGGCAGCTCGCTGCGGAAGGTGAGGTGGTGACGGCGGAGACGCTGCGCCAGGCCCGCGCCAAACGTCTTGAAGAATGGACGGCGATTCGTCGCACCTACATCGAGAGGACCGGCGGAACGGATCAGTTGGCGCTGGGGTTCGACGCCGCGAAGGCCTTGCCGGAGGCGTTTGAAGCGGCAGTGGGCGAAGCCGATCGTCAGGCGGACCTACTGCGTGCGGACACCAAACGCGCGGCCGGATTGGAAGAGTGCTCGGTGCGCATCGAGCAGATGGAATTGCGCCGCAAGGAACTGGCCGGTGAGATGGCTGCGCTGCGCCTGAAACGCGACGGGTTGCAAGGAGCCTGGCGGCAGCGCCTGACGCAAGCCGGGTTGCCGGACCTGGATCCCGAGACGTTGCGTGAATGGCAGGGGCGCCGGCATGAGGCGCTGCAGCTGGTTGAGCGTGTGACGGCCCTGCGTGCCGACCGCGACCGGTTGCTGGCCGATGCCGCAGGCTCCGTCGGAGCGATTATTGAAGGGTTGCGTGCCGTCGGCTGTTCTCCCGCCGCGACGCAAGCGGGAGAGGCGGAACAACTCTCCGCGCTGATCGAACAGGCCGTGCGTTGGGAACAATCGGCGACCGAAGCGGAGGCCGAGCAGCAGGCTCGTCTCAAGACGGCTCATACCCAGCGGATCGAGCGGGAGAAGGTCGGTCGTCAGGTGAGCGAGACCGAGGCTGAACGTCGCCGTCATCTGGACGCGCTGCAGGCCTGGCACACCAGACTCTTCCTCGCGGGCGACGCGCTGCCCGAAGCCCTGAAGTCGCGGCTCGACGAACTGGATGGGCTGGCACGACAGGCGTCGGCCTTAGCGGACGCGCAACAACGAAAGGCGCAACTACAGGCTGTGGTCGATGACCTCATGACACAGGCTGTGCAGGTGGCGGAGTTACTCGGGGAGGCGGTTCCCCGGGTGCTCGATGATTTTGCGGATCGTCTCCGCAAACGGTTGGCTGTTTCGCGGCAACATCAGCAGGAAGGGTATGCGCTCATTCGCGAGCGCACGAAGGCCCAGGAGAGGAAGCGACAGGCCGCGGCCGTACAGGTCACGGAGGCCGCCTTGTTGGCCGGACTCTGCACGCGCGCGAAGGGGGCCACGATCGACCAGCTGCCGGAATTGGAAGAGCAGGCGGCGAAAAAACGGGAGCTCCGGAAATCGCTCGCGCTCCTGCGCCAGCAACTGGCTCAGGCTTCGCTTCAGTCGGAAGGTGAGTTGAGGGCGCGTCTTGCGGGGTTGGATGTGCCGGCCCTTGAGGGCGAGCGTGAACGTTGCCGTACCGAGATGGTACGGCTTGAACAGGAACAGGCCGCGGCGCAACGGACGGAGGAGCAGGCCAGGCGAGCGTTGGAAGTCATCGACGCGTCGGATCGCGCGGCGTTGGCGCGTGAGGCGATGGAATCTGCGGCGGCGCGATACCGTTCGGCCATCAGGCCCTGGGCCAGGCTGAAATTCGCCCGCTCGTTGCTGCAGGAGGCGTTGAACCGGTTTCGTGAACGGGCCCAGGCGCCCATGGTGTCTGCCGCATCTGCCTACTTTTCGCTGATGACGGGCGGCGCCTACGAACGGCTGGTGACGGACGAGCGTGAGGACAGGCCGGTTCTGTGCGCACAACGGGCCGGCGGCCTGACGATCGGGATTGAGGAGATGAGCGAAGGCACCGCCGATCAATTGTACCTGGCGCTACGGCTGGCGGCACTGGAGTTACGGCGCCCCTCCCATCCGCCAATGCCGCTGGTGCTCGATGATACCCTCATCACATCCGATGACGCGCGTGCGGTCAACATCCTGCGGGCCCTGGCGCGTTTCGCCGAGGGCAGCCAGGTCATGCTGTTCACGCACCATCGGCATCTCCTGGATTTGGCTCGAGGAACGATCGGCGATCATGCATTCGTCGCACATCATCTCGGAGACACATAACGCCTTCGGTTTCATCCATGCTCGGTTCTGAGAGCGTGCCTCTGCATCCAGGGGGTCCTCCTAGTGTGCGGTTTCCGATTGCAGGATTACCTTGAACCTGTGCCTCATGCCTTCCGGTTTCTACCAGCAGGGGAGGAGTTTGATAGATGTCGAATGACACGAAGGATATCCGCATCACCGGGTGCGACGTCCATGTGACATTCCATGCCGCCGGTGATGGTCGCTGGTCCGCGGATGCCACCGTCGGTTGCGGGGTGGGGCACAACCTTGCCGAGCAATCGGTCGCCTCAGGGCCTTGCTCCACACCGGAAGCGGCCGAACAGGAAGTGCTGGCACGAGTCGGCGAAGTACTTGGGCGAAATGTCGATCGTCATACCTCGCGTGTAGAGAACCCGACCGAGAAAAATCCCCGTTAGCTGCTTTTCCGTTGGCAGGCTGTGCCGGCACGACCCGCCGCCTGACCTCACACGCTTCGATCCATTCACGTCAGGGCTTATTTCTGCAATCCGTTTCCCTGTATGGTAGAGGCGGCTCTCAGTCCGGCAGGAGCAATTCATTGAGGAGGTCGGAGCTATGAAACGCTTGAACGGCAAAGTCGCGATCGTCACCGGTAGCAGTAGCGGGATCGGCAAGGCCATCGCGCTCCGGTTCGCGCAAGAGGGCGCGATGGTCGTCGTTGCAGCCAGGCGATTGTACAAATGCGAAGAAACCGTCGCTCAGATCGAGGCGGCCGGAGGAACCGCCTTACCGCTGCAGACCGACGTGGCGGACGAGTCGCAGGTGGAGCGACTGATCGGTGAAATCGTTCGACGTTTCCAGCGCCTGGATATCCTGGTGAACAACGCCGGGATCTTCGGCGGACGCCGGCTGGCCGAGACCAGCACCGAAGCCTTCGACGAAGTGATGAATACGAATGTGCGCGGGACGTTCTTCTGCTGCCGGGCCGCCTTTGCGCAGATGAAGAAGCAGGGCGGCGGCACGATTCTCAATATGTCGAGCGTGGCGGGCGTGCAGGCTTGGAGCGGAACGGGGACCTACAGCGCGTCGAAACACGCGATCATGGCGTTGAGTAAGGCACTGGCGGACGAGGGGCGCGCGCACCGTATCAAAGTGAGCGCGATCTGTCCCGGCGGCGTGGCGGATGATCTGGTCGATGCCTCGGCTGGGGAGCGGGCCGGCAGCGAAAAGATCGATCCGTTCGACATCGCCGAGACCGCGCTCTACCTGGCCTGCCTCGCTCCCCAGTCGGCCGTGCATCAGATCGTGGTGGACCGGATGGGCGCGGACTGGTAGGAGGCTGTTGAAGCGTCAAACGTGAAACGTCAAACGTATGCGGACCAGAGAAGAGCGACGTTTCACGAACGACGCACGACGAGGAGCGCGCCGCTAGCCCGGACTATTCATGAATGCCGGCGCGAGACGTTCGAGACCGAAGCCCGCCGAGGCTTCTCGCACGTAAGGCCGACGCAGGCGTACTTGCAGTCCGTCGAGGAGGCCGAACGAGAAAAGCCTCGCCGGGCGAGAGAATCGGACGACGGAGCAGGGATTCAAGAATGGTCCGGGCTAGACCACCTTGGCGATCGAGTGCACGTGCTTCTGTGTGTGAAACAGGAGCGGCGGGCCGAGCGGGAGGATGGATTTCCCGGTAAAGGCCTGAGTCAAACTGCCGACCGCATGATAAAAGGCCATCAGACCGACAATGATGTGGCCCCACCCCGGCAGGAGTTCGCTGATGAAATCCAGGCGGGCGAATACGGTGGCAAGAAACGTAAGGGTGATGACGACGTGGAGGGCGCTGAGCGTGAGGTTTCGATAGGCCGTGAGAAAGACCATGACCCCTGAAAAGACCGCGTAGACCAGATTAATAGGGAGATAGAGCACCGCATCGAAGTGAAACGTGCCGCTTGTGCTCACGAGTTTGACGGTGCAGAGCGTGATCCAAAGGAAACCGTACATGGTCAGCGCGGTTCCGCCCAGTTGCTCGTTGTAGCGAATGTCGGTAATGCCGGCCAAGACTTGCACCACCCCGCCGAAGATCAAGGCGATGACCAGCGCGCCGACCATGTTCTTCTGTTGAATCCATCCTAACTGCGCCACCCCGAGCGTCAGCGCGCCCACTGCCAGACCGAATAGGCCGATTGCCAGCACGTCTATGCGCCGAGTTTGATTCTCTTCGTTCATGACATCGTTCCTCTTGAGTAGTCGATGGGGCTTCGAGAGACCTAGGGTTATCTCTAGGGGCGGCCCAAGGATGCAAGAGCGGCACGAAAAAGGCAAGGGAAAATCCTAGGGGGGGTGAGAAGAAGAGAGGGGGCCGGTGACTTAGCCCTTGTCGGGTGTGTTCGGTGGTTTTTGCGGCGCGGCGGAGGCGAGAAACGTTTTCAGCCGTGCGGTCTGTAACGGCTGGAGCGAGAGAAAGTGTATGCCGCAGACGATTCCACGCGTCCATCGCACGGCGGCCAGATCCACGAGGACCGGCATCTCCTTCGGTGAAATGATCAGCCGCAGGGAAAGGTAGGTGTTGACGGGCAAATGGTGCGCACCCTCGATACGGCAGCCTTCCACCGAGAGATCCAGAAGCCGTCCTTCTCCGCTTGTGGTCGACTCCTTCGAGAGAGAGACCTGATAGTGAACTTTCATGGTCATGGGCCGGTCTGTATCCTTACGTGAATTGAATCATCGCGCGAGCTGTCGAATCTGTAGTCCGGCGGGAGGCGGTGCGTAGAGCCGCGCCATCAGCGTCGGAAACCGCCTCGTGATCTCTGTAATGGGGAGCGAGCAACGAGCGCGGATAATGTGTTTCGTCAGAAGGACATAACATGTCCCTAATCGCGGCGCGATCAGGATAATGTCCCCGACCATTTGGAGTTGGGAAAAACCCTAGGGTATGGGAGGGCCTGCGCCGGGACTTTTCCCGGCGTCGTGGATGTTGTTACGAGGTTGGGCGGACTTGATTGTTGGGTTCAACGAGAGCAAGCTGAATACAATAGTCTTGGAGGTGACCATGAAGCCGGGGTGACCTCGATCCAACCACGCTCGTCAGTTCCCTGTTATTCCATCGATGTCTTCCTGCGCCCTTCTGATCGTCCTGACAGGAGGGCGTTTTCATTTCACCCGCTTAACAGGAGGTTTGATATGAAAGCCTCATTCCATATCATTATCATTCCATTTACTCTGACCGGAATGCTGATGGCCGGCGTGGCGTTCGGCAACCCTGTGATGTTGCCGCAACATCCCGGCTATCCAATGGGCAAGGCGACTGATCCAGTCAATGGGCAGTCTCTTGCCAACGATCCGGGCCGCGCCAATGCGGTCGGGGAGAAGGCGCTCAACGGAGCGGCGGCGTTCGACGACCGGCATGTGTCGCAACAGCTTCCGAAAGACGAGCAGAATCAGCGACTCCTGGAAAAACCGGGGGCCGGGATCTTGCCGAAGGTGCAAGGCCCTCAGATTGTGATCGATCCGCCGGTGAAGGAAGGGACCAAGGTGCAGGCTTCGCCGCAGTAGCGAGCGGTATCACAAGCGCTGCGAGGGACCGCAGGGCGCGAAGCAAGGATTCGTCCTGGTGGATCGCGCTCTGCGGCTCCGCTCGTCGAGGCGTCGTAGTTTGATTTTCAGCCCGCCCGCCTCTTAGAATGCCGCCACTCATCACGAACAGTTATGTCTACAAAGTCTCGCGTTCAGAAATCCCCGCGCCGTAAGAAGAAGTCGCCTCAGTCCTCGGTCCCGCTTGCACGCGGGCTGAAGCAGCGTTTTCAGAACCGGTTGTTGAAGTGGTACAAGGAACATGGGCGTGACCTACCCTGGCGCAGGACCTCCGATCCTTATCACATCCTGGTGTCGGAAGTGATGCTCCAGCAGACCCAGGTCGATCGTGTGATTCCCAAGTACCATGAATTTTTGGAACGGTATCCGTCGTTTGAACAGTTAGCCGATGCGCCGGTTGCGGAGGTCAAGCAGACCTGGTATCCGCTGGGGTACAACATCCGGCCGGAACGGTTGCACAGCATCGCTTGTGAAACCGTAGCCCGCTACGGCGGGCAGTTGCCGAACGATGCGGAGGAGTTGTTGTCCTTCAAGGGCATCGGGCGGTACACCGCGGGGGCGATTCGTTCGTTTGCGTTCAACGAAGACGCTCCGATTCTGGACACGAACGTGATCCGCGTGCTGCATCGTGTGTTCATTGCGCAGGGCGACCCCAAGGCGCAAAAGGCCGCCCTCTGGGAGTTGTCTGAAACCCTGATCCCGCGCGGTAAGGGGTATGACTTCAATCAGGCCCTCATGGATTTCGGCGCTACGGTCTGTACGGCGCGCGACCCCTACTGCCTCCTGTGCCCGATGAAACCGTTCTGCAAGACCTATCCGTTCGATCCGGCCAGGTAGCGGATCAGGAGCATATGGCGCATAGCCAATGGCCCATAGTTTGGAAGCGAGACGTACCTGCTTTTCAGTGCCGAGCTACATGCCATAGGCCATACGTTCTTCTCCCGGACGCGGTGCATGATGGAAGTGATCGAGGTTGCGGCAGGGATCATTGTTCACGAGGGTCGGTATCTGATCGCGCGGCGGAAGGCCGGGGTGCATCTCGGCGGCTTATGGGAGTTCCCGGGCGGGAAACGAGAAACGGGCGAAACGTTGGAGGAGTGTCTGCATCGGGAGTTAAGGGAGGAGCTGAATGTGCGTATCGGCCCTCCCACTCCCTTTCAGGTCGTACGACATGAATATCCCGAGAAGATTGTGGAATTGCATTTCTTTCGCTGCCGGATCGAGACCGGTGTTGCGATCGCGCTGGACTGCGCGGAACTTCGATGGGTCTATCCTCATGAGATGGCCGCGTTCGAGTTTCCTTCGGCCGATCAGCCCGTTATCGCGGCGCTTCAGCAGGGGAAAGTGTAGGGGTGTATGAAAGTGGTCCTCGACATCGAAACGGTCCAGGCTCCCCGGGAGGAATGGGCCCGGCTGGCCGGTCGCCAACTGGCTTCGGGGGAGGCGGCTTTTTCCGAGACCGGAGGGGATCTGTTCGCAGTCGGGGAGGCGCAGGCGCAGCATCGGCTCGATGAAGAACTCTATGAAAAATCCTCCTTCGACGGAACCTTCAGCCGCATCGTGTGTATCGGGTTGCTGGAGTTTTCCGACAACCTCGAACCGCGTGGCGCCACCTCCTGGTACGGGGCGAACGAGCAGGAGCTATTACGTCGTTTCTGGAGTCATCTCGGGCAGCTCCGGCCCTCGTTGTTCATTACCCACAACGGCCTGAATTTCGACCTGCCCTTCATCAAGAAACGCTCGATCATTCAGCAGGTGAAGCCGACCATGGAGATCAACCTGGCCAAGTTTCGGGCGGAGCCGGTGTACGACACCATGGCGATCTGGAGCAACTGGGACAATCGTGGGTGGGTCAAGCTGGACGTGCTCGCGCGGGCGTTGAACGTGGAAAGTAAATCGGGCAGCGGGTCGCAGGTGGCGCAGATGTGGGCGGACGGGCAGGGCAAGGAAATCGCTCTCTACTGCCTGCAGGATACCTATGTCACGTATGGCTGCTATTGCCGCATGAATTTCCGGCAGCCGATCTCACGGGAGATCGTGCTTCTGCGGCCGGAAGTCATCGATGTGGGCTGAATGAACGGGCAGGCGGTCAGCGAACCGTGAGTTCGGCCTTGTTCCGGGTCTCGCGTTTGGGTTGAGTCTGCGGGGTGCTCTTCACGGCCCGAAGTTCCTTGTCCTTCGTTTCCAACTGCGTACGCATCGATTCCAGATCTCTTCGCAGGGCGCTGATCTTGGCGTCTTTCCGGGCCATCGCTTCCCGCGCGTCCTGTAACTCCTGAAGTGTTTCGGTCAATCGTTCATCCTCGGCGGAAGAAGCTTTCGACGCATGGGATGCCGGGCCTGCCGGCTGCGCAGGGGGGGCGTTCTTAACCGGCGCCTCTTCTACCACCGAGGCGACGACCATCCGGGGTGCAGAGGTTTGGACCGGTTGAGGCGCCGGCGCTGCGATCGTTGCCGCGACCGCCGGGGCCGGTTCTGGGTTCTTGGCAAACAGTTTGTAGTCGATGGCGAGGGATTTGAGCGGCTGCCGGCCCTGCGCAATCGCCGGTAATGCCTGCTCGATTTTTCCGGCTGATTCCGGCGTAATGCTCACGATGCGAGCCGGTCGCCCGCTGCTGAACAGGGAAGACTCGACTTTCGCCAGCGTACCGTTGTGCTCGGTCACGGTGAGATACAACCGTTCGTTCTGAACGTAAAGGGTGCCCGCGGTGGGTTCAGAGCCTGACCCTGCCGATGAGGATAGACGGAAAGCGACCACATATTCGGGTTGCGCTTGAGACAACGCTTGGGCTAGCAGGGGAGCAAGATAGTGCACGTCCTCATCGCTGAATACTTTCATCGGCTTGCTGCCATCCACGGGCAGATTCGAGAGATCCGTCTGTGCGTCCGAGATCATGACCCCACGCAGCAGGCTATCGAGGGTGGCGAGAGCGATCGTGCTGGGGTGGCTGGCCTCAAATTCCCAATCGGCGACTTCTTCGAGCCGGACAGAACCCTGGGGTTGCGCAGCGGCCTTCTGTTGAACGGTGGCGGCGGTCGATGAGCAACCGGCAGCCATGGCTCCCAACAGGGTCAACCCAAGGAGTCCGGAGTTCAGGGTCTTGGTGAAAGGAGTGCGGGAGCCGTGAATTCGCATGGCGGTCATCCTTCTCGGCTGGTCGATGCGGTGCGAACAGAGGCGGCGCGGCTTCAGGACGAAGGCGCGTCGTAACGAATCGGGACTACCAGATTCCCAAGCCCATCATCACCACGCCGAGGGCCATCCACCCGAAGACCCCGACGGCGATAATGGTTTCCAGGCTCATGCCCCGAGGGGCCTCTTCTGCATGACTCTGGGCGATGTCTTTCTTCATGATGCGAAATCCTCTGGGGCCGGTCGGTGGTTGATGAACCTGGTTAATTGTGGACGCCAGAATGGACCAAGCAAGGGCTATGCCCTCTTTCCATGGACTTCGGAGACCCTAGTGGTAATCCCCTGAGAGTCGATCTCTGCTGTGGCTGCGGCTGATGCGACGTGATTGATCGCGGGCGAAAGATGCCGTCTAAGCTATTGAAGTTTCAAGGCGGTGAAGTCGCTCCATTGAGAGGCAGGTGATGGTGAGCCGACACGCGAGCCAGGCGCTGAAGACGGCGAGAGGCGCCGATGCCTGCTCTTTTCCCGTCAGTCTGACGAGTGCGGGTGTCTAAAAATTGGCAACTGTTGTTCAGGACTGGGCAAGAATGTCGCCGTTCGACGGCAATCTTTGGTCTCTCGTAGACCTGTCGCAGGCGGCCGGGCGATGAGTTGTGCGGAGTGCGGGGATAATTCACGCGACTCTCGTAGAGGGCTCGCGCCGTCCCATCAGGACTGCGGCGCTGCCGTCGAGAATAGTGACCGGTTGAATGCTGCCGAGTAACGCCGGGGCGTCGCTCTTGTTCCAAATGACGTACACGCCGGTATCGGTGCGGCCCATCCATTGATCGCTGGAGCGTTTGGAGTCGCCTTCGACCATCACCGGCAGGGTCTGTCCGATCAATTCCCGATTGAGGCGCGCGGTGATAGGGCGCTGCAGGTCCACCAGGCGGCTGACCCGTTCGCCCTTCACGGCCTCCGGCACGTCGTCCGGGAACTTCCGCGCCGCGATGGTATTTTTCCGCTCCGAATACTTGAACACATAGGCGGAGTGGTACTGCACCTCCTCGACGACCCGATAGGTATCCAGAAACTCCTCCTCGGTTTCCGAGCAAAAGCCACAGATGATATCGGTGGTGAGCGCGATCCCGGGATGGCGGCGTCGAATATGCGCGGCCAGATCGAGATATTCTTTCCGGCTGTAGGTCCGGTTCATGAGTTCCAGGATGCGGTCGTTGCCGGATTGCAGGGGCAGGTGGATATGTTTGCAGATGTTCGGATGGCCGGCGACGGCATCCAGCAACGCAGCAGGAAAGTCCTTCGGGTGCGGAGACGTGAAGCGGACCCGCCGGACTCCCGGCACCTCGGCGACCGCAAGGATGAGGCGGGCAAAGTCCCAGTCTTCATACCGGTAGCTGTTCACGTTCTGTCCGAGCAACGTGATCTGCGTATGACCGGTGGCGACCGACGCCTCGACCTCGCGGAGGATTCCCTGGGGATCGCGTGAACGCTCGCGCCCTCGCGTGTAGGGCACCACGCAGAAGCTGCAAAAGTTGTCGCAACCGCGCATGATGGCGATCCAGGCGTTGCTGCTGCCGTCGCGCTCGGGGAGGATGTCGTCGTAGGTTTCATATTCGGACAGGTCTACGGCCATGCCCCGTCGCACCAGGCCCTGTTCTTCCGCATTCAGCGCATTCGTCAATAGTCCCGGCAATTGCCGGTATCCGTCCGGGCCCACGAGCACATCCACCAGCGGTTGTTTCTCCGTCAGCTCCTCTTTGAGGTTTTGCGCCATGCAGCCGAGCACCCCGACGACCAGCGGGCGCTGTTCCTTCACCGCCTTCAACTCGGCGAGATGGCCATAGACCTTGTTATGCGCATTCTCACGGATGGCACAGGTGTTCATGAGCATGACATCGGCGCGCTCGCGATCTTCGGTAAACTCGAATCCCGCTTTGCGGAGTAACGACCGCACGAGTTCGGAATCGTACTCGTTCATCTGGCAGCCGAAGGTTTCGATATGGACGGTATGGGGCTTATTGGGTTGTGTCATACAAGTGGCCTGTGCGAGGGCGCTAAGACTGTGGCGACGGGCCGGCCATAGGCCAGCCCGTCCATGATGCCGGTGATGGTGACTTGGTGGATCGAGCCGGCCTCGACGGCATCGGCCGCGACTGCCACCCGGGTGAAGTTGGCTGTGGTGCCGGTGCGAAATCCATCGCGTTCCCCTTGTTCGAAGAGGACGGGGAGGGTGCGGCCGATCTGTTGCTGATAAAAAGCCAGCGCTTTCGTCCGTGACAGTTCCGCCAGGGCCTTGCTGCGTTGCCGGATGACGGCAGGCGGAATCTGGCCCTCCAGTCGCGCAGCTGCCGTACCCGGACGCGCCGAATAACTGAAGACATGGAAATAGGAGAAGGGGAGTCGCTCGACTGTCCGGACCGTATTCGCGAACGCCTGTTCGTTTTCGCCGGGAAATCCGACCATGAGATCGGTTCCCAATCCGAGATCCGGCATCAGCGCGATGGCCTGCTCGACCAGCTCCTCATATTCGCGAACGGCATAACGCCGGTTCATCGCCTGCAGGATTCCATCGTCGCCGCTTTGCAGGGGAAGGTGCAGGTAATGACACAGTTTCGTGGAGCCGGCCATGTGCTCCAGCAAGGCAGCAGGGACGGTCGTGGGTTCGATCGAGGAAATCCTGATCCGGGCGACGTCGGGAATCGCTTCGAGTTCCCGCAGGAGTTCAACCAGTCCGAGACCCTGATATGAGTATTGGCCGATGTTCACCCCGGTGAGAACGAGTTCGCGATAGCCATGGGCGGCGAGCTCACGGGCTTCCCGCAAGACATCCTCGGCGGTCCGGCTGCGCTCCCGCCCGCGCGCGAACGGAATCAGGCAGAAGCTGCACATGAAGTCGCATCCGTCCTGAATCTTCAGCAGGGCGCGGGTCGAGTCGGAATAGGCGGTGCCGGGCAGGACGAAGTCTTCGCGATCGATCGTACGGGTATGGCGGAGTTCGGGCTCCGGCTGTTTCAGGAGTTTGGCCGGCGCCGGGAGATAGTCAGGGAGATTCATTTTGAACTGGGTGCCGACGATCAGGTCGATGCCGGGTACCTTCTGCAGCTGCGTGGCACCGGTCTGGGCATAACAGCCCGTGACCGCGACGAAGGCATGCGGCGAGTGGCGCAAGGTCTTGCGGACGGCATAACGGCAATCTTTTTCGGCATTCTCCGTCACCGAGCAGGTGTTCAAGACGAGCAGGTCCGTCTCCTTGCCGAACTCCACCAGTCGGTACCCCCGGCGTGCCAGGGTATCGGCTAACATGGAGGTCTCGGATTGGCTGAGACGGCAGCCCAATGTATGAAGTGACGCGCGTGGCATGCTGGTGGACATCGTCTGCGATTATAAGAGCGCGCACCTTCGATCGGCAAGGTGACGAGGACCCGAAAAAGTCAGCCGAGCGCTTGAACGGGGTATAGCTGGGTGGTAGCATGAGTGAAATTGTCTCCATCATGGCGTCGATCTGCTTTCTGAACCATGACGAACCTTCGCGTTGCCGCCAGTCTTCTGCTCGCTGTGCTCCTCTTTATTCCGGCTACCTCCGCTTGGTCACAGGATCCGCTTCCTATCGAGCCCGACCTGAATAGTCGCCTCGATGAACTGTACGACCATGAGGCGCGACTGTTCATCATGCTCTATTCGCTACATGGCGACGGGAAGGTCGACTATATTACGGGTCGTCTGGTGCAGGAGTATACGAGGAGCAATTACGGGAATCCGGTGTACTACACCGAGCCGTACCCCCTGTTTTATTGGTGGGACCACACGATGTTCAACGATCCGGATCAGGACGGGGTGAACGGGAACGAGCGTGTCTACCAGGAGAACATCGAGTTCGATATCGCGCGATATAAGCCCTGCCTTTTCAATGGACAGCCCTGCTGAGTCAGGTTATTGAGAAAGACCGCCACCGGCGTTCTCGATCGCACGCCTCCCTGCGGCCTTGCCGGACGGCCTTTCTGACCAGCCTAGGAACTGTGGTGACTTTCTTTATTGTTGTTTCTCACCTGAAAACGTTCAAGCGATACGTTCATCATTCGTGAAGCGTATCTCGTTTCTCCTGATTGGTTTCAGCCGTCCTCTGCGCGTGTTACCCTCCGGCACTCATTCAAACACCAACACCTGACAGGGTGCGCGATGCAGCACTGCATGCGAGACGCTGCCCAGGACGAATCGGGTGATGCCCTGCCTGGCGCGCGAACCCACCATGATCAGGTCTACTCCCATCTTTTCCGCCTCATGGAGAATCATCGTCACCGGCGTTCCCAGGACGCTTGCGCTACGGGTGGTATACCCGAGTGTCCGGAGTTCGGTAGCCACTCCATCCACAAAGTCACGGGCATGCCTGAGGGCTTGCGTCTCCAGTTTTTCCGCTGCCGAGTCGTCAACGGGCCAGGGCGGACGGGTCGGCGGGAGGACAGCCAGCAGATTGATGTTCACCGGCTCATGGAAGGGTTGCTTCCGGAGGAACCGCAGCGCCGCCTCGGCGTCCGATTGTCCTTCCAGCGGGAGCAAGACCTGTTTCAAGTCGCGGAGCGAGCCCTGTAGGATCAGTTTGGCGCAGGGAGCGAGGCTCAGTATACGATGGGAGACGCTTCCCAACAGTCGTTCCTTCACCGGTCCCAGTCCCCTGGCTCCCATGAGAATGAGGTCCACATGGCGTGACTCAGCCGTCGCGACGATCATTTCCGCCGGGGATCCTGAGGCCAATTGTTTGGTGACCGGCCCGCTGTGAGGCGGGAGCAGTGAATGGATCCTGGTCAGTAAATGCTCGCCATCCTCCTTCATACTGCGCTCCAGTTGCGAATACAGCTCCTGGGCGACTTCCGGCACCATCATCGGGTAGGCCGGTCGGGGAGCATCGACGACATGGAGCAGGGTCAGCTCATCCGGGCGGCGCAGATATTTCAGCGCCCGCACGGCTTCATAGGAGTGATCGGATCCATCGACGGCCAAGAGCACGTTCATGATCGAGACTCCTTTGCTGCGTGCGCGTCCGGCTGGAAATACCGCTGAAACCAGCGGAGCGCCTCCCGGGCGACCTGCTCCAACGTGCCCGGTTCCTCGAATAAATGACTGGCTCCCGGGACAATCACCAGCTCTTTCCGGCAGGTCAGTTGCCTGAGCGCGTCCTGATTCATCTCGATCACGGGACCGTCGTCTCCGCCGACAAGCAGGAGCGTCGGTGCCGTGACCCGGCTCAGGTAGGGGCCGGCCAGGTCGGGCCGTCCGCCGCGCGACACGATGGCGCCGACCGCCTGGGGTTCACGTGCAGCTGCTTGGAGCGCCGCGCCGGCTCCCGTGCTGGCACCGAAATACCCGACCCGTAGTCCGGCTGTCTGGCGATGTGCCTGTAACCAACGTTCTGCCAGCAGCAGCCGGTCGGCGAGGAGGTCGATGTCGAAGACTTTGCGGCGATCGTCCGCCTCATCCGGGGTGAGGAGGTCCATCAGCAATGTCGCGAACCCTCCCGTTTCCAGATGGCGGGCGACGAACTGGTTGCGCGGACTGAATCGTCCGCTGCCGCTGCCGTGGGCAAAGGCGATGACACCCCTCGGGTGCGCAGGGAGACCCAGGATTCCATCGAGCGTGATGCCGTCATGGCTGATTCTGACCTGGAAGATGCTCTCCGCTTCCATAGATTGATGTGGATCCTGTCGGTTCATGGCCCTCAGGTCGCGCAACGTGAAAGCTCGGCGACCGTTAGTGACAATCGGTCGGACAGAAGAAGATCAGATACAGTGCGACTGCTGCTCCCACCAGCACAGCTCCGAACAAGAGCCATTGCGTTCTCGACATGGTTCAGTCCTCTTGAACGCTGATGGAGCAAGAGGAATGCCATCCGAGCATCGGCACAGGGGTGGACGGCAAGGGGAGGTCTAAGCGCCTGTAGCTGATGGCACGATAGGAGAAATCTCTGTCAGCATGTGCTATTTGCTACAAGCCATAAGCTCTTTGTTGCTCTGTGGCGTTCCGCTACAGAACACTGGTATTGGCTGTAGCAGGACACCCCCCGGAGATGAAGTTCAAGAGCCTAGGGCGTATGGCCAATGGCCCTGATGTCTGCAAAATCCTCTGTTCCATAAGCCAGAGGCTCTATGCCCCTCGCTCCTTTCTGCATGGCATCGGCCTTGCTGATCTTGCTAATACTGGTGCTAGAGGTAGGAGTGATGAGTGGAGGTGTAATGGCCGATCGTCTGTTCACGAAAATCCTCGTGCCGGTGGATTTTTCTCCCTGCTCCGAAGAAGCCTTCCGGCTTGCGCTGTCGTTCGCAAAATCGTATCAGGCGGAGGTGCTCCTGCTGCATGTCGTCGATACCAAGAGTTTAGACGCGCTGAATCGACTCGGGCTGGCGCCTGCCACTGAAGCCGCGAAACAGAAAAAGCAGCTGCATCATTTCGCCCGCCTCAATGCCCGGCAACTGTTGGCCAGGGATGACGCGAAGGGGGTGACGATCCGCCGGCTGCTCGCGGACGGCTGCCCATTCGAGGAAATTGCGCGCACGGCTCGGGTGGAGGGGGTCGATTTGGTGGTCATGGGAAGCTACGGGGGCGCGATCGGCGGGGTCGATAAGATTTTCTTCGGCAGCACGGCGGAGAAGGTTGTCCGGACGGCCGGGTGTCCTGTATTGACAGTGCCGCTCCCCACGAAACGGGCGAAAGTGAAAACGGGCAAGAGTTTATAAAGGAGGTCACTTATGGGTGTGAGGAAGGTGTCGGACTCGTTGAGCGGAGGACGGGTATGGTTGGCGGCTTGTTTCGTTCTGGCCCTCTGTTCTCAGGGTGGAGCGCAGGCGGAGCAGCGGATCGAAGTGACGATCAAGGACTCCGTCTTTGTCACCAAACAGGTGCCGCTCCGGCTGGGGGTGGCGACGGTCATTGCCATCGTCAATCAGGATCAGGTGCGCCACGATTTCGGGTCGACCATGTTCGACGGCATTCCGACGCGCGTCGAGTCCGGCGGGATCGTGTCGTATGGCAAGCAGATCGGCGGATTGTTTTTGGATGCGAAGAAGGAAGCCGTCGTTCGCTTTACCATGGAACGGCCGGGCCGGCATGAGTTCCGCTGTTCCATTCATCCGAACATGAAAGGCGAACTGCTCCTGTTGAACGTGGAGGCGGTCTAAGTCATGACCCTGATCAAGCGAGTGCTCTTTGCGACGGATTTTTCGGCCTGTGCGGACCGGGCCATGGGTTATGCCTTAGCGATGGCGTCGGCCTGGAAGGCGGAGCTCTGTGTGATGACGGTCCTGGAGCTCTACCCGGGGATGGATCCGGACTATACCGTCAACAAGATGTACCTGGATCACTTGCGCGCCGAGGCCAGCCGTCAGCTGGCGGCAGTGGAGGCACGCGCCAAGGCGGCCGGACAGCCGGTGACGGTGCGCATTGAAACCGGCATTCCGAGCCAGGCGGTCCAGACGGTCGCCCACACTATCGGCGCGGACCTGCTGGTGGTCGGTACACATGGGCGCACCGGATTAGATCATGTTCTGATCGGCAGCACGGCGGAGCGGGTCGTCCGTATGGCGCCTTGTCCGGTCCTGGCGGTGAAGGCCGACAAGGGCAGTGAGGCTGTCCCCGCGATGGCGAATATCAAACGGATTGTGGTGCCCATCGATCTCTCGGCCTGTTCGCTCGATGCTTTGGAATATGCCGTCCAGTTTGCCAAACCGCTCGGAGCGTCGATCACCATTCTGCATGCCATGGAGCCGGTGGCGTATGGATTGGACTTCAGTCTGAGTCATGCCAAGGAGTGGAAGGAGCAGCGGGCCTATCTGGAGAAACGCCTCACCGTGCTGGTCGCCTGTGTGCAGGCGCAGGGTCTTCAAGTCGATCATGTCTTGAAACCGGGACTGCCCGCGGATTCGATCGCATCCTACGTCACCCAGCAAGGGTACGATTTGATGATCATGGGGACGCATGGGCGGCGTGGCATCTCCCACGTCCTCGTCGGCAGCATTGCCGGCGCGATGCTGCGCCACGCGCCCTGTCCTGTGCTCACGGTGCGTCAGTTCAATTTCGGCGCGGACTATCAACGTGTCGTGCCTCTCGGGGAAGCATAACCAGCAGGCTGTCGTAAAGGAGTCCCCCATGAAGCCCAAAGTGAAAAAGCCGTCCGCTCCGCAATCGAAGGTTCGAGCCGTCAGCTCGGCCGTGACGAATCCAATCGAGCTGCCGGAAGGCATGTGGGAACGAATCTCTCAGAAGGCCTTTGAGTTGTGGAGGGAGCGAGGGTGTCGGGAGGGACACGCGCTTCAGGATTGGCTGGATGCGGAAACGGCCGTCATGGAGGAGATTCATGAAGCTCGCGAATGAACGAGTCGTCGGGCGATCGGTGCCGGTGACGAAGGAGCTGGACATCATACTGATGCGGCTCGATCGGCTGTCGATGACGCCGGGTTTTGCCCAACAGCGCCGGATTGCCTTCACGCGCGCGTTGCAAGTGTACGTTGAATTGGGTAGCCAGGCCCCTCTGTCGCCGTTGCCGGAAGAAGTCGGGCTGGCCGATTTGTTGCTCTATGCAGACTTCTACCCGGAAGACGGCCAGCTGACCCTGATCGAGCAGCTGCGTGACGTCATCACTGAACATATTCCCGAGGAAGAGCGGGTCTGGCTGGATCCGCTCAAACATTCCTATATGGATCTCGTCGAATTGCTGCCACAGGAGATCGGGAAGGAACGGCGGAATCTACGGTCGATCGGAAACGGGCGCGTGTACGAGGTGCCGGCCGACAGCCTGGGATCGGACGCAGAAAGCGGACAGGTGTTGTTCACGAGGCTCGTTCGGGAGCCGGGTGATCCTGAAAGCCCGCTGGCTGTGCCGGCTGGGCCGGTCTTGATGTTGTCGGCGGAGGACGCCAAGGCACTCTACGAAACGACCGGTGAAGAGCGTCGCGAGATGGAGGTCGTCGGCGGCTCATTCGAGCTGGGCGACTGGCCGGAATTCGCCAAGCGGTTCGGGCATCTGCTGTTGCGGAATTTTGCGCGGATGCGCCTGGCGGCGCTGGTCGAGGCGGTGAGCGAAATTCGTTATCGGACGACTGCCGGCGCCTCTTATTTCTATGTCATGGCATTGTATGAACACCACGAGTTCACGTTTATCGCGGGAGGTATGGCTGAGCTGGAGGGATGGAAAGAGGAGGCTCCGGTTCGTTCTGCCGGTACGACGGCTTCCGGAAAGCTCCGGCGCTTCGTGCAGGGGAAGAATGAGGCAGCGGCGGGAGCAAGCCTGACAGCCAGAGTGACCGTGACGGCCACAGGACTGTTTCTCGAATGTGACTCGCGGGAGCGGCTCGATACGGTCAAACATAGTTTGGCGGCCGCCTTCGGGTTTTCGCTGCACTTCCGAGGTGAAGCGGTTCAACCGCCGATGCGCCAGGTGACGCAGGCGGAGTTGTCCGCCGCAGAGCCGTTGACGGTGGTGGTCACGGATGAAGAAGATCGCACGTTGATGAATGCCTTCCTGGAAACCGTCTACCTCGAGTGGGCCGACCGTGAGTCTCCCGCAGTCGGCGGTGAGACCCCTCGGCATGTGATGACGACCCAGTCCGGGCGTAGTCAGGTGGCGGCGCTGATCGATGAGATGGAACGGAACGATTTCGGCCGCCTTCGGAGTGGTGTCACGGCCTTCGATTACAACAAACTCCGCGCTCACGTGGGGCTTTGTTGACGTCGATTCGTGAAGCGTATCTCAGCAGGCATCCGAGCGCATAGCTGATGGCAGGAAAGAAGAGCGTATGGCTAATGGATGAAGGCAGAACGCCGCGGGTTGCCGTCGGTCCCAACTATACGCCATAAGCAATACGCTATTTGCTCCCGTTCCGCATTGAGATACGAGCGACGAGATACGAAATGCGTGGACCGAGCGCACCTATGCATGAGCAGGTGAAGACCATTCTCGCGAAGGTTCGGAGTGAGCCGCCCAATATTCTCAAGGCCCTGCTGGCTTTGCAGGAGCGACTCGGGCATGTACCGACAGAAGCGGTTCCAGACATCGCTCATGCGTTGGGCGCCACCACCGCGCAAGTCGCCGGCGTGCTTTCCTATTATCCCGATTTACGCCTGACGCATCCGGGCCGGCACCTGATCCGTGTCTGCATGGGAGAATCGTGCTACGCCAACGGCTGCGGACGGCTGCTGCGGGAATTGCAGGATCGCCTTCGTGTGGACGTGGGCGAGACTGCCGCGGGCGGAAAGTTTACCCTCGATACCATGTCTTGTGCCGGGAACTGTGCGGTCTCTCCCACGGTGATGATCGACCGTGACCTCTATGGCCGCCTGCTGCCCTCGCAGCTCGATACGTTGCTGGAGCGGTACAAGTAGCATGCGTACGGTCACCAGACTCTACCTGTCCAACGATACGTCGGCACGGGCCGCGGGGGCCGGTGTGCTGGCCGACGCCTGGTCGGAACATCCCGAGGTCCAACTCATTCGCATCTCCTCGCGCGGCGCGTTCTATCTTGAACCGATGGTGGAGCGCGATAGCCCCGCCGGCCGCGTCGCCTGGTTCAATGTCACAGCCCAGGATTTACCGCTCATTCTATCCGGCACAGATGGCACTCCGGTGCGATCCATTCCCTTTCTTGCTCAGCAAACCAGGTTCACGTTTGCCGACTTCGGCGAGACGGAGCCGTTGGCGCTCGATGAATATCAGGCGCGCGGCGGTCTGTCCGGCCTGGAGACGGCCTTACGGATCGGCCCGGATGCGATCATCGAAGAACTGCAGGTGTCGCAGTTGCGTGGCCGTGGCGGCGCGGCATTCCCGGTCTGGAACAAGTGGAAGGTGGCGCAACAGGCGCGGGCCGACCAAAAGTACGTGGTCGCCAACGCCGACGAAGGCGACGCGGGAACCTACTGCGACCGGATGATTCTGGAAGGCGATCCGTTCCGGTTGCTGGAAGGGATGTTGATCTGCGCGAGAGCCATCGGGGCCGGCCGCGGATACGTGTACTGCCGGCAGGAGTATCCGGCGGCTGCGAAGACGTTGCGGGCAGCCATTCAGAAGGCGGATGAAGCGGAGTTGTTGGAGTTGGACGGCGAACCGTTTTCAATCGAAGTGGTGGAAGGTGCCGGTTCGTATGTCTGTGGAGAGGAAACGGCGCTCCTGGAGTCGCTGGAAGGGAAGAGGGGCGTGGTACGGGCGAGACCTCCCTATCCGGCACAGTCCGGCCTGTATGGACGACCGACGATCGTCAGCAACGTGCTGACCTTTGCGACCATCCCGAACATTCTTTCGCGCGGCGGCGCCTGGCATGCGGCGCTCGGCACGGAGCAGTCGCGCGGCACCATGGCATTACAGCTCGGCGGGAGGGTGAAACATCCCGGGTTGGTCGAGGTGCCGTTCGGATTGAGTCTGCATCAGGTTCTGGAGCAATTCGGCGGAGGCATGGCGCCCGGATCGCGCTTCAAGGCCGTGCAGGTCGGGGGACCGCTCGGAAGTCTCTTTCCGGCCTCCCAGATGGACATTCCGATTTGTTACGACGCATTCGCGAAGGCCGGTGCGGTGTTAGGACACGGAGGCATCGTCGTCTACGACCACGAGACCGATATGGTGGATTTGGCGCGGCATTTTATGGCGTTTACCGCCGACGAATCCTGCGGGAAATGTACGCCCTGCCGCATTGGATCGGTGCGGGGTCGTGAAATTCTCGAACGGATTCAGGCCGGGAGCGGCACCATCGAGGACTTGGCGCTGTTGCACGATTTGGGTGACACGATGAAGGTCGCCAGTCTCTGCGCCCTCGGCGGGCGCGCGCCCTATCCGGTGCTGACGGCGATCGAACATTTCTCCGCCGAGTTCCGGAGCAAGTTGAGGACGTGAGGCGTTGTTCGTGAAATGTGAAACGTCTCTCGTGAAGCGCTGTTCACGAGCTACGAGAGACGAACGACGAGATACGGAGCCACCCGCGTGAAGCTGGAAATTAATGGGCGTCTGGTGCTGGCGTCGCCGGGCGACACGATTTACAGCGCGGCAAAAAAAGCCGGGATTGTCATTCCTGGACTCTGCTCGTCGGACCATTTGGCGCCGTTCGGCTCCTGCCGGCTCTGTCTCTGCGAGATTGAGGGCCAGAGTGGCTTGCCTGCCTCCTGCACGACTCCGGTCCGCGAGGGCATGGTGGTCCACGCGGAGAGCGAGCGGCTGAATCGGCTCCGACGGAACATCCTCGAACTCTATATGTCCGAACAACCGGCGGGGGATCGGGCTCCGGAATCCCTGCAATGGTTGGCCAAGTCGCTCGGGCTCCGACAGGTGCGGTATCCGCAGCCCTCCCACCGGCTGGATGTCGTCGATCGATCCAATCCCTTTTTCACCTTGGACAATGCAGCCTGTATTTCCTGCGCCCGCTGTGTGCGCGCCTGTGACGAAATTCAAGGGACCCATGCGTTGACGATGCTCCATCGCGGCTTTGCGAGCCGGCCGGTCGCGGGGGCAGCGTCGTTAACCGGGGAGGCGGCCGGGTTTGCTTCCTCGAACTGCGTCTCCTGCGGTGCCTGCGTGAAAGAATGTCCCACCGGGGCCCTGATGGAAAAAACCGTCGCTGAGCAGGGGACGCCCGAACGGACCGTGCGTACCACTTGCGCCTATTGCGGTGTCGGCTGTGCCTTCGACGCCGGAGTGCACGATGGCAACGTCGTGAGCATGGTGCCTGCCGATGACGGCCCGTCCAATCAGGGTCACGCCTGCATGAAGGGGCGATTCGGTTGGACGTACAACTATGCGCCGGACCGATTGCGCGTACCGTTGCTCCGGCAGGGCGATAAGTGGGTGGAGATCTCCTGGCCCGACGCGTTGGACCGGATCGCACACGAGTGGGTACGTCTGAAAGACATCTACGGGCCTGATGCGCTGGCGACGATTTCATCGAGCCGCGGCACGAATGAAGAAAATTATCTGTTCGGGAAATTCATGCGCTGCGTGGTCGGCAGCAACCATATCGACAACTGCGCGCGGGTCTGCCACAGCGCCACCGTGACCGGCATGATGGACACGATCGGCGCGTCGGCGGCGACCAATTCCATTCAGGAACTGGATCTGGCGAAGTTGATCCTGGTGGTCGGGGCCAATCCCACGGAATCGCATCCGGTGGTCGGCGCGCGTATCAAACAGGCCGTACGGCGGGGTGCCGCGCTGATCGTGATCGACCCACGGCGCACCGAGCTAGCCCGCCTCGCGGATCTCCACCTGCAAATGCATCCCGGCACGAACGTGGCGCTCTTGAACGGACTCGGGCACGTCCTCGTAAAGGAAGGCCTGATCGATCGGGGTTTTGTGCGCGACCGTACGCAGGGCTTTGAAGAGTGGGTGAAGGTGGTGGAGTCCTGCACGCCGGAGACCACGTCGAAGGTGACCGGTGTTCCGGCTCATCTGATTGCCGAAGCGGCGCGCCGGTATGCCACAAGCGGCGGCTCGATGGCGGTGCATGGCCTGGGCATGACCGAACATCGCTGGGGGAGCCATGGGGTGATGGCGCTGGTGAATCTGGCATTGGCCACCGGCAACATCGGCAAGCCGGGCACCGGCATCAACCCGTTACGCGGCCAGAATAATGTGCAGGGCGCGTGCGATGTCGGATCGCTGCCGACTTATTTTGCCGGCTATCAACCGTTCGACAATCCCGAACTGGTGGCTGCGCATCTGGCGATAACGGGGCGGCCCTTGCCGACGACGCGTGGGATGAAGACGCCGGATATGTGGGATGCGGCGTTAGCCGGCACACTGAAGAGCCTTTGGATTATCGGATATGACGTGGCCCAGACGGACCCGAACCTCAAGAAGGTGCATGCGGCGCTCAAGAATCTGGAGTTCCTCATCGTGCAGGATCTGTTTCTCAGTGAGACGGCGAAGCTGGCGCATCTGGTGATCCCGGGTGCCTCCTTCCTGGAGAAAGACGGGACGTTCACCAATCTGGAGCGGCGTATTCAGCGCATCAGAAAAGTGGTCGAACCACCGGACGGCATCCTGCCCGATTGGCAGGTGGTCTGTGAAGTCTCCGCGCGGATGGGTTATCCCATGTGGTACGGACACCCCTCTGCCATCATGGATGAGATTGCGCAGCTGGCGCCGATGTTTGCCGGCGTGTCGTATGATCGATTGGAGGCGCCGGAGGGGTTGCAGTGGCCGGTGCCGTCGAAGGAGCATCCCGGCACCTCATTGATGCACGAGCGATCGTTTCCAAAAGGGAAGGCGCAGTTTGTGGCGGTCGATTATCTGCCGCCAGGGGAGTCGCCGACGGAGACCTATCCGCTGGTACTCATCACGGGGCGTATTCTGCAGCACTATAATTGCGGTGCCCAGACCAGACGGACGGGGATCATGCAGGTGGTCGATACCGATGTGTTGGAAATACATGCCTCCGATGCAGCCCGGTTGGATCTGCGCGAGGGCGAGATCGTCCGGTTGGTGAGCGCGCGCGGCGAAGCCAGGCTGCCCGTCATGGTCAGCGGTCGGGTACAACCGGGGGAACTGTTCACGAGTTTTCACTTTCCCGACACGGATCTGAACGTGTTGCTCTCCTCCAGCGCCGATGAGAGTTCGAAATGCCCGGAGTATAAAGTCTCGACGGTGCGAATCGAGAAGATACTGCCGGCGGGGACGCCCTCCACACCCATGCGTGTGATGTTGATCACATGACCGTAGAACCCACTCCTGCCGCCACCAATCCTGTTGCCGACGCCTATCCGCCACCGGAGATTGCGGCACGAGTCTGCAAGGTGGGGCTCGCCAAGGTCACCACCCCTGTGCCGACCATGATCGCGTTAGCCGTGCTGGCAGGCGCGTTTATTTCGTTGGGTGCGCTGTTCTACACGGTGACGATCACGACCGGGAAAAGCGGTCCGGCGCTGCCGTTCGGATTGTTGCGCGTGGCGGGAGGCGTGACATTCAGTCTGGGCCTCGTGCTGGTGGTCGTGGGAGGCGCGGAACTCTTCACCGGGAATAATCTGATCGCCATGGCCTGGGCCGTCGGTTGTGTGCAGACGCGGCAGGTGGTGAGGAATTGGGTATGGGTGTATCTGGGGAACCTGCTCGGCGCCGGCGGGACGGCGGTGCTGGTCCTGCTCGCGGGCGTGCAGACATTGGCAGACGGGGCCGTCGGGGAAACCATGGTTCAGATCGCGCGCAGCAAAATCGCGCTGGATCCGGTTTCGGCCTTTGCCCGCGGGATCCTGTGCAACGTGCTGGTCTGTCTCGCGGTTTGGTTATGCATGGGAGCGCGGAGCGTGGCGGATAAAATCCTCGCCATTGTGTTCCCGATCACGGCCTTTGTGGCCTGTGGCTTTGAACATTCCGTGGCCAACATGTTTTTTCTGCCGCTGGGCATCGCGCTGGCCGCCGGCGGATCGGCGCCGCTGTCCGTGATGGGGGCTGTGAGCAATCTGGTGTTGGTGACCCTCGGCAATATCATCGGCGGGACGGTGCTGGTCGCGCTGGTCTATTGGTTCGTCTATCTCCGCACAGAGCCGGTCTCGTAACGGACTTCACTTAAAAAACTCGATTCTGATGCGCAGGGGAGGCGTGGCGGTGGTATGCTGCACCTCGTGATCTCCCGGTCTCCTTCAATCTCATGAACAGAGCGACCCTGCGCGCCGTTCTCACTCCACGTCTCGGCATCATGCTGCCCCTGGGGTTTGCCTCCGGGTTGCCTCTGGCCCTCACCGGTGGGACGCTTCAAGCCTGGCTGACCGAAGCGGGTCTGGACCTGACCACGATCGGCCTGTTCGCCTACGTCGGCCTTCCCTATACGTTGAAATTTCTCTGGGCCCCGGTGATGGACCGCATCGTGCCGCCCTGGCTCGGGCACCGCCGCGGTTGGATGATCGTCACGCAGACGGGTCTTGCACTGGCACTGACGCTAATGGCCTTCATCGGTCCAGGCTCGGGCGCCCAGATCTTTGCCGCATTGGCATTGGGTGTCGCCTTTCTCTCTGCTTCGCAAGATATCGTGTTTGACGCCTATCGCACTGACTTGTTGAAACCGGATGAGCGGGGGCTGGGCGCGGCCACCTGGGTGATGGGGTATCGCATCGCGATGATGGCGTCCGGTTCGCTGGCCTTGATCGTTGCGGCGCGCCTGGGATGGTCCTCGGCCTATCTCTGCATGGCCGGGTTGATGGCGCTCGGAATTGTCACGATCTTAATGATCCCGGAACCGGAGGCGGCGAGGGCGGCCCCGCAGTCGATGTCGGAGGCGGTCTGGGGACCTTTGTCCGAATTTTTGTCTCGCCCTATGGCGCTGGCGCTGCTGGGATTGATCGTCCTCTACAAACTGGGCGACGCCTTCGCCGGCGCATTGACGACCTCGTTCCTGCTGCGCGGGATGGCATTTTCGTCGGAAGACATCGGCCTGGTCCGGGCCTTCGGCATCGGGGCGACGATTCTGGGCGCGTTCATCGGCGGCGGCATGATGCCGCAGTTAGGCCTCTTTCGTTCGCTGATGGTCTTCGGGGTGTTACAGGCGCTGTCGAACCTGTCGTTCTTATGGCTGGCCTGGGTGGGGAAGAGTTACGCCGTTATGGCGTTCGCAGTCGGATTCGAAAATCTCACCGGCGGCATGGGCACGGCGGCTTTCGTGGCGCTGGTTATGTCGCTCTGCAATCATCGCTACACAGCAACTCAGTTTGCCCTGCTCTCTTCCGTTGAAGCTCTCGGACGGGTTTTTCTCGGCTGGCCCGCTGCGAAGCTGGTAGGGCTCGCCGGGTGGGGACCCTTCTTCTTCGTGACCTTCCTCGCCGCGCTGCCCGGCCTTTGGCTGCTGTGGGTGCTCCGCAAGCCGGTGACGCAGCATGCGGAGCTTAATGCAGGGAGAGAGGGAGCTGAGGTTCCCTGCTGACAGCTGGATCCTGCGATCAGTATGGGCCTGGGCAGGTCATTAAGTTGCTCCCTCCTACTTCACCTTCCTCTGTAAAAACAAAATGAACAGCATCAGGGTCGGGAGCGGCGCCAGCGCGAACGGCAGCAGCCAGAGCAGCACGTTCTTCCCTCGCACGCGGGCTTGATCGAACATCCAGATAAAGATCCACACGAGCAGGCCGATGTAATTCACGGCCATCCAGCGCGTGGTGTGAATCTTCAATCCGCTGGCCGATTCCGGCTCTCCCTGAATGAGGAAGACTCCGATAAGGAGGACGAACCCTGCCAGGAGGGCTGTCACCAGGCGTTTACTCCACACGAACATAGGCGCTCCTTCCGTTACCGTCGAACCAGTGTGATCGAATCAGCCGGCCCGGATCATTCATGAATGCCGCCGCGAGGCGTTGAGACCGAAGCCTGCCGGGGCTGCTCTCAAGTCCGGGTGAGGGTTCCATTCCTCAGAAATCGGGCGTAAGCTAAACGGACGGGGTCCAATCTGTCAAACCGCCAGATTGTGGTCTCGACGGACATGAAGCCTGTGCGTACTGCCTTCGACGAAGGGAGACGATGAGTAATGTGACGTTGGCCGGGTTGGTGGGGAGTCTGCTGGTTGCCGTGGGATTGGCGGCGACCAATCCCACGATGGATGCCTATGTGCATTTTGTCGAAGCCCGCCTGTTGGCCGAAATCGAAAAGATGGACCAGTCCGGGCCGCGCCACGATCGCGACGTCATTAAAGCCGTCTTTCGCGCGCAGGGCCCCAAACTGGTGGAGGGCGTCGTTCGGCCGAACACCACGAGAAACAACTGGGGCCTGCTCAGTGTGTTCGAGACCAACGTATTGGATCAACCGGTATTGGTGCTGGGTGTGGCCGGTCAATTTGTACCCTTGCGGGGGGTCGAGGAGGCGACGTTAAAGGTCGGTCGGCTGGCTTTTTAGCCTGTGCCAGAAATTTTCTCGCCTCCCTGTGAAAAACCTCCTTCCACAGCCTCAGGATCGCTGTGGATAACTCTGTGAAAAATGAATAAAACCAGCATCAAATCTGGCGTCGGCGCTATCACCAGCTTATCCCCATTAATCACAGGTGTGCCACAACATTTTGTTTGACAAAAAAATGTGATCACTATATCTAGTAGGTAACGCGGTTATGGATGAGATTGACTCCGTTGAGAAACCGTCTTTTTCAATCACACCCCGACACATCATCGCCGACCGTTCTCTGCACCGAACGTCTCGCATCTGCCGAAGGAGGAACCAGTGAGGATTGAACGAAGATTCACCAAGCGTGGGCAGAGCCCCTATGAGGGTCTTGCGTTCGTAAAACGTTCCTCGGAGATCCGCAATCCCGACGGATCGACCGTGTTTAAATTGGACCATATCGACATCCCGGAGCATTGGACGCAACTGGCAATCGATATTCTGGCGCAAAAATATTTCCGGAAGGCCGGAGTCCCGCAAGTCCATGAGGACGGCACGCCGGTGGTGGACGCCGCAGGCAAGCCCGTGCTCGGCGGGGAGCGCGACTCCCGCCAGGTGTTCAACCGGCTGGCCGGTTGCTGGACTTTCTGGGGCAAGAACCACGGCTACTTCAAGACGCCGGAAGATGCGACCGCGTTCTACGACGAGATGTGCTACATGCTGGCCTTTCAAATGGCCGCTCCCAACAGCCCGCAGTGGTTTAATACCGGGTTGCACTATGCCTACGGGCTTTCGGGACCGGCGCAGGGCCACTTCTATGTCGATCCGAAGTCCGGCGAGGTCGTCCGGGCGACGAATGCCTTCGAGCATCCGCAGCCGCACGCCTGCTTTATCCAATCGATTGAAGACGATCTGGTGAACGAGAACGGCATCATGGACCTCTGGGTCCGTGAGGCGCGGCTCTTCAAATACGGGTCCGGCACCGGCACCAACTTCTCGCGGTTGCGCGGAGACGGTGAATCCTTGTCGGGCGGCGGCCGCTCGTCCGGCCTCATGTCGTTCCTGAAGATCGGCGATCGTGCGGCCGGGGCGATCAAGTCCGGCGGGACGACCAGGCGCGCAGCCAAGATGGTCTGTCTGGACCTCGACCACCCGGATATCGAAGAGTTCATCGATTGGAAAGTCGTCGAAGAGCAGAAGGTGGCCGCTATGGTCACCGGCTCCAAGATTTGCGCGCAACGGCTCAATGCTGTGCTCAAGGCCTGCCTGCTGGTGGATGCGCAGGGATTGGGCCAAATCGAACTGGACATGAAGAAGAACCAGGTACTGCGTGATGCCGTGACGGCGGCCCGGCGCGATATGGTGCCGGAGGCCTATATCCATCGCATGTTCGACTACGCGAAGCAGGGCTACACGCATTTTGTTTTTCACGAGTACGACACCAACTGGGACGGCAAGGCCTACCAGACGGTCTCGGGGCAAAACTCCAACAACAGCGTGCGAATCCCGAACGGGTTCTTCGACGCATTGGAGCGGGATGGCGACTGGGAATTGCGCCGCCGGATCGACGGCAAGATCAGCAAGACGGTCAAGGCCCGGGACCTCTGGGACAAGATCGCCTGGGCGGCCTGGATCTGCGCCGATCCCGGGACCCAATACGATACGACGATCAATGAGTGGCACACCTGCCCTGAA
Organism: Nitrospira sp. ND1; assembly: GCF_900170025.1. Lineage (NCBI taxonomy): Bacteria > Pseudomonadati > Nitrospirota > Nitrospiria > Nitrospirales > Nitrospiraceae > Nitrospira > Nitrospira sp. ND1. Next base: position 235,524 of record NZ_FWEX01000005.1, on the reverse strand, counting down.
GACGGGCGGATCAACGCCTCCAACCCCTGTTCCGAATACATGTTTCTGGACGACACGGCGTGCAACCTGGCCTCGTTGAACCTGTCCAAGTTTTTTAATGTGGAAGGGGAGTTCGACCTGGATTCGTTCCGCCATGCGGTGCGTTTGTGGACCGTGGCGCTGGAAATCAGCGTATTGATGGCCTCGTTCCCCAGTCGCGCGATCGCGCAGAAGAGTTATGAGTACCGGACGCTTGGATTGGGGTATGCCAACCTCGGCACCATCCTTATGAAGCAGAGCATTCCCTACGATTCACCGAAAGCGACGGCGATCTGCGGCGCCATCACGGCGATCATGACCGGCGAGTCGTACGCGACCTCGGCGGAAATGGCGGCGGAGATCGGCCCGTTCCCGAGCTATAACAAGAACCGTGAATCGATGTTGCGCGTCATCCGGAACCACCGGCGGGCGGCGTACAGCGCGGCGCATGAAGAGTATGAAGGCCTCACGATTCTGCCGACCTCGATTCAGCCGGAGCATTGTCCGCCGGCCATGTTGCTGGCGGCGCGACGCGCCTGGGATCGCGCCTTGGAATTGGGCGCGGCCTATGGATTCCGCAACGCGCAGGTGACCGTCATCGCTCCGACCGGCACGATCGGACTGGTCATGGATTGCGACACGACCGGCATCGAACCGGATTTCGCATTGGTCAAGTTCAAGAAACTGGCGGGTGGCGGGTACTTCAAGATCATCAACCAGAGTCTGCCGCCGGCCTTGCAGGCGCTCGGGTACACCGATGCCCAGATCAGGGACATCGGGGCCTATTGCGCGGGACATCAAACCTTGAAAGGCGCACCCTTCATCAATCACGAAGTGCTGCGTCAAAAGGGCTTCGACGATGCGGCGCTGGATCGGCTGGAAGGGTCGTTGGCGCAGGCGTTCGAAATCCAGTTCGTTTTTAATAAGTACACGTTGGGAGAAGACTTCTGCCGGCAGAAACTGGGCATCAGCGATGCGCAGCTGGCGGACCCGACCTTCAACATGCTCAAGCACCTGGGCTTTACCCAGGAAGATGTGGCGGCCGCGAACGATTATTGCTGCGGCACCATGACGGTCGAGGGCGCGCCCCACCTCAAGCTCGAGCACCTGCCGATCTTCGATTGCGCCAATCGTTGCGGACGGATCGGTCAGCGATATATCGCCGTCGATGCGCATATCCGCATGATGGCGGCGGCGCAACCGTTCATCAGCGGCGCGATCAGCAAGACCATCAACATGCCGGCCGATGCCACGTTGGAAGATGTGAAGGCGGCGTATCTGTTCGCGTGGAAGAGCATGGTCAAGGCCGTGGCGCTGTATCGTGACGGGTCGAAGCTGAGCCAACCGCTGAACGCCTCGTCCGACAGCGGCAAGGGCGCGGAGGCGTCGCCCAGCGTCATGACCGTGGCTGAGAAAGTGGCCGAGCGCGTGCTGGTTCGCTACCTCCATAAACGTCGGTCGCTCCCCGCGCGACGCAGCGGGTACACGCAGAAGGCCATCATCGGCGGCCACAAACTCTATCTTCGCACCGGCGAATATGAGGACGGGACGCTCGGCGAAATCTTCCTCGATATGCACAAGGAAGGCGCCGCCTTCCGTAGTTTGATGAATAACTTCGCCATCGCCATTTCTCTTGGCCTGCAGCACGGCGTGCCGCTGGAAGAGTTCGTCGAAGCGTTCGTGTTCACCCGCTTCGAGCCGAACGGGCCGGTGAAACTGAACGATCGCATCAAGATGGCGACGTCGATCATCGACTACATCTTCCGCGAACTCGCGATCACGTATCTTGAGCGGACCGATCTGTCGCAGGTGCGTGAAGAGGACCTGCGCATGGATTCGATGAAGAAGGATGAGCAGGATCCGGAATGCGTGGATGAAGAAGCGGACATGACCGCGCTCGCCAAGTCGTCGATCCTCACCGAACATCTGCCCGTGCGACGCAACGGCATGAACGGCGGCAACGGCCATAGCCACCGACCGGGAACCGGCAGCGTCGCGCACAAGGTGGAACTCAAACGCGAGACCGTCACCGTCACTTCGGTGCGGCAGGAAGCCAAAGAAAAAGGCTACGAAGGCGACCCCTGCCAGAATTGCAAACAGTTCACGCTGGTGCGGAACGGAACCTGCCTCAAGTGCATGAGCTGCGGAGAAACGAGCGGTTGCTCATAGAAGAAAAGGAGATAGATCGTGGGAACTAGAGAAAGCGTTTTCATTTGTTTTCACTGTCGTCGTCCGATTCTCCGCTGGGACAACCTACGTGCGAAGCCAGTGGGCTTTAGCCCGAATGTGAAACGTGAAGCTGGCAATTGGATTGTTCCGTGTAGGCATTGTGGCGAGGTTAATGTCCGAGGCGAATTTAACCCGTTAAGTTTAACTTGATGCAATGTAGGCCTGCTAATCAGCTCGGTATCAGAGGACGACAAAAGAATCTTGGCGAGTGAAATAGCGCGCTGTCTGTAGAAATCGGGAAGGGGATGCAGCTGAGGCTGCATCCCCTTCGCCGTTTCTGGCCGTCTATGAGATGCGCGAGGATTGGTGTAGTGCTTGCCGAGAATGGGGAACGAGTAGAACTTGTCAGAATGACCTGAACATCGCCAAGTAGCCTAGACGATGAAGGACTGTCCGAGTGGGTTGAGAGCGACATCATACATGGCTGATTACGAGTATTGAGCAAACGGATCACTGTAGTGAACCAGTAAGAGGTGATATCAATGGTTGACCTACCTACCTCGTTTGATCCACCGGCGTATGATGAAAGCCATCTTATATTTAATGAAATCGAAGGAGATGGATTGGTTACGGTGTCATGGCCTCTGATCGGGATCGAACTCCTGGTCACTAAGCGCGAATATCCACCGCACGACGAAGCAATGCGTCATACCCCGGGGCTCTATTTTCATGGGCACTCCGGCTACTCAATCCAGGAATTCCATGAATTCTTTCTCCAAGGTTTGCCAGAATACTGCTCATTCCGGCTTGGAACTGTGGCAGTGTCCATGGGCGAAATCACTCCGCTTGGGATATTCTTGTTCGACCGTTACTATGATGACGATGTGCATGGTGAGTGGCAAGATCTTGCAAGCGTCCGGCTAATAGGAGTGACGTCCGAGTATGCCGAAGCGTATTTCCTGAATGCGATGAGGCTGTATAGTAGCCGGTACAGAATCGAGCCATCAGTTATGCGTATCGAACCTATTGAGTATTGGGATTCCGACAAAAATAAGAAGCCGCCAACCAGTCAATCTGCCGTACCGATTGATCTAGAGCCCTTACGATTTGAATACCATGCAAGTCGCGAATCCGATGATTCGGCTGCCTGTGTGCAGTACTATCGAATCCTTGAGTTTTACGCCTTCTTCGATCTTGAGACTAATATCTCCAATCTTCGTCACGACCGAAAACTAACCGACCGGGACTTCTTGGTGAAGGTAGCGAACACGATAGCTCGAGATGAGCGAACACCAATCATACGCCTAGTTGGCAAACTTGCGCGTACCTCGCTCCTACGTCGTGCGGCTAAGGCAGGTCTCATTGCTGAGCCAAAGGGAGAGCTCCTTGGCTCAGCAATCTATGATTTTCGGAATGCCGTCGTTCACGCGAAATATGATCAGAGAGGCGCAATCGTAGCGCAACCAGTTCTTGATCAACCATCACTAACACAACAGTGGAGGGACATTCTTCGAGAACTCGCCACGGATGCAGTTGAAAGGTTCGGCAGAAAGCATCATACATCCTAGCGCAGTAACCTTCTGCTCATTGGTAACTGCGATCGCCCTCCGATCTTGGGGACGGAGAATCCTCATGCCAAAGTCCATTCTACCGTTTCGTCGATAATGTCTTTCCCGGCCTCCTTTCGGACTGTGCCACCTCTGACTGTTCCGTTGCTGCCTTCTGCTACAGTCTACGGCGCCCAATTGTAGCGCCTCTCCACGGGTTTGATACGTGCGGCGGCTGTTCAAGCGACAAACACCGCACATTCGACTTTCCCACTCTCTCCACGCCCAGGCATTGCCTTTGCTCATTCCATGATGAAGATCTTCGAGGACTAGAGTCTCTACGGCGAGGAGACCAACTCAAACCATTCTTCACCCAGGGGTGCATTATGGCGACTGAACAGAAGGCAGCGGAGAGCACACAGAGCATCACGTTAAGTGTGATCAAGGCGGACATCGGCGGGTTCGTCGGGCATTCGGCCATGCATCCGGCCTTGATGGATTGTGCGAAGGAGAAGCTTGCGGTAGCGAAGACCAGCGGGTTGCTTGTCGATTATCACGTCTCGGCTTGCGGGGATGATCTGCAGTTGATCATGACGCATCGCCAGGGCGTCGATCACGAGGGGATCCACCGGCTTGCGTGGGATACATTCGAGGCCGGCACTGCGGTCGCGAAGGAGCTGCATCTCTACGGCGCAGGGCAGGATCTACTGGCCGATGCCTTCAGTGGAAATGTCCGCGGGCAGGGGCCGGGTGTGGCTGAAATGGAATTCGTGGAGCGGAAGTCCGATCCGGTGCTGATTTTCATGGCGGACAAGACGTCGGCGGGTGCCTGGAATCTCCCTCTGTATAAGATGTTCGCCGATCCCTTCAATACGGCGGGTCTCGTCATCGCGCCCACGCTGCACCAGGGATTCCGGTTCGAAGTGCACGATATCTACGAGCACAAGAAGATCTCGTTCGATTGTCCCGAAGAACTCTACGACATATTGATGTTCATCGGTTCCCCCGGTAAGTACACGATCAAGTACGTGTACTCACGGGCGGATGGGACGATTGCGGCGGCCTCGTCCACGGAGCGGCTTTCGCTCATTGCGGGCAAGTATGTCGGGAAAGACGATCCCGTGATGATCGTCCGCGCGCAGCAGAACTTTCCGGCGGTGGGCGAAGTGCTCGATCCGTTCCGGTATCCCTGGATCATCGAGGGCTGGATGCGTGGTTCGCATTACGGTCCGCTCATGCCGGTCTCGGTGAAGCAGGCGACGCCGACCCGCTTCGATGGGCCTCCGCGCGTCGCCTGTTTGGGATTTCAATTGGCTGACGGCAAACTCGTCGGGCCGCGGGATATGTTCGACGATCCGTCGTATGATGAAGCGCGCCGGGATGCGAACCGGATCGCCGATGTGTTACGGATGCACGGTCCCTTTGAACCGCACCGGTTGCCCCTCGACGACATGGAGTACACGACGATGCCGCAGATCATGAAGAAGTTGGAAGGTCGCTGGGCGAAGGTGTAGCAGGATGCGGGACAACAAGGTCACGGTCGATCAGGAGGCAGTCGCCCGGGAATGGCGGGCGCGGGGCTTCAGTTGTGATCTTTGGGTTGATCCGCCCGGGCAAGTGTGGGAGGATTACCGCCACGCGGCCGACGAGTTGGTGATGCCGGTCGAGGGCCGGTTGGAACTGGAATTCGGGGGCCGGTGTGTCAGGCCCGAACCGGGCGAGGAAATCCTGATTCCGGCCGGAGTGTCCCATACCGTCAGAAACATCGGCGGCACCAGCGTGAAGTGGCTGTATGGATACAGTCGCTAACATCCGAGACGAACTGACTCAGCAGAGGGAGAGGAGCCCATGCCGACAACGACGCAATTTGTGGTGAGTGGACAGAGTAAGCCTGGAGTGCTGGCTGAAGTGGCGGCCGTGCTCGGGGCTGCGGGAGTCAACATCAAGGCCTTCTCCGCGCCCGAGGTCACCGGCCCCGGGAAGCTGCGATTGATCGTGGCGGATGTGGATACGGCTCGTATTGCACTCAGAAAATCCAAGATCAAGTTCCGTGAAGAGACCGCCCTGATTTTGAGTCTGGAGAATAAGCCCGGCGCCTTGAAACAGGTGGCCGATTCGCTCACCAGGGCTCGCATCAATGTGAAGTGCGGCTATTGCACCCCGTCGCGGGAAGGCAAACGCGCGATCGTGGTGCTGACCGTTTCGAACACGACCAAAGCCCTCGGGGTGCTGCGCACCCATTCACTCGACGAATTCTAATCCGCCTTATGCCGGGGGAGAAGAGGACAAGCACCAGCCGTCTTCTTCTCCCCCTGTTCGCGTTTCTCCTCACCACATGGCTCAGCGGCTGCTCCGGCTGGAGTCCGGCGCGTCCTTCTTATCCGCCCGGCTATCCGTTGGGGTTTATCGAACGGGGCAGCGCGTCCTGGTATGGGCCCGGCTTCCACGGCAACCGCACGGCGAACGGTGAAGTCTACGACATGCATAAATTGACGGCGGCGCACCGGACGTTGCCGCTGGGGTCGGTGGCGGTCGTGCGATCTCTGAGCACCGGCCGGCAGGTGACCGTGCGGATCAACGATCGGGGGCCGTTTGCGCGCGGGAGAATTCTGGACCTGTCTTTGGCCGGAGCCCAGGCTGTAGGGATGGTCGGGCGCGGCACCGATGAGATCGAACTCCGGGTGATCAGTTACGAGGGACGAGCCGGGGGGATGGGGGTGTTGCGCGTGCAGGTCGGTTCCTTTGCCGATCCGGCCAACGCACGAGCGTTGGTCGAACGGTTGAGGAGTGCCTATCCTGGTTCAAAGATCGTCGGCGTCGATCTTCCGGATGGTCGCCGGTATCGGGTGTATGCGGGACAATTTCAAACGGAGGCCGCAGCCGAGCAGGCTGCCGCACATCTGAGACGGGCATTGGAGACCGATCCATTCATCGTGCGCGACGATGCGCCGGGGGCGACTACGGGGAATCCTTGAGGGTGCGGGAGCATGGCAAATGGTCTAAATGACTGATATGCTAAATAATTGTGCTCGGCATGGAAGTGTCGTAATGCTTGATGCGTCTGTCTGCCTGTGCTAATTGTAATACGCAATGGATGAAAGTGACCCGAGAGGACCCGGTCTGGTCGTCTTCTCACGACAGAGGGCAAGTCTTGCAGTTCGAACCCAAGGCTTCGGACTGATCCAAGGTTCCACCAATCACTCCTTCAACGTGAGTCTGCACCTCTAACCTCGATAGGTTGTATGGACATTATCGTTCTGATAGTCCTCATTCTGTTGTCCGCGGTGATTTCTGTTGTTGAAGTCGGATTCTACTCCGTCAACGATACCAAGCTCAGGGCGCTGGCCGATACGGGCAGCAAGCGGGCGGAGATGGCCCTCCATCTTCGAACCGATCCGCAACGCCTCCTGCTGACCATCCTGGTCGGAGATCGACTGATCGACACCGCCACCGCATCGCTGGCTACGATTATTGCGCTGAACCGATTCGGAGGGCAGGGATTGGAAGGTGTGCTCGGCGAAGCCTTCGCGGTGCTGGTCGGTATTCTGACCTTTGTTCTGTTGGTGTTTGCCGATCTCGTGCCCAAGACCCTGGCGGCCAAATACTCGGTCCCTGTGGTGTTGAACATGGCCTATCCGGCCTATGCGGCCCAGCAGGTGCTCACGCCGATCATGTTCTTCGTGGTGCCGCTCATCTATAAACTGACCGGTGGGAAAGGGCTCAACGTGCCCTTCGTTACGGAAGAAGAGCTGAAGATCATGCTGGATCAGAGCAGCAAGAGCGGCGCCATCGAGGCACAGGAAGTGAAGATGATCAAGAACGTCTTCCAGCTGAAGGACATCACGGCCGAAGACTGCATGACCCCGCGCATCTACATGTTCTCGCTCGACTGCAATCAGTATCTGCGCGAAGCGAAGGAACTCCTGTTCAAGTCCAAGTATTCGCGTATCCCGTTATACGAAGGCACGCTGGATAACATTATCGGGATTCTTTACAAGACCAAGGCGCTGACGGCGTTGGCCCAGGGTCATACGGAGATGAAGCTTCGCGACATCGCGCAACCGGCCCTGTTCATCCCGCATACGAAATCCGCGGACGACCTGATGAAGCAGTTTCAGTTGGACAAACGCCACATGGCGATTGTGGTCAACGAGTTCGGGGGTGTGATGGGACTCGTCACGTTGGAAGACCTGCTGGAAGAGGTGGTCGGCGAGATCGTCGATGAGACGGATATCACCGAAGAGTTGATCAAGCGTATCGGCAAGAACCAGATCCTGGTGCATGGACGCACCGAGGTTCGGAAGGTCAACGATTTCCTCAAGGTGGATTTAGGCGACGATGCCGTGACGATCAGCGGTCTTGTGCAGCATGAACTGGGCAGGATTCCCAAGGTCGGTGAAGAAGTGCATATCGCCAATTGTCGCCTGGTCATTCATGAGGCGGACCCGCGGGTCATCAAGAGCGTCAATATCTACAAGGAAGAAAAACACCCCATCACGCATGAGCCCATCGTCGATGAGCATGTCTCGGTCACTCAGGCGTCACTAGAGCGGTAAATTCCGTTTCCGTCAGAACCCGCACCCCCAGTTTCCGGGCCTGGTCCAGTTTCGACCCCGGATCGGTCCCTGCCACCACAAACGATGTCTTCTTGCTGACACTCGACGAGACCTGTCCCCCCTGTTGTTCCACCAATTGTTTGGCCTGGTCGCGGGTGTAGTTGGCCAGCCCACCGGTAAAGACGAACGTCTTGCCGGCCAGGCTCTGGCTGCCGGCTGCGATTTCAGACGACGGTGGAGCGATGGTCAGACCCCGTTCGATCAAGCGGGCAATCACCGCCCGGTTCCGTTCTTCGCTGAAGAACGAGGCCAGGCTGGTAGAAATCTCCGGGCCGATTTCGCGCACCTGCAGCAATTCCTCCTGCGTCGCCGACATCAGCTTCGCCAACGTGCCGAACTGTTTGGCCAGGACGCGGGCGATGTGCTGCCCCACCTGCCTGATTCCCAGTCCCATCAACAGCCGGTCGAGAGAGGTGGATTTGCTTCGTTCTATGGATTCCATCAGCAGAGTGGCCGACCGGTCGGCGAACCCTTCCAGGCTGAGCAGCTGCTCTTTGGTGAGGCTGTAGAGGTCGGCCAGGTCGCGGACCAATCCTACGTCGACCAGTTGGGCGATCGTCTTCTTTCCCATCCCGTCCATATCCAGCGCGCTCTTGGATGCGAAGTGTTCAATGGCGCCCTTCAGTTGGGCGACGCACACGGTCTGGCCGGTACAGTAGTAGTAAGCCCCTTCGCGGGCCACAGCCGATCCGCACACCGGGCAGTGGTCCGGCATGACGAACGGAGCCTGTCTCGTTTCCCCGGGAACGGGGACCCGTTCGGCGATGGCGGGGATCACGTCGCCGGCGCGTTCCACCTTGACGGTGTCCCCCACGCGCACGTCTTTTCGCGCGACCTCATCCGCATTGTGGAGGGTGGCCCGGCTGATCGTGACACCTCCGACCTCCACCGGCTTCAGCAGGGCCAGCGGCGTCAGGGTACCGGTGCGACCGACCGAGACGGCGATGTCCTGAATGACCGTGATTTCTTTTCGGGGTGCAAACTTGTAAGCGATGGCCCAACGGGGGCTGCGGGATTTGCTGCCAAGCTGGTCTTGCCACGTCCGGCGGTCGAGTTTGACGACGATGCCGTCGATTTCAAACGGCAGAGAGTCCCGCATCCCATCGGTGCCGGCATGGAACGAGAGGACTTCCTCGATCGAGCGGCAGCGTTGCCGGTGTTCGGGAACAGGAAGGCCCCAGGCGGCCAAGGCGTCCAACTCCTCCCAGTGGGTGGGTGGGGCTGTGCCGGATAGTGCCATGATGTCGTAACAGGTCAGGGTCAAGGGTCGCGACGCGGTGATGCGGCTGTCCAGTTGCCGCAACGATCCTGCTGCGGCATTGCGCGGGTTCGCAAAGGCTTCCTCGCCCCGTTCCGTCATGCGGCGGTTCAGGACCTGAAACTCATCCAAACGCATGTAGACTTCGCCGCGCACGACCAGGTGTGCGGGCAGGGAGGGCTGGGGATCGAGCTGTAGCGGCAACGCGCGGATCGTTCGCAAATTGATCGTCACGTCTTCGCCGACCATGCCGTCTCCACGAGTCGCGCCACGAACGAAGGCGCCCCGGTCGTAAACCAGTTCCACCGACAGGCCATCGAATTTCGGTTCCGCCGTGTAGACGATCTGGTCGGTTTCCAGCTCCCGCTTCATCCGCGCATCAAAGGCGCGCACATCATCCTGATCGGTAATCGAATCGAGACTCAGCATCGGTTTCTCGTGGGAAACCTTGGTGAGTTCCTCCAGCGGTGGTGCGCCGACTCGTTGGGTGGGCGAGTCGCCGGTGACCAGGTCGGGATGGGCGGTTTCGAGGTCGACGAGCTCGCGAAAGAGCCGGTCGTATTCCGCGTCGGAAATCTCCGGCCGGTCCTTCGTGTAATAGAGGTGATCGTGATGGCGGATTTGACGACGAAGATCGGCGATTCGTTGCTCGGCTGTCTGATGAGGCATGGACTGGTTACTCACGAATAAATTGGGCCGCGAAGCTGCGGATCTCGTGTCCATTCAATACATGGAACCGCCGCAGACGGTCGATCATCTGTCCTGAAAACCGGCTCAACGGAATCGGCACCAGACGCCGGTCGAATTGTCTGGCGATCTGCCTCCAACGCGCCTTGGGTGGAACCGGTGTCACCAGGGCCACGTGCGTTTCACGTGAATGGACTGCTCCGGCCGCAATCAAACGTTCTTCGAGGGTCCTGGCAAATCCCAGTGCTTCGTCGGTCCAGATGTCGGGGATCGGGCGGGGCGGGAACATAAACAGGGCGCCGCCGTAGCGCGATTGCCCGATACCCGGTGCGATCATGTTGTTCAGGAAGGGTGTCGCATAGAAACAGAGCGTGGACTCCTGCGCATGTTCGGCATACCAGGTGGCCTGCCAGCTGTATTGCTCCGGATCGCCGGGGGTGTCGAACAGAAAGATCACCGTATCCACATTCCCGCGCGCGGGGGGAATCTCTTTGACGTAAATCTCCATCCGTTGCGGACGACCCGGCTTTTGCCGCTGATGCCAATGGCGCAGACTCTCCCGGATGTCGATCCCGTCTTTCATCGAGGTGGTGAACTTCTCGCTCTTGACGAGATCGGCCCCGATGATGGCCTTGGCCTGCTCGCGGACATGGGTGTGGAAACTTTCGATCTTGGAATCTTCCGGCGGCCAGGAACATTGTCGATGCGGATTCCACAGATAGGACCACTGCCGGCTCGTGCGCCGCGGCGGGCGGGGCCGGAGCGAGAGCGAACGCCAGGCCAGGGGCGTACCCTGGAGCCGGTTCTTCGCCCGCACGATCTGCTCATCCGGCAGGGCGAACCGGCCGAGCCCGGCCGAGAGATGAGGGACGTGGCTCTGTTCGATCTCTTGATAGGAGTAACTTTTGGCGGTTTCGAGGAGGCGAACCGCGAAGTCGTCACCTGCCATCTGTTTTGCCGCGAGGACCAGCGTGTAGAGGTCGGGCGTCAATCGCCGATCCAACAGCGCGTGGTTCCGCACATACTGCAAGTAGGCTTGCAGCAACTGCGGTGTCACCCAGGTGGGGACGGTTTGCCCCTCCGCGTCATGGCCGGTCTGCCACCTTGTGCGTGTTTCGAGCAGGAGTTCTTTGATCCCGTCGATGGAGAGGTGGCGGTCCGAATGGACGGTCGCGCGACGTCGCTCATACAGCTCTGTGAGGAACGGCAGTTCACCCAAGACAAAATAGAGTGAGGCCGGCTCGACGAGGTACCGTTCGGGGCGTCCGAAGTCGAGCGCCGGGATTTGATAGTCGGTTCGTTGCTGATAGGCCTGACGAATCCAGGGCCAGTCTGCGAAGTGGCACAAGCAGAGAATCTGCTCGTACTCCATTTCGAGTTGGTGGAGTTGAAACGCCATCCAGGCGATGCGGGCCTGCTGTTGACTGCCCTCCGCAGGCGGCGTGAGCGTGGGTACCATCGCGGCGGCAAAGGTGGCGTAGGAGAGGCGTTTGAGTGCGTAGGCATCGGGAGAGACGAAGGGCACCGGTTCCACGACGGCCGTTTCGCGATCGATATAGGCCCTGGGGATGCCTTCTCCCATGGCGACGCGAATCCCCATGACGACTGCCTGGCAGGGATCGACCGGCACGTAGTTCACCGTGGCGGCGCCTTCCTGATCGCGTTCCGGTTGGACGATCACGCTGATCGTCGGCAGGTCCATCACGGCTTCTTCCAGCGGATGCTCGAAGGAAGGCGGAAGCGGAACCGCGAGGCAATCGAATCGGCGGTCGGTGAGCCTCTCGCGCACTTCCTGAGCGACATCGCCGCTGCCGTGCAGGAGCGGGAACAGTTCGATGCGTGGCGACAGGCGGAAGACGGAGTCGGCGGTGGAGGATGACACTGCCATTATCGGCCGGGATGTAGAGGGTCGTCGCTTTCGAAAAAGAAATCGCCGAGGCCCTGCGGCAGGGCCTGGTCGCCCAGGGCGCGCTTTCGCCGGCGTGACTGAGTCGGCAGATCGAGCGCTTCTTCGCCGAGGACTTTCATCAGTGATTCCCGCCAGGCGGCATCGGCCGACAGCGGGTGCGTCGGGTCCTGCGCGCGACGCTTCAGCGCGTACTGCAGGAGATGAATGCCGTCGCGCACGGAATATTCGAGACTGAGCTGGTGGGCCTCCTGGAGAAAGTCGACGGTCATGGCCAGCATCTCTGCGGGCGCGAAGGGCAGGTGATACCGGAGGATCGCCAGTTCGTCTTCGCGCGCAGGGAACCCCATGCCCAGCGTCGGCTGCAAGCGCGAGAGAATATAGTCGGGCACCTCATACGTGGACGCGTCTTCGTTCATGGTCACGCAGCAGCGGAATTCGGCATGGGCGTTGATCAGAATGCCGGCGATGATGGATTCCACGCAGCGCCGGTGATCCAGAAGCGGAGCCAGCGAGGCCCAGCTTTTCTCGTTCATGCGGTTGCCTTCGTCCAGCACGCAGATGCTGCCTGTGAGCACCGCAGTGATCAGCGGCGAGGCGTGGTAACTGATGGTGCCGGATTCTGCCAGGACGGGCGTGATCAGCAGGTCTTCCGGCCGGGTGTCGGCCGTGCACTGGAATACGTAGAGGTCCTGCTTGCGTTCGCGGGCTCCAGCCATGGCCAGTGTGGTCTTGCCGATCCCCGGTTGGCCGGTGATGCGGGGAGACAGCGGCAGGTCACGCTCGTCGATCACCAGCCAGCAGGCCAGCAACTGTTTGAGAATCTCCCGGTTCCCGATCCATTCCTGGTCCATGGTCATGGGTTGTGCCAGGTGCAGGGTGATGCCCTCGATGGTGACGGTGCGGGAGGTGCCCGGTTGTGTGTTAGGTGACATGGTCTTTCGTGCCGGCGATTGGATAGAATAGGCGGAACAGCAATCTCGTGCGAACGGTAGCATAGGGGTGGGGAGGGGGTCAAACGTCTGAGCGGCCCATTTCACTTTGACTTTCGCTGCCTTGCACCGTATTCTACCCACTTTCGAAGGCTACGAATCGGAAGCGGATGCGCCACGAGCGGGTTGTTTTGATGGCATTCGGAAGCCCCCTGGAGAAGACAGCAACGAAGGAGCGACATGATGAGTCAGCGAAACTCACGGATGAGACGCGCGGTAGTAGTTCCGATCGGGTTGCTCGTATTGAGCGGCCTGAATCTGGGCGGATGCGTGATGTCGGAGAAGTACGAGGCCGAGAAAGCGCGCAGCCTGAACTTCCAGCGGCTCCTGGCGCAGGAAGAAAAGCGAAGCGCCGAATTGGACAGCGAAGTCAAACGGAGCAAACGCGAACTGAGTGAGTATGAGGCGCGCAATCGGGAACTCGGCGCTCAGGTGGAAGCGGTGCGTCAGCAGGCGGCACAGATTCAGGAAGAGGCTCAGGCGATGAAGGAAGCCAGTTTGCTTGAGAAGCGGGCGCATGAAGATATGAAGCGCCTGACGACGATTCCATCCAAAACGAAAAAGGCGGCAGCGGCGGCGAAGAAAGACTTTACGGCCGCCGTTGATGAGGCGTTGAAGACGGATGTGTCGTCGGAGTTGAGCCTGGAGTCGGCGAAGGACGCGGCCAAGGATACATTCGGTCACGAGCAGGCGGCAGTGGATGCCCTCGGTGCAGCTTCGGCATCGGCAACCGGCAACACTCACACGGTGCGATCCGGTGAAACCCTGTATCGCATCGGGCAGAAGTACCACGTTGGTGTGGATCAATTGCGGAAGTGGAACAATTTGGACAATAACACGGTTGTGGTCGGGCAGAAGTTGATTGTCAGCCGGCCCTAGTGTAGCGATCGTCGTATTGTATGAGCAGACAGCAATACTCTCTCACCTTGGATGAGTTTCGAGCCCTGGCGGCGGAAGGCAATCTGATTCCGCTCTATCGGGAGATTCTGGCGGACTATGAGACGCCGGTGTCGGCGTTTGCCAAAATCGACCATGGGCCGACGGCCTATCTGCTGGAGAGTGTGGCCGGCGGTGAAAATTGGGCGCGGTATTCGTTTTTGGGAAGCGGCTCCTCGGCGGTGATCCGGGAGGAGAAGGGCGATCTGGTGTTGATCCGAGGGAAGAAGAACCTGCGGATTCAGAGTCGCGGCAATCCGCTGGAGCGATTGCGCGAATTGATGGAAGAATATCGTCCGGTGACGGTGCCCGGCCTGCCCCGGTTCGTGGGCGGCGCGGTCGGCTACTTCAGTTACGATATGGTGCGCACGTTCGAGGACCTGCCGGCGCTGCGTAAAGACAGCCTCGGGATGCCGGACTTCGCCTTTCTGCTCACCGACACGCTGCTGATCTTCGACAACGTCTCGCAGAAAATCAAAGTGGTCGCGAACGCCTACCTGGAATCGACCAAGGAACGGGACATCCGTGACGCCTATCGCCATGCGACCGCGCGGATCGAAAAGATGATCGCGCGGTTGAAGCGGCCGGTGCGGCAACCGCGGCAGAGACGCCGCCGGAAGCCGATCACCTTTACGTCCAACATGAACAAGGCCGATTTCGAGAAGATGGTCACGCGGACCAAGGAGTACATCCGTTCGGGCGATATCGTGCAGGCGGTCCTGTCTCAACGATGGGAAACACAGATCCATACGACTCCGTTCCAGTTATACCGTGCCCTCCGTGTCATCAATCCCTCGCCCTACATGTATTACCTGCGGGTGGCCGGAGTGGAGTTGGTGGGGTCCTCGCCGGAGACCCTGGTGCGGTGTGAGGATGGCCAGATTTCGTTGCGTCCCATTGCCGGGACGCGTCGCCGCGGGCAGACGCCGGAAGAAGATCAGGACCTGGCGCGACAGCTGTTGGCAGATGAAAAAGAGCGAGCGGAACATGTGATGCTGGTGGACCTTGGACGCAACGACGTGGGACGGGTGGCTGCCAGAGGCTCGGTGAAGGTGGAGTCGCTGATGCAGGTCGAGCGGTATTCGCACGTCATGCATATCGTGTCGCAGGTGACGGGACAGCTGGAGAAGGGGAAATCCGTGTACGACGTCATGCGAGCCTGTTTCCCGGCGGGGACCGTGTCGGGTGCGCCGAAGATTCGCGCGATGGAAATCATCGAAGAGTTGGAGCCGACACGCCGTGGTCCCTATGCGGGCGCGGTGGGCTATTTCGGATTTTCCGGCAACATGGACATGTGCATCAACATCCGGACCGTCGTGATCAAGGGGCGGCAGGCCTATATTCAAGCGGGAGCCGGTATCGTCGCCGATTCGATTCCTGAACATGAATACGAAGAAACCTGCAACAAGGCGCGGGCAATGATGAAAGCCATCGAACTCGCCGAGCAGGGTTTGGAATGAGCGCGTGAAACGTGAAAGGTCAGACGTGAAACGCAGGAACGGCGACCCCACGAGATACGATTCACGAACGACGAGCGACGAGTGGTCCATATGTTGTTGATGATCGATAATTACGATTCCTTCACCTACAACCTCGTGCAATATTTCGGCGAGTTGGGGGAAGATGTGGTCGTCTACAGAAACGACAAGATTTCCATCCAGGAGATCGAGGCGTTGAAGCCGCGCCGGCTCGTCATTTCGCCCGGCCCCTGCACGCCGAACGAGGCGGGAATCTCGGTGGAAGCGATTCGGCATTTCGGCGGCAAATTACCGCTGCTGGGCGTCTGTCTCGGTCACCAATCGCTGGCAGTTGCGTTCGGCGGCGAAGTGATCCGCGCCGAGCGTCTCATGCACGGCAAGACGTCCATGGTTCGCCACGACGGTCGCACCATTTTCCGCAATCTGCCGAATCCGTTCGAGGCCACCCGCTATCACTCTCTCATCGTGAATCGCAAGAATCTCCCGGACTGTTTCGAGATCAGCGCCGAGACCGCCGAAGGCGAGATCATGGGGATGCGCCACAAGATGTTGGGCATCGAAGGGGTGCAATTCCATCCGGAGTCGATTCTCACCACCGCCGGCAAGGAGCTGCTCAGGAATTTCTTGAAACTCTAATCCACGGCTGTCGGCCACCGGCAATCAGTGCTCTCTATGAGGCCTTCCGACTGATTACCGACCGCGGATCGCTGATCGCGCCCCTCATGATCAAAGACGCAATCAATACATTGGCCGAACGGTCGGACCTCACCGAACAAGAGGCTGAGACCGTGATGGGCGAGATCATGGACGGCGCGGCGACCTCCGCCCAGATCGCCGGATATCTCATGGGGCTTCGGATGAAGGGGGAGACCGTGGCCGAGATCGCCGGCTCCGTACAGGCCATGCGAGCTCGCGCGACCAAAATCCGGGTGCGGGATTCTCAGGTCGTAGATACCTGTGGGACCGGCGGTGATCGGGCGCATACCTTCAATATTTCGACTACTGCGGCGTTCGTGGCGGCGGGCGCCGGGCTGACGGTGGCGAAGCATGGCAACCGGTCGGTCTCGTCCAAGTCAGGCAGTGCCGATGTGTTGGCCGCGCTGGGTGTGGCGATCGATCTCCCGCCTGAGCGGGTCGCCGACTGTGTGAACGAGGTAGGGATCGGCTTTCTCTTCGCGCCGCTCTATCATAGTGCGATGAAACACTGTGCCCAGCCGCGGCAGGAACTGGGGATTCGGACGCTGCTGAATATTCTCGGCCCCCTGACCAATCCGGCCGGTGCCCGCATACAGGTCGTCGGGGTATTCGATGCCGGCTTGACGGAGTTGTTGGCGAAGGTGCTGCTCCACCTAGGCGCGCAACATTGTTTTGTCGTGCACGGCATGGACGGATTGGATGAGATCACCGTCACGGACCGGACCCGGATTTCAGAGGGCAAAGCCGGCGTGGTGTCGAGTTATACCATCGATCCGACCGAATTCGGCCTCACACGTGTCAGGCCGAAAGAACTGGTCGGTGGGAGTGCGGAAGACAATGCCGCCATCACGCGCGATATTTTCCGGGGACGGAAAGGACCGAAGCGCGACATTGTGTGTCTGAATGCCGCACCGGCGCTCGTGGCCGGACGCAAGGCGAAGACGCTGCAGGAAGGGTTTCAACTCGCCCAGCAGACGATCGACTCGGGTGCGGCGATGGAGAAACTGGATCAGCTCATCGCATTTACGAAGAAGGCGTCGTGACATCGTGATTCTCGATCGGATTCTCGAACATAAAAAAGCGGAAATTCGCCACAAGAACAGCCGTGGCTATCTCGCGGATCTGAAAACCAGAATTCGCGATGCCGGCCCGACACTGGGGTTTGCCGTGAACCTGGACGCGCGCCGGACTCGGACCAGGCCCGCGCTCATCGCGGAGGTCAAGAAGGCCTCTCCGAGTCTCGGTCTGTTGCGGCCGGAGTTCGAGCAGCGCTTCGAGCCGGTGGCCATCGCCGAAGCCTATCGGGAGCATGGGGCCGCGGCTGTCTCCGTATTGACGGATAAGGAATTTTTTCAGGGCAGCCTGGAGTATCTCTCCGATGTGAAGCGGAAAGTCGGCCTGCCTGCGCTGAACAAAGAGTTCATGGTGGCGGATATTCAGTTCTATGAAGCCAGGGCTTATGGCGCGGACGCGGTCCTGTTGATCGTGGCCGGGTTGGAGAAGCGCCAATTGATCGACTTTTCCGCATTGGCGAAAGAGTTGTCGCTCGATGTGCTGGTGGAGACGCATCATGAGCGTGAACTCGATACCGTGTTGGAATGGCTCCCGGATGTCCGTCTGATCGGTATCAACAATCGTGACCTCAAAACCTTCTCGACGGATCTGGGCGTGACCCTGCGACTGGCGAAGCGCATTCCCGGCGATAAGCTGATCGTGAGTGAAAGCGGGATTCACAAGCGGGAGGATGTCACGCGATTGGTGGAGGCCGGTGTCCATGCCATGCTGATCGGCGAGTCGCTGATCCGGGCTCAGGATATCGGCGTGAAGATTCGTGAGTTGCTGGGCGATGAATCCAACAAGGAGAAGCCATGAAGACGCGACTTTCTCTCGGTGTGATGGCGGCGTTGCTGACCTTGGCCGGTTGTATGAATCAGGAGATCCATGAATATTCCCCGAAGTGGGATGCCTGGATGGGCAGCAGCAAAGACGACCGCATCAAGGACATGGGCATCCCCACGAAGTGCCATTCGTTCAAGGACGGCGGCGAAGTGTGCGAGTGGTCTGTTCCCCAGCAGGACGGGCGGCAGGACTTGATCGGCCTGACCTTCAACGCCAAGGGGCAGGCCTGCCAGTGGTCCTATCGCGGGTTCTACGGCATGCAGAAGAGCAAGCAGAGCTGCTGACGCCATGGCTGTAAAGGTTAAGATCTGCGGTCTAACGAATGCCGAGGACGCGGCCGTGGCGGTGGAAGCCGGCGCGGATGCGGTCGGGTTCGTGTTTCATAAAAAGAGCCCTCGGTGCGCGGAACCGGCGGCGGTCAAGGCCATCGTGAAGGAACTGCCGCCGTTTGTGTTGCCGATCGGCGTGTTTGTGAATGAGGATGCGAAGGTGGTGCGGGACATCATGGACAGTTGCGGTCTTGCCCTTGCGCAGCTTCATGGCGATGAGACGGCGGCCTATTGCGAGATGCTGGGGCGGCCGGTGCTGAAGGCGATTCGTCTCCGGGATCGATGTTCATTTCTGGCGCTTGCCGAGTTTCAAGGGCGCGCCGGCGTGCGGGGATTTCTGGTGGATGCCTTTTCTCCCGACGCCTATGGCGGTACGGGACAGGTGGCCGATTGGGCGCTGGCTGCTGAAGCGGCCACGGTGGCGCGTATTCTGCTGGCCGGAGGACTGACTCCGGGGAATGTCGCGCAAGCCATCGAACAGGTGCGGCCCTACGGCGTCGATGTCAGCAGCGGAGTCGAGGCCTCGCCAGGCAGGAAAGACCATGACAAGGTCCGGGCTTTTGTGCAAGCCGTCAGGCTTGTCTCCCGCTAGGTCAGCGTCTATACTTTCATTTTTCACGACTAGCTGAAGGAATTCACATGGCGATACCAGATCGACATGGGCGGTTCGGCCCTTACGGCGGACGGTATGTCCCTGAAACTCTCATGCCGGCCTTGCTGGAGTTGGAAGAGGTGTACCAACGCACACGACGGGATAAGGGGTTTCAAGCCGAACTCAAGCACTATTTGAAAGAATATGTCGGGCGGCCGACGCCGCTGTATTTTGCCCAGCGCCTTACGAAACGATTGGGCGGCGCGAAGATTTACCTCAAGCGCGAAGACCTGTGCCATACCGGCGCCCATAAGATCAACAATGCGATCGGGCAGGCGCTGCTCGCCCGGCGCATGAAGAAACCGCGCCTCATTGCAGAGACCGGCGCGGGTCAGCACGGCGTGGCGACGGCCACCGTGGCTGCCATGTTCGGCCTGGAATGTGAAATCTACATGGGCACGGAAGACATGCAGCGGCAGGCGCTGAATGTGTTCCGGATGCGGCTCCTGGGTTCGACGGTCACAGGCGTGGATGCCGGCAGCCGGACGTTGAAGGACGCCATCAGTGAAGCGATGCGGGATTGGACGACCAACGTGCGGACGACCCACTATGTGCTGGGTTCCGTCCTCGGCGCGCATCCCTATCCCATGATGATCCGGGATTTTCAGTCCGTCATCGGCCGTGAAGCCCGCAAACAGATTCTGGCCGCGGAAGGGCGTCTGCCCGATTGTCTGATCGCCTGTGTCGGCGGCGGCAGTAATGCGATGGGGCTGTTCCACGCTTTCGTTCCGGATAAGAAGGTCAGGATGGTGGGAGTGGAAGCTGGGGGGCTGGGTGTCGAGAGCGGCAAACATGCGGCCCGGTTTGCGGGCGGTCGCCCCGGCGTGTTGCAAGGGACCATGACCTATCTGCTGCAGGACGAGAACGGTCAGGTGAATCTCACCCATTCCGTCTCGGCAGGCTTGGACTATGCGGCCGTGGGGCCGGAGCACAGCTACTACAAGGAAACGAATCGTGCCCAGTATACGTCGGTCACGGATGACGAGGCGTTGGAGGCGTTCGATCTGCTCGCGCGGGAGGAGGGCATCATGCCCGCGCTGGAAAGCGCCCATGCCATCGCCGAAGTGGTGAAGTGCGCGCCCACAATGAAGAAGAGCCAGATCCTGATCGTGAACCTTTCCGGGCGCGGCGACAAGGATGTGCAGCAGGTGGCGAGAATCAAAGGCGTGACGCTGTAGCAGGAGGTTGAGAACGGCCTCCAGCTTTGTTCTCGCGGCGCGCACAGGTTCGACGTACTGCAGGAGTACGCCTCACCTCCGCGCTTGCTGCGGCCGCGCTGGATGACCGTTTTGAACCTCCTGCAATTGATTGGAAGGACGAGCGAGAGGCATAGGTATATCCATATGAATCGTTTGGATCACACATTGGGGCAGTTGAAGGCGAAGGGGGAGAAGGCGCTGATCACCTACATCATGGCGGGGGACCCGTCGTTGCAGGAGACGGAGCAGTTGGTGCTCGAATTGGAGCGGGCCGGCGCCGACGTCATCGAATTGGGGGTGCCCTTTTCCGATCCCATCGCCGATGGACCGGTGATTCAGAAAGCAGCCGAGCGTGGTCTCCAAAGCGGTACGTCGCTTCGAAGGATTCTGGAATCGGTGCGGCATCTTCGGACCTCGACCCAGATCCCTATCGTATTGATGGCCTATTACAACAACATCCACGCGTTCGGTGAGGCGGAATTCTGCCGGATCGCTGCGGATGCGGGTGTAGATGGATTGATCGTGCCGGATATGCCGCCGGATGAGGCGGGGCCGTTGCGTGGTCCGGCTGGTGAGGCCGGACTCCATCTGATCTTTCTGTTGGCTCCGACCAGCACTGCGTCGAGGCGGGCCTATGTGGCGAAGGAGTCCGGCGGATTTGTCTATTATGTTTCCATCACGGGCATTACTGGGGCTAAACTACAGGACGTGGCGGGCGTACGCGAGAACGTCGCCAAGATCAGAAAGCACACCAAGACCCCGGTGGCTGTGGGATTCGGCGTGGCGACTCCGGAGGATGCCGCGCGGGTTGCTCAGGTCGCCGATGGCGTGATCGTGGGCAGCGCAATTGTGCGTCGTGTTGGAGAGCATGGGCAGGATGGCCGACTCGTTCAGGAAGTGGGTGCGTTCGTGCGATCCCTCAAGGAGGCGATGCAGCCGGGCTAGCCGGCAGCTCTTCTCCCCCCTCCGTATTCTGTTCAACTTTTCAGCCAACATCTTCGTACATGATTCCTGTGGAGTCCTGTCCGCCCGGTCGTTCCGACCGGGACGGCGGCTCCTGGTTGCGTATTGTCCTGATCCAAGGAATTCGTGGCAGCGGAGATGTTCCCTGCCGTGCAACGTTTGACGCTTCACATGAGGAGACGCCATGGCCGTAGCTCGTCGTAAGGTCAGCCGAACCAACCGCAAGACGACATCGAAAACCGCATCGGTCGCTCCACGCCGCAAAGCTACGGCGCGTGTGCCTGCGGCAATGGGTGAAGAGCGCATCATCCGCACCCTGCAACAGGGATTGTTCGATACCCTGTCCGGTTCCGAAGGGGAGGGCCGTTCACCCATCAGCGTCTCGGCGGCATTTGTCCAATCGTTCCTGCAGCTGACGAAGGTTCAGGCGATCGCCGTGTACGTGCGTGATGAGCAGACCCGCGAGATGACCTGTCTGGCGGAGGCCGGGAGCAGCGATGCCTCTGTGGCCGGGAAATGGCGGGAGGGCCTGGCCAGGGCGGAACAGAATGCACAGGTGAGCAGCGGCGACTTGTATGGTTTACGATTGCACCGGATCGGCCGGATGGACGGCGTCGTGATGTTTCAGACCGGGAAGTCCCAGCGGTTGCCCTCGCGGAAGTTGCTGACTGTGTTGACGGCAGTCGAGCCCTGGCTGGCGGTCCTGCTGGACCATGCGCGACTGACCGTCAAGTACGCGGCGAAGATTCTTCGGATTCAGCATATGGAGCAGGTGAGCGATCTTTTGAATTCGTCGCTGGCCGAAGAGGAGAAGTTACGCCGGGCGTTGGATGCCGCGGTTCGCTTGGTGGAAGCGGAGGCCGGGGCGTTGTTCCTCAGTGCCGGTGATGGAGCATTGACACTCTGCACGGTCGCCGGCGAGCGCGTAACGGGTCTCTCGGCCCTTCACTCGTCCATCGCGACTGGCGTGCATCGCACAGGTCAGGCGGTATTGATCACGCGAGGAGAGCAGGATGCCCGATTGGTTGCCGGTCAGGGATGGCAAGCCGCCTTGCCGGTGGCGTCCCTCGTCTCTGTGCCTGTCCGCATGGGAACGCAGGCCGTGGGTGTGTTGGAGGTGGTGAATAGACGAAGCGGCAAGCCGTTCAGCAACTGGGATGTGCTGGAACTGGCGAGTCTCTCGAATCAGTTCGGATTGGCGATCGACAATTTGCGCAGAGGAACCGTCGGGGAGGGCGGGCCGAAACGGGTCGGCTAAGGCTACCGTTTTTCCGGCGGCATGTACTTGATCATGTCCGTTGCCAGCTTCGTGGCAAGATCCCGCATATCCGGACGGATGAAGAGGTAACTTTCCTGCACCTGGTGGCGCGCTTTCCAGACAATGGCGCCGTTCACGGCATCGACCAGCCGCATGCTCAGGCCCACGCGGGCGATGTTATCGCCTTCTTCCCTCGTATATTCCCAGGCATTCACCTTGACCACCAGCAGAGAGTCGGCACCCAACGCGTGCCCGATCTTGATCGCGGAATTCTTGTCCGATTGGCCTGTCGTTTCCATCCGTGAGAAGTAGGTCACGAGCGCATCGAACGCATCTTTCGTGGTCTGGAAGGTATCGGTGACCTGATCGGGGGGGACGACCTTCTCTACGCGACGGCTCTTGATCAGCACTTTCGCCACCACTTCTTCGACGTCTTCCCGGGCGCTATCGTAGGTGCCGGAAATCGGGAGAATGGCCATGGTCTTGGGGTAGAACCCGCGCGCGGCCGGCCCTTCCCACATTTCTTGCAAGCCTCCGCAGCCGGTCAGGAGGCCGGTCATCACGAGGCAGAAAACAACACTGATAGTGCGTACTGTGTGTCGTGTCATGGTTGATATAGCAAGTGTAGCAGATTGATTCAGTGCGAACGTAACCTTAGAAGGTCAAGGCTACGGACCCGGATGCCAGGGCAGCCTGGTCTCTGAAATCATACCCGCCGGCAATATCGATGCGCAAGGCAAGGATGCGAAGTCCGAAGCCTGCCGTCGGAATGAACGGTGTCTTGGCATCCTGCATATTCTTAAATGCGCCGACCCTGAAAGACAGGAGTTCGGACAGGATCGTCTGCTCCGCGCCCAGGCTCAGGACCTGACTGTACACGCCCGGGGTGAGCGTATTGTTCTTCGTAATATCCACATCGGCAGACAAGGTCAACGAGTTATAGGGGTTGACGGCCACGCCGGTGCGGACCTGCGGGAGCAATTTGAATTTGTCTCCGTTCGGCGCATCGAAGGTCGGCGCGTTAATGTCCTTCGCCACGATCCCCATCCGTAACCAGGACGAAGGCCGGAACATCGCTCCCACGTCGATCCCGATGGCGGTCGAGATCTTCGCGCGCCCGATGTCTTCGAACACTCTCACGTCGTCGCTGGCGCCACGGATGTTGGTAGACCCCGTATAGGCCGCGCCCTGGATCACCTTACCGGTGACGCCGATCGAAAACATCCGGTCCATGAAGGCGTAGGCGTAGGAGAGGGCGGCTTGGCGGACTTCCAGCCCGTTCATGGCGAACTGCCCGTTCACGCTGAGATTGGTGCCGTTATTCGTAAATCCGACCGGGCCGCGCAGGAAGCCGCCTGCGGTGGCGACGTCGGAGACGTTGAACCCCAGTGCATGTTCGCCGAAGTTGCCTTTGACGTACAATCCGCCGGAGGCAGCTGCGGTGAGGTTGGTGCCGGGACGGTTGATGCGATCGATCTGTTGCTGGAGGCGGGCGATGTTGCCGGCCGACGTATCGTTCAAATTCAGGTTGTTGATGTCTTTCAGGGAATCGAACACGTCGCCTCGATCGACGACCTGACCGCTGCCCTGAAAACGGATATCGAATTTCTTGCTCATCGCCATGCCGGCCGGATTCCAATAGGTGGCGAGGGAGTCGGATGTCGTGGCCACTCCGGCTCCGCCCATGCCCATTTGGCGCGATCCGACAAACACAAATTCCACTGCCGCCGCCTGAAGAGGCAGGAGGATGGCCAGACATAGGGTCGTGAGCCGGACGTACGGTGCGAACGATGTCTTCATAAACCAGGTCGAACTCCCACTTCAGTGCGAGGATGGGTCAGTCTACGAAAAGATGCTGACGCCGTCAAGAAATCCCAATCAAGGTCGGACGACTCAGCCGTGCCGCGTGAGCCGGCGCGGGCCATCGCTGATGGTATCGGCCTATGAGGACACGATCATCCCGTCCTGCATGGAGACGATACGATCGGCCTGCGATGAGAGCTTGTCGTTGTGGGTGACGATGACGAACGTAGTTCCCCGTGAGCGGTTCAATTGACGGAGCAAGGTGAAGAGGGCGTCGCCGGTGTGAGAGTCAAGGTTGCCTGTCGGTTCATCGGCCAGCACCAGATCGGGCTGCTGCATCAAGGCGCGCGCGACGGAGACACGTTGTTGCTCGCCGCCTGAGAGTTCGCCCGGTTTGTGGTGGAGTCGATCGGCCAGACCGACCTCGCCGAGAAGTTTCGTCGCTTCGCCGACGACATCGGCCATATCGCGTTTTTGAATCATCGCCGGGAGACAGGCATTTTCGAGGGCGGAAAATTCCGGCAACAGATGGTGGAATTGAAACACGAACCCGACACGTTTGTTGCGGAATTCCGCCTGCTCTTGCTCGGTGAGCGTAAAAAGATTCTGGCCGTCGAACGACACGGTGCCTTTGGTCGGGCGATCCAGGGTTCCGAGGATTTGCAGCAGGGTGCTCTTGCCGGCTCCGGAGGCGCCCATGATCGCGATCAATTCCCCGCGTTTGATGTGCAGGTTGATGTTATTCAACACGACGAGTTCCCGCCCGCCCATCGGAAACGATTTGTAGAGATCGACGACGTCAATCATGTCGGTGCTGCGATCTGTAATGGTTCACGTTCAATCGTACTGCCCGGAATGCCCCGACTCTCTTATTCATAGCGCAAGGCCGCCGCCGGATCGAGTTTGGCCGCCTGGAGTGACGGATAGAGCGTGGCGACGAAGCTGATCAGAATCGCCGAACCGGCAACCAGCAACACATCTGAACCGAGCACATGGACCGGAATGCGGGAGATGTAGTACACGGTCGGGTCGAAGGTCCAAAAAGTCTGGATCAGCCACAGAAATGTATACCCCAGCGGGACGCCGATGGCGGCACCGGAACAGCCGATGATCAGACCATTGAGCATGAAAATACGCATGATGCCCTTACGCGTCGCGCCCATCGCTTTGAGGATCGCGATCTCGCGCTGCTTTTCCGTCACGATCATGGTGAGGGTACTGACGATATTGAAGGAGGCCACGATGGTGATCAAGACCAGCAGGAGGAACATCATCGTCTTTTCCAGTTTGAGCGCCGAAAACAGATTGCGGTTCATCTGCATCCAGTCTCTGGCCCAGAAGGCGAATCCGAGATGGTGCTCGATCGCGCGGGCAATGTCCGCCGCGCGGAACACATCGGTCACTTTGACTTCGATACCCGTCACGCTGGCGCCCATGTTGAAAAACTTCTGCGCCTCTCCCAGTTCGATGTAGGCGAGGGAGGAATCGTATTCGTACATGCCGGACTGAAAGATGCCGACGACGACGAATTGCCGGATTTTCGGCGTCATGCTGGCGCCCGTGACCGGGCCGACGGGGGAGACCACATTCAGGGTGTCGCCGGGGAAGGCGCCGAGTCGCATTGAGAGTTCTTTCCCCAGAATGATTCCCGGCCGCATGGCTGTGTCGGGACCGTTCGGTTCCCGTTCTTTTTCGGGAATGACGACTTTATTCTGACGCGCGAGGTCGTCGAGGTTGCTGTTGACGAGGTTGTGGGCCAACTCGGTGACCGTGCCTTCGCGTGCAGGGTCGATCCCGCGAAGAATAATGCCCTGGACGCCGGACGGAGAAGTGAGCAGGACCTGGCGGAAAATGAACGGGGTGGCGGCGACGACGTCCGGGACGGCTGCCACCTTCTTCACCTGTTCCTCGTAGTCGACCATCGATTCCTTCATGCGGTCGTTCACCAGGATGTGCGCAGTGGTGCCGAGAATCTTGGCCTGCACATCCTCCTTGAACCCGGTCATGATCCCGACCGTGCCGATCAAGGCGGCGACGCCGAGCGTAATCCCGGCGATCGAGACGATCGTATTGAAGGAGATGGTGCGGTTGCGTCGCTTCGCGCGCAGGTACCGCAATCCGATGAAGATTTCGTAGGGCAGCGCCATGTCTACTTTTCAGGCCTCAGCTGCGGGAAAAGGACGACATCCCGGATAGAGGACTGATTGGTGAAGAGCATGACCAGCCGATCGATGCCGATCCCTTCGCCCGCAGTAGGCGGCATGCCGTATTCGAGGGCGCGCAGGAAGTCTTCATCGACGCGGTGGGCTTCCTCGTCTCCGGCCGCATGTTTCGCCGCCTGAGTCTCGAAGCGCTCGCGCTGATCGAGCGGATCGTTCAACTCGGAGAAGGCGTTGGCGATTTCACGCCCCGCGATGTAGAGCTCGAACCGGTCGGTGAGCGACGGATCGGAGTCTTTCCTTCGCGCGAGCGGGGAAATTTCGATCGGGTAGTCGGTGATGAAGGTCGGCTGTTGGAGGCGCGGCTCGACGGTCTCTTCGAAGATCTCGTTGAGGATATTCACCAGTGATTCTTTGGGAGAGACTTCGACACCGAGGCGTTGGGCCGCCGCAAGGGCCTCATCGCGATTCGTGAGGACGGAGGTCGGCAGGCTATTCACTTCCAGAATCGATTGGTGATACGACCATCGGCGCCACGGCGATCCCAGATTGATCTGTGTGCCTTGATAGTCGATGGTGGTGGTGCCGAGAATGTCCTGGGCCAACCGGCCGAAGAGTTCTTCGGTCAGCACGATCAAGTCGTGGTAGTCGGCGTAGGAGACGTAAAACTCTAACATGGTGAATTCAGGATTGTGAATCGTCGAGATGCCTTCGTTCCGGAAATTCCGGTTGATCTCGAACACGCGCGGGAAGCCGCCGACGATCAGCCGCTTGAGATAGAGTTCCGGTGCAATGCGAAGATAGAGCTCGGCGCCCAGGGCATTGTGATGGGTGACGAAGGGTTTTGCGGCGGCGCCGCCGGGAATCGGGTGCATCATCGGCGTTTCGACTTCGAGAAAGCCGCGTTCGATCAGAAACGCGCGGATCCCGGACACGATGCGGCTGCGCAGCGCGAATATCTGGTGTACCTGGGGATTGGCAATGAGATCGACGTAGCGCTGCCGATACCGGGTTTCGACATCGGTGAGCCCATGCCACTTTTCCGGTAACGGGCGTAGCGCTTTGCTCAGAAACGTGAGGGTCCTCACTTCGACGGTAAATTCGTTGGTCTTGGTGCGGAACAAGACACCCGTGACTCCGATCCAGTCGCCGAGATCCAGTCCTTCGGAAATCTGGTGAGCCTGCTCGCCCAATGTGTCCTTTTTCAGATACACCTGCAGGCGGTCCGCCCCATCTTGCAGTACTGCGAAGGCGGCCTTACCGAACCGGCGTAGTCCGACGATGCGGCCGGCGATGGTGCAGCTGATCTGCTCCTGCTCGAGCACGTCCTTGGTTTTTTCACCGTGCAGACGCGTGAGTTGTCCGGCCCGGTCCTTCACCTCAAAGCGCGTGCCATATGGAGCCACCCCGAGTTGCCGAAGTTGGTCGAGTTTCTTGATGCGTTGTTGGCGTTGATCGTTCAGTTCATCCATGATCACACGGAGCGTATGGCTACTGGCGAATAGCTGATGGTCCGGAACAGGTTCCGTTTTCTGCTATCTGCTATAGGCCATAGGCTATCAGCTCCCTTTCTTTACAGGTCATCATCCTTCATGGCGACCGGCTCCGGGGCTTTCCCGCCGGTCAGTTTTCTTTGGAGATAGGCTTCGATGAAACCGTCCAGCTCACCATCCATGACAGCGGAGACCTGGCCGACTTCGTATCCGGTCCGATGGTCTTTGACCATCTGGTAGGGTTGGAACACATAGGACCGGATCTGGCTGCCCCAGGCGATGTCTTTCTTTTCACCGACGATGGCATTGAACTCGGCTTCCTTCTTCCGCTGCTCCACTTCAAAGAGGCGCGCCTTCAAAATTTTCATGGCGCCGTTGCGATTTTGCAATTGAGACCGTTCGTTCTGACATTGCACCACAATGCCGGTCGGAATGTGGGTGATACGGATGGCGGTTTCGACCTTGTTCACATTCTGACCGCCGGCGCCACCGGCTCGAAACGTATCGACCCGCAGGTCTTTGTCGTCGATCACCACTTGCACATCGTCATCGAGCTCGGGGTAGACAAACACCGACGCGAAGGACGTATGCCGTCGTTTGTTGGCGTCGAACGGGGAGATCCGCACAAGGCGATGCACGCCGGCTTCGGCTTTGAGATAGCCGTAGGCATAGGGTCCGCTGACGGACAGCGTGGCGCTCTTAATGCCGGCCTCGTCCCCCGCCAGCAGATCCAACGTCTCTACCTTAAATCCCTTTTGCTCGGCCCATCGCACATACATGCGCAGCAGCATCTGCGCCCAGTCCTGCGACTCGGTTCCGCCGGCTCCTGGATGGATCGCGAAGATGGCGTTGCTCGAGTCCAATTCGCCTGAGAGCAGCAACTCGATGCGGAATTGGGCGACGGCTTTTTCGAATGGTTCGAGTTCGGCCAGGAGTTCCTGCTCCAGCCCGGCATCGCCGGATTCCAGCGCCAGTTCGAGAAGTGCCTCGATGTCGTTCTGCCGGCGTTCGGTCTCCCGCCAGCGGGACAGTTCCCGATCGAGGGCGGCCTTGCGGCGGTTCACCTTGGCGGCTGCCTGCGTATCTTTCCAGAAATCCGGCTGAGAGGTTTTGACTTCGATGTCGTTGAGTTCAGCGGTCATTCGAGCCAGGTCAAAGATGCCCCCGTAGTTGAGCCAACTGTTCGCCGAGGGTACGCACACGGGTTCGGACATCATCTAACATAGCACGGTCCTTTCTCGCTCAGGCTGGTCGCCCGGCTGGTTCACCACCGGCGGGTTCTGTGTCGTGTGAGAAGTAGCCGGTCAGGCACAAAAGCGCGATGAGTATAGCACAGGCATACGCGAAGAGATCACCGTATTGCGAGTAAAAGGTCTGCTGATGGCTGACGGCAATCGTTCCTCTGAGCGCTTCCTGCGTGAAGATCGGTGACTGTTGCACGACACGCCCGTAGGGGTCGATGAAGCCGGAGATGCCGGTGTTGGCCGCCCGCGCGAAGGCGACATGATTTTCCACGGCACGAAAGACCACCATGCCGAAATGTTGATAGGGTGCCGACGACGGACCGAACCAGGCATCGTTCGTGACCGTGACCATGAAATCGGCTCCGTTCGCCGCAAACTGCCGCACGAGGTTGGGGAAGATCACTTCGTAACAAATGACGACGCCGAACTTCACGTGGAAATCGGTGAGGGTGGCTGCGGTCACCGCGGGCGGGTTCTTCCCGCGAGGCTTGAACATCAATAACGTCGATCCCGGTCCGGCCTCGAAGTCGCCGATGCCTTCGACGAGTTTGTCCAGGAAGAACAAGAATGAATTGTGAAACGGAATGTATTCGCCGAAGGGAACCAGATGTTGCTTGTCGTAGCGACCGAGGATCTGGCCGTCGGTGGCGAGCAGGTACGCGCTGTTGAGCAAGAACGGGCGACCGTCCGGATGACGTCGCAAAGCCGGGCTGCCGAACAGCAGTGGGGCGCCGGAACGGCGAGCCATGTCGTTCACAACTGCGCGGTACTGCGGTTCCATTTCAAATACAAAGGGTGTGGCGGCTTCCGGCCAGACGATGAGATCCAGATTGTCGCCCAGTCCCGCCGTGAGCCGATCGTAGCGTGCCATCGTCTCCTGGCGAAATGCCACATCCCATTTCTGCGCCTGTTCCACATTCGGTTGTACGACTCCCACCGACAACGTTCGGGTCGGGACATGCTGGACGGACGACAAGAGGGTGGTGCCATAAAACAGGGCGACGCTGAATCCGGCGGTAGCCGCCACCGACGAGGGCCAGGGAAACGAACGAATCTGAAATCCGCGATAGGCCTTGAAGCCCCAGATAATTGTTTCAGCCAGCGCAGAGTTGACCAACACGAGGAGGAAGGAGACGCCGTATACCCCGAAATGGTCGGCCAGCTGAATGATCGGGAGCCATTGGTATTGGGAATATCCGAATAGTGCCCAGGGTAAGCCGGAGAGAAAGTAGGTACGGATCAGTTCCAATGTCACCCAGAGAAAAGGCGCGGGTAGGAAGCCCAGAGTCGGGAACGCTGTCCGGATCCACGAAAGTCCGCCTGCGTAGACGGCCATGTAGAGTCCGAGGTAGACCGTGAGCAACAACATCACCAGGGTGGCAATCGGGAACGGGACCTTACCGTAGACGTTCATGGCGGTAATGACCCAAAACATCGAGCCCGTGAAGGCCAGCGTGCCGGAAAGCCAGCCGATACGGAACGCGCGACCCGGCGACAGGTATTCGACCGCGATATGCAGCGGGACCAGCGCGAACCAGGCCACTATGCCGAGGTCGAACGCGGGGAAGGAGAGGGGATAGAGAAGACCGCTCGCGCAGGCAAGCAGAATGAGGCGTGCGCGGGAGATGGTCATTGCCTGTAACTTAACGAAAGACCTGAAGAGATTCAACCGTGCTCTTTGGCGGATGGGCTTGGGGGAGGATCATCCCAGACTGGTCGTTCGACCGGCTAGCGCCCCGATCGCCCGCCGAACCTGCTGTATCCGCCTGGACTATCGGATGATGCGGGGGGCTGAGGGTATGGAGTCGCCATATCTCTTGGTTGGAGCGGCAGTAACGGCGCCGGTGTGACGAGATTCGGCGGTGTCGGTGTTCCGAATGGTGTGACTGATCCGGGCACTGCGCCATGGGGAGAACTGAAGGTGTGTGACGGAATGCCGGACCCGAGATGAGTGACGCCCTTGCCTCCATGCGCGTCGGAATAGATGGCGTCCCGCTCCCCCAGCGGGGTCAGGGTGCTGGTGGTCCCGTCTCGCTGTGGAAGGATCGATGGCTGGGAGCCGGCGATGGAAACCGGGCCTAATAGCGTCCATGCGGTAAGTAGCATCAGCAGGCTGGTGGTTGGCATAGGACACTCCCTCTCGAAGATACGCATAGGGATCTCTTTCCACATTGTACTGCATGTCTATTCCTGAGAGGTGAATCACGCTATTCAAATGTTGAATGATGCGGGAGAGCACATGCCCGGCAACCCGCGCCGGCTCTTAGTTCTTGCCGTATTGACTGCTTTTTGAGCGAGGCATAGACTAACTGAGTCATTCAATGCCACCCTTTCTGCAGGTGGTCGCATGGTCTTCCGTGGCGAACATGACCGCCGCTCTGACCAAGCCAGCCTTGTCCCGTCTCCTCCGGCCGGTATCCTTCATCAACGACGTTCCACATCAAGATCTGCAGCCCGCGCTTTGTGCCTCGCCAGGCCGGGAATATATTTCCATTCTGCAAGTGCTCCATCACACCAAGGAGGAGGTCTCTATGCTTAAACGACAGCGATCTGGTGCGGCTCAGATTCCGGCGCGCCGGCGTCCTGCCTGTTTGCCACGCGCCGAACTACCCGAGGCAGGATAGGAGGATATCATGGGACGAAAATATGACCTCGTTGATGTGGTGGTCGCCGTCGGATTGGTGGCGACGCTGTTCGGCGGGTACCTATTGGTGACGGCTGCCGATGGTTTCTGGCAGGCGCCGGTCGCTCCCGTTGCCAATATGACCATCGTGACTCACGACCCCTCCACCGGAATGCAGTATCTGCAGCCGGTTTTAGGCCAGGCGATTCTTCACGATGTCTTGCTCGACCGGGAGGCCGGTGCCGCCCTCTCTGCTTCAGCCATGGAGTTAAACCGGGCGGTGAGTGAGTCTCAGCTGATCTCGACGACGTTGCTGAGTCCGCTGGTGTTGGCAGAGTTGCGCACGTTTGGACAGGAAGCCGATCATCGTGCGCGCATGCAGTATGTCATGGGCAAGTCCGTCGTCAACCAGACTCGCCGCGGTCTTGCAAGCGGAGTCCTCTCTGCCGATCAGTATGCCGGCGAATTCAACACGAACCTGATTCAGCGGGCCGAATCGATCGGGCAGCGCATGCACGATCAGTTTGAATCGACCAGGCAGGCGACACTTGGCCGCTCGATAGTCGAGGCGATTCAGGAGGAGGATGGTATGGCGGCGGCGGTCCAGGAGCGAATCGGGCGGGCCGTCATTCAGGTGACGCAGGCGCAAGAAGGGTATGCGGAGGCGAAGGCGGCCGGGCAGATTCAACTCGCCAGTGCGATGAGTGCGGCCGTTCGCACGGATGCATCGGTGGATCGGTTGGCTCTGCTCAAGGAGATGCCGGCCGGCCGTCCGATAGTCGCATACCACTCGACTGCCACTGCGGATATTTCACGCGGGGCCTTGGTGCTGGCCTGTCTGGGGCTGATTGCATTGTTCGTGGGCGGTTTGGCGTTCAGCAGCAAGAGGGAGGTGGACAGTATTCCGCTGTGGAAGCTGGAGACGTTGTTGCAGTTGCACCGTTCAGGCAGGTAACGCTGCCCCCTGGGAATCGTTCGACGATTTTCATGGGCAAGAGGAGGTCAGACATGTCGTGGGAAAACTGGGCCGTCGCCATCGGGCTGGGCGCACTCCTCATGATGTTTTTTGTGTTGATGGAGTTGTTCTTTGCCGGTCCGCGGCAGCCACTGGATCATGTGCGAAGAAAATGAGGCCGCGGAGGAGTCCGTCTCGAAGCGAGGGAGCGGCGTGGCGCTCCCATTCGGTTCGGAGGACCTCCCGAGCTGGTGAAGCCCCTTCTAGTTGAGACAGGACCAGAGGCCGGGGAGCATCACTTTGGCCATGGCCTTGAGCTCGGACTCAGACTGTGGGGGAACGCCCGAGAGCGCGATACCGAAGTTGTGGCCCTTCGACCAGCGGACCGTGGCCCGGCGGATGAGCATGGGCGTCTCGGGGGTCGGCTGGATGACGATCACCACCAGTTCCATTCCCACGCTGACTTGCTCTTTCCCGCGAATGCGCCCGCCTGAGGCGTTGAAGTCCTCAGTGACGCCGATGGTTTGAAATGTGCCGTTTGAATAATAAATGGGGTACTGCACGGGAATACGTCTGGCCCCGCGTTCACGATGGGCAGTGTTCATTTCGACGACGTTCCTTTCCTCAGGGGGTGTACGTTCGCTCTCAGAGCCGGTACGAACCGGTCAGTTTGTCTGGAGGTGCTGTGCAGCCACAGCATCAGGGCGCCGGCCATCATGGCACCCGTGAGATCGTTCAAGAGATCAGAGAGGGAGGCTTCGCGTCCCGGGGCCTTCCCCTGGACCACCTCCGTCCATAAGCCAAAGACCCCGGCAAACGCGATTCCAACGAGCAGGGCGTAGCGAATAGGCCAGCCACGCAGGCGGAACCCAACCATAGCCAACCAGGCCAGGAGGCCGTAGGCCGGTACGTGCGCCGCATCACGCCAGTCACCCGGGACAAGGTGCAGGAGCGAACCGGTGAATCCGATGCCGGGCGAAGCGACGGCAAGACCCGCCAGCAACAACATATAGCCGGCGATGACGGCGACGACAAGCAACATGGACGGACGTCCTTTCGATGAGTTCACGTGACCTTGCGCAGGGTACTGTGCAGGGTGCGTGAATCACCATCGGTCCTTCGACGAAGGGACTAATGCTTTGGAGGGGCGAGGAGTGTTCGGCAGAGGGATTGGCCGTTGATCGACGGGTGTCGCGAATGAACCGGGTCAGGACTTTTTGTCGGGTTTCTGATGTTGCCACTGTCCGGGGGCGCTTGAACGGGCCTGATAGGCCTGGCCGAATCCGAGCACGAGGTGGGCATCCTGCATCCGTAGCTCCCACAAGGCAAAGTCGCCGAAACTGAACATCATGTGTGACTGTGGGAACTTTGCGAGATAACGCTGCTTCACCGATTCATAGGCCATGTCGGTCTGGGGGAGGATTGAGGCCGTTCCCTGCAGGTTGATGCGTTGCAGAGCCAGCGGGTTTTTGCCTGGCTTGTCCGGCTCGGCGAGAAACAGGCTGACACGGGCGTCTTCAAGGAGATGCTGGGTATGTAAGGCCAGCCGGCTGAGGTGAAGATACACGCGAGCCCAGTCGTCTCCGAGCAGGTAGGGTACATGGGAGCCGAAGGGATGCCCGTTCCGGAGTGTCAGTAACACGCCTGTTCGTGTCTGTTCGACCAACGTTCTCCACGCTGCTTCAACATCATCATTCGCTATGGCATCCGGTATCGGCATCGCAGTACCTCCTGATCAGCCAATTGTAGCGGCCTCCGGTGAATTGTCCAGCAATCTGAGGGGAGCGATGTGATTCCGTCGCACAGATCGTCCTTTGCCACGAGGTTGTCGGCAGGATAAGATGGCCCAACGGTGTGGTGCAGACATGGTCATGTCAGGAAGGGAGACGTATACGATGAGACACATGCGATGGGGAGTGGCAGTGCTCGGGCTCTGTGTGCTGACGGGCGTAACCGGGTGCGGCGGTAGGCAAGCGGAGATCAAGGAAGACCGGTTGACGGTCGGGCGGGTCCAGGGCGAGGTGAAAGTCGGCATGTCGGCGGCGCAGGTGGCGGAACTGCTGGGTTCGCCGAATATCGTCACGACCGACGACAAGCGCCGTGAAGTGTGGATTTACGACAAGGTGTCCACGGATCGTGTCGATACGGCCAGTTCTTCCTATGCCGGATTGATCATCCTCGGAGCCAACTCCAGCGATCGGTCCAGTTCGCAGCGTCAGCGCACCCTCACCATTATCATCAAGTACGATGAAGACAAGAAGGTCCGGGACTTTGCCTACAACTCCACCCAATTCTGAGAGAGCCGGTCGATTGATGCAGCGGCTCCCTGCGGCCGTTCTTCTGCTCATGGGGCTGTTGGTCTTGCCCCAGGGCTGCGTGCAACAGACGCAGCCGGCGGAATTGTTTCAACTCACGCCGGAGAGCAGCGCCAATCGGGCCATGCAGACCCGTTTCTTCGACACGGAGAACGATCAGGAATTGTTGTCCGCCTCGGCTGCCGCGCTGCAGGATCTCGGGTT
Source organism: Nitrospira sp. ND1 (assembly GCF_900170025.1). Taxonomy (NCBI): domain Bacteria; kingdom Pseudomonadati; phylum Nitrospirota; class Nitrospiria; order Nitrospirales; family Nitrospiraceae; genus Nitrospira; species Nitrospira sp. ND1. The sequence continues at coordinate 200,125 of NZ_FWEX01000005.1, read as the reverse complement.
TCAAGTCGAGGAAAGTGTGCGGGAAGTCGGGCTCCTGCGAGCCGCGAAGGAACGTAGCGCTCGTGAGTACGGTCAGTACCGAAACCGGTTCTTTATCTGGCTGCTGTCACTCGGGCACGTCGTCATCCCGATCGACCTGCACCAAAAAATTGCGGCCAGCCTCGTGACGCGGCCGCTCAACGAGGCACAATCGCGGCAGGAAGTCCGGATTGTCTTCTATCGGGCGGTATGGAAGGGGGACGGGCAGGCCGACCGCAACTACATTCCACCCGGTGAACAGAAAATGGAAATGATCCGGGACCCTGAGATCTATCAGCAATTTTTTGCGAAGCTCTCTAAGGCTGTGTTCCTGGAGCCGCATTCGATTTAATTACGAGGATTCATGAACTGGACACAGGCCGTCGGCGCAGTGGTGGTCGTGATGGGAAGTGTCATCTTGCAAGGCTGCGTTGCGCCGGAGCCGAGGCAGGAGCTCTTTGCGCCGACCGATGCGCAGATGAAGATCCGCAGCGCGCAGACCCGCACGTTCGAGGTCAAGGAACAGACCGTCGCCATGCGCGGCGTCATCGCGGCTCTGCAAGACCTGGGATTTATCATCGAACGCGCGAACGAACCGCTCGGGCTGGTGACGGCGGCCCGGTTTGCCGAACCGAACTATTACGATGTGCTCGGCGTGACCGTGACCGTGCGCTCACAACAGGACGGCAAGACGATGATCCGTGCCAATGCGATCTACAACAACAAGCCGATCGAAGATCCCAAGGTGTATCAGAACTTCTTCGCGGCGGTGGAACGTTCGTTATTTCTGGTGAAGGACTAGTCGGTGGCTCGCCCCGCCATGTATCGATGCCGCCGGTCGAACAACTGCATGGTCGTGGTTGGCCTCGCCTTGATGGCCTTGACTGCCGGCTGTTCGCCCTATGAGTGGCGACATGAGAACCAATGGGAGTCGCGCGACCAGATCTGGCTTGCCGAGGCCAGCCAGGTCAAGGTGCGGGCGGCTCAAAGCCGCGTCTTCGATACCGCTGATCGTCTCAAGACGATTCAGGGGGTTGTTGCCACTTGTCAGGACTTAGGTTTTGCGGTGGAGGTATTGGATGAAACTCTGGGCATTGTCTCGGGCAAGAAATTTGATGACTACGAATCCTCGCCATGGGGTGATCCTTCCTATCACCTGTATCGGGACGACGGACTCCTGATCCTTACCCGGCAGTTCCGGAGCTGGGGGCCGTTTTATCACCGCAGCAATCTTGTCCGCCTCACGGTCACCGTCCGGCCACGCGGAAACAGGCAGCTGATCGTGCGTGCCAGTGCGCAGTATTACCTCAAGGCCATCGAGTCCCCGGAGCCGTATCAGCAATTCTTTCGCGCGCTCGAGCAGGCTCTCTTCATTCAGGCGAACGCGCTGCCATAGCGAGAGCCGGAGGCCACGATGCGCATCGCCTGAGTGCGAGCTGCGCAGGCTGCGGCGAGGGGTCTCTCACCGGCGTGATCCGCCGACGGCATCCGCGTGAGCGCTGCTCAGGGGGCCCTGCTGTAAGACGGGATCGAGATTGAACGCCACACTGATTCGGGGCGCCGTTCCACGATACGTATTCACGGCATGGAACAACCAGCCAGGGAACAGCAGGCATTGTCCGGCCGCAGGGGAGTAGGAAATGCTGGTTCCGGCATCATGTAATTCGGTCATGCTGTACTGGAGATAGGGCGCCAGCATACGCGGCAGACAGCCTCGTGGGTCGTAAATCTGCAATTCGCCTCCCTTTCCTAGGGTCGGGCAGACCTCGCCCACATCGACATAATAGACGCCTGCCCAAAAACTTCCGGGGTGAGAGTGGGCTGCATTGGTCCCGCCGTTTCGTTGAACGTTGGCCCACACCTCGACGACTTCCCAATCGGGTCCACGGGCAGCATGGCGGCATCGGTCGGAGAGGGTTGTGACTTGTTTGGCTACTTCGATGACGGGCGCAAACAACTCGCGCAGGGGGCTTCCTGCCCAATCCATCATCGACAGGTCGTGAGGCGAGGACCACCGGATCACTTCGGTGTCTCGGGACGGAAGCCTCGCGCGCCAGAATCAGTTGAGAGAGCTCGGCATTGATGCGTTCGTGATGCGCAGGCGTGAACACCAGCAGAGGCGTGGAGAAAAGATGCGTGATTTGGATCTCGATCTCGGTCGGCATGGAGGGGAGCCCATACGGGTGTTACGACCGTCGATGTGGGGCACGCTATCCTCCGAGGGGCAACAAGTCAACCTGGGTGTTTTCCCAGGCTACTGAGATTCAGCCGTCGTCTTCACCCGTCACTGCCGGCGGGCCGTTCAATGAGATGCAGGCTTGACAGGGCTGTATGGTCGGCCTAGCCTGAGGTGCCGAGTGTGGTATCCACCATTCAAATCAGGGAGGCTATCATGTCTGTCGCACGTGTGACGGAAATCATTGCTGCATCCCCCAAGAGTTTTGACGATGCCATTCATCTTGGAATCGCTCGCGCGAACAAGACGTTACAGAATGTGAAAAGCGCCTGGATCGAGGATCAGAAAGTGGATATCGAAGACGGAAAGATCACCCAGTATCGTGTGGCGTTGAAGGTCACATTCGTCCTGAAGGATTAGGGGAGCAACATGAAGAATGTAGAGATGACCGTCGAGGGGACCGTGCTGACCATCAAGGTGGATTTGTCGAAAGAGTTCGGGCCATCAGCCTCGGGGAAAACCACGATTATTGCCTCGACGGAGGGAAATGTCACCATTCCGGGGCGAGAGGAGAAAATCGGCCTGAATGTCTACCGGAAGAAGTGAGGCGCTCTGAGGTGAAATGGTTCATCGGGTAATCGACCAGTGAAGGCCGGGCGAGGTCTTTCCTGTGCCTATCCGATGAGCCATTCAGCAGCGGCTCGATAGACACCTGGATTCTTGTCATCGAAAAGAGGACAATGACAGCCGAAGCGTCAGACCGGTCGTATGACGATACCCATGGTTTCGTTGACCGCCATGTCAAAGACCCCGCCCAGCGTGACCGAGCTTCCACCTCCCAAAATCCTGATCGTAGACGACGACCCCGATATTGCACTCGTACTGCATGATCTCCTGGAGCACGTCGGCTACCGTGTGTCAGTCGCCGGCACCGGTGCCGAGGCCCTTTCCAAGGCAAAGGCGGAATCTCTGTCCGCGGTGGTGCTGGACCTGATGCTGCCTGATATGGACGGACTCTCGGTTCTCGCCCTCCTGAAACAAATCGACCCGGTGCTTCCGGTCATCATGCTGACGGCGTTTGTCGAGGTGGCGAAAAAGCACAGCTCCCTCACCGAAGGAGCGTTCGGGTATTTGACGAAGCCTTACGATGCCGAAGAATTAAAAGCGCTGATCCGGCGTGCCGTGGGAGTGAAGCATCTCTCCATCGAAGCTGCGGCGACCAAGCAGGCGTTGACGGCCAGCGAAGACCGGTTTCGGGAAGTTGTGCAGACCGCGCCCGACGCGATTGTGCTCGCGGATGGGGAGGGAAAAATCCTGTCCTGGAACAGCGCCGCCGAGCGTCTGTTCGGGTATCTGGCCGGGGAGGTGTTAGGAGAGTCCCTGACGATGATCATGCCCGAACGGTACCGTGCCAGGCACGTACAGGCCTTAGCGCGAGTACGTACCACGGGCGATTTACGCCTGAAGGGCACGGTCGTGACCATGCACGGGTTGCACAAGGATGGCCGTGAATTTCCGATTGAGATGTCGCTGAGCAGTTGGATCTCCGACGGTCAGCGCGTGCACTGCGGCATTGTGCGGGACATCACGGCGCGGAAAGAGGCGGAAGCGCGACTGTTGCGACAGCAGATTGAGCAGCAGGCGCTGTTGGATTTGATCCCGGCCATGGTCTGGTACAAGGACGCGCACAATCGGATCCTGCGCGCGAATCGCCGGGCGGCGGCATCCATCAAGAAAACCGTGGCGGAAATCGAGGGCCGGTCAACCGATGAATTTTATCCGGAAGAGGCCGAGCGGTATCATCAGGATGATCTGGAGGTGATCGTTTCAGGGCGGCCGAAGCTCGGGATCATCGAGCCCTATCAGACAGGGGACGGTGAAAAACGCTGGGTGCAAACCGACAAGGTGCCGTACCTGGACTCGCAGGGGAATGTGCTCGGGGTCTTGGTGTTCGCGCAGGACATCACTGAACGGAAACGGACCGAAGAGGCGTTGCGTGAGAGCGCGGATTGCCTTCGCCTGGTGATGGAATCGGCCTCGAATGGCATCATCGTGGTGGATGCCGAAGGGATGATTCTGTTGACGAATCCCCATGTGGACACGCAGTTCGGCTATGAGCGAGGCGAACTGCCCGGCCAGCCTGTTGAACGGCTCATGCCGGCGAGACTGCGCCCGCAAGGCTCAGACCACGCTGGCGTTTTTTTGATCCGCCCGGACGACCGATCGGTGAGCCCTGTTTGTGAATGCGTCGGCTTACGGAAAGACGGCACGGAGTTTCCATTCACGATGACGCTGACTCCGTTGATGACGACGAACGGACTGTATTCAGTGGTTGCCGTCAACCAGGCACAAGGGATCGCATGAACTTTCGGCTTGTGTTGACCGTCGTCGCGCTGGGTTTCATCGTTCTGCTGTTGGTCATTGGCATCCGCACGGCTGTTCGTTGGTTGAAGATCCATTATCCGCAGCGGGCCAATGCTGTTTTGTTCGGGGTGTGTCTGCTCCTGGCCGGGGCAGGCGTGTTGATTGCCATCGAGATGAAGGATCAACCGACCTTCCGGCCGAATGACCTGCTCACGCTGCAAGAGCCGGTGGTGGCAAGGACGATCGTGAGTGATCGCGAGTCCCGGAGCATCACCTGCGTGGTGGATCTCCATGAGCATCTGGGTGTGTTGGAGCTCGACAACGAACGCGGTTCCTTGAGAGCGCTGGTCGAGAGTAACAACACATCAGTGCCGTTGTACTGTCCGATCGGGGCGGAGGTCCGGATCGAGGCGGCCTGGCTCCATCACCCGACCATCACACATCGACAGGCCGACACGGACGGTCCGTAAATCGCCTGCCCATGCTCTTGACTCATCGACGTGAGGAGGCCTATCGTAACCGGGTGGGGGGAGTTAACGCCCCGGGGGAATATGTACAAAAAGGGGATTGAGTGTTGAGGGTGGTGTGCATGCCCAGCTTGTACTGGGAAGCCTGAAATCCTCCCGAGATCTCCGCCGTATCTACCTCTCCTCGGTAGGTGCGTCCTCCTCCCACCCAAACCTCCGTCACCACCCTGCATCGTCGCTCCTCATCACTCCCGGTTCGATCACCCCGCATTTCGTCCACTCGTTGCACCGTGTTTTCCTGCATCGAGATGCCGACGAGAATACGCTCAAGGCTTGACTCTCCTGGTCGTTCCCTGTAAACGACGAAGAGCGTACGTATTCGTCAAGTGAATCTAAGCGAGCCGTTCCAGTGTGAATTCCTTGCGTGAGAGGTTGAATGGCCACCAAGACATCATCGCCACGTGCTCAGTCCTCCGCTCCTGCGCCCCAGTCCGAAACCACCGTGTCTGAATCAGTCGCGTCACGAAAAAAATCCACCTCCCGAGATGAATCGTCCGCTGCGGTGACCGCGGTCGAAATGGGGGCGCGGCAGCGGGAAATTTCCGTCTCCGAATTTTTTACGAAAAATCGGCACCTCCTGGGTTTCGACAATCCCCGCAAAGCGCTGCTGACCTGCGTGAAAGAGGCCGTAGACAACTCGTTGGATGCGTGCGAAGAAGCAGGCATCCTGCCCGAGGTGACGGTGAGGCTTGAAATGGTCGCGAACGGGCAGGCGCCGGTTACTCCCAGCCAGGCGACACGCTTCCGGATCACGGTGACCGACAACGGGCCGGGCATTGTGCGCCAACAGATCCCCCGTGTGTTCGCCAAATTGCTGTACGGCTCGAAATTCCATCGCATGCGGATGAGCCGAGGGCAACAGGGCATCGGCATTTCAGCGGCCGGCATGTATGGGCAATTGACGACCGGCAAGCCGGTGAAAGTGATTTCCCGCACGGGGCCTCGCGCGGCGGCGCACTATTTCGAAGTGCAAATCGACACGAAGAAGAACGAGCCGTTGGTGCACGAGAACAAGCAGATCGACTGGGCTCAGCCGCAGGGCACCGAAGTGGCGCTCGAGGTCGAAGGGCGTTACCAGAAGGGCCGCGCGTCCGTCGATGAGTGGCTGGAGCAGACGTCGATCGCCAACCCGCATGTGCGGCTGGTCTATCACACGCCGGAAGGGGAAACGAAAGAGTATCCCCGGACCTATCACGAACTGCCGCCTTCCCCGAAAGAAATCAAGCCGCATCCCTATGGCATCGAGTTCGGGGCCCTGCTCAAGATGTTGCAGGACACGAAGAGCCATACGGTAGCCGGTTTCCTCGCGAGCGACTTCTGCCGGGTTTCGCCTGCGTTGGCCGAGGAGATCTGCAAGGCGGCGAAAGTGTCGCCCGCAACCAAGCCTCGCGATGTGAAGCATCAGGCGGCCGAAACGCTCTACAAGACGATTCAGACCACCAAGATCATGGCGCCGCCGACGAACTGCATCTCGCCGATCGGGGAGAAGGCGATCCTCTCGGGCCTCTATAAGCAAATCAAAGGTGAGTTTTATACGGCCGTGAGTCGTCCACCGGCCGTCTATCGCGGCTATCCCTTTATCATCGAGGCAGGGCTGGCCTTCGGGAAAGGACCGGACGAAGCGGCCAAGCCGCAGCAGGCCGCCGTGCCGTTGGCCGAGGGTGAAGACCAGGGGAACGATACCGAACAGGCGCGGGTGATCCGCTACGCGAATCGGGTGCCGTTGCTCTATCAACAATCGGCGTGTGCTACGTTCAAAGCGGTGCTCAGCACCACCTGGCGAAACTATGGGGTGTCGCAGTCCCGTGGCGCGCTGCCTGCCGGGCCGATGGTGATCTTCGTGCACATGGCATCCGTGTGGGTGCCGTTCACCAGCGAGTCGAAAGAAGCTATTGCCGACTACGACGAAATTCAGAAGGAAATCACGCTCGCGCTTCGTGAAGCCGGCCGGCGGCTGGGGATTTTTCTGCGAAGAAGAGAGCGGGCTGCCAGTGAGTTCCGTCGCCGCAATATCTTCGATCTCTATATCGAGGAGGTTGTGGCCGCCTGCAATCGCCTGAAAGGCGGAAACCTTCCCACGGAGAAATTGAAGGAACAGTTGCACAAGATTGCCAGTTCACGGACGGGGGGCCTCAAGACCGATGAGGCCCTGGGAAAGACCGGCGCGGGACCGGAAGGGCTGCCGCATTCGATCATCGTGACGGCCGAGGGGATCGAGGGAGAGACCGAGATGGCTCAGCAGACTCCTGGATCGCCTGCGCCTGCGACCAAAACGGCGGAGGCTGAGCCGATCACCGAGACGAAAAATCCGGTGAAGGCGAAGCGCGGCTCGAAGGAGACACCGAAGGTCGGGAAGGGCAAGTCTGTCGGGGCAACGAAGGCGAAAGTCGGGCAGCAAGCCTTGTTTGCCGATGAGCAGCCGTCTACGAAACAGTCGGCACCGCTCAAGAAAAAACCCGCGCAGGTATCCGCCACCCGGAAAAGGAAATAGGACAGGGTATGGCACAGGCAAAGACGAAGAAGAACGGGGCCGTGGGGAAAAAGCTTGTCGGGATGGCCGATGTGGTCATTGCGGCGGCGCAACGGGCCAAAGACCCGACGTTTGAGATTCCGATCCGCGCGTTGTCGAACGTGTCGTTCAATCCCCGCAGGGGGCTGATCGAGATGGGCGAGAAGAAGCAATCCCGCTCGTTTTTTAACGTCGGGATGGCGAAGAAATTCATGCAGACGATGCTGGTGGCCGATGCGCTGGCGGAGTTGCAACAAGCCGATCTGACCACCTCGCTCAGGGAAATCTATTATCGTACGAAACATACGATTCAGGACTCCCATGAGAATACCTTCGATACACAGGACGAATCCGATCCCATTATCGAGGATCTCGAAGTCTCGCTGGTCGCGCTCCGGGAAGAACTCCACGTGCGCGCGGAAAACAGCGGCAGCATCGTCGGGCCGGTGGTGTTCGGGGACGACGGTGACCGGGTGGATTGTGCCAAGCTGGGCAAGGGCGGATATTCTGTGCCCTCGATCGTCGAACCGGAATATCTGGAGATCCGCCGCTGTACCGCCGATTTTCTCCTGCTGGTTGAAAAAGGCACGCAGTGGAACCGGCTCTCGGAAGATAAGTTCTGGCGGCGATACAACTGTGTGCTTCTGACGGGGAACGGGCAGCCACCGCGCGGGGTGCGGCGGCTGGCGCGCCGCCTCCATGAGGAGCACAAGCTCCCCGTGTATGTGCTGGTCGACAACGATCCCTGGGGATACTATATTTATTCCGTGGTGAAGCAGGGCTCGATCAATCTGGCCTTCGAGAGCCAGCGTATGGCGATTCCGAAAGCGAAATTCATCGGGCTTTCCAGCGCCGATCCGGAGCGCTACGAGTTGCCGCGGAATGTGGGCATCAAGCTGAACGAGAAAGACATCACCCGCGCCAAGGAACTGCTGAACTATCAATGGTTCCAGAAGCCGGCCTGGCAGCAGGAAATCAAACGGATGCTCGCGAACGGGCTGAAGTACGAACTCGACGCGCTCGCGAACAAAGACTTTCAATACCTGACCAAGAAGTATCTGCCGCGCAAGCTGAAGGAAAAGGACTGGTTGGATTAGCGGAGGGGCTCCGCATTGCCTCCAACCGGGCCTCGCGTCGAACGAGCATCGTTACGTTCCTGGAGTCACGATATGAATATGCTGATGTTGGCCTTCCGGTCGTCATTGAAGGAACGGGTGCATGTGTTACTCGAACAGTGCGATGTTCGCGCCTACACCGAAATGCCCGAGACGACCGGAGCCGGACAGACGGGACCTGCTGACGGTGTCTCCTTCTATCCGGGGGTCAACAAGGTGATCATGGTCGCCGTGGACGATGCGCATGCCGAGCGGGTTGAACGAGCCGTTCAGGCGTGGCGTGATGAGGTGCTCCAACGTCCCGGTGGACAGAAGCCCTCCATTACGGTATTCAGCTGGCCTTGCAGGCAGCTGGTGTAATTGAAGAAGGGGAGTCTCGGTGAGTCGGCACGGCAGATCGTATCGAAGACTCGGTCACGTAAATATCTGTGCCCTCGGCCTCAGTGTGGCCATGATGCTGGCCCCGTCGTTCGTGACGGCCCAGACTTCGCCACCGGCATCGACCCCACAGAATCAGCCCGGACAAAACCCGCAATCACTGGGAACCCTCCCGCTCCAAAATCCCCTCGCGCAGCAGTCGTCGATTACGGCCACGGCTTCCGGCGCCAGCGCGCCGCAAAGTAACACCACTCCCTCCAGTCAGGGCAAGTCGTTCGGCACGATCGGCAAGGGGCTGCCCGGCATGACGGGTGGACCGGCGCTCACCGCGCCGATGGGGTCGCAAGATCCGTCCTCACGCTACATGCGGCCTACCGTGATTCCTCCGCTCTTCTGCGATCCGTCCATCAATATTCCCTGCTGACGAACCGTTGCGGATAGCCAGTCTTCGGCCGGCGCACGTGGCTGCGTGATGGCTGGTTTTAGGAGCTGCGTTTCGAGGCGGATGGTTCGATCCGGATGCTTCCGGTGGGAGTCATGGCGCCTTGTGGATTGTCGGCCTCGAGCCAGACATTGAAGCGCACGGTGGTGGGTTTCGAGAAGCAGAGGCTGACGGATTGCATGGGAGCGATGGTCACCGAGTCCTGTAGGACTCCAAATTGGGAAAACCCTTTGTGACAGGAGATCAACTCGGGGTTGGTTTCTTCGAGCATCCGTAACCGGACTGCCTGGGAATTCAGGTTCTGCCATCGGATTTCATCGCCGACTTGCACGATCAAATGACGAGGCGCGACCTCCGAGCGGATATTGAAATAGCGGACCGCACCGGTGAGGCGCGGGCCGGATGGGGTGCTGCAACCGGCCTCGGCGACGAGCAGGCCGAGTAAAATCAGAAGCGACAGCGTTCGAAGCATGCGCGATACTACAGAACTACGCCGCGCGTTGGCTACTAGGATTGTTACCAGGTAGGGCGACGAGAAGAAACCCTGTCAACCTGGTTCCGACAGGGTCGTTGTCAGAGAGAGCGCCGCGTTCATTGTTCCGAGAGTTCATGCATGAGTCTGACCTTCGACGAGGCCCGCCACTTTCTCTCCCGCACGGCGTTCGGTGGAACGCCTGAAGAAATCCGGCGTGTGATGCAGCTGGATCGCGCCGCCGCGGTGGCGCAGGCGTTGGCGATTCCCACGAACAAGGCTCAGACCACGCCGCCTGCCTGGATCCATCGTCTCCCTCCGTTGCCGAAGGTGCGTAAGCACTGGAGCGAGGCGCAGAGGAAGACGTTCCGCGAGGGACTGAAGGCGGATGGGCAGGAACTCAAGGCTTGGTGGTATCGGGAACTCCTCACTTCGCGGTGCCCGCTGCTGGAGCGCATGACGTTATGGTGGCACAACCACTTTACGTCCAGTTTGCACAAGGTGAAGTGGCCGCCGTTTTTGTATCAGCAGAATGTTCTGCTGCGGCTCTATGCTCTGGGGTCGTTTCGCACGCTGCTCACCACCATCGCCAGGAATCCGGCGATGCTTCTGTATCTCGATACACAGAGCAACCGCAAAGAACATCCCAATGAAAATTTTGCCCGTGAGTTGTTCGAGCTCTTCACGTTGGGAGAAGGCCACTATACCGAACAGGACATCAAGGAGGCTGCACGGGCATTTACCGGGTGGCATCTCGATTGCCATACCGGCGCGTTCCGTGTCGATCTGCGTCATCATGACGACGGACGCAAAGTCGTATTCGGAAAGTCCGGTCCCTTCGAGGGCGATGATATTCTCTCGCTGACGCTGGAGCAGCCTCAGGTGGCCCGGTACATCGTCGGGAAGCTCTGGCGTGAATTTATTTCAGACCGGCCCGACTCGTTGGAAGTGGATCGTCTGGCCGACTCATTGAGAAAGAAGAACTATGAGATCGCCGGATTGCTCCAGGACCTGCTCCTGAGCCCGCAGTTCTGGGCACCCGAGAACCGTGGTGTACTGATCAAGTCTCCGGTCGAGCTCATTGTGGGCACCGCAAGACTCTTCAGTCTGCCGATCGAAGACACCGTGCAACAGATCGGGTTGGCCCGCCGGCTCGGGCAGGATCTCTTCGACCCTCCCAACGTGAAGGGTTGGCCAGGTGGTACACGGTGGATCACAACTTCGAGCCTGCTGGACCGCACGCAGATGCTGCATCGTGCGATTCGCGGCCACGAGACCGGTCATTCGCACGGGATGGCCGATATGGGCCACGTGCCCGGCTGGCTGTGGCTCGCGACGGAGCCCATCGAGGTCGTGCAGGCTACGCTGCTCCCGCTCCCCCCGGTGCAGCCCTTGATGGAAGGGGAAGAGCGCGGCCAGGCCGTGCACCAACTGGTATTGGATCCGGTGTATCAACTCAAGTGAGGCCGCCATGAACGGGAAGGGGTTGGATCGAAGAACGTTGCTGAAAGCCGCAGTGGCTCTGCCGCTCGTTCTGTTGCGTCCACAGTGGTTGCCGGAACTCCGGGCAGCGGAGAAGAACGGGGTTGGTGCCGGAGCGGGCAACCGGGAACGGCTGTTGCTGTTGGTTGAGTTGCATGGCGGGAACGACGGGCTCAACACGCTCATTCCCTACGCAGAGGCGGCCTATTATCAGGCTCGACCGCAATTAGCGATTTCGCGTGACCAGGTCCGCCAACTCACCCCTCAGTTCGGACTCCATCCGGCGTTGGCCCCGCTGATGCCCTTCTGGAAGAACAAGGAGCTGGCTTGCCTGCATGGGGTCGGGTATCCCCGACCGAATCGTTCCCATTTCCGATCCATCGAGATTTGGGAGACGGCGTCAGACAGCGAGCAGGTGCTGGACACCGGCTGGCTCTCGCGTGTGTTTGAGCAACATCCGCTGCCGGCGCGATTCACCGCTGAGGGGATTGTGCTTGGCAAGGGCGATAGCGGTCCATTGAGTGGAGGGAAGGCACGCACCATTGCCCTGCATGATCCGGGGCAGTTTCTGCAGCAGGCCGGGTCCGTTCGACCGGCTTCCCTCTCGACGAGCAACCCTGCTCTGGCCCATATTCTGGAGGTCCAGCGGGAAATCTCCCAGGCCGCTTCCGATCTACAGGGCCGTATTCGGCAGGCGCCGCCACTCACGAGCGACTTTCCGGCGAATAAGATCGGCAAACAGCTGGAGGTCGCAGCCAAGCTCATCGCCGCGCAGGTGCCGGTCGCAGTCATCAAAGTGACGCAAGGAAGTTTCGATACCCATGCCGGCCAGTCGGCGACACATCACCGGTTGTTAGAGGAACTGGCGCAGGGCCTGACGACCTTCCGCGCGGCAATGGAGAAGCTGGGCGCCTGGAAGGATGTGCTGGTCATGACCTATTCGGAGTTCGGTCGCCGAGTAGGAGAGAATGCCAGCCATGGAACCGACCATGGCACGGCGGCCCCGCACTTTTTCATGGGCGGGCGCGTGAAGGGCGGCCTCTATGGAGTATCTCCCTCACTGAGAGATCTCCAGGACGGGGATCTGAAGCATACGCTCGACTATCGGGCTGTGTATGCGACCGTCATTGAGAAATGGTGGGGATTGCCTGCCGTTTCTTTCGGAACCGGGCGCTATCCGGCGCTCGACTGTCTTACTTAGTGAGTCGAGACTTGATTTTACAGGCCATTCTTCCTATTCTGCTGCCGTCTGAAAGGAAGGTGAGGGTATGACACGTTATCCATCGCGACGCATGGCGGGGAGTGCAGTGGTTCTGCTGGTCGTCCTGCTGATCGGGGTTACTGCGCCGGTTTGGGCAGAGGAGGCTGGAGCAGGGAGCATTCCAGCGATCACCCAGATACCGGAGAGTCGTGGCGGCGTCCTTCAGCAGACCCAGGCTCCGGTGGCGCCGTCATTGCCGCTGCTGTTCGCCGAAGGCTCCAATTCCTGCGAGATCGTGTCCTGTGGCATGGGGATCAAGCAGACCTGTCAGATCACCTGTCCGGCCGATAAGACGCCCAAGTGCAGTTGTGACTGCGAGCGGAGCTTCGGCCCGATGTGTATGGACTACAAGGCGAACTGTCGCTGCGAGTAGACCGACCCGGTCACTCGTTGTCCGGTGAAGATGATTCCGATCCGCCCACCGTCAGGCTGGGTCCTGCGACTCTGTACTGCTCTCCTGCCCAAGCCCCCAAGTCGATCGTTTGACACCGCTCCGAACAGAATGGACGCCAGGGATTGTCCTGCCACGTAGTGGGCTGGTGGCATTCGGGGCAGCGGGTGGTACGCAACGGAGCAGGGGACAAGGTGTTTACCGTCTGTCTGGTGATGAGGCTGACTCTACCACCCTCGTGCCGAAGGCGGCAAATAACTCCCCGGTCAGGTAGGGCGTCTGTTCGCCATCCCGCCAATGCTTCCGCCGCATGTAGTCATTGAGCAAGCGGCCGTCGGCGGTGCGGTGAATGTGAGGATGCGCCACATTCATCCGGTAGCGCTCGATCGCTCCGGCCACGCGGCTGATAAAGACAATCGTGCCGTTGCTCTCCACCCTCTCCACGATTCCCACATGGGTCAAGGGATCGTTGACGAGACCGTCCCCATTGTAGTCCCAGGTATTATCGAAAAACACCAGATCGCCGGCTTGTACGACCGGACCGCGATGGAGTTGGCCATGCTTGCGAAGATGGTTATAGATCAGACCCACGCCGTTGGCCTTGCCGTCTGCAGCACCTCCTTCAAAGAGGTCGATGCCGTGGGCGAGGTAGATGGCTCGGGTCACTCCGGCACAATCGTAAGAGATGCGGCGGCCCTGGCTCTCGATCGTTTTCGCGCCGACCAGGTTGACGGCGGTTTGTACGATCGCCCGTTTGCGAAGGTCGGCTTGGGTTGTGCGGCAGCAGTCAGGAAGCGGGGTAACCGCCTGGCGGAGACCCTGGGATGCCGGTGCGGCGCAGGCGCTCAGGGCGGCGCCGACAAGCAGGGTGCACAGCGTGTGAGAGAATCTGGACATACTGACTTAAGTATAGCTGGTCTTCAGAATCATGCCCGATAGCAACAACTCACTGCAGGCTGGAAATGACCGTCCAGAAATCCGTAAGACGTGAAACGTCGCGTGTTGCAGGTGTCTAAAAAGAGCGTTCTGTCGTCCCACGTCTCACGTTTGACGACTCATGTGAACTTTTCTACGGAACATTCCGGCATCCGGTCAGGCTCCGGCGCTGGAGAAGACCTGTTTGATCAACGCTTGCGCATCTTCCTGAATCCGCCTGAGATGGGCCTGGCCGTTGAAGCTTTCCGCATAGAGTTTATAGACGTCTTCCGTTCCGCTGGGGCGCGCGGCAAACCAGCCGTTGGCCGTCGTCACTTTCAACCCTCCGATCGAAGCCATGTTGCCGGGCGCTGCCGTCAACATGGCGGTAATCGGTTCTCCCGCGAGTTCCCGACTCTGCACCTGCTGCGGGGAGAATTTCTGGAGCGCGGCCTTTTGCGCTCTGGTGGCCGGGGCATCGATCCGTTCGTAGACCGGCTCGCCGAGGCGGGCCGTCAAGTCCGCATAGAGTTGCGCCGGATCTTTTCCGGTGACCGCCAGCATTTCCGCCGCGAGCAGATCCATGATGATGCCGTCTTTGTCGGTGACCCATGTGGCGCCGTCACGACGGAGAAATGCCGCCCCCGCACTTTCTTCACCGCCGAATCCTAACGAACCGTCTCGAAGACCTGCGACGAACCACTTGAAGCCGACCGGCACCTCGACCATACGACGTTGTAAGTCATTCGCTACCCGGTCGATCATGCTGCTGCTGACGACGGTCTTGCCGATTCCTGCGCCGGCGTTCCATCCTGGGCGATGGGTAAACAGATACGAGATCGCGGCAGCGAGGTAGTGATTGGGGTTCATCAGACCGCCCCCGGGTGTCACAATGCCATGGCGATCGGTATCGGTGTCGTTGCCGAAGGCAAGATCGAAGCGGTCTTTGAGTTTGATGAGCGAGGCCATGGCGTGGGGGGAAGAGCAGTCCATGCGGATCTTGCCGTCCCAATCCAGCGTCATGAAACGAAAGGTCGGATCGACGGACTCGTTGACGATGTGCAGGTCCAATCCATACCGTTCTGCCAGTGGACGCCAGTAGGCCACGGCGGCGCCACCCAACGGATCGACGCCCAGACGCAACTTCGCCGCTTTGATGCGTTCGAGATCCACGACGTTGGCCAGATCGGCGAGATAGTGGCCGACGAAATCGTGTCGCGTCGTGGACGCGGCCTTCAACGCCTGGTTATAAGGGACGCGTTTGACGCCGTGTAGTTTGGTCGCCAGCAATGCATTGGCGCGCGTCTCAATCGCCTTCGTGACCTCCGTGTCGGCCGGACCGCCGTGCGGCGGGTTGTACTTGAAGCCGCCGTCCTCCGGAGGGTTGTGTGAAGGGGTGATGACGATGCCATCCGCAAGACCCGACGTGCGGCCCTGATTCGTGGTCAGAATTGCGTGCGAAATGACCGGAGTGGGGGTATACCCGTCAGCCTGATCCATGCGGACCTGAATACCATTTGCGGCCAGTACCTCCAGTGCACTGCGTTGAGCCGGTGCGGAGAGGGCGTGGGTATCCTTGCCGATGAACAGGGGTCCGGTGGTTCCGGCCTGAGCCCGGTATTCGCAGATGGCCTGGGTGATCGCAAGAATGTGGGCTTCATTGAAGGTGCGGCGAAGGGAGGAACCGCGATGTCCGCTGGTGCCGAAACTCACCTGCTGCCGGGGATCGGACGGGTCCGGTACTTCGCCATAATAGGCCTGTTCAAGTTTCTCGAGATTGACCAGTTGTTCCGGTTGTGCCGGTTGTCCGGCACGAGGGTGGAGAGCCATAGATTCCTCAGCAAACGATGATGGGTGGATGAGGCGGTTCTGAATGATGCCTCGCTCAGTATATACGGCTCGATGAGCAATGTCAGGCATGCGTTTGCTTGCGCGGTCCTCTGCGCGGGTGTTAAGATCCGCTTACGTTAAGGAGAGGGGTTGTCCATGCCGAATATTACCTTATTGCACTCACCGACCTGCGGAGCCTGTCCATCAGCGAAACGCTTGTGGAAGGAACTTAGGGTAAAGTATAGCTTTAGCTATCGCGAGGTCGATATTACGACCCCGGATGGTCAGGAATTGGCGAATCGGCATTCGGTCCGGGCCGTGCCCGCGACGATTATCGACGGCCGTCTGACGTTCGTGGGGGTGCCGCCTCGTCAAAGCGCCGAGAAGGCGTTGCAGCTGAAGATGAAACCGCAGGGCGCGTGAGATTGGAGAGATATGACCGTTCCCGATGATGACGATTTCGAACTGCCGATTCTTCCCATGATCGATAAGGGACCGCCGCCTGAATGCGGGACGTGCGGAGACCCGATGAAGTTCATCGATGGCGATTGGGCCTGCGTCGATTGCAACGGTGAGCTGCTCGGTCCGGAAACCGGCTAGCAGTCAACGGCGTTCTTCGCCTCTCACGCGTGAAGAGCGGAGGGTTGCCGAGATACTCTCTGCGGCCTTCCGCTCCGCGCTTTACGATTAACGGCCCACGGTCTCCATGCTCCGCCTCGTCACCGGTCCGTTTCATCCCACACTCGAATCGCAACTTGTTCACGATCTGCGTGTTCTCAAGTCCGGCGACCCCCAAGCCGCAGTCGCGCTGGTGGTGCCCTCGGATCAGTTGCGTCGCTCGCTCAAGCGGCTGCTGGTCGTCAAGCGGGGGCTGGCACTACTGAACGTCCACATTCTCTCGTTTCACCAGTTGGCGTTGCAGTTGCTGCGCGAGCGCCGCACTACAGCAGGAGCGGCTGGTGCGGTGCGGCAGCTCGAACTCGTCACCGACACGTTTTTCGAGCGCCTGCTTCAGCACCTCGGGCAACGCAACGTGCCTCAGACCGGGGCGCTTCGTTTGCCACAGCTGCCGGCCGGAGCCTGGCCGGCTCTGTGGGCCAGCGTGCGAGACCTCAAGGATGCCACGGTGGATTCTGCCCTGGCGTTACGCGCAGTGGAGGAAGGCCAATTTCCGCCTGAAGACGGTGAGAAGCTTAAGGGATTGTTTACCTTATATGCCGCGCTGCGGAACGGCAGTGCCGCACTGGGTGTGGGATCTCCGGATGACTTGGCCGCGCTCGTCACCGATTTTGTACCCGCTTCTCCGTTTCTTCGTAGTCTCAACGGTCTCTGGTACTATGGGTCGTACGACCTGACGCAAACCCAGCTGACTCTCCTGGAATCGCTCAGCATCTCCCTGCCGGTCACGGTATATTTCCCGCTCAGCGAACGACCGGCCTACGGTTTTGCGCGACAGTTTCTGGAGCGGCACCTCTACCCGATTGCCGGAGGGGGCGACGAGCGAGCGGGGGCTCCCTCCGGTGATGGTGCGCATGCTTCTCAGGAAGTAAATGTATCGGTTGAGGTACGAAATGCCGCCGGGATTGACGATGAGCTGACGCTGGTCTGCAAACAAATCCTATCGCTGGTGGAAACCAACGGCTTCGCGTTCGACGAAATCGGTGTGGTGGGTCGCACCCTTGTGCCGTACCAGGCGTCCCTGAAACGAACTTTCGACCAGCATCGCATTCCGTTTCTCTCCAGCGCGACGGTGCCGCTGTTACAGGAACCGTCCGTGAAGACGCTGCTTCACCTGGCTCGGCTCAAGGGAAGCGGGCTGCATCGACCGGCCATGTTGGACGTGATTACCTCCCCGTGGAATCGCCGCCTGACGGCCAACCGCGCCGGGGTTGAACCGCGCCCGGACCTCTGGCGATTGGCGGTGCTGGCACTTGGGATTACCCGCGGCGAGGAGGAGTGGCGACGGCTGGCGCAATTGGGTCGTCTGGAATCCTGGTCGTCCGATGCCGACGACCCCGTGACGGAAGAGCTCGAGTCGCTCTCGATCGATGGCGTGCAGCTGCGTCTGCTGTGGGGCTGTCTCTCGCCGCTGATCGACGATGTGAAGCGCCTTCCTGAGCAGGGCGGGTATGGCACCCTGACCGATGCCTTCTGCTCCCTCGCTGAGACCCATCTGACCGTTCCCCTCGGAGTCTCCACGTCCATTGACGCGACGGCGCACTGGGACGATGCCCCGGATGTGAATGAGGCGCTCTCCCGGGTCTTCGCCCAGCTGCGGGCGCTCGATCGCCTCGACATCAACCTCACCTGGGACGAATGGACAGAAACGTTTGCGGAGATATTGGCGCGAACGTCCCGTGCCCTGGCGCCGTCCTCCCATCACGGCGTGCAGGTGTTGGATGCGATGGCGGCCCGCGGCGTGGGATTCCGTGCCCTCTTTCTTGTCGGAATGAACGAAAAACTGTTTCCCCGGTATATCCATGAGGATGGATTTCTCCGTGATCGGCACCGCCTGGTGCTGAGCGAAACCCTGGGCTACAAGATCGACCAGAAGCTGCAGGGATATGGGGAGGAGGCGCTGCTGTTCGAGCTGTTGCGAGCGTCGGCCGGGGAACGCCTGTATCTCTCCTATCAACGGGCGGATGCCGCCGGTCGCCCGTTGGCGCCGTCCGGTTATCTGGATGCGGTCGGGGTGGTGCCACACCCGTCGGACCCTGAGTCTCTGTTCGCCCTCCCACGTCGGTGGCCGGATCGTGTCGATCTTCCGCTCTTCACGCCCCACCTGCAGACGAGAGAGGAACTGGCCGTGAGCACGGTACTGCAGGGGCGCGACGTGACAGCCCTGTTGGAGGTGGTCGGACGTGACGGGTTGTTATTTTCCCATGGACTGGGGGCGCAAGGAGTGATTGAAAGCGGTCATCCGGCGCTGAGCGCGTACGACGGGATGCTTGAACATGCAGGCGCCCATTGGAATACGGTCACGGAACGCGGGTTTTCGCCGACGGCGCTGGAAACGTATGCTCGTTGTCCCTTTCAATATTTTTCCGGACAGGTGCTCAAGCTTGAATCGGTGCGCCACGTCCCCTCCATGGAACTCACGCCTCCGGCGATGGGGCAACTCTGCCATGACGCGTTGCGATTCTGTTATTTGGCGCTGATCCAACAGGGCTGGCCGGCGACGGCGTTGCCTGCCTCCGTCATCACTGCGGAGGTGAATCGGACTGTCGCGCAGGCCTTTGAAGCCTATGCCCTGACGCATGGAACCGGGTACGCCCTGACCTGGGAGTTGGCACAAGAGTCGGTCCGGCGGTTGATCGAAGCGACGGTCACACTCGATCGTGAAACGGCGTTGGCCTCGGGGTTCCATCCCGCTGAATTCGAATTGGATGCCAACGGACTTTTGCCGGATGGTTCCGGCGGGGAGGACATTCCGTTGCGTGGACGATGGGACCGGGTGGATCGGCATCCGGAGTCTGGCGCGGTGAGGGTCATCGATTATAAGTATCGAGCGAACGACCGCGTGGAGGCCAAGGATCGCAATCTCCTACAAGCGGCCCTGCGTGCTCAACGGCTGCAGCCTGCGCTCTATGCCTTAATGACCCCTGCCGGGTCGTCCGGTGACCGGGAGAAAGCTCTACCGGAGCAGGTCGAGTTTCTCTATTTGCTCCCGCATGCCGATCCTGCGGTTGAGCGTGTGTCCTTTGCCGCTTCGGCCTGGCAGGGACCCTCCGGTCCGATGTTGAGCAGGACGATGCAGGTGCTGCTCGATGGCATACGCGCCGCACAATATTTCATCGTCCCGGACGCCCACTGCACCCATTGTGAATTCTCAACCGCCTGCCGCCGCGCCCATCAACCGAGCTGGTGGCGGGCCTATCGGTCCTCGCAGGCCAGGGCGTTACGGGACGTGCGATCGCAGAAGGTGGCGCGTGACTGAACCGGCGCAGATTCCGGATCAGGCGGCCAGAGAAGCAGCCGCCACCACGTTCGACAGGAATGTCGTCGTGATCGCCGGGGCAGGAACCGGGAAAACCACACTGCTGGTGAACCGGTTGTTGTACCTGCTCATGCGCCGGACCGATCCGTTGGATCTGTCGCGCATCGTGGCCCTGACCTTCACCAACAAAGCCGCCACTGAGATGAAACTCCGTTTACGAGAGCGGCTTCGCTCGTTGGTGAATGTGGAAGGCCGCGACAATCCTGCGGCCGGTAGTGGCACGGTTTCGATCGCCGACCTGCGCATGCGGTATGGCTGGACGACCGATGAGATCGTGGCCCGGGCCGATGCCGCACTCCGTGACGTCGAGAAAGCGCAGATCGGAACGCTGCATAGTTTTGCCGCGCATCTCTTGCGCCTGTACCCGATTGAAGCCGGAGTCACACCGACGTTTCAAACGGACGAAGACGGTTCACGGTTTGAGGAACACTTCACCAGCGAGTGGGAGTTGTGGCTGGATGGTGAGCTGGGGGCGGCGGGGAGTGATCACGGTCGCTGGCGGATACTCCTGGATACGTTCAGCCTGGACGAACTGCGCGAGTTGGCCTACAGCCTGCACAGTGACTTGATCGATCTGAATGGGCTGATGCAACAGGTGGCCGGGACCGGCCTGAATAAGGGATTGCGTGACTGGTTCTCCCTCCGTAAGGCGCAGGCGGAACGTCTGCTCGCACGATATGACCGCCCGAAGCGACGCAAAATCGAACTGATGCTCGCCGCTGCCGCGGACCTGTTCGCCCTCCTGCTTGCCGAGGGGTTGGGCGCGGTGCGCTCTTTCCCACGCGAGTCGCAGGAATTGTTGGCCAAAGATCTCGGCGCCGCCCCGACCGGTTGGAAGGAAGACGACTACGAGGCGGTCGAGTCATTGCAGCGGATCGCCAAACGGTTGCTCAGGGTCGATCATGAACTACTGCAGAATCTTCTGGCCCTGCTCGCGCCCTTCGTGCAGTCAGTGCGAAAGTCGTTCCTGGATTCCGGCTGGCTCACCTTCGACGGCTTGGTCGGCAAGGCCCGGACCCTGCTTCGCGATCATCCGCCCATCCGTGAGCAGTTGAAACGGGACTATCGCGCGCTGTTGGTCGATGAATTTCAGGATACGGACCCCGTGCAGTACGAGATTGTGCTCTATCTGGCGGAGCGCCCCGGCACACAAGCCGGTTCATGGCGGGAGACGGAACTCGAATCGGGAAAACTGTTCATCGTCGGTGACCCGAAGCAATCGATCTATGCCTTCCGTCGGGCCGATATCGAAGCGTTCGACCACGTCGTCGATCGGCTGGAAGGCAGCGGGGCGTTGCGCTGCGAACTGGCCACGAACTTTCGCAGCCATGCGCAGGTGCTCGATCTGGTCAACGGCGTATTCAACCGGCTCCTGGTGGCGCAACCTGCTATTCAGCCGCCGAACGTTCCGCTGACGGTGCAGCCCAATCGATCGAGTCAGTTTCGCAATCCCGGTGTGGAACTCCGGTTGGTCGCATCGGAAGACGACGGCGACTTGGATTCGGCAGCGGCCACGCGAGTGGAGGCGGAACAGATTGCACTGATGGTGTCGGGCTTGCTGCGGCCAGCCGGGCAAGGGGGCGAAGCGGGGGGGCCGGAAAGCGGGCTTCGACCCGGGCATATCGCGCTCCTCTTTCGAAAATTGACTCAGGCCGAGCACTATCTGGAAGCCCTCCGGCGGCATGGCATTGCCTACATCATCGATGGAGAGAAACATTTTTACCGCCGGCAGGAGGTGATCGACCTGGTCAACATTCTCCGGTGCGTCGACAATCCTCACGACCGCATCGCCCTGGTAGGGTTGCTCCGGTCGGCAGTGGGGGGGCTGCCTGATTCCGCGCTGGTCGGCCTGCAGGAACGACAGGCGCTGGATTACCGCGAAGTCGAGCGCCTGACAGACTGGAGCAGTCCGCATGCCGAGCCGCTCCGTCGGCTGTACGGCCTGTTGGCGCAGCTGCATGAGCAGGCGCCCCGCTGTCCGTTGGCTGAGGTGCTGGACCTCATTTTTGCGCAGCTCCCGGTACTCGAACTCGCGGCGGCATCCCTGCACGGAGAACAGGCCGTGGCCAATCTTTTCAAGGTTCGCCAGATGGCGGCGGATCTGGCGGATCGTCCGAATCTCACGTTGAACGGCTTTGTCTCGCTCATGCTGGACCGGCTCACGGAGCAACCGGAAGAAGCGGAGAGTGCGCTCTCGGAGGACACGTTGGATGCGGTGCGTGTGCTCACCATCCATAAGGCAAAGGGCTTGGAGTTCCCGCTGGTGATTCTGGCCGGGTTACACCATGGAGATGGCGCGGGACGTGGTCCTGCGCGACCGCTTATCTGGCATGACTGGTCGACGGGCGTGCAGGGTCTCGACTTGGGGGATCGCTGTAGCCTGGGTGCGGTGCTGGTGGCCGAGAAAGCGCGTACTCGTGAACAGGCGGAACGGCGTCGGCTGTTCTATGTCGGGATGACGCGCGCACGGGAGTGTCTGGTGTTGTCCGGAGCCCTGCCGCGGCGACGGGTGCGAGGGGCATTGTTGGAATTGTTGGAGGAAGCGGCCGGAGCGGAACTCGGCCTGGCCGAACAGCAGGACATTCCGGTCGGTGCTGTCGGATTGCGTCAGATCGTTCTGCAGGGCGATGATCGTCCGCCCGCCAGGCAGCGCGAACGGCCCGTCACATTAGAAGGTGCGGTCATGGACCGGGCGTTCTCCGAACGTTGGATGCAGCGCGACCGGAACTGGCAGGCGCAGCAATCGGAACCATGGCTGGTCTCTCCGTCGGACTTCATTCAGAAACCGGCCCCGGCATCCGAGAGGGAACCAGGGCAGGTGAGACGGGTGACGCCGGGGAAGACCGTGGGGACCATCGTCCACCGGCTTCTGCAATACTGGGATTTCACCGCCGATGTGGCGTCACAGGTAGCGTCGATCGACCACACTTCGCTGGCGCTCGATGAACCGGATACGGCGATGCAGGAGGCTGTGATCGAGGAGGTACGGGACCTGTTGCGAACCTTCGCCCAATCTGCGGCCTACGATCGACTGCGGCGGGCGACGGTGATCGGGCGCGAGGTCCCGTTTCTCGTGCCATGGAACGGCGGTCGTCAGATCATGGAAGGGGTCATCGATCTGCTGTACCGGATCGACGGCGCGCTCTGGATTGCCGATTATAAGACGGATATGATCCCGGCCGACCAGGTGGCGGCAAGGGCTGAGCTCTATCGGGAACAGGCGCGCCTGTATCGGGCGGCGGTCGAACAGTCGTCGGGCGAACCGGTGGCGGGTTTTGACTTCATTTTCCTGCGACATGGAGTGGCGGTCACGGTCTGAGTGCAAAGGAGGGTGGCATGAGGGCGTTTCGATGGGCGGTGTTGGTCATGATGGCGGTCGTCGGCTGTGCGAGTCAACATAAGGTGGAGGTGCGGCCGCTGCATGCGGCGGCCGGGACCAGCGCGGTGGTGAGTCAGCAGTTGGAGCAGGGCAATCAGTTGTTTGCACAACAGGACTGGGCTGGGGCTCAGCAGGTGTATCTGGCGACGATCCAGGCAGACCAGACGCTGGCGGAAGCCCACTACAATCTTGCGTTGACGCTGGAGCGATTGGGAGGGAAAGCGGAAGCCAGGAAACACTATGTCGCCGCGGCCAACCTGGCTCCCGGGAACAAGGTGATTTGGGATGCGCCGCCTCTTCGGAAATATGACCGCGAGATCGGATTGGACAGAAAATCCTGGATGGATGCCAATCCCAAGTAGCAGTGCCGTAACGGCCGCCCACGCTTCAGAGCGGGGCGGCTGTACCTGAGTCCGGCTGAAGCGGACGTTTCCGCTGGGCCGCGATCGCCAGGATCACCGCTCCCGCCACGATCATGGGAATGCTGAGCATCTGTCCCATCGAAATCGTACCGACGAGGAATCCAATCTGCGCATCCGGCTCGCGAAAGAACTCCACCACAATCCGGCAGATCCCATAGCCCATCAGGAAGGCGCCGAAGACGGTGCCCGATGGCGGCAGGCGTCGGGTGATCAGCCAGAGTACGGTAAAGAGCAGGAGCCCTTCCAGGAACGCTTCATAGAGCTGTGACGGGTGGCGGCAGGCCATACCGCCGGCCGGGAACACCATGCACCAGTCCACATCTGTGGGGCGGCCGTAGAGTTCGCCGTTGATAAAGTTACCAATTCGCCCCAGTCCGAGACCCACCGGGGTCACACCGGCGGCGAGGTCGGCAATGGTCAGAACCGTCATACTTTGCCGCCTGGCAAACAGTATCAACGCCACAATGGTGCCGATCAGCCCGCCATGAAACGACATGCCGCCTTCCCAGACGGCAAAAATCTTGAGCGGATTCTCCAGGTAGTAAGACAGGTTATAGAACAGCACGTAACCCAACCGGCCCCCGGCGAAGACGCCGACTGCTGCATAGACGATCATGTCGTAGACCTGATCGTTGTTCATCGGCAGCTTCTGCGCCCTGGCCCGGGCCGCGATGATGAAATAGGCCAGCGTGAGGCCGATGAGATACATCAGGCCGTACCACCGGAACTGAAGCGGCCCTACGCGCAGGAAGACCGGGTCGATGTCGGGATAGGGGATGGCGTGCAACCAGGACAGCATAGTAGGACTCCACATAGTTTCGCGATCTTATGTGAGCCTGTTCTGCAATGCAAGGCAGGGCGCGAAGCGGCGCCTGGCAAGGCCTGCAGCCGGTTCAGCTGTTTTCCCTACGCACATCTGTCGCTTTTCTGAAACGGTTGTCTCCTTCCGTTGTTCACAAAACAGCACCCTTTATGAGAAGTCGTTAACCCGGTGTCGCCGTAGCGCAGAAATCCCAACGAATCCGCATCGTGCGGCTGTGGCACGGTTGATGCTGTACTCATCGGTAGCTCTCGCCGGAAGTCAGTGGACAGTAAACCTTGTGGTGCTAAAGGGAGGATGTCACGATGTCTACCAAGGGGCGTGAAGCAGCGAAGATTGCAGCCATCATCGGAGGGGGCGCAGTTGTGGGGGCGGCGCTGGGATTACTCCTGGCTCCGAAGACCGGGGCGGAAACGAGGCGGGATGTTGCGCGATATGCCAAGCGGGCGCAAGTCCAGGCCACCCGTTTCAGTCGTTCCGTGAAGAGTGGCGTTTCCACCATGGTGGAACGTAGCAAGGCATTGGTGAAGAGGGACGATCATAAAGAAGCCGCGTAAGCCTGGTGGTTTGCCGGCACCGGTTCTGACAAAAGAGGCATACTGCAGCGGCCTGTCTCCTGAGGGACAGGCCGTTTGCATGTGAGCAGATGTTCGTCCGGGCAGCTTGACCCCCCGGGAGCCCGATGTTAGATTTCGCCCCGGCAGTTTCTACTGCGGGAGTGGCGGAATCGGCAGACGCCCAGGACTTAAAATCCTGTACTGTAAAAGGTGTGCGGGTTCAAGTCCCGCCTCCCGCACCAAAACGCCAACGCTTTTCCTCCACGACCGGCCCCATTTGCGTTCCTCCAAGTTCTCCCCAACCTTGCGAGTGTGAAAACTCCTCCCGTCGGATCCACTTTCGGATTAATCGCAGAACGCCGATACATGCTCTCTCTCTCTCTCTCTCTCTCGTGTGCCTGGTTCATTTCTGCCGGGAAATGGTGGGCGCCCGCTCTTTCCGGTTTCTGAGAACAGTCTCGGAGAAATTGTCAGGTCCCCTCAACCGTGTCCCATCCGTTAGACCAGAAGCAACCGATGGGTCTTCGTGAGGTCAGTGTCTCGCGTCGCCTGTCGCGCTAGCAAATTGTGATCACTGATTGAGGCTAAGGTGTGTGTCGGCCGGGTCGCGCATTCGATCGTGCCATTGTCAAATCTAAGTACTGTTGGTGCGGTCTCTATGCTTGAATGGGAATTGACCGTGCCGTACTTGAAACGTTTCGCGTCCACAGGGAATGGCGGGGGGTGTTAGGAGCAGAGAATCTCGACCGAGTGGCCCACATGAAGACTTGTCACTGTCTTGCTGCGGAAACCATTTGAAGTCGGGAGGGAAACCGGGAAGT
The DNA here is from genome assembly GCF_900170025.1 of Nitrospira sp. ND1. Classification (NCBI taxonomy): domain Bacteria; kingdom Pseudomonadati; phylum Nitrospirota; class Nitrospiria; order Nitrospirales; family Nitrospiraceae; genus Nitrospira; species Nitrospira sp. ND1. The sequence goes on along the minus strand of NZ_FWEX01000005.1, from coordinate 174,249 downwards.
GCGTGAGCAGTTGAGGGCCGCGCACAGTCGTTCATACCGTGAGTTTCTAGAGTATCGATTTTATGGTGCCGAGGGACAGAATCGAACTGTCGACACCAGCCTTTTCAGGGGAGACTCAAAATCAACAGAATCAAGCAGTTGCGAGAAAAATACGATGCAGAAAATAACATTCTGTGCCATAAAAATTCAAGGAGTTACAGTGTCAGGTGCCACTAGTGGCACTTGACTCCAATTCGTTTCCCTTGACTGCGTGGCTGGTGCCGACAATCCCGGCTAGCAATAACCGCGTCTCATTAATTTGTTTGAACCCTCAGTGCGGATAGTCTCAGAAACCTGAGAGCTAGTGAAGGGAAATCAACCTCCAACTTGCTGTTTACAAGCTCGCGACATAACCAACCAAGGTGATGTATCCAGTGCAAAACAAAGAACCCTCGGTGCCGAATAGGTCATGTTATTTGGGACGGTCTGGTACATTGCAGTAGCAAGGCGGCAGCAAGGTTTTCTTGAGTACTGTCGAAGATCTTCTTGGAACGGGGGTTAGAATTCCAACAGGATCGTCCTGAGGCCGTTCAGGCGGATCTGCATGCATTGGGCGTCCAACAAAACCTATTCCTTGTTGCATCGAACTGGTGTAAAGTGGTGCAAATCAAGATAACGGATGATGGCGAGTAAAATAAAAGGAAGCATGAAGATGGAAAGCAAGTGTGCCCTACGTGCGTCTGTGGGGTTTCCGCCAGAGCTTTATCGCACACTGGAAAAGATGGCGAAGCAGAAGAAGGTGTCTCTGGCGTGGGTGGTGAGGGAGGCCGCTGAAAAATATGTGGCGGATCAATGGCCGCTTTTTCAAAGGCAGGAATGAGTGATGCTGACATTCTATGAGTTTTTTGCGGGAGGCGGGATGGTGCGTGCCGGATTGGATGAAGGATGGCGCTGCATCTTTGCGAATGATTTCGACCATAAAAAGGGGCGAATTTACCGGGAAAATTGGGGTAGCGCGGAGTTGAAGACTGCGGATATCGGATCGCTGACGACCAAGGATATTCCGGGCATAGCAAACATGGCATGGGCGTCGTTTCCCTGCCAGGATCTTTCGCTTGCGGGGGGTGGAGCTGGTCTGAAGGGAGATAGATCGGGTACGTTCTGGCCGTTCTGGAACCTGATGAAGGGCTTGGTTAAAGAGAAGCGTGCTCCGAGTCTAATCGTGCTCGAGAATGTATGCGGAACTCTCACGTCCCATGACGGAAAAGATTTCGCGACGATTTGCGGTGGCTTTCAGCACGCGGGATACGCTGTTGGTGCAGTGGTAGTAGACGCCGCGTTGTTCGTACCGCAGTCGCGGCCCCGACTGTTCGTCATTGGCGTCCATCAGGACATTAGAATTCCGGCGGGCATGACAACTGACGGGCCTTTGTCGCCGTGGCACACTGGGACGCTTAAAACAGCCTACGAAAAGCTTTCAGCAAAAACGAAGGCCGGATGGCTATGGTGGAAGCTCCCTCTTCCGCCGAAACGCTCTATCGGGTTTGCGGATATTATCGAAGAAAGTCCGCAGAGCGCGACTTGGTTCTCGGCGGACGAAACGCGCCAGTTGCTTGCCATGATGAGCGATATTAACCGGGAGAAGGTTCTGAATGCGAAGCGGCAGGGGCGCCAAATTGTCGGGGGCGTCTACAAGCGGACGCGGCCGGATGAAAAAGGACAGAAAGTGCAGCGCGCGGAAATACGTTTCGATGATGTCTCAGGATGTTTGCGGACACCAGCGGGCGGGTCGAGTCGACAATTGGTAGTGGTGGTAGAGGGAAAATCTGTGAAAGCCCGGTTAATTTCGAGCAGAGAGACGGCACGACTTATGGGATTGCCGGATGAATATAGACTTCCGGAAAACTACAACGAGGCATACCATTTGACGGGCGACGGCGTGGTAGTTCCTGTGGTGCGACATTTGGCAAAGCATATCTTCCAGCCCTTGTTAAGTGACCTTGAAGGCCGCACAATAGTTGCCGCATGAGTATTCTTCCCTGCCAACAAAATAAAGAACTTCAGAAGTTAATTCTAGATTACGTAGAAGTGCTAAAAACTGAGGCTCACAAGCTTGGAACGCACGGGCTCAGTGAGGAGGAGTTCTACAATAGTGGGCTATTTCGGGGAGCGATTGAAAGAACACGTGGGCAGTTCTCCGCGACGATGCGAGAAAAGCGCGAATTCGGGCGTCATATATTGAACTACATGCAGGATCAGGGTTTCATTCAGGATTGGGAATCGGCGGGGGAAGCCAATCGTCATGATTATATAGTCAGACTGAAGACCGGGCGGGTGGCCGCAATCGAGCTCAAGGGCTGTCTTGACGGCAATAATACGAACATTTTTGAGCGACCGGCGAATGCGCAGGAATTTTTGATCTGGAGTATTTGCACGAATCCCGGCGCAAATCCCAGGTTGAATGCCTGGTCTGGGATCCACACGCGGCTGAGTGCAGAAATTATCTCGCGGCAACAAAGAGTTGATGGAGTCATAATCTGGGATATGGCGTGCGGGACCATCGGCAGGCCATGTCCAAAGCTAGGAGGGATGACGGATCGTGCGACCACGGTCGCCCATTACATGCTGCCCCCACCGTGCATCTACGTGCTGCCGGCCACTATTGCAAGTCCAAGAAACAATCCGAATCCCGTTGCGCAAAGTCTGAATGACGTTCAATTGTTGAAAGCCTTTCATGAGTGTTTTGTCGGGAAAGAAGAGGAAGTGAATTACGTTGATTTCGAGGTCGAGCACCGTGGCATTGAAACGATGCGAAAAACGCGGATTTGGCGTGGTGGCGCAATTGTTCGGGAATCTAAGTTAACGGCTATCAGAAGATCATAATGGAATCTCCTGTAGTCAGGCGGCGGACCATGCAGGCGGTGAAAAGCAAAGACACCGCACCGGAATGGACGGTGCGCCGCCTGGTGCACGGCATGGGGTACCGGTTTCGGCTGCACCGCAGTGACCTTCCCGGGAAACCAGATCTCGTGTTTCCCAGGCTTCACAAGACACTTTTCGTGCATGGCTGTTTCTGGCACGGCCACGACTGCTCGCGAGGTGCGCGAGTGCCGATCCATAATAATGCTTACTGGACCAACAAAGTTGCTCGCAACCAGGAGCGCGATAAAGCGACCCAGGCATCTTTGAGAACGCTAGGCTGGCGAGTCCTGATACTGTGGGAATGTGAGCTAAAGGACAGCCGCATGATCGGTTTCAGGATAAAGAATTTTCTGGAGGATGAATGAAGAGAGCGCTGCTCGATCATACACCATCCTTAAAGAGACCCGCGACTAATGCCTGCTAGGTGGCTGCCCGTGTAACCTCCTCCCACGAAAGTCAGGACTGGTCAATGATCGATAAACTCGAATTCTACCATGGCGCCGCGCTTGTGCGTCTGATCGAGGACCCTCGCTGTGAAACGATCGGCAAGCACGCGTATGGATATCGCGTTAATCAGGAGCGGCTTGTGGCGATCAAGTACTCGACGAGAGCCATTTCGCCATGGGGTTTCACTTTTTCACGGGATGACATCGAACGGCTTCAGGGGGCTGAGTACGAATTCGGCGGCTGCCTAATTGCATTCGTATGCGGCGGTGACGGTGTTTGCGCTCTTTCTTGGGCAACAGTGGCGGATTTGCTGGGAAACGCACCCGGCGGGATTTCCGCGAAACGTGGATTTGCGGGCTGCTACGGCGTGAGTGGCCCTGCGGGCACACTGAAGGGGAAAATCGCTATGAACAGATGGCCAGGCATTGTATTCGACGGGAAGGAGACTAATTGAGCTCAGCAAAAGCCCAACGTTCGATTAAGGTTGACGGCCCCCATACTACTGAGGTGCTCAAGGTCCTCGTTAAGGATTTAGGTGAAAATGGTATTAATGCAGCCGTCCAAAAGGCCTCGAAGATCATAGAGCTTTCGGTGAACCCTGATGACGGTCCTCCTCCGGAACCGTCTGACGGTCTGCTCTATGGATTAATTCAGAGCGGCAAGACCAGCATCCTGACGGTTACCGCGGCAATGGCGGTAGACAACGGCTTCGATTGCATTCTCGTGCTCACGACAGACAACGATCCGCTTTACGAGCAAACTCTCGACCGGGTAAAGGCGGCCTTGCGCGCTCTGACTATCCTGGGCAAGAAGGATTGGAAGGATCCTGACCGGTTCGGGAATCAGGTAAAAATGAAGCCTTTCGGCATTGTCTGCTCAAAGAACGGCAGCATGCTAAAAAGTCTCCTGGAGGCATTTCGGAAAGCAAAAGCGAAGGGGCTTTCGGTTTTAATTATCGACGACGAGGCGGATCAGGCGAGTTTGAATACGTTCACCGGGAAGCCAAGCGGCAAAGTCAGCACGATCAACCAAGTGATCACTGATTTCCGTAATTACTTTCCGACCACTACGTATTTGCAAGTGACTGCAACGCCACAGGCGCTTTTTCTGCAGCGCCCTGGACATCGTTATCGCCCGACATTTACCGTGCTGACAGAGCCGGGACCCGGATACGTCGGAGGCGATGAATTCTTTGGATCCGGTACCGCACGGATGCTTCGCCAGGTCGACATCAACGAAGTCGCACGACTGAGGGCCTCCAATCAGCCAAGGCCAACCGGTGCCATACCAGCGGGTCTCAAAAAGGCGCTCTACACGTTTCTTGTTGGAGCAGCCGCAAAGGTTATAGCGCGGCCCGCGGATAACTTCGCCTTTCTCTGTCATGTCAGCATGATCACGAGAGATCATGAATACACCAGACAGATCTTAGACGATTTTAAGGCGGCGACCATAAGCGCCTTCAAAAGCAAAACTTCTGCACCCTATACGGCGTTGCAGAAGGGACTTAAAGAGGCCTATGCCGACTTGGCATCCACGGAGCAGTCTATACCGTCGTTCGCCGACATCGTCGCGAAGATTGAATTTTATATTCCTGGCAGCAATATAAAGCTGATCAACGCCACAACCAGCGATGAGATCAAGCTAGACTCAGTTTTCAATATTTTTGTGGGTGGGAACAAGCTAGGGCGAGGGGTTACGATCAAGAATCTCCTGGTCAGTTATTATGGCAGAAATCCAAGGACGCCACGGGCGGACACTGTCCTTCAGCATGCGCGCATGTATGGCTACCGAAGCGAAGACCTTGGTGTTACGAGGCTGTTTCTCCCTCAGCGGCTTGCCGATCATTTCACGTCGATCCACGAGATGGAAAAGTCGCTCCGTGATCTCCTGAAGAAATATGCGGACGGTTGTTTCGAAGGGCTGTACATCTCGGGGACGTGGACCGCCACGAGAAGCAATGTGCTGGATCCGAACACGATTGGCTACTACGTTGAGGGGAGTAGCTATACTCCCCGGCACCCATTGCGGACGAAGGAGTCGAAGAAAAACACGGATTGGGTTAGTGAGCAATTGAAGACCGTGAATGACTCTCCGCCGTGCGTGATCATCACAGTCGCGCGCTTGCTGCAGTTGATCGAGAAGGTTGATGTGGACCCCGAGCATGGGGCGCAGCTTTGGGATATCAAAGCCATTCGTGCCGCTCTCACTGTTCTGGAGGACAAAAACAAGACCGATAAGGCGTACCTCGTGGTGAAACGGAACCGTGAACTGAAGGCCGTTCGCACGGAGCGTCACGGGATTATTCAAAGCAGCGAAGCGACTTTGGCACCGACCGACGCGCCGACATTGTTCATGTATCAGGCGAATGCTAATGCGGCCGGCGAGGCCGAGGTCTGGTGGCCACAGCTGCGATTCCCAGATGGCCAATACGTCCTTGCTTTCAGTTTTGATTGGTGAGGAAGGAAGCACGATCAGAAGGGAAGAGGCTGTTGATGGCCTGAGTATAAAGGAGCTATGCGACGTTTGCGGTGTTTACGGTTGGGTGGGTGAGGGCACCGGACAGCGGCCCAGATGGTCTCATGGAACCGCATGATGCAGAATAAGCGGCCGAAATCTCCCCAGATCCAGTTACGTACGAACATGTAGTCGAACACCTGCACCTTGCCGTGACCTGGTACAATTATTGTCTGAATGTGTTTCCACCGGCGCGGTTGGAATTTCTCGTTGTGCGCCATTATAACAATGAAGTTTGTGTTGTCGAGATTGTGAACCGGCTTGAATGGGAAAAAGTCATCCAGAGACGGCAGGATTTTGGGAGTGTACCGGTGATTGTAAAGGCCGAACGCCACCTTGCGGGTTATACTAGCTATTCGAGGTTCATCTGGTGCGATATACACACCACCGTCTTTAGAGACGTGCATGGAGTTTTGAAGGCGCACGTCTAGACCGATGCTTTTCTTGAGCATTCGATCAACTATGCCTTGCTCCTCGATTTTTGTTATCAACGAGGGCACGCACCCTGACTGTGCCATAACAGCGAGAAAGTACTCCTCATCTTTTTTGAACCCCACATTACAATTGCGGCAGCTCGGGACAGTCAGAAGATTGGGCGAGTAAGGTTTCTCCAGCAAACATCGAGGTATGACATGGTCATTGGTTGTTGCCTTATCCGGGCAGTAAACACATTTGAGGCGCGTACCCATGTAACTTAAATCAAGATCCTCTCAAGTTCACCAGGGTGGTCCCACAATCATCGCAACGAGCGAAGGTCACTCGTTTGGACCTTCTGCTATTTGCTATCCACTTCGCAAATTTAAAGTTCTCTCATCTCATAAATCTTCAGCCATCTTCGCACAAAATAACACGACAGCGATCTTTGTGTAATGCGGACAGCGTCGGTGTGTCAGCGAATCGTCCGTGATACATCAGCCTGGTTTTTGGGACGAACGTAATTGGGTTAAGTTTTGCTTCAGCGATTGGCTTCAGGGCCACCTGGCCCTACTATGCCTCCGTTTATTGTACGGAGCCATTTTATCTCTCCCAGCCCTCAATATTGAAGCCATATTCAATGCTCACCATTCCTCTTGGTTTGTTCGCATTGGTGTCCGTCCTTCTACACCGATAATCGCGGCCTATTGTTCCGATCAGTGCGGCCTATTGGTGTTCTTTCTCTCCACTCACGTTAAATGCCGCCCTCTGTCGTGCCGACCCAATGACATTTCTTAGGCGTCGATGCGCACGAAAGCACAGGAAAGCGCTCAAAAGCGCACATAAGCATAAATATGCATAGTTCCCAAGGTCACGGTGCTCGCGTAGTGTCTCCAGCATGTTGGGTGATTGAGAAAGGAGCGGTCCGACGGATGTTACTCACGGCCAAAGAGTTAGCTCATGAGTTGGATGTGCATATCTCGACAGTTCGACGGGCGTATCGTACGGGGCGGATTCCGTATGAACGCCTCTGCAAAATGTATTTGTTTGACCTCGAAAAAGTACGAGATGCAATGCGCCGTAACGGATTCACTCTCGCCGGGACCGATGACGGCTTGCGCGCGACCGGCGGTGAAAGCCGGCGGCGCGCGCAGCCGACCAGCCCCCGACTTGGTAAGACGGGGGCGTCTATCGCACGGACGCCAAGGAGGAAGAAATGACGGCTTCTGGAGGATTCACCCAGACCATCGATTGGCTGGCCTTCACACTCCCGAAGGCTGACGTGGACGAGGTCATCAAGACGATTGGTGGGGACTGGTTCCAGAGTGAGACAGGGTTTCGTGGGTATCCCGTCGCGAGACTTATGACGCAGGGTAAGACTGGCGTCGGCAAATTGGGGACGGGTGCTCCTCGCAATCCGAAAGAAGTGCATGTGGATCTGTCCGCTGGGATTGTCTCCCAGTGGGATGAGACCAAGCTCAAGACGGTCCTGACCTGGATTTTCACGCAGAAGGGCCATGTCACTCGCATTGATGTGGCCCTGGATGACCGGGAGGCGACTGTCGCAGTCGAGACCGTTCGGCTGGCCGTGGAAGCCGGACAACTCGTGAGCCGATCCAAGCAATTCAAAGTGATTCAGGCTTCCAATCATCGTGAAGGCGTCCGTACCGGCGAGACCCTGTATTTCGGCAGTCGCGAAAGCCAAAGCATGCTGCGGGTCTATGACAAACGACTGGAGTTGCAGGCCAAAGGCCGGGAAGACGCGGCCTCATACGGCGTCCGGTGGGAAATGGAATTCAAACAGGATCGGGCCCAAGCCTGCGCGAAAGCACTCCTCACACTCGATGCGGAAGATTGGCGCGCTTTTCTGGTGGGCGTACTCCGCTCCTATGTCGATTTCCGAGAGACCACCCGAGAGGCGGAATCGTACGAAAAGTATCGGGCTCCTCTGTTGGGTTGGTGGGAAGCCCTGACGGAAGGCTTCAGGCGATGCCGGCTCGTGGTCGAACGGATTCAGCAACGGCTGGATGACGTGGCGGCCTGGCTCGCACAATCCGTCGCGTCGATGCTCGCGGTCGTGGTGGCCTGTCGAGGCGATCAATTTTTGACCGAGCTGATCTATGCCGGGACCAAAAAATGGAAGCAGAAGCACTACGCCCTGCTGAAGGAACGGAGGAGAGGGACGCCCTATGTCCTTGGAGTTTCGTGACGGAGGATGGCAACGGATGTGTCCCGGCTGTGGCACGCGTGGCTGTCGATGCAAGTGGAACGCGGGCGCGTTGTATCTGAGCTGCAAAGCCTGTGATTCGACCTTTTGTATGCGACCAGATACCCGGTCTGAAGACTGGGGCGTGTGGGTCAGGCGCTTGGCTGACCCGGATTGTGTTCATCACTGGAGGAGGGACGACGATGCAAGTCAAAGCGGAGGGAGCGGTACAGGGGTATGTGGAACGGAGAAGCCGAGAGGGGAAAGTGTACCGATCGGTGGATCTCTATGTGAAGGGCCGAGATCCGGGGGTGCTTCGATTGGGGATTCCGGACGATCAGATGCCCTTGATCGAAGCCTGCAAGCAAGCCGAAGGCAAGCAAGCGAAAGTCTCGATCGAAGTGCGGAAATTCGAGCAGACCGGACGAGTCTTCTTCGACCTCTATGGATTGGAAGTGTTGAAATAACGGCAGAGGGAGGAAGGTCAGTGGATCTCACCATTATTCTCGTGGCGGTCTTGTTACTGGCCTTCCTCACCGGCCTCGGAGTCGGACGGTTATGAAACTGTGTTCTCTCATGAGTTATCTCGGGTTGATCTGGCTCCTGTTCGTGTCGTTTTGTCTCGCACCAGCCGAGTCTCTCGCTCTGGAGACCACGCAATATGCGCGTGTGGTGGCCCAAGCCGAACGGATTGCCTATCTCGCTGCGCAACGGTCGACACTCGCATCTCAAGTTGCCACGGCCGCGCTCGCCCCTTCCGCCAGTTCATTTGCTATCCGGTTGGTGGCCGGTCCAGTCGGGTGGGCGGCGCTGGGTGTCGGCGCGGGATTGGTCCTGGCCCAGATGTATTATTCGCAGCCCGATCTTGCAGCTATCAAAACCGCCTCCTCCACGCCGGGCGGCTGGCAAGTGGAGAGTACCAATGCCGGCACCCAGACCTTTCCGGGGCTCGGGACCAACACCCCGGCCAATGCGAATTACCCCAATGCCTCCATTCAATTCAGCGCCACGAATGTGCCGCTGTGCGCGGTCGATACCGAGTATCTGCATGATTGGGTCGTCGGGCCCTTTCAGAGTGTCAGCACGGCGGTGTTTTTTAGCGGCAACTTCTTCGTGAATGGTCCGGCAATCGGAGGCCAGAGCCTCTATGTCTGCCACCGCAAAGGCATTCCTGGATCAACGGCTCCCTTACAAGACGCCCTCATCCCACCGACTGCCCAGCAAGCGGCCAACTATGTAACGGGACTGCCGGCGAGTGATCCCAAATCGATCGAAGCCCATACGAATCCCGTCGGGACGACCGGCACCACGCAACCGGCGGACAATACCGTCTCGCAGCCTGTGTCCCCGAGTGATATGCCGACGACGGTCAAGCCGAAGCCCGTGCCCGCCGGAGACATCGTCGTCGTTGACAGCGTTCCGCCTCCGGCTAGTACACCGCAGCAGAACACGCAACAGCAGACGACGACCACGACGACGACAACCACTCAGAATCCAGACGGCTCGACGACGAAACAAGAGGAGACGGAAGCCACCACGTCGTGTACGGCAGGCACGCATGAGAACCGGACGTTTGGGACGGTCTTGCAGGCGCATCAGACCATTTGGGCGACGAGTGGTCTGCTCAGTACTTTAAACCTGCTCAAGTCCTTGACCTGGCCGTCGACGTTGCCGGTGATTGCGCTCCCCTCGGCCTTGTTCGGAAATCAGCAGGTGGACTTCAATCAATGGGCTTGGTTCTTCACCGTGCTCCGCACACTCGTGATTGCCATTGCCTCCTTCGCCGCCTATCGCATCATCTTTGTGGGAGGAGCACAGACCACATGACCGCCATCCTGACCCTCATCTATTGCTGGCTGCAGGAGTTCTTCTTCTTGCTGACCGATTGGGGCCTCGGCATCTGGGATTCCCTGCTTTCCGTGGCGGACAGCACGCTCGCTACCCTTGGCACGGCAGGTCTCACCCTGCCGGTGATCCCCGATCAATATGCGTGGGTGCTGGGCGCGACGGGCATGAGTCAGGCGCTGGCCATTGTGGCGAGCGCCATGGGAACCCGCTTCATACTGCAAACCATTCCGTTTGTCCGGTGGGGCTCATGAAAACGATACCGTCGAATTTAGCCTATGGATGGACGGCGATCCTGGCCGGCACGATCTGGCTACTCTGGAGGCGTGTGCGATGATCGAGTTGTATGAAGGCGTGCCGGGCTCCGGAAAGTCGTATCACGCGATCTGCGAGAAGTTCTTACCCTGGGTCCGGCAAGGACGACGACTCTATATCTCGGTGGATGGGATTTATCTGGATCGGCTCGCCCTCTTTACGGGCATCGACCTGGAAACCCTCCAACAACAGATCACTATCTGGAAAGACTCGGCCGAAGTCCTCCAGGCCTTTCCCCATGTCGAGCCCGGTTCAGCCGTCATTATCGACGAGGCCCAAACCGTCTTCCGTTCGATGCAAAAGGTGGAAGCCGGCCTGTTGCGCTGGCTCGAAACCCATCGGCATTACGGCGTGGATATTTTGCTCATGAGTCAGGATTTTCGGCAAATGTCGCAAGGCGTGACGCGACTGATCGAAGCGACGGTGAAGTTTCGGAAATTGGCCTTTGTCGGCTTGTCGAAGAAGTACCAGGGCAAGGTGCGAGGGAACCCGGAAGATCATGAGACTATCCGCGCCTTCGTCGGGACGTACTCGCCTGCGATCTACGCCTACTATTCCAGTTATGCCTCGGCGGCGATCCAGGAAGAGAAGCGAAGTCATACGATCTTCAAATCAGCGCGAATCGCGATCGGGATTGCAGCGGGCCTGTTCGCCATTATCCTCATGGCCTGGCGGCCCTGGTCGTCATTGAGCAACACGAAGGGAACTCCGGCGACTGCAGCTAACGCGACCACGACTCTATCCCTGTCCCTGCCTGCATCGGCGCCGGGAAGCCTGGTGAATCCATCGAGTGCGCCGGTCTCGTCAGTTGCCATGCCGCCAACTCCTAAACGCCCGGTGCGCATTCTTGGTGGGGCGGGCTCATCGGCGAACCGTCAAGGCTGGCGCTACTTGTTGGACAGCGGCGAGATTCTGACGGCGGCACAAATTACCGGACGCTATGGAATAGCGGTCTCAGAAGTCTACGAGGATGGATCGATGCGGGTGATTGGCGAAGGAGTGTTCTATGGACCTGCCGGCGATTGAGGCGATGACGTATTTCACGGCGATCTTCTGGCTCGGCGGGTTTGCCGTGGGGCTGATTATTAAACTGATTCTGCCTCAGAGTCACTGAGGCGCTCGACCGTCGGCGAGGATTTCGACGGCGTGGGTGGACGATCCACCACTAGCACAAGGAGGTGCTCTATGAAGGGTGTGGGATGGGTGAAGGGACTCACGGGGTTCCTGACAGCGTTGGTCTTCGCGTTGGGGGTACCGGCGTTGTCATTCGCGCAGTTGTTTCCAGTCTCCGCAGATGTGGCCACGGTGCGGGCCGATCTGCTCTTATGGGCGGCGGCCCTGATTGGGGTGGCGTTGGCCATCTATGCGTTTAAACGCGTGAAGGCGATTGTGGGCGGGTAGGGCCCATCGAGGCAGGCTGGCAGCAGCCTGCCTCCTTTCTCGCAGCACGTGATAGCACGAGGAGTGTGATGCAAAGGAGTTTAAGGATGACGGGGCAACAGATTCAAACCATCGGCAATGCGCTCGCGACTGACCTGGTCGCCTGGGGGACGGCGGCAATCGGGCTCGCGCTCGTGGCCGCAGGAGCGGCCTGGGTGTTGCGGCTTCTCCGCTAAGCGCCGGCCCAGCCGTGGTCGGCGAAGCTGTAGTAGCGTTCTTCAGCCAGGATGAGATGATCGAGCAGCGGAATACCGAACAGATCGGCAGCTTCTCGCAGTCGTTTGGTCAAGACGCGATCTTCTGGGCTCGGGGTGCTATCGCCAGAGGGATGATTATGGGCACAGAGCCACGCGCCGGCATTCATGAGGATCAGGGGCTTAAAGACTTCGCGGGGATGGACGATGGCCAACGTGAGCGATCCAGTCGAGACGACATTGATGCCGATGAGCCCATGCTTCGCGTCCAGGCCACAGATCAGGAACTGTTCCCGGTCCAAACCTGCAAACAAGGGCCGAAGGAGCCGCGCGGCTCCCTCCGAAGTTTGGATCGACTCCGTAGCTGGAATGGCACGGCCCTCGCGCACGAGGGTGACACGGTACCGAGGGATTCCGTATCGCAATTTCGGGTTCGATTGCCGTGAACTGTTCGAGGAACCGTGAGAACCATCAACAGGCATGTCCGCCTCCTTCTTCATTTCTATGTAGCCCCACCCTTCACAAACCAAGGGTGGGGCGTAGAAGAAGTGGCGGCACGGGGGCTCTCGCAGCGGGCAGGCCTGGAGGGGCGGAGACCGAATCGGGGAGAGGTGGGAAGGCCTGCTCCGCTGCTCCCCAGCACCGGGCCGCACCCATTGAGGGATTTACTCCTCGCGGAGAGAAGGTGCGGGCACGCAGTGGGGGGAATGGGGTGTCGTGCGATTTCTCTGGTTAATTCACGGATTCCGGACGCTCAGAGGTATCCGATTTACTTGGTGGGCATAGATAGGGGAAGGTATGACGCTTCTTACAATCACCGAGGCTGCTAAGTTTTTGCGGTTAACGAAACGAACTCTTTACAAACGCAATGATATTCCTCGTGTACGATATGGGCATCGAGTCATGTACGTGAAGGAGGATCTTGAGAAATGGATTAGAATGCGCTGCGAGGGGCCTATGGTGAGTAGCAGTGATCAGCAAGAAATCTCTCGTGCGCCAGTTGACGCCGCTCCTTTCAACGTCTACCATCGAAATCCACTTTTTGTGTCGGTTCGGCATAAGTAGCGCGCCATGAACATTCGACGCGTCTTCAAGTCAGCGAAAACGAAATCCATTCTCACGTATTGGTATCAAGGCATTCGATATCGTCCGGTGCTGGGCTATAATCTCACCACCGATCAGGAGCGTGAAGCCGCCCTCCAGATCATCACAGCCATTCATGCGAACACTGCGCAGCGACCGAGGTCCCTCAGCGAGGCACCCCTATCTCCTGCTCCGACCGATTCCACATTTTCGGCATTTATTCCAATCTATCTTCAGTATCTCAAAGCTAAACGCCCCAATAATGACGGTCGAAACGAAGTAATCCTCACCAAGCACATCGCTCCGTACTTCGGGAATATGAGGCTCTTAGATATTCGTCTTGAGGACGGACTTGCTTATTTAGCGAAACGCCGAGGCGATGTCACTGGGCCACAGGACAAGCAACGACAGGTTGCGGAGGGGACGATCGAACGAGAATGTGCAGTCATCATGGCGGTGCTCAACCTGGCTGTGGACATGGACCGACTGGACAAGAATCGGCTGAAGCGTCTACCTGTGCCGGAGTATGTGAAACGTGAACGAGTACTGGAAGGGTGGGAACTAGTGAAGCTTCGCGAAGCCGCCTCCCCGAATGTATGGCGACTTATCATGGCGGCGCTTCAGATCGGTCTACGAGAGAACAAGCTCATCGAGACTCATGAAGAATGGCTGATGCAGCGTGGAGATGGGTGGTGGATGGCGCCGGCTCCAGGCCAGACAAAGATCAAGGGCGTTCCCAAGACGATTCCACTCAATACGCTGGCTCATGAAGCTTTGTTTGGTAGGCTTTCACGGATTGGGGGGCGATTCTTCAGTCAATGGAAGAATGGGAATTCAATCAAACATACCTGGACAAAAACCTGCGAACGGGCAGGAGTCCAGGATCTGCATTTCCACGATCTCCGGCATACCTTCACCACCTGGCTGACGCAGTGTGGCGTTGACTATGCTGTGATCCAGACACTGAAAGGCGAACCGCTTCCCGGCTCAGCAAAGTACTACATTCACAACTGGGATGGACGATTACGAGATGCGGTGACGCGCTTGGAGGCGTTCACTCGGGCTCTCCTGAATGCCGAAACAACGGCTCAGGTGCCACTTACTGCCACTCAGGTGCCACCATCCTACGTAGAACAATCTCTAAGTATGCGAAATGTGGTGCCGAGGGACAGAATCGAACTGTCGACACCAGCCTTTTCAGGGCTGTGCTCTACCAACTGAGCTACCTCGGCATTTCGGCAGGATGCTGGAGGGGTTTCTGTCTACAGGATCACCGAAGAAAAATCAACTCTTGATGTTCGACGTGGCGGAGAGGGCGGGATTTGAACCCGCGACAGGCTTTTGACCTGTGCCGGTTTAGCAAACCGGTGCCTTCGGCCACTCGGCCACCTCTCCGCAAGTCGCTACCCGCAGAATTTGTATTGAGTTCCCCCGCCTAGATCCTTCGAATACGAACCCTCTCGAAGAAGAGGTGGGATCATACCCCAGAGCATGGAGCGCACTCAAGTAATTCTCGCGAATGATTTTGACGCCGGAGCGGCCGGCTTTTAGCGGAGTGAGGTGGACGTGGGGACGTGCCGCGATCTTCAACTATCTTTTTCCGAATTCCTTCAGGATATCGAGAAAAGTGGTCTGCCACTGGGCGAGCAGGCCCATGTGTCGCTTGTGGTCTGTGGTGTGAACGCGCTTTCCATACACTGATCTCCCCGGAGACAAGGTCCGAGACGGACTCATCTGTGCGTGTGAAGTTCCCATGCCCGGGGGATCGATCTCGGCGGATCGGATCACCCCGCTGGTCAGAAGCATTCGCAGCGCATGCGCTTTCTGTTGGGATGATTTGCGTATCACCTTTTTCGAACTGGCCATGAATCCTCGTGGTGCAGTATGTGTGGGTCGTGACACCGGGTGGACGAAGATCGCTACATCCACAGAATACGGCCCAGATCTTCGTCGAGTTCCTTGGCTCGTTGGCATTGGCTGCAGCGGGCGAAGAGGCCGTCGGTGCCGGGTGAGGTCTGAGAACGGAGTACCAATTGATACTTGTGTCCTCCGCAGAACGGGCAGGCCTTGCCATGAAGTTCTCGGCGCACGGATCCGATTCTTCCGACTTGTTTATGCATAGTGCCTCCGGTGAAAGGGGAGAGTCATTTGGGGGAGCCTGCCGGGGGATTGGGGCAGGGTTTGTAATGACTCGTGCATGCTCAACAATACCCAGCAAGCGGGATGCTGAGAATACCGTGGAGGAGGGGAGGGGTTGTGATCTAAGGAGGGGGTGCGGTGAAGCGGAAATATTGCCTTTGTGCCTGTATCTAGTAATATTTAAATATCAAATACATATGAGATATAGATGATGTGATTTGAGAGATATTTTCAGGGTCAGGAAGCTGAAGATAAGGGATGGCTCTGAATACGCCGGGACCGCAGAGAGAATAGGAAGATAAATTCGGGGGTGAAGGCAGATCCCGCCAGGAGGATGTCGAGACCTCTTGCCGCCCTGGGTGGGCACAACCAAAGCAGACACCTTCACCCTTTTTCAGTCAACCATGCCGTCAGGTGGTCGTGCAAGTCCGTAGTTGTTCGGAGGTGGAGATATGGGGGGAGATGGGAATGCACCTCCGGGGCGCATTCCCATCGTGGAGAGGAGCCTCTTGATGCGGGACGGTTAGAGTGGAGACCATGCCCATGGCGGATGCTGATCGGGCTCCAACCGGCTATCCCGCGGTGGTGCCCACGCAGACAACCCGCTCACTCCAAGCCTGTTGAGGCGTCCGTTTCTCGATATGGCCGGAGAGGAAACGGAGCCGGGTCTGGTCGGTCTCGGACATCCGGATAAATTCGAGCCCGACCTGCCCGTTCTTCGCCCATCGAACAGCCGCCAATTTGACTTGCAGGGCCGTCGCACTGGTCGGGAAGGATAGGCGCAGGTCCACATACTGCCCCACCTTGAGTTTCATACTGGTTTTCAGCAGGCAACCCGGCACGGAGAGATTCAGCAGCTGTCCCTGCCCCATCATTCCTTCACAGGAGAGGATACAAGTGCTCTGGACCGGTTCGCGCTTGGTGTATCGCTGTTTCACAATGCCTCCTGGTTAGGTGAGCCCCTCATGTCTCGTTATGGTCCAAGTATATGCCGGGATCGAACGATGTCATTCCGCGAGAGGTGTCCCTCGAATGGGGGGCTGCCGTGAATTGTGAGCAACTCATGACGACTGCACTCGCAGCCGCGTGATGATTCAACCAGCGGCTGCAGACCGATTTCCCAACCTCCTGCACTGGATTATTCGCGGGCCCTCCCCATCTTTCCGTCATCGTCCATAGGCCCTTCTTCTTCGACGTCCAACACGAATTGTTTCCATCGATGGGGCGGATCTGGTGATCGAGCAGCAGGATCCGGAATGTGAACATGCAAGATTTTCGATGAGGTGCGTCTTGTAGAGTAGACACAAATTCACGCAACGGTCGGGAAGGCAGGGTGGATTCGAGATGCTGCGCAACGCTTGTCAATACCAGACACTCGTCGAACTCCTTCGTGTGCGGATGTCGGACGCCCCATCCAAACATGCGTATACGTATCTTCGCGACGGTGAGACGGATGCGCTGACGTGGGACTATGGCGAGTTGGATCGCCGCGCCAGGGCCATCGCGGCGTGGTTGCAGTCGTGTGGCGCGGCAGGAGAGCGGGCGCTGTTGCTGTACCCGCCGGGGCTCGACTATCTGGCCGCGTTTTTCGGTTGTCTCTATGCCGGAGTGGTGGCCGTGCCGGCCTATCCGCCGCAGCGGCAACGCGGCTGGCCGAGAGTTCGAGCGATACTTGCAGATTCGCAAGCGGCCTACGCATTAACGACGAGCGGCATCGCGCGGGTGATCGACCGGCTCTCCGTCAAGGAGGACGGGTACGGGAGTCTGGCGACGCTCCAGTGGCTCAATACCGACAACGTGCCGTCGGGTGTCGACGAAGATTGGAGTGAGCCGGACATTACAGCGGAGACGCTGGCTTTTCTGCAATACACCTCCGGCTCAACCGGCCTTCCGAAGGGCGTGATGGTCAGTCATGCCAATCTGTTGCATAACCAGCGCCTGATTCAGGAGGCCTTCGGCCATACGTCGCAAGACGTCATCGTCGGGTGGCTGCCGCTGTATCACGACATGGGGTTGATCGGCAATGTGTTGCAACCCCTCTACCTCGGCGCCTCCTGCATCTTGATGTCTCCGGTGCATTTTCTTCAGAAGCCGGTACGGTGGCTGTCGGCGATCACGCGGTACCGCGCGACGACCAGCGGGGGGCCGAATTTCTCGTATGACCTCTGTGTGCGGCAGATTACCGAGGTGCAGCGGGAATTGCTGGATTTGAGTTCGTGGACCCTGGCCTTCAACGGTGCCGAACCCGTTCGCGCCGCGACGATCGAACGGTTCTCCGGCAGGTTTCGAGCCCGTGGATTCCGCAAGGAGGCTTTTTATCCCTGTTATGGATTGGCCGAGGCGACGCTGCTGGTCTCGGGTGGAACCCGTGGAGCGGGACCCCTCGTGCAGCCGTTCGAGCGCTCCCGACTCCGGTCTGAGCCGACGGCGTCTGCATCCGGCTCGGCAAGCCATCTCCTGGTGAGCTGCGGTGTCGACCGATCAGGGCGTCAGATCCGCATCGTCCATCCCGACTCCGGAATCGCCTGTGCGGATGGTCAGGAGGGGGAGATTTGGGTGGGTGGACCTTGCGTCGCTCAGGGTTATTGGCAGAGGGAAGCAGAATCCCGGGAGACCTTTCAGGCATCACTTGCCGGGACAGGAGAGAGGCCCTTCCTCAGGACCGGAGATCTCGGGTTCCTCAAAAACGGGGAACTGTTCGTCACCGGCAGATTGAAAGACCTCATCATCATCCGGGGCCGCAATCACTATCCGCACGACATCGAACGGACAGTCGAGGAGTGCCATCCGGCGCTCAGGCCTGGAGCCGGAGCGGCATTCGCGATCACTGAAGGGGATGAAGAGCAACTTGTGGTGGTGCAGGAGATGGAGCCGCGCTCCCAGGCCCTCGATCTGCAAGCGGTCACCACTGCCATCCGACAGACGGTGGCGCAGGCGCATGAGGTGTCGGTTTTTGCAGTGGTGCTCATCAAGGCAGGGACGCTTCCAAAAACCTCGAGCGGAAAGGTTCAGCGAAGTCTGTGCCGTGACAAATTTCTCGCCCGGGAATTGATCGCGGTCGAAGAGTCGGTGCTGAGGGATTCCTCCGCAGCAGTCGTTGTGGAGGAGGAGCCTGCAACAGTCGGGGACGAGGACGGCCTCGAGCAGGTGCTGGCGGACATCTGGTCGCAGGTGTTGAACCGGCCCAACGTCGAGTCGGGTGACGACTTCTTCGCCCTGGGCGGCGACTCCTTGCGCGGGCTTCAGGTGGTGGCGCGGGTGCGGGAGGTCCGCGGACTCGATGTTCCCTTGGACGCGCTGTTCGATCACCCGACGCTTGCCGCTTTCTCGGCTCATGTCGAGACCTGTTTGCCGGCCGATCCAGGTGCCCCGATCGAATCGATCCGGCGGGTGTCACGCGACGAAACACTGCCGCTGTCTTTCGCGCAAGAACGGTTTTGGTTTCTGGACCAGTTGTCTTCAGGCAGTTCGATCAACAACATTCCGGTCGCCTTGCGGCTTGTCGGTGCCCTTGACGTGGAGGCGTTACGCCGGTCGCTGGATGAGATCATTCAGCGCCACGAGATCCTTCGCGCATGTTTCGCGTTGCGCAACGGCCGTCCCTCACACATCATCGTGCCCCAACTTATCCTCGCTCTGGATATCGAAGACCTGCGCACATCGGTTGAGCCTGACAGGGAGGCGCAGATCCTGCGCTTGGCCGGAGAAGAAGCCTGTCGCCCGTTCGACCTTGCCAATGGGCCGCTCATTCGTGGCTGCCTCTTCCGGCTCGACGATATGAATCACGTGCTCTCGCTGACCTTGCATCACATCGTGGCGGACGGTTGGTCGATGGATGTGCTCAGGCGGGAATTGGCCTCCTTGTATGAGGCCTTCAAGGACTGTCGCCCGTCACCGCTGCCGGTTCTCTCGATTCAATATGTCGATCTGATCGCCGCTCAGCGAGAGAGACCCAAGGGCGCAGCTGATCGAAGGTTGCTTGAATATTGGGCGAATCAATTGGAGGGGGCGCCTCCGTTGCTGAACCTGCCCTGGGACTATCCGCGACCGGCCATCCAAGGTCATCGAGGCGCCCGTCATCCGTGGACGCTGGAACCGGAGCTCGCGCGTCGCCTGTATGAAGTGGGGGCCCGCTACCGCGCCACGCCGTTCATGTTGTTGGTCTCTGCCCTCGGTCTCCTCTTGTCTCGGTATAGCCGCCAGACCGATTTCTGCATCGGCACCCCGGTGGCCAACCGCGCGGGATGCGAAGCGGAACAACTGGTGGGCTGTTTTGTCAACACCGTCGCGCTCCGGATGGATGTGTCCGGCAATCCCTCGTTGCCGGCTCTGCTGGATCGCGTTCGCGTGATGGTGCTCGGGGCGCAGAGCCATCAGGACCTGTCCTTTGAGCGTTTGGTCGACGAACTGGGTGTGGTGCGGGATCTCGGCCACACGCCCCTCTTTCAGGTGATGTTCGTGCTGGAGGATAGCCCCTCGGACGTCCGTCGGTTCGCGGACCTTGAGGCTTCCCGGCTGAACGTCGGCACGGGGACCTCCGTCTTCGATCTCACGCTGGAGATGGCGCAGAAGACCGATGGAAGCCTGGATGCGGTCTTCGAATACAGTACGGATCTCTTTGCCGCGGACACAATCGCGCGGATGGCCGGGCATCTGCAAGCACTGCTGCGACAGATCGTCGCCTCGCCGGAGGCATCGGTGAGTGAGTTGTCGATCCTCTCGCCCGGCGAGCAGGCCTTGGAGCTTGCCGATAGTCGCAGTCCACGGGAGGCCTATCCGCAGGAAGCCTCGCTCCATCGCTTGATAGAAGCGCAGGCGAGCAAGACACCGGATGCGGTTGCGCTGCAATGCGACCGAGGCCCCATCACCTATGATTCGTTGAACCGCCTGGGCAACCAACTCGCCCGTTATCTGCGAGTGCAGGGGATCGTCCCTGAGGCGCCTGTCGTGCTTTGCGTGGACCGCTCGCTGGAGATGGCCGTCGGCATCCTGGGCTGTCTCAAGGCCGGCGCGACCTATGTACCGGTCGATCCCTCCTATCCTGCTGAACGGCAGGCGGCCATTTTCAGGGATGCGCAGCCTCACCTCTTGTTGACTCAGGGAAGACATCTCGAAAGCCTTCCCGAGCACACAGCGCCTGTCTTGGCGCTTGATGCCGGATGGCCGGCTGTCGCCGGTTTGCCTGACGATAATCTTGTCACCGGCCCGAATCCGGACCACCTTGCGTATTTGCTCTATACGTCCGGCACCACAGGGAATCCCAAGGGCATCGGGATTACTCATCGGGCCTTGGTGAACCACGGCCTTGCGATGGTTCAGGCCTATGACCTGTCCCCGGCGGATCGCGTGTTGCAGTTTGCCTCTGTGAGTTTTGACGTCGCGGCAGAAGAATGTTTCCCCACCTGGCTGGCCGGGGCGACAGTCGTCCTGCGCCCTAATGAGCCGGTTCCAGCCTATGGCGATTTCCAGGCTTTCTTACATGCCCAGGGGGTGACGGTGCTGAACCTGCCAACTCCCTATTGGGCCGGCTGGGCCGAGGAGAGTGAGCGCACGGCTGCGGCCATTCCATCATCGGTCAGACTGGTCATCGTAGGAAGCGAAAAAGCGTTGCCGGACGACCTCCGGCGGTGGCGACGGGCGGCTGGAGAGCAGGTTGATTGGTGTAACTCCTATGGGCCGACTGAAGCCACGATCACCGCGAGTACCTACCGGCCCGGACCGGCTCAGGATGGCACTGTCTTGCAGACCATTCCGATCGGGCGGCCGATCGCCAACGTGGAGATGTATGTCCTGGATCGCCATCTCCACCCGGTGCCGGCCGGGGTTCCCGGCGACCTGTACATCGGCGGTCCAGGCCTTGCGCGAGGCTATCATCGGCAACCGGCGCTGACAGCCGCACAATTTATTCCCCATCCTTTTAGTCATGACAGGGGGGCGCGCCTGTATCGCACCGGCGATGTGGCCCGCCGCCGTTCGGACGGAAATCTTGAATTTCTCGGGCGTGTCGATGAGCAGGTCAAGATTCGTGGGTTCCGCGTGGAACCACAAGAGATCGAATGCCACGTGCGCGCCCATCCCGAGGTCAAAGACGCGCGCGTATTTCTGGAATCCGACGCTCCCGGCGATTGGACCGCGGTCCTGGCCAGTCTCGGTGACGAGGAGCAAGACCGGCTGGTGCGGGAGGTGGAAGCCCTGTCGGCTGCGGAAGCGCGCTGGTTGTACGACCTGGAGTCGGATGGAGAACAACGGAGGAAGACGGTGATTCAACGGAAGCCGGAGTTCGAGGTGTATCTCAAGATCAACAAGGAAGAATTTTTGACGCCTCCACGCGCCAACCAACGGAATTGGCTGCTGCGCCGCGCCCTCGATGAGTTCTCTGATGATCTTTTGGCCCTCGATGAGGCGTCGAAACGCTTCGTCTCAGGATCGGATCGGGCCGACATCGAACGCGGCTGGGCCGAGAGCCGGGCGGAGTACAACCCGTCGGAACTCATCATCGAAGGGCAGCAGGTCATGCAGGATTGGGAAGCGCCGCTGATGAAGGCCATGGCCGACATCGTGACCGACGGGCACGGCGATGTGCTTGAGGTGGGGTTCGGTATGGGGATTTCGGCGTCGTACATTCAGGCGGGCCGGCCCCGCTCGCATACCATCATCGAGTGTAACCGGGATGTCATGCGCGCCTTCGCGGAATGGACGGACAAGTACCCGGATCGCGACATCAGGCTCGTGCAGGGACGGTGGCAGGATGTCGTGGAGGACATCGGCCTGTTCGACGGGGTGTTCTTCGATACCTACCCGGCTAGCGAGGTCGAATTCGAAGAGTACGTCATCAACAGCATCAATTTCGCCGAAGGGTTCATTCCGATGGCCGCCAAGCTTCTGCGTCCGGGCGGCGTCTTCACGTACTACACCAACGAGATCGATTCGTTCAGCCGGCGACATCAACGCTTCCTGCTCGATCATTTCGGGTCGTTCACCCTCAGCATCGTCCGGTCGCTTCTCCCTCCGGACGACTGCCACTACTGGTGGGCCGACTCCATGGCGGTCGTCAAGGCGGTGAAGTGACATGGAGGAGCGGTTCCAGCGGATCGAACGGTTGAGCGATGCCCAGCGCCGATTGCTGGGGCTGCGCGCGGGACGACAGGCGCGGGCGACCGAAGCCCGGTTGGTGGGGTACATCGTTCCCCGCACGACCGGCGGGGTTACGGGACAGGACCTTCGCGGCTTTCTCGCGCAACGGCTCCCGGACTACATGGTGCCGAGCAGCTGGGTCTTCCTGGAGGCCTTTCCCATGACGTCTCGTGGAAAGATCGACCGGAAGGCGTTGCGGGCGACGGGGCGATCCAAACCAGAAGCTTTGTCGGCGTCGGGAACGCCGCGCAACGACCGCGAACGGGCGGTGGCGGCGATATGGGAAGAGGTCCTGGGGGTTCGCGGCGTCGGTGCCCACGATAATTTTTTCGACCTCGGAGGGCATTCCCTGCTGTTGCCTAAGGTGTTGACGAAGGTGCGGGCAATGACCGACCGGGAGGTGTCGATGGTGGACCTGTTTCGATATCCCACCGTCCATGCGCTGGCCGCCGCTCTCGCCGGATCTCACGATACACAAGCCGATGGAGTCGGCAGCCGTCAATTGAAAGAGACACGCGACGCGGGAGCGCGTCGGATGAAGCAGCGGCGAACCAAGCAGATCGCATCGAGGAACGAATGAGCCATTCTCCCTTGGAATTCGACCAGACCGAGCCGCGCGATGGGTTGGATCTCGCCATCGTGGGCATGGCTGCGCGCTTTCCCGGTGCTCCAGACCTTGAAGCGTTCTGGCGCAATCTCTGCGCCGGGGTGGAGTCGGTGTCGCGCCTGACTCCGCAGGAATTGGCCGAGGCGGGCGTCGACCGGAAGACGGCCGGGCGTCCAAATTACGTAGGGGCGCGCGCCGTGCTGGAGGGGATCGATCTCTTCGATGCGCCTTTTTTCAGTATGACGCCGAAAGAAGCGGAGACGACGGATCCACAGCAACGTCTCTTGCTGGAATGCGCATGGGAGACGTTGGAACATGCCGGCTACGATCCGTCCCGCTACAAGGGGTCGATCGGGGTGTATGCCGGTTCGAGCACGAGCGGCTATCTCTATCACCTGTTTCCGCGCCGGGTGTTGTTGCAGTCGCCCGCAGAGATGTCGGCGATGCTCGGGGTGGAAAAAGACACGCTGGCGACCAGACTCTCCTACAAATTGAATTTGCGCGGACCGAGCCTGGCTGTACAGACGGCTTGCTCCACATCGCTTGTGGCCGTGCACCTGGCCTGTCAGGCCCTGCTGAGCGGCGAATGCGACATGGCGCTGGCGGGCGGCGTGTCCGTGACGGTGCCGCAAAAAGTCGGTTACCTCTATCAGGAAGGCGGCATCGTCTCCCCGGACGGACACTGCCGCACCTTCGATGCAAAAGCGGAAGGCACCGTCGGCGGCAGCGGGGTGGGGCTCGTGCTTCTCAAGCGGCTGCAGGATGCGCTGGATGAGGGCGATCACATCCTGGCCGTCGTCAAGGGGTCCGCCGTCAATAACGATGGGGCTGCAAAGGTGGGTTATACCGCACCCAGTATCGAGGGCCAGGCGCAGGTCATCGAGGCCGCCCACGTGGCGGCCGGCGTTCGGGCGGATACGATTTCCTACATCGAGGCTCACGGGACCGGCACGCCGATGGGAGATCCCATCGAAGTGGCGGCCTTGACCCAGGCCTTTCGTGCGTCCACCTCCAGGACGGGGTTTTGTGCCATCGCGTCGGTGAAGACCAATATCGGTCACCTCGATGCGGCGGCGGGCATCGCCGGTCTGATCAAGACGGTGCTCGCACTCGTCCATCGACGCATTCCCCCGAGCCTGCACTACGCGGCGCCCAATCCCGCCATCGAGTTTTCGACGACGCCTTTTTATGTGCAGACAGCGTTGACGGAGTGGGCCGGCGGCTCGTCTCCGCGCCGGGCCGGCGTGAGTTCGTTCGGCCTCGGGGGGACGAATGCCCATGTGGTCATCGAGGAAGCTCCCGCAGCGACACATCGCCTGTCTCCCGATGATGAACGGTGGCGCCTGTTGATCCTGTCGGCCCGTTCGAACGCCGCCCTCGACCGGGTTTCGGAGCGTTTGTCCGAACATCTTGCCACGCCGGCCAAAGTTAATCTCGACGACGTGGCCTTCACGCTGCAGTGCGGGCGCAAGGCCTTTGCGCATCGGCGGTGGGTGGTAGCGAAAACGATCGAGGAGGCTCGACAGGCTCTGGCACATCCGTTTCTGATGTCCGGCACGGCCGGGCCGACCGGCGAAGCCCGTCAGGTGGCCTTCATGTTTTCCGGCCAAGGCTCGCAATATCCGCAGATGGGCCGGTCGCTCTACGACCAGGAGCCGACATTCCGTCGGCATGTCGATCAGTGCGCCTCTCTCCTGTCCCGGCACCTCGGACGGGATATCAGGCAGGTGTTGTTTCCCCGTTCGCCGGGGGATGCGGAATTGATCCATCGAACGGCGCTGACCCAGCCGGCCTTGTTCGTGTTGGAATATGCCCTCGCGCAGACCTGGATATCCTGGGGGCTCTCCCCCGTCGCAATGATCGGTCACAGCATCGGGGAGTATGTCGCCGCCTGCCTGTCGGGTGTCTTTTCATTGGACGATGCGATGGCGATCGTCGCCATGCGGGGGCGGTTGATGCAAGCCCTGCCCGCGGGAGGAATGGCAGCTGTTCCTCTGACGGAGGCGGAAGTAGTTCCTCTGCTGTCCGCCGGACTCGATCTCGCGGCGGTGAATGCTCCAGCCCAATGCGTCGTGTCCGGGCCCCACGACCGGCTCGAATCCTTTGAGGCCCACTTGGCCGCCAGGGGCATCAAGATGCGTCGCCTCGTGACGTCCCATGCCTTCCATTCCTCCATGATGGAACCCATGCTCGCACGTTTCGAATCCTTTCTGGCGAGCCTGCCATCGCAGGAGCCGCAGATTCCCTGGGTCTCGAATGTGACCGGCACCTGGATCCGACGCGGGGACGCCACCGATCCCGCCTATTGGAGCCGTCACGTTCGTGCCACCGTTCGGTTCGCCGATGGACTGCGCACGTTGCTCGATGACCAGCCCCCGGTGCTCTTGGAAGTCGGGCCGGGGCGGACGTTACAGGCCTTGGCCCAGCGCCACTCCGGTTCGACGGCTGTTTCCTCATTCGCCTCCTTCAGTGGAAGGGAGCAGGACGAAATGGCCGGCCTGTTGATGACGTTGGGATCGCTCTGGGGGGCCGGAGTGCCGGTTGAGTGGAACGGGCTGCAACGCGAGCGTCCTCCCAGACGGGTGCCCTTGCCATCCTATCCGTTCGAGCGGCAGCGCTACTGGCTCGACCCTCGTGAGGACCGGCCCGATTCCGTCGCGGACGGTGGGCGCCGCGCCGATCTCTCGCAATGGTTCTATGAACCGTCCTGGAAACGGTCGGCGCTCGTCCCGACATCGTCCCGTCGAAGCCATGACCATTGGTTGGTCTTTGTCGGCGATCGAGAGACCGAATCCGTGCTTCGTTCCCAACTCGAGTCGCGCGTGGCCTCCGTGACCACCGTATTCCCGGGAACCGGCTTCGAACGTCACGCGGATGGGAGTTATCGAGTGCGTCCGCACTCTCGTGAGGATCATGCAAAGCTGCTCGAAGAGCTGGCGGCCAGGGGCCAGGTTCCACATTGCCTCCTGCATGTCTGGGGGCTCGAATCGACTGGGACAGACACGTCTGCCGATGCGCGGATGCGTACGGCTCAGGAACGAGGGTTCCTCCACCTTGTGATCCTGGCACAAACGTTCGGAGCGCGGCGCGACAGCCGGCGTTCGATCCTGGTGCTGGCCCAGGGACTCCATGATGTGACCGGCGATGAGTTGTTGCGTCCGGAATGGACCACCATGCTGGGCGCTTGTCTGGTGATACCGCAGGAATACGCCGGGCTCTCCTGCCGCCTGATCGATCTCGACCGGACGGCATTTCAGCCTCCGTTCGTGAATGACTGGGGTGAGCGGCTGGTGACGGAAGCCGGGCGTTCCGGCGGCGATCGCGTGGTGGCGTACCGGGGACAGCATCGGTGGGTGCGAACCTTCGAGCCGCTTTGCCTTGATGCGAAGGATGGAGACCGGTTGCCGTTTCGTCAGGGTGGTGTCTGCCTGATCACCGGCGGCTTGGGCGGAGTCGGCCTCCGTGTGGCGGAACATCTCATACGAACCGTGCGGGCGCGATTGGTCCTGGTAGGGCGATCGCAACCGACGGCGGAACAGCGCGAGTCCGTGGCAGCCCTGGAGCGTCTCGGGAGCGAGGTGCTGGTGTGCCGGGCAGACGTGGCCGATCGCGCGCAGATGCAGAGGGTGATCGATGAGGCACATCAACGGTTCGGTGGGATCCATGCGGTGGTTCATTCGGCCGGAGTGGCAGGCGGCGGACTCCTGGCCCTGAAGACGCCGAACGCGGTGTGGGAAGAGTTTCGAGCGAAGGTGCAGGGGGCGGCTGTCATCGACGCGTTGTTCCGCAATCAACCGTTGGAGTTGTTGCTGTTCTGTTCCTCACTGACGGCGGTGGCCGGGGGAGTCGGCCAAAGTGCCTATTGTGCGGCGAATGCCTTTCTGGATGCCCTTGCCCATGCAGGACGGAGAGAAGCGCGTCGGGTCATCTCCGTGAATTTCGATCGCTGGCGTCACCTCGGCATGGCCAGACAGGCCGAGGCCACGCTCCGGGCATTGGGCGCGGCTGAATTCGATTTGGATGGAATGGATGCGGTGGAAGGGCAGGAGGTCCTCCGCCGCATCATCGCGGGGCCGGATCTCGCACAGGTGGTGCAATCGATTCGAGACTTGCCTGCGGTGATGGCCTCCGTCCCACACCTCGGTCAACTCGATCGCGAAGGCTTCTCACAGAAGGACAAGTCTCCCGACGAACTGCTCCCAGGCTCCTTCGGCGAGGTGGAGATAGAGGGACTGGAGGCGCAACTCGCGACACTGTGGCGACAGGTCTTAGGGCTGGAACACGTGGGCCTTGAGGGAGATTTCTTTCAACTGGGGGGCGAATCCCTGAGTGCCCTGCAAATCTTAAACCGTATTCAGGAACTGCACCACGTGGAGCTGTCGCTGCGGGAATTCCTCTCCGCGCCCACCATCCACGGACTGGCAGGACAGATCCGGACGGCACAGGCGGCAGGGCGACGGAAAGAACAAGGCATTGTTCCGGTCCCGCGGGAAGGTAGACGTCTCCGGGGCGTCTCGGCCTAGGCGAGGCCCGAGTCCTTGGAAAGAACAATACGACGATGGATCTGATTCGATTCTTACTACGAAAATCCTGGCGGCTCGTGCTCTGTTCGGTCGTTGCCGGACTGGTGAGCGGTTTGGCCGGAGCAGGCCTCATCGCCGTCATCCATCGTGGGATGAACGAGACACAGGTGTCGTCCACGCTGGCGTGGAGTTTTCTGGTCTTGGCTCTGGCGGTCGCCGCCTGCAAAGCCCTGTCGGAGATTCTCCTGACCAGGCTCGGGCAGTCGACCATTTCCGAACTCCGATTTCAGTTGAGCCGGCGCATCCTCGATGCGCCGCTGAGTCAGCTCGAACAACTGGGCCATCATCGCTTGCTGGCTGCGCTGAGCGAGGACACCGACGTGATCGCGCAGGCATATGTGCAGCTCCCGCTCATCGGCATCAATGTGGCGACCACGATCGGGTGCCTGGCTTACCTGGGCTGGTTATCCTGGCCGATGCTGCTGCTCGTGGGGGGATTCATGGCGGTCGGTGCCCTCACTTTTCAGTTACAGGAGCGGAAGGCCATCCGGCTCTTCACACAATCCCGGGAGACCAGTGACGCGCTGTTCCGGCATTTCCGTTCGATCATGGCAGGGATCAAGGAGCTCAAGCTGCACCGCGAGCGGCGGCATGCGTTCCTCACCACGCTACTCCATCGAACGGTGAAGGCGTACGAACGGGATTTCGTCGGCGGCATGACGGTGTACTCCATCGCTTCCAGCTGGGGCCTGTTTCTGTTTTACGCCGCCATCGGGGCGCTGTTGTTCCTGTGGCCGTCGTGGCGGCCGGTGTCCATCGATACGGTGGTCGGCGCCACGCTGGTGCTGCTGTACATGATGGGTCCTTTTTCTCAGATCGTCGAGCTGCTGCCCGGTCTCGGGCGTGCCAATGTGGCGTTGAACAAAATCGATGCGCTGGGCTTGTCCCTCGCGGCATCGACACCGAGTCGCGAAGCAGATGGGCGACAGGCCGGGACCGAGCTGGATATCCGTCGGTGGAGCCGGCTCGACCTGATCGGCATTACGCATCACCATGCGCCCGAAGGAGATGAGAGGCCGTTCCGAATTGGTCCCATCGATCTGACTTTCCGCCCCGGCGAGGTGACTTTTCTGGTCGGCGGCAATGGGAGCGGCAAGACCACATTGGCCCTGTTGCTGCTGGGGCTCTATCAGCAGGAATCCGGCAGCATTCTCCTGGACGGTGTGCCGATCGACGACGCCAATCGTGACACCTATCGGCAACTCTTCTCCACGGTCTTCTGCGATTTTCATCTCTTCGATTCGCTGCTCGGCCTGGAACAGGAGAATCTGGACGGGGTGGCGCGCGTCTATCTGGAGCGATTGCAGCTCGAGTCCAAAGTCAGGATCGAAAGAGGACTGTTTTCGACGCAGGCCCTCTCGCAGGGACAGCGTAAACGGCTCGCCCTGCTGACGGCCTACGTGGAAGACCGTCAATTCTATCTGTTCGACGAGTGGGCAGCCGACCAGGATCCTCTCTTCCGCAAGGTGTTTTACTCGGAGTTGTTGCCCGACTTGAAAGCGCGGGGAAAAGCGGTGTTGGTGATCACGCATGACGACCGGTATTTTTCGATGGCCGATCGCTGTCTTCGCATGGACTTCGGCCGGCTGGTCGAGTGTCGCGAACAGGACGGGGCGGCGGGAGCGAACGGCGGCCTGTCCGCGCCGTCGCGAGTTGCAGGAGCGGGCAAGTGAGAGGACGTGTGTCTGTCACGAGGAGGAGATCTGATGACGGTTCATGTCGATGAAATGTGGCAAGCCATTCCGACCGGATGTGTTCCCCCGAGAGAGCTGTCGCTTGCGAATCCCTATCTGGAGAGGCAGGTCGCTCGGGAGTCGAATGCCCGGAGTTATCCGCGGCGTTTGCCTCTGGCGTTGAGCAAGGGCAAGGGCATCTACGTTCAGGATACCGACGGGCGTACCTATATCGATTGTCTGGCCTGCGCCGGCGCATTGGCGCTCGGGCATAACCATCCGGTCGTCGTCGAGGCGATCAACCGGATGTTGCGGGACGGCCTTCCGTTTCAAACCCTGGATTTGACGACGCCGGTCAAGGACGGATTCGTGGGCATGCTGTTCGACTGTCTGCCGCCCGCGTTTGCCGATGGCGCGAAGATCCAATTTTGCGGACCCTCCGGGGCGGATGCGGTGGAGGCGGCGATCAAGCTGGTGAAAATCGCCCGTGAACGCCGCACGATCCTGGCATTTCACGGCGCCTACCACGGCATGACGCACGGGACGCTGGGACTCACCGGTCATCTGGCGCCGAAGCAGGCTCTGAGCGGGCTCATGCCAGACGTACACTTCCTGCCGTTTCCCTATGAGTATCGCTGCCCCTTCGGCGTCGGGGGGGAGGAGGGCAGTCGCCTGTCCGCCGCCTACATCGAACGGTTGCTCGATGATCCGAACAGCGGCGTGGTGGAACCGGCTGCCATGATTCTCGAGGTAGTGCAGGGAGAAGGGGGCGTGATACCGGCGGCCAAGTCCTGGCTGCAGGAGATCCGGCGAATGACCGACGAGCGCGGCATTCCGCTGATCGTCGATGAGGTCCAGACCGGGCTCGGCCGGACCGGGAAGTTGTTTGCGTTCGAACATGCGGACATCGTGCCGGACGTCGTGGTGTTGTCGAAAGCCATCGGCGGCGGGCTGCCGCTCAGCGTGGTGGTCTACCGTCCCGAGTTGGACCAGTGGACGGCGGGAGCGCATGCCGGAACATTCAGGGGCAACCAGTTGGCGATGGCGACGGGCCTGGCCACCATGGAGTTCATCACCGCAGAGCGCATCGACGAACATGCGGCCCGGATGGGTGAGCGGCTACTTGCCTGTCTTCGGCAGATCCAGGGGGAAGCCCGGAGCCTGGGGGATGTGCGGGGACGGGGCCTCATGATCGGCGTCGAGATCGTGGATCGGGATGCGCCGATCGAACTGCCGGGCTGCCATCCCTCGGCGCCGCGACTCGCGTCCAGGATTCAGCACGAGGCCCTGCGTCGCGGTCTGATCCTGGAACTCGGCGGGCGACACAACTGCGTCGTTCGCTTTCTGCCGCCGCTGATCGTCACGGCGGAACAGATCGATACGATCGCGACCATTTTTTCGGAAGCGGTCAAAGCAGCGGAGGAACAGGGCGTCGCATGATCAGCAGAGGACGTGTCCTCGCAGCCGTCGGGGTCATTCTGGGGTTCGGGGTTGTCTCCCTCCTGTTTGCAGGTTCCGCGTCCCTGCCGATGAGAGACGGCGTCCTAAAGCTGCCGGGGTTGCAGGCGCCGGTGGCCGTTGCCTTCGATGCGTATGGAATCCCGGTCGTGGCGGCCGGGGATCGGCTCGATGCCATGCGAGCACTCGGGTATGTGACGGCCCAGGACCGGCTCTTTCAAATGGACCTGCTCCGGCGAAACAGCGCGGGACGACTGGCCGAAGTGTTGGGGGAGTCCGGACTGCAGGTCGATCTCAGGCAGCGGAATTTGGGCTTGTCGCCGGTCGCAGAGGCGGTGCTCAGACGGTTGCCGGAGGAACAACGAGCCGTCCTGGAGGCTTATGCGGAAGGCGTGAATGCGTTTCTGGAACAGATGACGGTTCCTCCTTTTGAATTTCTGTTGCTGGGGTATCGGCCCGCTCGATGGAGCCCGACGGACAGCATCCTGCTGGTGTTGGCCATGTTTCAGATGTTGAACGGATATGAGGACGACGAACGGATGCGCACGGTAATGAAGGCTTCGCTTCCCGAGGAAGTCGCGGCCTTCCTCCTGCCGCCGCTCGATTCCTACACCGCACGGCTGTTTACGGGGAACATGACACAACGGTCGCCTGCCTCCGTGCCGGTCGAAGCTTTGGCGTCATTGCGTCAAGCGGGCGGACAAAGCCGTGCCGTTCAGACCTCAGTCGTACCAGGCCGGAAACGGGAGCTGGGCTCGAATGCCTGGGCTGTGGCCGGCGCGAAAACCGAAGACGGTCGCGCCATTCTGGCCAACGATATGCACCTCGACGTCGGGGTGCCGAACATCTGGTATCGGGTTCAGTTGAGATATGGACGGGTCGAAGTGGCCGGCGTGATCGTGCCGGGGATTCCCGTGGTGATCGCCGGGTCCAATGGCCTGGTCTCCTGGGGCATGACCAATGTCGAGGGCGATTTTCTCGACCTTGTGCGCCTCGATCTCAATCCGAACAATGCGGACGAGTATGCGACCCCTGACGGCTGGCGTCGGTTCACGATCCGCAACGAAACCATTGCCGTCAAGGGCGATCGAGACCGGGTGGTGGAAATCAAAGAGACGCTCTGGGGGCCCGTGGCCGAGAAGCCATTGATGGGACATCCCGTCGCGCTACGTTGGATCGCCCTCGATCCTGATGCGGTGGACCTCGGCCTCCTGCAGATGGATCAGGCTCGCACGGTGAGGGATGCGATCGCGGTCGCCAATCGCGCCGGCGGGCCTCCGAACAATGTGGTGCTCGCGGACGCCGATGGGCACATTGCCTGGACGTTCATGGGAAAAATTCCGGTCAGGCGCGGATTCGACGGATCCGTCAGTGTGTCCTGGGCCGATGGACGGACGGGCTGGAATGGATTCATCGCGCCGGACGAACTGCCGCGGATCGTCGATCCGCCATCGGGTTACCTCGTGAGTGCCAACCACCGCATGGTGGGAGAAGAATACCCCCATGTCATCGGTCATGCCTTCGCAAACGGCTACCGGGCCTATCGCATCACGGAACGATTGCGCGACAAGGACCGCTTCCATGAGACGGATTTACTGGCGCTGCAATTGGATACGACGGCCCAGTTGTACGAATTTTATCGAGACCTTGTGAAACGTCTGCTGAACGAGTCCGTCATCGAGGGAACCCCCGATCTGGCCGACGTGCGCCGTGCCGTGGAGGCTTGGGAGGGCAGGGCCGATAGCGATAGCAAAGGCTTCGGCCTGCTGGTGGCGTTCCGCCGGACGTTAGCGGCGTCCGTCTTCGCACCGTTCTTACAAAGTTGCCGGGAACAGGACGCGGGGTTCGTCTATGACGGCGACCTCGACACCCCTCTGAGGACATTGCTGACGGAACAGGCTCCTGCCGTTCTGCCCGACCCGGCTCGATTTGCGGACTGGAACACGTTCCTCCTCCAACAGCTGAAGCAAACCGTGGAAACACTCACGACCGACTACGACCTGCTCAGTCCGGACGACCTGACGTGGGGAATCATGAATCGCGTGCGTATGACCCATCCCTTGAGCGAGGCGATTCCCGGATTAGGGCGCTGGCTGGATATGACGGATGAGGAAGCGTCCGGTTGCGGGCAATGCGTGCGGGTGCTCAGCGGAAGCCTTGCGGCCAGTCAGCGGATGGTGGTGTCGCCCTCGCACCATTCTGATGCCATCTTTCACATGCCGGGGGGCCAATCGGGGCATCCCATGTCGGCACATTACCGGGATCAACAGCGCAATTGGAGCGAGGGGGTTCCAACGCCGTTGCTCGCAGGAAGGCCGACCCACAACCTGACGTTGCAGCCGTCGGATCGTGGCGGGGCGTCATAGCGTCGCAGTTCATTCTCACCAACAAGGAGGCATCATGGGACAGGACGAGCAGGAAGATACGACGGTGTACAAGGTCGTGGTGAACCACGAAGAACAGTATTCGATCTGGCCTTCTTATCGCGAAAATCCATTGGGATGGCAGGACGCCGGCAAGACCGGCCTGAAGGATGAGTGTCTGTCCTACATCAAAGACGTCTGGACGGACATGCGGCCGCTGAGTTTACGCAAATGGATGGCGGAGCAGGCCGAACAGGCGGGCAAGACGGCGGCCCCATGCTGACGGCGGCGGATCGGCGGCCATGGATCGTCACCTGCCGTCGCGGTGATGGTCTTCGGCTGATCTGCTTCCCCTATGCGGGGGGCGGGCCATCGCTGTTCCGCGGTTGGCCGTTGGAGCTCTCTCAGCAGGTCGAGGTCTGTGCCGTGCAACTGCCGGGCAGGGAGGCGCGGATGAAGGAGCCGCCGATCGGCGACCTTCGTCGGCTGGTGGTGGAGTTGGCCGATGCGATCGAACCGTCTCTCGACCGGCCTTTCGCCCTCTTCGGTCATAGCGTAGGGGGACTGGTCGCCTTCGAGTTCGCGCGTGAACTGCGTCGACGCTATGGCATCGAACCCGTGCACCTCTTCGTCTCCGGCTGTCCTGCACCGGAGTTGACCGACGACGAACGCCTCAGCGAGTTGCCGGACGGGGAGTTTCTCGAACGGATGCGACGGTTCAACGGCACGCCGCGTGAAATCCTGGAGCATGCCGAAATGATGGAGTTGGTCCTGCCGACGCTCCGTGCAGATTTCTCCTTGCGCGATACCTACCGCCATCGCACGGAATCGCCGTTGGGTTGTGCGATCTCGGCATTCGGCGGCATGGCGGACCGGGCTGTCGGAGTCGATAAGCTGAATCCCTGGAGCGCGCATACGACCGGGGGATTTCAACTGTGGCTGTTCCAAGGCGATCACTTTTTTGTCCGCACCGCTCAAGCGGCGGTGGTGGAGGCCGTGATGTTGCTCCTGCAACCATACATGTCGCTGCGGCTGTGATGCAGATGGTCGGTAGAACACACGCATTCAACCATGAGTGGGAGGTATTCGATGAACCATGAATCAGGATCGTCCTGCGGAACGCGTCCCGGAGTGAACGGCATAGTGACGCGGAACGGTGGCCTCATGATCGAGCCCCTCTCGTCCGACGGCAGCCTTCCCCTGGTGGTGACACCGGTAGAGGGCAGAACCTTGGACGGCTATCTCGCCGCCGCGCGCCATTATGCCGAGGCATTTCTGCCGGCCAGCGGCGGCCTGCTCTTCCGCGGCCTGCCGATCGGATCGGTCGCTGATTTCGAGTCGTTCGTCGGTGGGTTCACGTCGTCGTTGGTGTCCTACGAATTCGGCTCGACCCCCCGGTCGCGTGTGCAGCGACAGGTCTACACTTCGACCGAATACCCGCCGCATCAACATATCCCGCTTCACAACGAGCAGGCCTACACGCGGGAATGGCCGATGAAGATCTGGTTTTATTGCGGGCAGGCACCCGAGGAGGGAGGCTACACCCCGATCGCGGACAGCCGCGAGGTCTATCGGCGGATTCCAGCCTGCATCCGGGAACACTTCAACCGGAAGCAGGTCATGTACATGCGCAACTATGGCAACGGTCTGGATGTGCCTTGGCAAAAGGTGTTCAACACGGAAGACCCTGCAGTGGTGGAAGCATTCTGCCGGACCAATGGAATTCTGTACGAGTGGAAAGCCGACGGCGAATTGCGCACCAGGCAGGTGGCGCAGGCGATCGCGGTCCATCCTCTGACGGGCGAAACGGTCTGGTTCAATCAGGCGCATTTGTTTCATGTCTCGAATCTGGAGCCGGCGGTGCGTGAGGACCTGCTGGCCGTCGTGGCGGAGGAAGACCTGCCCCGAAATGCCTGTTACGGAGACGGCAGCCCGATCGAGTCTGATCTGCTGGATGAAATTCGCGACGTCTACCGGAGCGTGGCCGTGCAATTCTCCTGGCAGGAGGGCGATGTGATGATGCTCGACAACATGCTGGCCGCCCATGGCCGCACGCCTTTTAAGGGCCGGCGGCAGATTCTGGTGGCTATGGCGGAACCTTGCAGAGCCGGTCATCCATGCTGATGCCTCACGACCAGACGCAAGACAGGCCGGCCGATGTCCTCGGATCGGAGCCGGCGCAGTACCTGTTTCCTATGAGTTTCGGGCAGCGGCGGCTCTGGTTTCTCTCGCAGTTGGAACCGGAGAGCGCCTCCTACAACACGGCCATCGCCGTGCGGATGAAGGGGAGGGTGGATCGCCGGCTCCTGGTGAATTCTTTCAACCGGATCGTGGAACGGCACGAAGTCCTGCGCACGAGCTTCAGCACCGAAAACGGGGAGCCGGTTCAGATCATCGCGACCGTCGGTCGAGTCACACTGGAGACCGACCTGGTGACGAATCAGCCGGAAGCCATCCTGGCCGCGGCGCGTGACGAAGCGCAACGTCCCTTCGATCTTCAGCGGGGGCCGCTGCTCCGGTTGCGTCTGTTCGACATCACAGACGACGACCACCTGCTGGTCGTCACCCTGCACCACATCGTGTGCGACGGATGGTCCGCGCAGATCCTGGCGCGGGAATTTGCGCAGCTGTATGTCGAGGCGGTGGAGGGGACCGATGCAGCCTTGCCTGCGCTCCCCATCCAATATGCGGACTATGCGGAATGGCAACGCGGGTGGTTGCAGGGAGAGGTGCTTGATCGGCACCTGACCTATTGGACTCGGCAACTGGCTGGAGACCTCCCGGTGATCGAACTGCCGACAGACCGCCCGCGCGGGGCCGTCCAAACGTCGTCGGGCAGCCGGTATGTCTTTACTCTGCCGCAGGCCCTGGCCGGGGGGTTGCGGGAACTCAGCCGGCGCCACAACGTGACTCTCTTTATGACCCTGTTGGCCGTGTTCCAGACCTGGCTCATGCGCTATACGGGCATCGACGATGTCTGTGTCGGCACCCCCATCGCCTGCCGGACCAAACGCGAGACGGAAGATCTCATCGGCTTTTTCGCGAATACCCTCGTCCTGCGTACGGACCTTTCGCAGAATCCGACCTTCCGGCAGTTGCTCGAACGGGTGCGTGAAGTCGTTCTCGGCGGGCAGGAGCATCAGGAGTTGCCGTTCGAAGAACTCGTCGACGCGCTGAAGCCCGCGCGGGCCCTGAGCCACTCTCCGCTCTTTCAAGTGCTGTTTGCGCTGCAGACCACGCTGGCCGAAGCCGTTCGTTTGCCCGGGTTGCACGTCGAGATCACCGAGGTCGATGCGGCAGCCGCGAAGTTCGATCTCTCGCTGGACATGGCCGAGACGGAGGCGGGCCTGGAGGGAGCCTTCGAATACAACACCGACCTGTTCGATGCGGCGACCGTTGCCCGCATGGCCGGACATTTCCAGACCCTGTTGGCCGGCATCGTCGCGACGCCGGACTGCAGACTGCATGAGTTACCGCTTCTGTCGGTCGAAGAGTGGCAAGAGGCTCTGCTGGTCGGACCTGATGACCGCGTCACAGACGAGTGCTTCGACTTCGCCGCCGTATTCGCGGCCCAAGTCGAATGCAGTCCGGGTGCCGTCGCCGTCGAATGCCGGAGGGAAACCAGGACGTATGCCGAGTTGAACCGAGAGGCCGACCGGATCGCCGGCGCACTGACCACCTCCGGCATCGGCCCGGACAAGATCGTCGCCCTGCTGCTCGACCGCGGCATTGGTCTCCTCACAGCCATCGTGGGGGTGTTGAAGGCGGGCGGGACGTACCTGCCGCTGGATCCCTCTCACCCTCCGGCCCGTTGGGGCGAATTGATTCACTCGAGCACGGCGTCCGTCGTCCTGGCGAGTGAGTCCTATCGCGCTCGTGTGGGGGAGGCCTCTCCACGGTTCGCATCCGGCGACGCGATTCTCCTCGCCCTGGAGGACGTCGTCGGAAGGCCGGACAATGCGCCGCCTCATCCTCACACCTGCTCGCCGGACCAATTGGCCTACGTCATCTATACGTCCGGCTCGACCGGTATTCCCAAGGGCGCCATGGTCACGCAGCGGGGCTTGATGAACCACCTCTGGAGCAAGCGCGATTCCTTGGGATTGGGCCCGAATGACGTAGTGGCGCAGACGGCCTCGGCCTGTTTCGACATTTCCGTCTGGCAACACCTGGCCGCGCTCATCTGCGGCGGGCGGACCCTGATCGTGCCGGAGGACGAGGCCCGTGATCCTGTGCAGCTCTTGACCTGTCTCGAACGCGATGCGGTCACCGTCGCCGAAACTGTGCCGGCGCTGCTCAAGGGCATGGTGGATGGCCCACAAGCAGCCGACGTTCCCTTGCGATCGTTACGGTGGCTGTTGCCCACGGGTGAAGCGCTGCCGCCGCAGCTCTGCCGCGAGTGGCTGCGACGGTATCCCCATGTGCCGCTGGTGAATGCCTATGGCCCGGCCGAATGTGCCGATGACGTCGCGACGGCGACGATCGCCTCGCCTCCGGCCGCCGATGAGGTCTCTATGCCGATCGGACGGCCCATCCAACGGATGCGGCTCGTGGTGGTGGATCGATGGCTGGCGCCGGTGCCGGTCGGGGTTTCCGGTGAACTCTGCATCGGTGGCGTCGGGGTCGGACGGGGCTATCTGCAGGATCCTGGTCGCACGGCTGCCGCCTTCGTGCCCGATCCCTTCGGAACGGAGCCTGGTGCGCGCCTCTACCGAACCGGAGACCTGGTGCGCCGTCGAACAGATGGCAGCCTGGAATTTCTGGGCCGGGTGGACCATCAAATCAAATTGCGCGGGGTGCGGATCGAACCGGGAGAAATCGATGCGCGCCTTCGGGAGCTGGCGGGAATTCGGGACGCCGTCACGGTGGTGCGAGAAGATCGGCCGGGCCAGAAACGCTTGGTGGCCTATGTCGTGACAAGCGAGCAGGCGGCGTCATCGGTCGAGACATGGCGCGCCACACTCCGGTCACAGTTGCCTGAAGTGATGATCCCGTCGCGGTTCGTCCAACTGGATACCCTGCCCCGCACGCCGAACGGCAAGGTGGATCGAGCGTCGTTGCCGGTTCCCGACGACCCG
Source organism: Nitrospira sp. ND1 (assembly GCF_900170025.1). Classification (NCBI taxonomy): domain Bacteria; kingdom Pseudomonadati; phylum Nitrospirota; class Nitrospiria; order Nitrospirales; family Nitrospiraceae; genus Nitrospira; species Nitrospira sp. ND1. Next base: position 135,855 of record NZ_FWEX01000005.1, on the reverse strand, counting down.
GGCGACGGGGGTTACGCAGCTCCCCGTGACTCAGTCGAAGAGCAGGTGGCGCTGATCTGGGCGGAGGCGTTGCAACGGGAGCGAGTCGGAATCCACGACAACTTTTTCGAGCTCGGCGGCGATTCCATTCTAAGTCTGCAGGTGGTGAGCCGGGCCCGGCAGGCCGGTTTCAGCCTGACGCCGCGGCAGGTCTTTCAACATCAGACTGTCGCGGAACTGGCGGCCCTGTTGGCGCAGCCGAGCGACGTCTCTCCGGTGATTACTGACGAAGAGCTCTTGGCTGAGCTGCCTGATGCTGCGACCGCCGCGGCGGCGAAGGCCGCCTGTCCGAACCATGAGGATGTCTATCCACTGAGCCCTTTGCAGCAGGGGCTTCTCTTTCACAGTCTGTATGCCCCGGCCTCCGGCGTCTATATCGAGCAGATGAGTTGGCGGATGGCGGGCGAACTGGACGTGCCGCTGTTCCGCGAGGCGTGGCAGCAGGTCGTCGATCGTCACCCGCTGTTGCGGACGAGGTTCCTGTGGCGAGAAGTATCGACGCCGATTCAGATCGTGCTGCCTGCTGCCGCATTGCCCTGGCGCGAGGTGGATGTGCGGGATTGTGCGTCAAGCGAACAGGCGGCCCGGTTCAGCCGGTTAGTGGAGGAAGATCGGCTGACGGATTTCGACTTCGAACGGCCGCCCTTGATGCGGATCCTGTTGTTCCGCGTCGGCCGGGACACCTACGACGTGCTCTGGACGCACCACCACATCCTCATGGACGGATGGTGTCTGCCGATTCTGTTGCAGGAAGTGTTGACCGCATACCAAGCCCTGCGGCGAAGAGCGGCTCCGTTGTTCGAACCGGTCGCGCCCTATCGCCATCACATCGTTCGGCTCCTCGGACAGGATCAGGCCGAGGCCGAGCGATTTTGGCGCAAGGCCCTGAAGGGAGTGACGACGCCGACGGTCCTGGGCGAAGAGGTCGCGCCTGAAGAGGCCGGTCAACACCGCTCAAGCGGCACGGCCGCCATCACGCTTTCGCCCGAGGCCAGTGCGCAGTTGCGCACGTTCGCGCAGGGGCATCATGTGACGCTCAATACCCTCGTGCAGGGCGCGTGGGCGCTGTTGTTAAGCCGGTACAGTCGAGAATCGGAGGTGCTGTTCGGTACGACCGTGTCCGGCCGGTCCGCCGACATACCCGGGATCGAACGGATGGTCGGTCTGTTCATCAACACCCTTCCGCTGCGGGTACGGGTGGCTCCAGACGCCGTCCTCTCCGAATGGCTGCGAGCTCTGCTGGAGCACAATAGCGAACTACGGCAATTCGAGCAGACGCCGCTGGTGCAGATCCAAGGCTGGAGCGATGTGCCTCGCGGGCAAGCCCTCTTCGAGAGTCTGATCGTCTTCGACAACCACCCGCTGGATGAGTCGTTGGAGAAAGCGACCGAGCTCACCATTCAAGGCGTCGCGCTGCAAGGACAGACGAATTATCCCCTGACGCTCAACGTGTTACCCGGAAAGGAACTGACGCTCTCACTCTGGTATCACCGGAACCGGTTCCGCGACGAGACTGCTGCCTGCATGGTGCGGCAGCTCGAGACGCTGCTCACGGCCATGACACAGAACCCTCATGCACGCCTGGGTCTCCTTCCCCTGCTGGCGTCGGCGGAGTGTTCGCAGGTGGTGGGGGCGTGGAACCGGACGGGGCGGGCGTATCCGGCGGTGGCGGTGCCGGCGCTGATTGCGGCGCAGGCGGCGCGGACGCCGGAGGCCGTCGCCGTGCGGGCCGGCCAGACGACGGTGACCTATGCGGCCTTACTCGCGCAGGCCGCCCAACTGGCCCAGGCGCTCCAGGCGCGCAAGATCGGGCCGGAATGTCTGGTGGCCGTGGCGCTGGAACGGTCGGTGGATTTGGTCGTGGCGCTGCTCGGCACCTGGTACGCGGGTGCCGCCTTCGTGCCCCTCGATCCAACCTATCCCACCGAGCGACTGCGCTACATGTTGCAGGACAGCCAGGCCGCCCTGCTGCTGACCGACGCCGCGCAAGCCGCGCGCTTGGCGCACGACGGCCCGACCCTCTGCCTGGATCGCGACCGCGCCATCCTCGACGGGTCTCCTTCGACCCCGCCGGTGCTGGCGACCACCGAGACGCAGCTGGCCTACGTCCTCTACACCTCCGGCTCCACCGGGCAGCCGAAAGGCGCCGGCAACAGCCACGCGGGGCTCCGCAACCGGCTCCAGTGGATGCAAGAGGCCTATAGGCTGACGCCGGCGGACCGCGTCCTCCAGAAGACCCCGATCAGCTTCGACGTCTCCGTGTGGGAATTCTTCTGGCCGCTGCTCGTCGGCGCCGAACTGGTCATGGCCGAGCCCGACGCCCACAAGGACCCGGCCCGGCTGATCCAGCACATCGTGGAGCAGGGCATCACCACCCTGCACTTTGTCCCGCCCATGCTGCAGGCGTTTTTGGACCAGCCCGGCGTCGAGACCTGCCGGAGCCTCCGCCAGATCCTCTGTAGCGGCGAAGCCCTGCCGGCCACGTTGCCGCCGCGGGTGCAGCAGGTGCTGCCGGGCGTCGCCCTGCATAATCTCTATGGCCCCACCGAAGCCGCCATCGACGTGACCGCCTGGACCTGTCCGACCCCGCCCGCGCCCACCGTGCCCATCGGGCGGCCCATCGCCAATCTGCAGATCTATGTGCTGGATCCGCAGGGCGAGCCGGTGCCGATCGGCGTGCCGGGCGAATGCTACATCGGCGGGATCGGCGTGGGGCGGGGCTATCACCGGCGGCCGGACCTGACGGCGGCGCGGTTTGTGCCGGATCCCTTCAGTGACCAGCCCGGGCAGCGGCTCTATCGGACCGGCGATCTCGTGCGGTACCGGCCCGACGGCGCCATCGAATACCTGGGGCGGCTGGACCATCAAGTCAAGATCCGGGGCGTGCGCATCGAGTTGGGCGAAGTAGAGGCGGCCCTGCGGCAGCAGCCGGCGATCCGGGAGGCCGTGGTGCTGGCGCGCCGGGACGGCCCCGGCGGGGCCCGGCTCGTCGGTTATGTGACGACCGACCCGACGCCCCCGTTCGACGCGGCAGGCTTGCGGCAGGCGCTCGCGCAGACGCTGCCGGAGTATCTGGTGCCGGCGGTGATCGTACGGCTGGAGCGGCTGCCCCTGAGCCCGAACGGGAAGGTGGACCGCCGGGCCCTGCCTGCGCCGGAGGTCGAGGCGCCGCGCACACAGGCCTATGCCGAGCCGACGACGGCGACCGAGCAGCAGCTGGCCGCCATCTGGGCCCAGGTGCTCGGCCTCGCGCAGGTCGGCCGCCACGATAACTTCTTCGAACTCGGCGGGGATTCGATCCTCGGGCTGCAGGTGATCACGCAGGCGAAGGAAATCGGCCTGTCGCTGACGCCGCGACATTTGTTTCAGCAGCAAACGGTCGAGCGCCTCGCGGCGGTGGTGAATCTGGAGTCGCCTGCCATGCCTGCAATCCAGGCGGAGCAGGGCTTGGTGTCGGGAGTGTTGCCGCTGACTCCGGCCCAGCACTGGTTGTTCGAACAACAGCTGTCCGAACCCCATCACTGGAACCAGTCGCTCATGGTCACGATGTCGGAAGCGCCGGATCAGGCCAGGTTGGCCCGCGCGCTACGGACGGTGATCGAGCGGCATGATGCCTTGCGCACCCGCTTCGACCTCTCGAACGGTCTGACCGCACGTATCGAGGCTATCGTCCCATGTGAGGATCTCTTGTTGTCCGTCGATCTCAGTCAGGTCTCCGACCAAGAGTTAGCGGCCGCCGTCTCCAACGAGGCCGAACGGTACCAGCAGAGCCTCAATCTGGAGCAAGGGCCTCTATTTCGGGCGGTGCTGTTCGATCTCGGGCCGAACCGGCCCGGCAGGCTCCTGTTGATCGCCCACCATCTCGTGGTTGACGGGGTGTCGTGGCGCATCCTCCTGGAGGACCTTGAGCAGGCCTATCTGGCGGAGGAGGGGAGTGCCTTGGTCGTTCCACCGAAGACCACCTCGATCAAACAGTGGACCGAAGCGGCACAGGCCTTGGCTGAATCCGGAGCGCTCCTGGGTGAGCTGGACTTCTGGGCCAAACAGGACCGGTCGACGGATCGTTCGTTGCCGCTTGATGATCCGGCGGGAGAACGGACGGAAGCCTCGGCGGAGATCTGTCACGTGGGGTTCAGTAGGGAAGAGACGGAAGCCATGTTGCGGCAAGCGCCGGCTGCCTACCGGACTCAGGTAAACGATCTCCTGTTGGCGGCCTTGCTTCAAACGTTCCATCGCTGGACGGGCAAGGAAGAGTTGCTGCTGGATCTCGAAGGACATGGCCGTGAGCCGTTGATTCCAGGGGCCGATCTCTCGCGCACTGTGGGATGGTTCACAAGCATCTTTCCACTCCTGCTCCGGCTTCCGGGCGGCTCGACAGGCGAGGTCGTAAAGGACATCAAGGAGCAACTGCGGGCCGTACCCTCCGGCGGGGTAGGGTATGGAGTCTTGAGGTATCTGACCCGTTCGCCTGAGACGGAGCGCCTTCGACGTCAGACCGCCGCGCAGGTCTGCTTCAACTATCTGGGCCAACTCGATCAAGGCGGGGCCGAACAGACCCTATTTGCATTGGCGCCGGAGCCCACGGGACGGGAACACGGTTCCTCGAATCGGATGCGATATGAACTCAGCATCAACGCGGATGTCACGGAGGGGCGGCTGAGCGTGAGCTGGACTCACAGCCGCGCACGGATCAAACCGGCGACGATCGAGATGCTTGCTGCCTCGTATCGGCAGCGGTTGCGCGACCTGATCGCCCATTGCTGCGCGCCGGACGCCGGCGGGTATACCCCGTCTGATTTTCCGGACGTTGAAATCGAACAGGGTGCCCTCGACAACATTCTTGAGATCATGGAACGGAATCATGCGCGATAAACAGCAAATTGAAGCCATGTACTATCTGTCCCCGCTGCAGCAGGGACTCTTGTTTCACCGTCTTGCCGACGCAACGGCCGATCCTTACTTCTATCAATATGCCTACCGGCTGCAGGGCGACCTGCGGCTCGACGCCTTCGAGGGAGCCTGGCGCCATGTGGTGGAGCGCCATGCGGTGCTCCGCACGGCGTTCGTCTGGGAGGGAGTTGAGAAGCCGCTGCAAGTCGTGCGTCGGCAGACGTCTCTGCCCATCGAGCGGCATGATTGGCGCGGCGTGCCGGAGGAAGAGCAACGGTTGCGATTCGGGACTCTCCTGGATTGCGATCGCGCCGCCGGTCTCGATCTATTGCGGCCGCCCCTCATGCGACTGCACGTCATTCGCAAGGCGGAGCGCGAATGGCTGTTGGTCAACAGTCATCACCACATCCTTCTGGATGGGTGGAGCATGGCGCTCGTGCTTCGCGATGTCTTGAGGGCCTACGAGGCGCTGGTGCGGGGGGCCGCTCCGACAGTCGAGTCGCCGCGGCCTTACCGCGACTACATCAGCTGGGTGAATCGGCAGGATCTGGTCCAAGCCGAAACCTTTTGGCGCACGATGCTGGCAGGGTTTCAGCGACCGACACCCCTCGCGCTCGAAGCGCCGTCGCAAAATGCTTCAGCGGAGACCCTGTCCTTTGCCGAGCAGTCGTTGAGGCTGTCGGCGGAGAGGATGGAGGCGCTCCAATCCCTGGCGAAGCGGGTGAAGGTCACGGTGAATACCCTGCTGCAGGGGGCCTGGGCCCTCTTGCTCCATCGTTACAGCGGAGAGCAGGACATTCTGTTCGGGGCGACCGTGTCGGGGCGGCCCCCGGAGCTGACCGGCGTCGAGGAGATGGTCGGGTTGTTCATCAACAGCCTGCCGATTCGAGTGAGCTTCCGACCGGACCAGTCGCTCGGGGACTGGCTGCGTGACTTGCAGGAGCGGAACGCGGCGTTGCGCCAATATGAATGGACCCCGCTCAGCGACATCCAACGATGGAGCGACGTTCCTAACGGGACGCCTCTTTTTGGGAGCCTGGTCGTGTTCGAAAGTTATCCGGAGGCTGCGGACGGCGGTGAGCAGCCGTCGTTGAGCGTCGAGCCCTTGGCCGTTCGGTCGGGCGACGTCTATACGCTGACGCCGGGACGCAACAACTATCCCCTTTCGTTGATGGTGGAACCGGGGCGGGATCTGCGCCTTATCGTCTGTTATGCCCACCGGAGGTTTGCGCATGCGGCGATCACCCGCATGCTCGGTCATCTCGATCGCTTGCTCGCAGCCATGGCGGAGGCACTCGAGGCGAGGTTGGCAGACCTGTCTCTGTTGACGGATGACGAACGAAATCAACTGATCGAGTGGAACGGGGCCTTCACGTCCGACGAGAGCGGGGAACGCTGCATCCATGACCTGATCGCCGCCCAAGTGGAGGCAAGGCCGGAGGTCACGGCGGTGGTGACCAAGCAGGAGCAGGTGACCTATCAGGAACTTGACCGGCGCGCGGCTGCTCTGGCGCGATATCTGCTGGCGCAGGGTGTGAGATCGGATGACCGGATCGGCCTCTGTCTGGACCGTTCGTTGGATTTGGTGGTCGGGATCGTTGCCGTGCTCAAGGCCGGCGGCGCCTATGTCCCGCTCGACCCGACCTATCCCCGTGAGCGGCTGGCCGCGATGGTCGCCGATAGCCAGGCTCGCCTCATCATCACCCGGGGCGACCAGGCGCAGGGCTTATCTGATTTTGCGGAACGGCTGATCCTGCTCGATCGTCAAGCGGAGGAGATCGCAGGATGTTGCGAAGGGCCAGCCTCCGTCCCGCTGTCGCCGTCGAACCTTGCGTATGTGATCTATACCTCCGGTTCCACCGGTCGTCCCAAAGGGGTGGCCGTGGAACATCGGCAGGTGACGGCCTATGTCCGCGCGATCCTGCAACTTGAGCCGGTGGCCGCCGGTGCGAGCATGGCCGCCGTCTCGACGGTGGCTGCCGACCTCGGCAACACGGCCCTGTTCGGGGCGCTCTGTTCGGGGCGTACCCTCCATCTGCTTTCGACGGAGGACGGCTTCGACCCCGACGCGATGGCCGCCGCCATGCATGGGCGGCAGGTCGAGGTCCTGAAAATCGTGCCGAGCCACCTCCGGGGACTTCTGCACGCGGCCCACCCCGAACGTGTCTTGCCAACCGGTTGCCTCATCCTTGGGGGCGAAGCCCTGCGCGGTGACCTCGTGCAAGAGATCCGGCGGCTCGCGCCCGGCTGCGCGATCGTCAATCACTACGGCCCGACCGAAACGACGGTCGGCGTGTTGACCCATCTGGTTGAAGCATCACAGGGCCATGCCGAGGGCGACGTGCCGGTCGGCCGCCCACTCTCATTGGTCCAAGCCCATGTGCTCGACATCGATGGACAGCCGGTCCCGATCGGTGTGCCGGGAGAACTTTACATCGGCGGGCAGCAAGTCACGCGTGGGTATCTCGGCCGACCCGAGGCGACGGCGGAACGATTCATTCCCGATCCCTTCAGCCATGTGCCTGGAGCCAGGCTGTACCGTACAGGCGACCGGGCGAAACGGCGAGCCGACGGCACGGTTGAATTTCTGGGACGCATCGATCATCAGGTCAAGCTGCGCGGGTTTCGCATCGAACTGGGTGACATCGAGGCGCAACTGCGACGGGAGCCGGGGGTGGCCGATGCCGTCACGGTGGTCCGCGAGACCGGCGACGGCACGCAGCAACTCGTAACCTATCTGGCCGGACCCTCGATGCTGGATGTGGCCGGCATTCGGGCCAGGCTTGCGCTTCGCCTCCCTCAGTACATGGTGCCGCAACACTTTGTCCCTCTCGACGCCTTTCCTCTGACCGCGAACGGCAAGCTCGACCGGGCTGCCTTGCCCGATCCGGAACAGCTGAGTGCTGCCGCGCTGACGACCTACGTGGCGCCGCGCAACAGGACCGAGGAAATCCTCGCCGCCATCTGGCAAACCGTGTTGCAGGTCGAACGAGTGGGCGTGCACGACAACTTTTTCGCGCTGGGAGGCGACTCGATCCGCACGCTGCAGGTCATTGCCCGAGCCAACCGGCAAGGGGTGAAACTGACGCCCAAGCAACTCTTCGAACATCAAACCGTGGCGGCCGCCGCGGCGGTGGCGCAGGTGAAACCGGCCACGCCGATCGAAGCCATGCAATCGCCCGTGCAAGACGAGGCCCGGCCGGCGGCAGGCGCTCACAGCCCACCACAGGCGACGCCGGAGGCCACGGCGCCCGTCATGCCGATCTTCCCGCTCACCGGGCTGACGCCGGAGGAGCTGGCGGGTCGACGTGAGGATTGGGCGGAGATCGAAGACTGTTACCCGCTGTCGCCGATGCAGGAAGGCATGCTGTTCCATACGTTGATGAACCCCGTTTCCGGCATCTACCTCATGCAGCAGTTTTACGCATGGGAAGGGCGTCTGGATCGGGAGGCCTTCGGCCGCGCCTGGCAGCGCGTCATCGACCGGCACCCGATGCTCCGCACTTCTTTCATGTGGAAGGATCTGCAGGCGCCCCTTCAGGTCGTCCATCGACGTGTCGTTGCGGAGGACGTGATTCAAGACCTGGATTGGGCGGACATGAGTGACGAGCAGCAACACATCCGCATGGGGGAGTTGCTGGTGCAGGAATTGAAACAAGGGCTGGATTTCGAACAGGCGCCGCTCATGCGCATTCGACTGGTCCGCCGCGGTCAGGACCGGTACGCCATCGTGCGGAGCTTCCACCATATCCTCACCGACGACTGGTGTTTCTCGCTGCTGATGATGGATTTTCTGACCCACTACGACGCCTGTGTGCAGGGACAGATTCCGGACCTGCCCGACCCGGCCCCGTATCGAGACTACATCGCCTGGCTGCAACGTCAGGACCAGGCTGCGGCGAAGCAATTTTGGAAACAGGAGTTGACCGGCTTCACCACGCCGACCCCGCTTGGGATCGAACGGCTCGACCCCGATACCTCCGCAACCGGGTCCGAAGTGGGCGACGAGTTCATGGAGTTATCACCGGAGGTGTCCGAGCGGCTGCGAACCTTGGCTCAGCAGCATCACCTGACCCCGAACACCTTCGTACAGGGAGCCTGGGCCATTCTGCTGTCGCGCTACAGCGGGGAGGCACAGGTGTTGTTCGGCGTGACCGTCGCCGGGAGACCGACTGACCTGCCCGGTGTCGAGGACATCGTAGGGCTCTTCATCAATACCCTGCCGCTTCGCGTGACCCTGTCGCCCGATCAGTCGGTGATGACGTGGCTTCAGCACCTGTTGGCGGAAAATTATCGCATCCGGCAGTACGAATACGCGCCGCTGGTGCGCATTCAACAATGGAGTGAGGTTCCGTCCGGACAGGCGCTCTTCCGCAGTCTGCTCGTGTTCGAGAATGCCCCGAAGGACGCGCGTCTCGGCGAAGAACGGGACGATCGGTCCCTCTCGTACGACCAGGACCGCGTTCACACGAATTACCCAATGACCGTGGTCGGGTATCCGGGCGAGTCCATGGGAGTGCGCCTGTCGTATGACCGACGGCTCTTCGAGCGCGCGGATGTGGCCCGCATGCTGGACCATCTCAAGCGATTGCTCGAGGCCATGGCGGCGTCTCCCGAGGCGGCGATCCAAGACCTGCCGATGCTGGATGACGCCGAGCGACAACGTCTGCTGGTGGAGTGGAACGGGCGAGATGGCAGTGAGCCGGCGGCCGCGGATTTTTCCACCCGGTTCGAAGCCCAAGTGCGACGAACCTCGGAGGCCGTTGTGGTGGAATGCGGCGACGACCGTCTCACCTACGACGAACTCAACCGCTCCGCCAATCGGATTGCCCATGGACTCCGCAGGCGCGGTGTGGGAACGGACAACGTCGTTGCGCTGCTGGACGACCGGGGGCCGGCGCTGCTGTCGATGATCGTGGGCGTGCTGAAGGCCGGTGGTGCGTATCTGCCGTTGGATCCGCATCACCCGGCTGAGCGGCTGACGCAGATCCTGGCGTCCGCCTGCGTGAAGGCTGTGATATTCGGGAACCGGCAGGCGGCCTTGGCTGAGACGGTCGCGACCATGCTGCCGGCGGGTGTCGGACCGGAGTTCGTTTCAGTTGAAAACCTCGAGAGGGATGCGCAAGGGGAGAGCAATCCTAGTCCAGTGACGGCACCGCAACGTCTCGCCTATGTCATCTTCACGTCCGGATCGACCGGGGTGCCCAAGGGGGCGATGGTCGAATCCCGGGGAATGATGAATCACCTCTTGACGAAGATTCCGACACTCGCGCTTGGTCCCGCCGATGTGGTCGCTCAGACCGCTTCACAATGTTTCGATATTTCCGTGTGGCAATTCCTGACCCCGCTGCTCTGCGGCGCCAAGGTCCAGATCATTCCCGACGAGGTGGTGCGCGATCCGCAACGCCTGTTGGCTGAGGTCTCGGCTCGCGGCGTGTCGGTGCTTGAGGTGGTGCCTTCGTTGTTGGGCGGCCTCTTGGAGGGCCCGTCGTTGCCCCTGCCGCGACTGCGGTGGTTGCTGCCCACGGGAGAGACGCTGTCACCGGACCTGTCGCGTCGATGGTTCGCCCGCTACCCGACCGTGCCGCTCGTGAACGCCTACGGTCCGGCGGAATGTTCCGACGATGTGGCGCTTGCCTGCATTCGCGAGCAGCCTGCCGAGGCTGAATTTAGGATGCCGATCGGGCGGCCGATCGAGGGGGTGCGGTTGTATGTCCTGGATCGCCGTCTGGACCTCATGCCGGCCGGAGTGGCCGGAGAGTTGTGCGTGGGCGGAGTGGCGGTGGGTCGTGGATACCTGAGTGACCCGGCGAAGACGGCCGCTCTGTTCGTCCCGGATCCATTTTCATCCCGGCCTGGGAGCCGGCTCTATCGGACGGGAGATCTGGTCCGTCACAGGCCGGACGGGGCGCTCGAATTCGTGGGACGTCGTGATCACCAGGTCAAGATACGCGGGTTCCGCATCGAACTGGGCGAGATCGAAGCGAGACTGGCGCAGCATCCCGACGTGGACCGTTGTGTGGTCGTCGTGGCCGAGTGGCAACCGGGACATAAGCAGTTAGTGGCCTATGTGGCGACGACGGCGACCGTGAACGCCGACCGGCTGCGGCTGTTCCTGCGACGGACTCTGCCTGAGTACATGGTGCCGGCCACCTTCCTGTTGCTTCCCTCCTTACCGCTCACACCGAATGGAAAAATCGACCGGAAGGCGTTGGCCACACCGGACGCGGACCGGCTGGCCGATGATTTCGAACCGCCCGCGACGCCGACGCAAGACCTCGTAGCCGGAATCTGGTCGGAAATTCTGGGGATTGAACGCATCGGGCGGCGGGATCAGTTTTTTGAACTCGGCGGCCATTCGCTTCTCGCCACGCAAGTCATGTCCCGCGTGCGCGCGGCGTTTCGCATCGAACTGCCCTTGCGAACGCTGTTCGACCATCCGACGGTCGAGGCCTTTGCCTCGGCCATCGACCGGGCCGGGCTCGAAGGGGACGGCGGACAGATTCCCCCGCTCATGCCGGTCTCGCGGACCGATCATCTGCCGCTCTCCTTCGCGCAGCAACGCCTCTGGTTCCTGACGCAAATGGACCCGGAGAGCGGGACGTACAATCTGCCGTTCGCCCTTCGTCTTGGCGGAGCGCTCAATCATCGAATCCTGGAACGAAGTTTTCTCGCGCTCGTGCGCCGGCACGAATCCCTGCGAACCACCTTCCCGGCTGTGGAGGGGGAGCCGAGGCAGGTGGTCGTCGAGGTCGACCGTTTTGCGATTCCGGTGGAGGACCTCACGGCCCTGTCGGAGTCGGAGCGGGGCATGGCTATCGGTCGCTATGCCGAAGCTCAAACCCAGCGGCCGTTTCACCTGGATCGTGACCTGCCGATCCGCGCGCTCCTGCTCAGGGTGAGTGCCGACGCCCATATCCTGCTCGTGACGGTTCACCACATTGCGGCCGATGCCTGGTCGCTCGCGGTGGTGACTCACGAGGTGGCGACGATCTACAACGCCCTGGCGAATGAGGTCGAGGGAGCCGGCATTCAATCCGGGGATGAGCCGGAAACCCTGCTGCCCGCCTTGCCGGTCCAGTATCGCGACTTCGCGGTCTGGCAGCGGCAATGGCTGCAGGGGGCCCTGTTGGAACGGGAGATCGGCTACTGGAAGCAGCGGCTTGGTTCCACGCCGCCGCAATTGATGCTGCCGACCGACCATGCGCGGCCTGAGCGGCAGAGTTATCGGGGCGGCCGTCTCGCGTTCCACCTGTCGGGAGAAATTCTTGAACCGCTGCGGCGTTTGAGCCGGCGTCAGGGTGTGACGCTGTTTATGACGCTGCTGGCTGCCTTCAAGCTGCTCTTGTCCAAGTTTTCGGGACAGACCGATATTCTGGTCGGTACGGATGTGGCCAACCGGAACCGCGCCGAGACGGAACAACTCGTGGGGTTCTTCGTCAACCTCTTGCCCCTGCGCACGGATCTCAGCGGCAACCCGTCCTTCGTTCAGCTCCTGGGGCGGGTGCGGGAGACAGCCTTGGGCGCCTACGCCCATCAGGATGTGCCGTTCGAAAAGATCGTGGATTCGCTCAAGCTCACGCGGGATCTCGGCCGGAACCCGCTGGTCCAGGTTCTGTTCGTGCTGCAAAACGTGCCGCCGCCCTCGCTGCAGTTGGCCGGCGTGAATGTCGAGTCGCTGGAGTTCGAGCACGAGGTGTCGCGGTTCGACGTGGGGCTCTTCATGGAAGAAACGGAAGATGGCTGCGCCGTGCTGTGGAAGTTCAGCCGTGACCTGTTCGAGCCCCAGACGATCGCCGGATGGACGCAGCGGTTTCTTCGATTGTTGCAGCAGATCGGTCTCTCGCCGGAATGCGGGATCGAGACCCTTGAGATGGATGATGCGGATGTCAAGGAGGCGCGCAGGATGGATACGAAACAGCGAAACGACGAGCGACTGCAACGGTTCAAGGCCATCAAACCGAAACCGGTTGCGCTGGCCCAGCGCACGTTGGTGAGCGGTCGGCCGCTCGTGGACGGCCGTGCGATGCCGTGGCTCTATACACCGGCGGTGGACGATGTCGACCTGGCCGGATGGGTCCGGGAACAGCGCTCGCGACTGCAGCGCGAACTGCTGCAGTCCGGCGCCTTGCTGTTCCGCGGGTTCGCGCTGAAGACCGTGCAGGATTTCGAGTCTGTCGCGCAGGCCTTCTGCGGCGAGTTGTTCGGTGACTACGGCGATCTGCCGCGGGAAAAGAGCGGGCGCCATGTCTACGGATCGACACCCTATCCGCCGGACAAACCGATTCTCTTCCACAACGAAAGCTCCCACATGCATCGCTGGCCGCAGAAGCAGTTTTTCTTTTGCCTGCAGGCCGCGCAGGAAGGGGGGCAGACGCCGATCGTGGACGGCCGGTTGATGTTCAAGGGGCTCCGGCCGGACCTGCGCGAGCGGTTGCGCGAGAAGCAGCTGATGTACGTCCGCAACTTTGTTCCGGCTGTGGATGTGAGTTGGCAGGATTTCTTTCGCACCTCCGGCAAGGCCGAAGTGGAAGCCCTGTGTGCCAAGAACGGCATGGACTGGCAATGGCTCGAAAAAGGCGGCCTGCGCACCAAGCAGGTCTGTCCGGCGATCATCGAACATCCCGACACCGGCGAATCGGTCTTCTTCAACCAGATCCAGCTCCACCATGTTTCCTGTTTGGAGCCGGCGGTGCGTGACTCGCTCTTGTCGATGCTCGGTATCGATTCCCTCCCGCGAAACGTCTATTACGGTGACGGCACTCCGCTCGAAGACGAGGTCGTCGAGGAGATCGGCCTGTTGTACGAACGGACTGCCGTGCGGTTTCCCTGGCAGGAGGGGGATCTCATCATGCTCGACAACATGCTGGTGGCCCATGCCCGCGATCCTTTCGTGGGACCCCGCAAGATCGTGGTGGCGATGGGTGACATGATCGCGCAATCGGCCGTTCACTCCATGACGTCATAGGGGGAGGCATGCATCAGGACATTGAGATTGAAGGGCTCCGGCTCTCGCCGCACCAGAAGCGACTCTGGTTGTGGCAGTCACGCGGTCATGTCGGGCAGGCGCGAGCTTTGTTCAGGCTGGACGGTGTCTTTGACGATGAGGCGGTGCAGAAGGCGCTGCGTCACGCGATCGCCCGCCACGAGAGTCTTCGCACGACGTTCTATCGGGAATCCGGCATGAAGGTTCCCTTCCAGGTGATCAACGAGGAGAGCGACGTTCTCTGGCGACGGGTCGACCTTCGTCATCTGCCTGACGAGGGCGAACGCGAACAGGCTGCCGGTGAAGCGGCGCGTCGAACGGACGACCGGGATTGGGAGGCGAGGCCGTTGGTACGGGCCACCCTGTGCCGATTGACGGACGACCACGCGCGGTTGGTTCTCGACCTGCCCGGTCTCTGCGCCGACACCTGGTCCCTGTCGAATCTGGCGGCAGAACTGAGTCAGTTGTTGGATGGAGTGAGCGCCGACTGGAAGGATGAGCGGCCTGTTCAGTATGGACAATTTTCCGAGTGGCATTATGAGCTGCTGGATGGAGAAGAGGCGAAACAAGGACAGGCCTGGTGGGCTCGACGAAGACCAACCGGTGACCACGCCGTGCCGTTGCCCTTCGAACAGGCGGGCCGTCCGGAAGGCCGGCAGGCCGCGGCTCGCCCGGTCCATCGTATCTGCTCGTCTACGGAGACGGAGCGATTGCGGGGCGCTGCCGCCGCGGCGCAGGTTTCCCTACCGGTCCTTCTGTATGCCTGTTGGTCGGCGCTTCTTTATCGGCTGACGGGCCGTCGCGACCTGGTCTGCTGGTGGCGAGCCGATGGGCGCCCCTATGAGGAGTTGCAGGGAGGCATCGGGTTGTTCGAGCGCTGGTTGCCGCTGCACCTTCGAATCGAGGGGAATATGGCGCTGCGGGACCTGTTGTCCTTGGCTGCGCAGGAGCAGGGGCAAGCGGAGGATTGGCAACACTATTACCCGGCGGAACAGGACGATGAGGACGCGGCGGCTGTGCGGGAGGGGATCGGATTCGAATATGGTCGTCGAGCGAAGCCCAGCCGGACGGCCGCCGGCGTCATCACACTCGCCGAGAGCACATTCTGCGCGGAGCCGTTCAAATTCAGGCTAGCCTGTCTTGAAGACGAGGCGGATCTCGCATTGACCTGGCATATCGACGGGGAACGCATCCCCTCCCAGATGGTCCAGTCCCTGGCCGATCGTTATGTGGAGTTGTTGCGCGCCATTGCAGGCCGTCTCGCGACGGCGATCGACGACTTGGACATCGTAGGGACTCGGGAGCGGACCAGGCTGACGCGAGAGTTGAACCAGACGGCCAGACCGCTAGGCCCTTCTTTTCCGATGCACCGTTTAATCGAAGCGCAGGCAGCGCGGCGGCCGTCATCTCCCGCCCTCGTCGCCGGTGAGCGACGGTTGTCCTACGACGACCTGAACCGGCAGGCGAACCAGGTGGCGCATGGGCTGAGGCGGCGCGGCCTGCAACCCGGCGACCGGGTCGGCCTCTGTCTCGATCGGTCTGCCGACATGATCGTCGCCATGTTGGGGGTGCTGAAGGCCGGTGCAGCCTATGTGCCGATCGATCCGGCGCATGCGGCTGTGCGGCTCGCGCCGCAAATGGCGCAAAGCGGCGCCAGGCTTCTCGTGACGCAGAGTGTATCCGAGCAGGCCCGGCCGCTCTTCGACGGCGTGATCTTGGACGTCGGCGAGGCTGTTGCGAACGAGCCTGACGGCAATCTCAATCTGGCGCGTTCGCCGGACGACCTGGCTTACGTTATCTACACGTCCGGCTCGACCGGTCAGCCCAAGGGTGTTGCCGTCTCCCATCGTAACCTCGCCAACTACACCTTGGCCATATTGCGACAGCTGGATCTTCGGGAACCCTTGCAGTTTGCCACCGTCTCCACCTTGAGCGCCGATTTGGGACATACGGCGATTTTTCCCGCCCTGACCTCCGGCGGTTGTCTCCATGTCATCAACTACGAGACCGCGACGGATGGTCGGTTGTTCGCCTCCTATCTCTCGGAGCATCCCATCGACGTGTTGAAAATCGTGCCGTCGCATTTCAAGGCCCTCGTGGCCACTGCCGACGGGCAGGCCTTGTGGCCACGAAAGTTTCTCCTGTTCGGCGGTGAAGCGCTGTCGTGGGACTTGGTCGAGCAGGTGCGGCGGCAAGCGGCCTGCATCGTCATCAACCATTATGGCCCGACAGAGACCACCGTCGGCGCCTTGACCACGGTCGTGAGCGACAACGAGCATGCGCCTCTCGCCCGCACGGTACCCATCGGCCGTCCCATCGACAACCTCGAAGCCTACATCCTGGACGCACGGCAGGAGCCGGTGCCCGTCGGCGCAGCGGGAGAGCTGTATCTGGGCGGTGCGGGTGTCGCGCGCGGCTACTGGGAGCAACCGGATCGCACGGCCGAACGGTTCCTGCCCAACCCCCATGCGTTGCAACCCGGCGCACGCCTGTACCGAACCGGCGACCTCGCGAGACGTTTGCCGGACGGCTCGATCGAATTCCTGGGGCGGGTGGACCACCAGGTCAAGATCCGCGGGTTTCGGATCGAACTCGGCGAAATCGAATCGGTGCTGCGACAGCATCCTGCGGTACAGGATGCCGTGGTGACGGCACGGGAGGACGGGAATGCGGAGCTGTATCTGGCTGCATACCTCGTGGCGCGGGGGGCGGAGCCGGACAGGCAGGCGATCCAGGACTTTCTCCGCTCGCACCTGCCGGACTACATGGTTCCGACGGCGGTGAGCTCTCTGCCGGCGTTGCCGTTGACGGCAAACGGCAAGGTCGATCGGCGCGCCCTACCGGAGCCGGACCGCGAGGGGAGCGAAACGATACGGTTCGTGGCTCCCGGAACGGCCACGGAAGAGATCCTGGCCGCCATCTGGAGTGAGGTGTTGAAACGAGAGGGGATCGGCATCCATGACAATTTCTTCGACTTGGGCGGCCATTCGCTCCTGGCCACGCAGGTCATGTCGCGGCTGCGGCAGGCGTTTCGCGTGGATCTGCCTCTGCGGACCGTCTTTGAGGCGCCCAACATCGCGCAATTAGCCCGGGTGATCGACGCGGCCAAGGGGATCGCGGGGGGCGACCAACCGCCTCCCATGCAGCCCCGGCCGCGAACCGGTTCGCTCCCGCTTTCCTTCGCACAAGAACGCTTGTGGGTGCTGGCGCAGTTGGATCCGGAGGGCGTGGCCTACAACATTCCCATCGCCTTGCGCGTCACCGGACCGCTCGATGTCGCAGCCCTGGAACGGAGTTTCAACGAAGTCGTCCGGCGCCATGAATCGTTGCGTACGACGTTTCAAAGTCTCAATGGAGTGCCGGTGCAGGTGGTCGCTTCCTCTCTGACGCTGACCGTGACGGTGATCGACCTGCAACATCTTCCTGTCGAAGCGCGTGACCAGGCTGCCGTCAGGTTGGCCGGCGTCGAGTCTCAGCGTCCATTCGATCTCCGATACGGGCCGCTCCTGCGGGTCAGTCTCATCCGCCTCCAGCCGAACGAACAGGTGTTGTTGCTCACGTTGCACCATATCGTGTCGGACGCCTGGTCCGCCCATGTGCTGGTGAAGGAAGTGACGGCGCTCTACGACGCCTTTGCGGCCGGGCGGGCCTCGTCACTGTCCGACCTGCTTCTGCAGTATGGAGATTTTTCCCAGTGGCAACGTGCCTGGTTGAGCGGGACCGTCCTCAAGCGGGAGTTGGAGTTTTGGCGGACATCGCTGGGTGGCGATCTGCCGGTCATGGAATTGCCGACTGACAGGCCCAGACCTGCCCTGCAAACATCGCGAGGCGCGATGGCGAGCGTCACCATCCCGGCGGAGCTTTCGGTGAAAGTTTCGGCGTTGAGCCGCAAAATGGGCGCCACGTTGTATATGACGCTGTTGAGCGCCTTCTTCATCCTGTTGGCCCGCATGACAGGACAGACCGACCTCATCGTCGGGACGCCCATCGCCAACCGGACCAGGAAGGAAACCGAAGGCCTCATCGGGTTCTTCGTCAACACGCTGGCGATACGAACCAAGGTGTTCGGACATTCCAGCATGGCCGACGTGCTGGCCAACGTGCGTGAAGCCTGTCTGGACGCCTACGCCCATCAAGACATGCCGTTCGAAAAGCTCGTGGATGCATTGCAACCGAAGCGCGATGTCAGCCGGTCGCCGGTCTTTCAGGTGATGTTCGACCTGCAGAACGCCCCAGTCTCAGAATTGAACATCCAGGGCTTGGAGTTTCAGCCGATCGAGATCGATACCACGACTGCCAAGTTTGACCTATCGATGACGGTTCAGGATCAAGACGGCCGGCTGCTCGTCGCGATGGAATACAACAGCGACCTCTTCGTGGCGTCGACTATCGAACGCCTGTTGGACCGCTATCAGCAGGTGTTGGCAGGAATGACGGGGGACATGCGAATCGGAGTAGGCTCGATCCATCTGCTGAGCGCGCAGGAGCGACAAGCGGTGCTGACGGTGAACCGGACGCATGCGTCGAGTGGTCCGTCGCAGTCCCTGCCGGCGCTCATCGAACGTCGGGCGGCGCAGACGCCGGATGCGCCGGCCCTGGTGTTGCAAGACCATGTGGTGTCCTATCGGGACCTGAACGACAAGAGTAACCGCCTGGCGCGATGGCTTCGCAGTCGAGGCGTGGAGTCGGAACGGCGGGTCGGGATTTGTCTGGAGCGTTCGTTCGACATGGTCGTTGCCTTACTCGGGATCATGAAGGCGGGCGGTGCCTATGTGCCGATCGATCCGACGTACCCGGCCGGGCGGCAACACACTCTGGCAGTCGATGCGGGCGTGGATCTGGTCCTCACGCAAGGGACCGCCACGCCTGACCCCGATACATTCCCTGTTCCGGTATTGTCGCTCGACCGACTGAATGCAGAGTTGGAAACACTGAGCGGGGAGAACCTCGACAGGCCGATTTCGGCGGACCAAGCCGCCTATGTGATCTACACATCCGGCTCGACCGGCAAACCGAAAGGCGTCGTGGTCTCCCATGGAGCCCTGTCTCAGCATATCCTTGCTGCTGGGGCTGCCTATGAGTTCGTCCCGTCGGACCGGGTGCTGCAATTCGCGGCCGTCAGCTTTGACGTGGCCTCAGAAGAATTGTGGACGACCTTGATCTCGGGGGCTGCAGTGGTGCTGCAACCCTGTCGTCTCTTCGATTCCATCCCGGCATTCCTGGACTTTCTCGATCGCCGGCACGTCACGGTCGCAGGGTTACCGGCCTCTTACTGGCACCAGTGGGTGGACGCGTTCGAGCAAGCCGATTGCTCCGTGCCCTCACGTGTGCGCCTGCTGATCGTGGGGAACGAGCCGGTGGCATCATCGGATCTGAATCGATGGCGACGACAGGTCGGCAGGAATGTACGGTGGTTGAATGCCTATGGTCCGACGGAAACGATCATTACCGCGAGCCTGTATGAGCCTCCGCTGTCAGTGGAAGAATTTGCCCTTCATACGGTTCCGATCGGAAGGCCGTTGCCGGGCCGGTCGATGTACGTCCTCGACCGGCACCTCGAGCCGGTGCCGTTTGACGTGCCCGGCGAAGTGTATATCGGGGGCGAGACGCTGGGCCGCGGCTATCTCGACGATCCGGAACGGACCGCCGGCCTGTTCATTCCCGACCCCTTCGGGGGACGGCCCGGCGCAAGACTGTACAGGACGGGAGATCGAGCATTGGTCAGGAGCGACGGCACCATCGAATTCCATGGCCGTTTTGACGATCAAGTCAAACTGCGCGGGTTCCGTATCGAACCGGGGGAGATCGAAGAGCGGTTGCGCCGGCACCCGGATGTGCGAGACGGTCTCGTCGTTCCACGGGAAGATGCCGAGGGACGGACCAGGCTTGTGGCCTATGTCGTGGTTCGAGAGGACGCACAGTTCGACGAGCCGGACCTCCGTCGCTGGCTCGCCTCGACCCTGCCGGATTATATGCTCCCTTTCCTGATCCTCCCGCTGACCGAGCTGCCGCGGACACCGGGTGGCAAGGTGGATCGAGGGGCCTTACCTGCGCCGGACTGGTCGGGCGTCAGCCGGCAATCGTATGTGGCTCCAGCAACGCCGTTGCAGCGCCAGTTGGCCGTGATGTGGAGCGAGGTGCTGGCTGTCGGCCGGATCGGCCTCCATGATAATTTTTTCGATTTAGGCGGACATTCCCTTCTCGCCGTCCAGCTGATCGCCCGCATCCAGAAAGTCGTCGATCGACCGCTGGCCTTGATGGAGTTGTTCCAGTTTCCCACGCTGGCGACTTTGGCTGAGCACCTCGAAGGGGAGCGTCGTGACACCTCGCCGGAGATCCTCGTGCTGCGCAAAGGACGCAACGCGCCGCCGCTGTTTTGCTTTGACCCGACCGGCACGCATGTTCAGGCCTACCGCCCGCTCGCGCTCTCGATGGCGGATGAACGTCCCGTCTATGGATTGTCGTTGAGCCATCTCTTCACCATGCGTTGGCAGGATGTCTCCATTCACCAGCTCGCCGAACAACAGGCCCGGCTGATTCGTGAGCGTCAACGGCAGGGACCTTATCATCTCCTGGGCTGGTCGAACGGCGGGGTCCTTGCCTTGGCGGTGGCGCGACTGCTGGAGCAGGGCGGGGACTCGGTCGCGTTTCTCGGTCTGTTGGACACGCAACCGGACCAGGCCGTCTATGCGGCCGGTGACGCAACGCCTGTCGAGGAGTTGATGACCTATATACGGCGGGACCGGAGGGGCGACTTCGAGTCGATCCCTCAGCACGAACGAGAGGCGCTCCAGCAGCATCTGGCGTCACTGGCGGACGACAACCGCCTGGAGTACGCCATCCAATGGGCGAGGGAACGAAACTTTCTTTCCGATGAGGAAGCTGAGGCCTCGATCGGCTCTTTGAAGCTCGGTTATGCCCTGGCGAGGGAGGCTGCACGATTCGTGACCGTGACCCGCTTCAATCCGATTCAGGCGCCGATCCACGTCTGGTGGACGACGAGCACCTTGGCGAAACACGGCAAGGGCCCGGTCGACTGGTCGGCCCATACAACGGGTCTCGTGTCGGTGGATACGGTGGTCGGAGATCACGTGGACGCCGTCTACAGCATCCACGCACACCAGCGGATCGGGGACAAGCTCGCCGGCATTCGCGCGCCGTCGGCATAACGAACACCGACGGCTCTGTCTCGAAGCGGGTTTCCTGCCGTTCTTGCGGCCATTAAGCCGGAAGACTCTTTGACCCTCCGTCTTCCCGAACTTTCACGATTTTATCCTGAAGACATCAGTCCGGCCCTGCAGTGGCCGTCGCTGTCAGCCTTGTGAAGGCGAGTGACGCGGCAGGACTTCCGAGAATGGCTCAGGCACCGCTGCGGACTGTCGGACCGGAGCAGTCCTGGCAAAAAGGAGGTAGACCACCGGCACCAGGAAGAGGGTGAGGAGCGTTGAGAGGACGAGCCCGTTGATCACGACCAGGCCGATGTGCCAGCGCCCGGCTGCGCCGGCGCCCGTCGCCAGCGCCAGGGGCAGCGCGGCCAGAATGGTGGACAATGTCGTCATGACGATGGGCCGCAGGCGCAACACGGCGGCCTCGACGATGGCAGCGCGCGGAGATTTGCCTTCCTGGCACAGCCGGTTGGCAAATTCGACAATGAGGATGGCGTTTTTGGTGACGAGGCCGATCAGGATCATCAACCCGATCTCACTATAGATGTTCAAGGTGCCGCGGAACAGCAGCAGCGCCAACAGCGCGCCGGCCAGCGCCGGGGGAACCGAGACGAGGACGGTGATCGGGTGGCGGAAGCTTTCGAACTGCGCGGCCAGGATGAGGTAGACGACGAGCAGGGCCAGGAGAAACGTGAGATGCAGATTGCCCGACGACTCCTTGAGCTCTTTCGTCTCTCCCGCATAACTGATGGTTGCGCCGGGAGGCAGGTGCTTGCGGATCGTCTGTTCGAGTGATTCGATGGACCGGCTGAGCGTCGAATCGGCCCCCACTCCCGCGCTGATCGTGACGGCCCTCAGTTTTTCGTAATGGTTCAGCTGTTTCGGGGCCACGGTTTCCCGCAGCGTGACGAGATTGCTCAAGGGAATCAAATCCCCCTGGGTCCCACGGACGTGCAGTCGGTCGATATCCGATCGAGTGCCGCGTTGATGGGGCCGCGTTTGCATGATGACGGGATACTCTTTGCCTTCGCGCATGAACAGGGAGGCCTTTCTCCCGCCGAGGAACACTTCCAACGTCCTGCCGATCGTCTCGATCGGAATGCCCAGGTCCGCGGCCTTGTCGCGGTTGATCTCCACCCGGAGTTCCGGTTTGTTCAAATCCAAATCGCTCTCGACATTGACCACCTCCTGGTTTCCGGTGAGGTCATGCCGGATCTGTGTCACGATCTTGTCCAACACCTCGTACGAGGGGCCGCGAATAACCAACTGCACCGGCGTTTTGCTGTCCTCCTGATTGAACGGGGGCGGATTGAGAGCAAAGACCGTGGCGCCGGGGATGGCGGAGAGGGCAGGTTGCACGTCATCGACGATTTCCTGCTGGACGCGGTTGCGATCGGACCAATCCTTGAGCGTCACCCAGGTCACGGCCCGGTTCACCAGGGTCGGCCTCCAGCCTCGCGCGACCACCGTATAGTAGGAGTCCATTTCGGGAATGCGTGCCGTGGCGTTCTCGGTTTCCCTGGCGTAACGGTCGGTGTAGTCGAGAGTAGAGCCTTCCGGCGCACTGACGTGGACGGCAAACCATCCGGTATCTTCAAGTGGTGCCAGTTCGCTGGGGAGACCCCACATGAGGGCGGCGCTGACGATCAGTGACAGGACGGCTCCACCTAGGATGATCGCGGGCCTTTCCAAGGCGACTTTCAGGGCGAGGCGATAGCGTTGAGTGAGCCAGCGGAGCCAAGCCGAAGGATCCAGTGCGGAGCCTCGGGACGGCGAGGCGGTTCCCGCAGTCTTTCCGAGCAACCGCGCGCACATGGCGGGGGTGAGAGTGAGGGCGATGAACCCGGACAGGAGCACCGAGCCGGCGACGGCGATGCCCAGTTCGGCAAACAGGCGACCGACGATACCGGGCAGAAAAATGATCGGAAAGAAGACCGCCGCAAGCGTCAGGGTTGTTGAGATGACCGCAAACCCGATTTCCCGGCTGCCTTCGATCGCGGCTTGTGTCGGGCTCAACCCCCGTTCAATGCGGCGGTAGACGTTTTCCACCACGACGATGGCGTCGTCTACTACCAGTCCGATGGCCAGCACGAATCCCAACAGGGTGATCGTATTGATCGAGCTGCCGGTCATCTGCATGATCACGAAGGTACCCAGGATGGAGCCTGGAATGGCGACGGCGGGGATGAGTGTGGCGCGGGCGCTGCGCAGGAACAGGAACACTACCAGCACGACGAGCAGCACGGACAGGCCGACGGCCTCGTACACTTCGTGCAGCGACCGCTCGATGTAGATCGAGCTGTCGAACGCCGTGACGAGCTGCATCCCTTCCGGAAGCAACGCCTCCATGGCCGGGATGGTGCGCTTGACGGCGCGTGCCGCTTCGAGCGTATTCGCCTTCGACTGTTTCATGATGCCGAGGCCGATGGCGGGTTTGCCGTTCACGCGCACGAGTTTGCGATCGTCTTCCGGGCCGATCTCCGCGGCACCCACGTCCTGCAGCCGGACCGGATAGCCGTCCCGATAGGCCAGAATCAGTTGATTGAACTGCGCCGCTTTCTCCAGGCCTCCACCCATGCGCACACTGAACTCCCGCTGGGTGCTTTCGATCCGGCCGGTGGGCATGGAGACGTTTTGTGTCCGGAGCGCGTCTTCGACGTCCTGCACGGTGAGGAGCCGCGAGGCGAGTCGGTCGGGATCCAGCCAGATCCGCATCGCATACCGGCGGCCTCCGTCGAGCATGACGCTGGAGACGCCGGGCAGGGGCGCGAGTCGATCCTTCAGCTGGCGTTCGGCAAAGTCCGTCATTTCCAGCTCGGTGTGGCGGTCGCTGATCAGCGCCAGCCACATGATGCCGTCTGAGTCGCTGTCCTCCTTCATCACCAAGGGCGCTTCGATGCCCTGCGGAAGCAGGTATTGAACTCTCGTCACGCGGTCGCGCACGTCGTTGGCCGCCGCATCCAGGTTGCGCATCAACGAGAATTCGAGACCGATCGTGGACAGTCCCTCACGACTGGTCGAGCGCAACGTCCGGAGCCCTTCCACGCCGCTGAGGGCATCCTCCAGCACCGAGGTGATATCCGTTTCCACCAATTGGGCATCCGCGCTCGGATACACGGTCATGACCGAGACAATGGGGAAGGTGGTGTCGGGATACTCGCGGACCGGCAAGCGGGAATAGGAGAGCAGGCCGAAGAGCATCAGCAGGAGCGTCGCAACGGCGGCGAGGACGGGTCGCTCAATGGAGAGGGCGGAGAGTCTCATGGGGAGGTCCGATGGGTTGTCGTTAGTGAGGCGACGAGGATAGGGCCAGAATGGAATCGCCGTTCTGCAGCTTGTGGTGGCCGACCCGGACCACCGTATCCTGTTCCGTGAGTCCGTCCAGCACTTGCACGAAGCCCCTGGAGCGGGTGCCCAGCGTGACCTCTCGCTGTTGGGCGGTTCCGTCTTGGGCGAGGTAGACGTAGGCCTTGTCCTGTTTCGGCATGACGGCCTCTTCTGGAATCAGCAGCGCCCGCTCTTCCTGTCCGAACGTGAGGAGCACTTGCGCGAACATGCCGGGTCTGAGCCGCAGCTGTGGATTCGGAATTCTCGCCCGCACCTGCACGGACCTCGTGCTCGGGTCGACCTGAGGATCGATCACGTAGACCGTGCCATGGAACGTGTTCCCCGGATAGGCGTCCGTGGTCAGTTCGAGGGACTGACCCGGCGCCAGATGGCGCAGCATGGTTTCCGGCACCTTGAAATCGATCTTCAAGGTGTCGAGATCTTCCAGGTTCACGAGATCCCGGCCGGCACCGACGAAGTCGCCGGGGGAGACGCGCCGGATGCCGGTGACGCCGGTGAAGGGGACCCGAATTTTCGTCTTGGCCAGTCTGGTCACATAAAGCGCGTGGTTGGCTTGAGAGACTTGCAGCGCGCCGGCCACTTCATCGAGTTGCTGTTTCGTCACGTACCGCTTTCCGTCGAGGTCGAGTCGTTTGAGCCGTTCGTAGGTGAGTCGGCTGACTTTGAGTTGCGCCGCGGCTTGAGCCAGTTGCGCCTGGAGTTCCGAATCGTCCATTTCGATGAGCAGCTGGTCTTTCTCCACCGCCTGACCTTCTTGAAACCAGACCTGACGGATTCGCCCCGCGATCTCCGGACGGATCATAATGCTCTCATTGGCCCGCAAGGAGCCGACGGCTTTGATCGTGTGCCGGATCGCCTCGGTGGTGACCGGGGCGAGCACGACGGCCGTCCCTGCCGGCACGGTTCCCGTCACTTCCGAGGCAGGAACCGGAGTCAGCACGGTCCACTTCACGGCGAGCATCGCGGAGAGTGCGAGCAGCGTGAAGATAACGAGGTAGGTGGTACGACGGAGCGTCATGAGCGGTGCTGCTGGTCCTGGCTCCTGTTCATTCGGCCTCACGCGGCTCCCGACGGATGATCGGGAGGGGGCCCCGGTGCTGTTTACTTAAACTCGAGCTTCTTGAGACCGTGGACCGGCAGCTCAACTTGGCCGAAATCCGAGTCGCCTTTGAAGCTGCCGTCGATCGCCAGCGGAAAGTCGCCCGTCTTGCCGTTGGTCAAGGTGATGTGGAGCGTTGGCAGCGCCTTGTCCGCTCCGGGAGTCACCTCGACCTGTTTGACGCCGTCGAACTTGATGTTGACCGTGGCGGTGCCGCGTTTCACCGGCAGGTGCTTCAACTCGTGGGGGATGAACGAGGTCTCGCTCACCTTTTCTTCCCAATAGAACAGTACATTCTTCAGGTCGGTTTGCATGTCTTTCGCATCGGTTACGAGGGCGTGAAACGGTTTGTCGCCGTTCTGCTGGGCGGAGGCGGACGGTGCGTTCCAAGAAAGAGAGGCGGCGACAGCGGCGGTGACAACTAGGGCCGATTGTAAGAGATGGCGGCGTGACAACATGAATCCCTCCTGTTGGTCAAAATCTAGGGGAAATAATTAATTTGCCAATTGATATGTAATCGGGATATCGACGTCGATTGCTGCTCGTGCGATGTGATGCTTGACCTGAAGCGGAAAGACAGTCCGCACCATGTCGACTGTGTGACGATCCAACGCCGCGTGCCCCGAACTCTCCTTTAATACCAATTCGAGCAAATGGATCGCGCCTCCGCGTTGTTCGACGGTGAGTTTCAGAATGACGCGGCCTTTCCAACGGTTCCGTTTAGCCTCGGCCGGATAGCGTTTGTGCGGGTCGACCGAGGAAAAAATACTCTGCGCCAGCCAACCGAAGTCAGCCTGCGCCTCCGGACGGCCTCGCACCGTTCGCTGTTGAATGATCCGGTGCTGCACGGTTTCTACCGGCCGCTGAACGATCGCCTGTTCCACCTGTTGTGGAGCCTCTACGGGTGCGGGTGCCGCTTCGACCGCGGGGGCGTCGCTCACGACGGTGGCCACCTGCGTCACGGGTTCGGCCTGGCGCATCACCGGCGCTGCGGTGGGCGTTTGCTGGACAGCCGGAGTCTGTTGTTCCACGACGGCGACCTGCTCGACGGCGGCTTCAGTCCGCATCATGGCTTGCACCGGTTCAACCACAGTCTCTACCGGCTCCTGGACCGTGCGGTTGACCTCTTGAATGGCCTGAGCGGTTTGCACGGGCATGCTCTCCTGAACCGGCTGGATATGTTGAACCGGCTGCACTTCGCGGGTCGGCTGGATCGGCCGGACGACGGGCTGGGGCTTCACCGGTTGGACCTGTTNNGGGGGAGGCGCCGGTTCGGCCGCAGGAGGCGGAGACTGCACGACCGCGACATCCCACTTGAAGGTGGGCGGAGGCGGCGGAGGCAGTTCGGTGAGGAGCATCATTGCCATGCCCACGAAGAGGCCGTGCGTCGTCACGGAGAACGCCCAGCACAGCGAAGTACGTTGGCGCGGCGACGAGTCCCACTGGGCTGTCAGGCTCATGAACGTACCACCTCCAAGTTGACCTGCTGAAATCCAAGTCCGCGAATTTCATCGACAACAGCCACGAATCGATCCAGCACCGTCACCCGGTCGGCGCGCACCAGTACGGAAGATTCGCGCGGATGAGGATTGAGCACGATTCGTAGTCCGTCGCGTGGCACCGGCTGATCGTTCATGAAAAGCGAGCCCTCCGCCGTCAGGGTGATGACAAGCGGGACATCCTTGCGGTCTCCGGACTCCTTGGCCTTTGCCAGTTCGACGGGCACCTGGCCGGTGGTAATAAAGGTCGCCGTGGTCAGGACGATCACCAGTAAGACCAACATGACGTCCACCAGAGGAATGACATTGATCTGGTCGATGTCACGTCCCATGTTGAACCTTGAACTGGGTGAGGAGTTCCGTGACGCGCCGACGAAGCACGTTGTTGAGGACGACGCAGGGAATGGCGACGAGCAGCCCGACCGCCGTGGCCTTGAGGGCAAGACTGAGCCCGACCATGATCGATTGGACCGCCATGGTGCCTGAGGTGCCCATGCTATGAAACGTCAACATGATCCCGAGCACGGTTCCGAGCAGACCGATATATGGGGCGTTGGCCGCAACGGTGCCGATCACGACCAATCGTTTCGTGAGGGCCACCTCGAATTCCTGCTCGCTGTGAAAGCGTTTGACATCCACACGTCGAAAGAAAAACCATCGTTCCGTCGCCACGGCGACCGCCCAAAGACTCAGCGCGATCAGGAGCCCGATGATGCCGTAGTCGATCAGATGCTTCAGTCCCTCCATTGGAATGGATCCTTTCTGGTTACTCCGATCACGCTCTGCCGGTGCCCATGTAGGACAGAGCTCCAGCGCGTAGCACATCGTTACTAATGACGTATGAACGGGCACGTTCAACACCTTGGAATGAAAATAATTCTTAACTGATTGAAAGTATTGAATGTGTGTGTCTGGAAATGAAATGAAGTCGCCTCGTCCACGAGCACAATTACGGCGATGTGCCCTCTCTCCGCCGCGAGATTCGATCGTTCAATTGACCGCTTTTCAATCCCTTTCTACACTGTGCTCTGCTCTTGTGCTTAGTTGCCTTCACTCAATTTGATGAGGGGTGTGTCATGTCTGGTTGTCCGTTCTCCATTGCGATCACCGTTCCCCTTTGCCGCATGACGTCGACCCTTGACAGGACAATCCGGTCCACACACTTCATCGCACTGTCGACGCTGTTGATGATGACGGTCGCGCTCACCGGAGGCTGCACGACGGCTGAACGGCAGATTCCCGACCCATCGCCTGTGGACATCAGTGAGGAGTCGTCCGGCCGGATTCCGCTCAAGGCATTCGCATTCCTCCCCCAGGTCCGGACTATGGCGTTATCCCCCTCCGGAACGTATGTGGCCTTTGTCCAGAATACCGACGACAAAACCTACTTGGTCACGACGACCCATGACGGAAAAGCTCGCCGCATGCTGTTTGAAAGCGACAATAAAAAATACTCTCTTCGATGGTTTCGGTGGGTGAATGACGAGCGGCTCATCGTCGGGGTCGTAGTTGCGGATGTAGCGTATGGTTTGGGAGGGCCGTTCAGATGGACACAAACACGTCTCCTGGCCGTCAATCGCGACGGGTCGGATCTCAAGACAGATTTGGTGATGTCGTCCGGCGACATTCGCGGGCTGAGTCGCGAACATGTTCCGCAGCTTCAGGACAGGGTCATCGGCAAAATTCCTGGAGATAGCCGATCCGTACTCATTGCGCTTGACCTCAAAACCCCCACCTATCCCGATGTCTACAAATTGGACGTATATACAGGTCAGCGTGAGTTGATCGAGGGGAGCACCTACGGAATTCGGAGCTGGATGGCCGATCGACAGGGTGTCGTACGATTGGGAACGGCCGTCGAAGGAACCATCGTCCACATACTGGTCAAACCGGCAGGACAGGACCGCTGGCAGACGCTGAGAAAGTATGACGCATTGCGCGAGCCGGAGCTGATTCCATTGGGTTTTGACGAAGATCCGAATGTGCTATTTGTCCGGCAACCGCTGGATGGAAGAGCCGCTGTGTATAGCCTCAACATTTCTCAACCACACCTTCCGGCGAAATTGTTCGCCTCGCACGCGTCCTATGATATCGAAGGTGGTCTTGTCTATTCGGTCTGGCTGAAACAAGCCGTGGGCGTTCGCTATCAGGCGGATGAATTCGCAAGCATCTATTGGAATCCTGAGGCCAAAGAGCTGCAGATGAGACTCGATCTGGCCCTTCCTGGGCGAATGAATGCGATCTACAGCAGCAGTCAGGATGGCCGTAGACACATCGTGACCTCCAGCCATGCGACTCAGCCCACGGAGTGGTATCTGTTCGATGAGGAGCTCAATCGGCTCAATTTGATGGTGGAAGACTATCCACATCTGAAACCAAAAGACCTGATAAAACCGATACCGGTGTCCTTCAAGGCCAGGGATGGGATAGTCCTGCATGGCTATCTGACTCGTCCGACGAAGGCACAGCCGCGTCAGCCGTTGGTCTTGCTGCCTCATGGTGGACCGGGCAGCAGAGACGTGATGGATTTCGATTACTGGACCCAGTTTCTCGTGAGTCGCGGTTGGGCCGTGCTGCAAGTGAATTTTAGGGGCTCCAGAGGCTATGGCGACGAATTCTTGCAAGCGGGATTCAAGCGCTGGGGACTCGAAATGCAGGACGATCTGACGGATGCGGCTCAGTATGCGATCGACAACAGCATGGCCGATCCAAACCGCATCTGTATCGTCGGCGGAAGTTACGGTGGTTATGCCGCGTTGATGGGCACCGTCAAGACACCGGATTTCTATCGCTGCGCAGTGAGCTTCGCCGGAGTATCGGATCTGATCGGCTTCCTCAAAGAGAAGCGATCCTATCTCGACTACGAGTTGGGATGGGAACGGCAGTTAGGAGCCTGGTGGTCCGATCGCGAACGGCTTAAGGCAACGTCTCCTGTCAACCACGCCGACAAGATACGCACCCCGCTCTTGATCGTTCACGGGGCGGAGGATCGGACTGTGCCGGTTGAACAATCCCGCGCGATGGTCGATGCCTTGAAAGAAGCGGGTTTCAAGCACATGCGTTATGTCGAACTGCCGGATGGCGATCATTACCTCAGCCGCCAAGAGGACCGCCTCACGTTCTTCCGTGAGATGGAGCGGTTTCTCGCCACCCATCTCGATCAGGCGGGAGGGTCTGAATGAACTTGACCATGTATGCTGATGGGGAGAGGTCCGATTCAAACTGTCCGGCAGGTTTGCAGAGCGAGGCAGGGCTGGCCTTCGACAAGACCTTCGTGCAGCGGCCCGACGAGTCTCTCGTCAGCTCATGGAGTTACTCGCCCGCGCGCCGAGGATATGACCCGTAAACAGCCCTATTTCATTGACGTCCGACCGTCAAAATGATGATCGTGATCCGCGTCGGCTTCCTGCTTCGTTTTGTGAATGATTCCATCTTTATGTTCCGGAGGGCTATAGAGACTGTACAACTTAAGTGCTGCCGTTTTCCCGCTATTGACGACATTGTGCCTGGTCCCGGCCGGGATGACGACCGCAAAGCCGTCGCTCACCGCGTGGTTCTCTCCGTCCAGGACCACGATTCCCTCGCCCTCTTCGAAACGAATAAACTGATCCAACTCATGAACCTCTTCTCCGATTTCTTCACCAGGCTTGAGGCTCATCAACACCAGCTGGGAGTGTTGTGCCGTAAAGAGCACTCGACGGTAATACTGATTGTCGCGTGTGGCATCTTCGATTTGAATGAGATAGCCTTTCATGGCGATGCTCCCTTCGATCATGAATCCTCTGAACAAGGGGTCCAAGAAGGACACTGTACCCTGGCATCCCAAGGTGGACGAGTCAAGCGTCACGTATCGGCGACCGGACGACCGTCGATGAACAGGTAGGGTCTCATGCTGCGTTTACCATCGATAGGTGACGCTTCCCACCACAGTGCGCCGTTCGCCGAAGGTGCAAAAGAAACTGCCGCTCCGGTCGAAACAGCCGAATTGATCTTGATTGAAAATGTTGTTGAAGTTCAGCGCGAACCGATAATGCTTCCAGGTGTAGTCGATGGCGGCGTCCCCCACGACATAGCTGGGGACGCGAAAGGTGTTGGCTTCATCGCCGTAGGTATACCCGGTATACCGCGCTCCGCCGCCGATCCCGAACCCCTTCAGGCTCCCGCCGGAGAACGTGTATTTCACCCATAATGACCCGAATTGCCCGGGTGTCTGCGGCAGCCGTTTTCCCTTTTCGAGCGGGTTGGCGGTCTCCCTGACTTCGTTGTCCAGTAGGGTAAACGAAGCGATGACGTCCAGCCCGGAGTCGAAACTTGCCACCCCTTCCAACTCCAGACCTCGCGAACGGGCTTTTCCCCGCTGTACCTGGAGAAAGGCGCTCGGGTCGGTCTGGATGAAGTTTTCGCGCGTTAGGTCGAACAGTGCGGCGGTCAAGAGAGTGCGTGTCCTGGGAATTTGATACTTGATACCCAGTTCGTACTGACGGCCCGTTTCCGGCGTGAAGGCCTGTCCATTTGAGTTCACGCCGATCGCCGGAAGAAAAAAGGTCGAATAGCTGATGTAGGGAGCCAGGCCGTTGTCGAACAGATAGGTCAGAGCGGCGCGGCCGGTGGCTTTGCGATCTGCCTGACTCCTGCTCGGCGCCCCCGTCATTCGGTCTTGCGTCTCATCGCTCGCCCAATCGTGCCGGCCGCCGAGCGTCAACAGCCAATGGTCATAGAGCTTGACCTGATCTTGCAAATAGACGCCGGTTTGAAGCTGAGTGACCCGCTGATTCAGAAACACGGGAGGCAACGCAAAAGGGGCCCCATAATCGTAACGATTGAAAATATCGACATCGGTCGCCGCTCCGAAGGTTTGCCGCAAGTCTACGGTGATCCGCTGGAAGTCCAGTCCTCCCAGCACTTGATGCTGAAACGGACCGGTGGAGAATTTCCCATGCACCTGATTGTCGATGGTCAACGCATTCAGTTTGCCGAGCGACCCGTAGGCGAATCGCGAGACGGTGCGTTTGTCCGTGCCGAAACTGTTGCTGTAAGTGGTCAGGCCGTCGAGCTCGGTGGAACTGTAGCGGAGCTTGTGGACCACATCCCAGTCCGGCGCGAGGCCGTGTCGCACCTCATACCCCAAGGAGGATTCCGTTCTATTTTGCTTTTCGATATCGGGATGTCCGGTGAACCGGGATACCGGGATTCTGCCGTTAGAATTGAAGCGCAGTGAGCCTTCGGCCGGCAAGGCCTGCGAAGACCCGAGCTGATCTTTTTGAAAATGGGCCGAAAACGTGATCTGCGTTCGTGCCGCCGCCTGCCAGGTGACAGCGGGCGCAATGTAGATGCGATCGTTCGGCACCTGATCGAGCTGCGTGCCGCTTTCGCGAAACAGGCCGGTCAACCGGAAGGACAACACGTCGCTGTCATTCAGCTTGCCGCCGAAG
This sequence comes from Nitrospira sp. ND1, assembly GCF_900170025.1. NCBI lineage: Bacteria > Pseudomonadati > Nitrospirota > Nitrospiria > Nitrospirales > Nitrospiraceae > Nitrospira > Nitrospira sp. ND1. The sequence goes on along the minus strand of NZ_FWEX01000005.1, from coordinate 103,396 downwards.
TCGAACCGGCCTTCGTGACGGCCGAAGTTTCCCGTCAAGAACTGCACTTCGTGCAACGATTCCCGGGTCGGTCGCTTGGTGATGTAGTTCAACAATCCGCCGGGGCTTCCCTGCCCATAGAGAAATGAGGCCGGGCCGCGCAGCACGTCGATCTCTTCCGCGCCGTAGGGTTCAAGATTGTAGCTGACCGCGAAGCCGGGGTTGCGTAGCTGCAGACCGTCCCGAAACAATCCGTTCTGTGTGGCGTCGAATCCACGAAATCTCAGGAATGTAAAGCGGGGCTCGAAGCCGAACGGCTCGGCCTGTACACCCGGCGTGTAGCGCAGCGCCTCCGCGACCGAGTTGACCTCCTGGGCTACCATGCGACTGCGCGTGATCACGCTGATGGACTGGGGTGTTTCGATCAGCGGGATGTCGGTTTTTGTGGCGGTTTTCGTGCCCTCCGCCACATAGGACACATCGCCCTCTCGCTCCTGTACGTCCTTCACCAGGATCTCGGGCACTTTGAGCGGTTTCTCCGTGCGAGGGCGATCCCTCGCCGGCGGCGCGCTTTCGTGATTCGGTTCTGCAGGCGGGGTCACGACTGTGATGGTGTTCGGACCACCGGACTGAAACGACAACCCCGTGCCTTGCAGAAGGTGGTGCAGCGCCTGTTCGGGCGACAATTGCCCCGAGACCGGCGCGGACTGCAGATCCCGCACGCTGTCGGCCTTATACAACATCTGCACATGCGCCTGTTCCGCAAAGGCATCCAACGCCGCAGGCAACGATTGGGAGGGAATGTCGAACGACCACACCGCATCTTGAGCCGAGGCCTGTGCAGCGGCGAGGATTGTCATCGCGACTATGGCCGGCAAGATTTGAACGAGTGTGCATAACCACCGGCATATCGTGGTTTCCGTGTCTGATACGGCATCGCATGTTCTCGCGATCATCATCGTGCTCCCCCGCGCAGTGCTGTGGTGGTGAACGTTCTTCCCAATCTGTACAGAAGACGCGCGAAGGGTCGACTTCCCAACCTGTTCACGTGAAATTATCGGGGATTACTACGGACGCACGGACGACACCGGCGCACTGAGGATCATGTTCCCGTCGCGATGTGTGACGTGAACCGGGATGATGGTCGGCAGCGCTGTAAAAAATTCTTCGAGCTTCCGGTGGTCGAACACCCCGCTGACGGAGATGGCCCCCAGGGCAGGATCGGCCAGGAGAATTCGTCCAGTCCAGTAGCGCTCGATTTCCCGGATGGCGTCGCGCAATGGGATCCGGTCGAACCGGAGGGTGCCTTGCCGCCAGGCGGCGATCCGTCGCGGGTCGACATGATCGAGCAGCAACCACTCGCCTGCGGTGGTGTATGTGGCTCGTTCTCCAGGGCTCAGGACATGGGTTTGTGAAGCGCCGTTGTCTGTGGAGGGAAGAGCCACGCCGACCGCTCCGCTCTCGACGGCTACCAGTACGCGCTCGGCCTGCCGGTAGACCGCAAACTGCGTGCCGATGTCGCGGATGTGCCCGTTGAGTGCGACGACTTCGAACGGCCGGGCCGGATCTTTGGCGACCGTAAAATAGGCCTCGCCGGTGTGGAGGATCACCTGGCGTCCCCGGCCCCACATTCGTACCGTGACGCTGCTCTCGGTATTGAGATCCAGGATCGTGCCATCGGAGAGGGTGACGGTCTGTTGCCTGCCTTTGGCCGTGCGGTATGTGCTTTCGGTGACCGCGAAGGACCACCACCACAGGGTTCCGCTCACCAGAAGGAGCATCGCCGCCAACGCTGTCAATTGCCTGAGGATCCTGCCTCGATGTTCTCTCTGCGATTTCACCTGGATGGTCATCGCGTGGGCGAGGTGGAATTGCAATTCGGGACTGGGTCGAGTCGCAACGGCATCCACGTGTTTCCACGTCGCCTGTACCGCCAGGTACTCTGCGTGGTGGGCAGGGTCGGAGGCCAGCCATTGTTCGAAGAGCCCTGTGTCCTCGGCAGAACAGCCCGGTTCACGCAGGCGGAGAAACCATCGGATGGCGTCCTCGGCTGCAGTTCGTCGAGATGGAGGCAACGAATCGGTCATGACCGATCAAGGCCTTTGGCTGGTGGTAGAGATGTCACAGGTGTGACTGCAATCGTTGTCTGCATTGCGCCATGGCTTTCATCAAGTGTCGCTCCACCATCGAGGTCGAGATGCCGAGTCGTTCGGCAATCTCCGCCTGCTTCAACCCTGCGAAGCGGTAGAGCAGAAAGACATCCCGCCGGCGAGGCGGCATTTCAGTGATGGTCTGATCCAGTGCGCGTCTGAGCTGATTCCCCTCGAGCAGATAATCCGGCAGCGGAGCGGCGGATGGGGCTTCCTCCAGTTCGCTGAGATCGATCAGGAAACGATTGCGGACGGAAACTTTCCGGCTCGAGTCGATGGCGAGGTTGCGGGCAATGCGATAGAGAAACGCCCGTGGCTGGCGGACCACGTCCGGGTTATCGAGCGCGAGAAGTCTGGCGAAGGTTTCCTGCACCAGGTCCGCCGCTTCGTGCGGACAACGCAGCTGGGCCGTCAGGAAGCTTAGAAGTTCCCGATAGTATCCGGTGTATGCGCCCAGTGTGCGATTGGTCGGATTGGATTCCATGGTTGAGGCAGGTCCTTGCTCGGTTGCCTGAGCGCCGAGCGCATCATAAGGGGCCTGGCCCACAAGGGCCATGTCTACACTCCTGAATGTTGTGCGTTGTTCCTGGAAAAGGGTGACGGGCGAGAGCTGAAAAACCCAACCTCCAGGCAGGAAGCAGAGGGTCTTTCTGCTCGGCCCATTTGGCGATGAGGAGAGAGGCTGTATCTGAAGAGGAACGACCGATCGGGAGTGCCAGGCGGTGGCGTATCCGTTCGTGCAGACCGATGCCGTCAGCGATGCGTCGAGGTGTCGGCTCCGGCCTGCGGCTGGCGGTCTTCAACGTAGGAATACCCTTTGCCATGCATGCAGCCGCTGAGGTTGATGCCGCCTGCCAGGGTTTCTTTGTTATGTTCCTGCCCCGAGAGCACCTCCGCCTTGCAGTGTTCCCAGTCCTGTGCGGTTTGGTCTGCGGTATTCTCCGGATGAACCCATCGGCCTTCGACGCAGCCGGACAGGAGGAGGACCAGGAGTGCGAGGTAATGCATAGAATTCCTTTTCAGAGAATCGTTCGTTGTTTCCCCGGCGATGGCAGGTAAGGCGGACCACGGGATAACACCGGTGGCCCGCCTTCTGTATTCCGTACCGGGACGAGGTCAGAACCGCAGCCCCACGGTCGCTAGCACCGTCCGGGGTTCGCCGAAGAAGAACTGCGACGAGCCGTTGTAAGAGGTGGCGACGTATCGCTGATCCAGAAGGTTGCGGATATTGAGTGCGACGTTCACTCCTTTCGCTCCCAGCCAGTTGCCCTTCTGCAGATCCCGATTGTAGTACAGGGCTGCATCGGCTCTGATGTAGCCGGGCATGTCCACTTGCCCTTCGAAAATCGTGGAATTGCGACTGCTATAGGCGAACAGCCCTCCGCCGAATCCGAATCCCTGCAGCGGACCTTCCTGAAAATGGTACGTCGACCAGAGGGTGAACTTGTTGTAGGGCACGTTGGCCAGTCGTTTCGCCACCAGTGACAGATCGTTATCCTTGGTCACCTCGGCGTCGGTATAGGCATAGCCGGTGATCATGTTCCACCCCGGGGTGATTTGGGCGGTCACGTCCAATTCCACGCCCTGACTGCGTTGTTCACCTGTCTGGACAGAGAAGCCTTGCAGCGCCAGCGCCGGATCAGGGTTGGGCGTGAGTAGATTTTCACGGGTTAGGTGGAACCAGGCGAGGGTAGCCGACACGCGGTTGTCGAAGAGGAACGTTTTCATACCGACCTCGTATTGTGTCGACCGTTCCGGCTTGAACAGATTACCGTTGGGGTTGAAGGATGAGGGGGAACTCGGCTGAAACCCCTTGGTCCAGGACGTATAGAGCGAAATGGGTTCGATGGGTTGATAGACCAGTCCCAGTCGCGGGCTGACTGCATGGTTGTCCGACGCATGACTTGCCGTGGTCGATTGCGTCGATTGATGCACATAGTCGAAACGTAAGCCGCCCATGAATTTCAGGTTCGGCAGAAGGGTGATCTGGTCCTGCACATAGAACGCCGCGGTCTTGTTGTCGGCCTGGAAACTGACCCGGTCTCCGTCGAACGGCAACGGGCTGAGTGAGTAGTTCGGCGCGAAGAGATCCAAGGGCGGGGCCGAGCCCGAGGTGAAGATGAATTGATCGGTCTTCTCCTGCCGCAATTCGACACCGGTCAACAGCGTATGGTCCATCTCCAGAAAGCGAATATGGCCTACCACGTTGGTTACCATCGAATTGGCGTGCCGGCGGGCCACGGCCGGTTGCAACACCTGAAATCTTTGGAACGTGCGCTCGTCCGGTTCCAGAAAGAATCCGCCTGCGTATAGATTATTTTTGTCGTCCTCCACGATGGTATGTCTGAACGCATTGCGAATGGACCATTTGTCGTTGAACTGATGGGTGAGGTCATATCCGAAGCGATACGACGTGCGGTTGAACGTACTGAAGTCGCCGAGGGTCACGGAACGGTTGCGCGGAATGGGCCCGTTGAGGTTGGGGAGAATGGTCCCTTGAGCCGGCAGGCCGTAGGGGTCGTTGCTCCACCGTCTGAGATAATCGGCCTCGACGGTCAGCGTGGTCCGTGAGCTCATCAGCCAGGTGATGCTCGGCGCGATGGCCGCGAGATCGCGATTGGCATAGTCGATAAAACTGCCGGCTTTCTGCCCGGCTACGTTTAATCGATACAAGACGGTCTTATCGGCATTGAGCGGGCCGGTGGCATCAAGCTCGGATCGGTAGAAGTTGAAGTTTCCTAACGTGACATTGGCTGAATAGCCTGCATTCGGCAGGGGTTTGTTCGTCACGATGTTGATCACACCGCCAGGATCTCCCTGCCCGTAGAGGACGGCGGCCGGACCCTTCAGGACTTCAAGCCGGCGGATATTGTATGTGTCGGAGGCGGTGAATTGGGCGAAGGGATCCAGCAAGCCGTTGCGAAAGTAACTACGATCCGTCGCGCTGAAGCCCCGAATGATGAGCGAGTCGTAGAGGGAGGCCGCGGACTCCGTGGCGTTGATGCCGGACACGTTCTCCAACGTGTTCTGGAGCCGGAAGGTGCGCTGTTCTTCGATGACCTTGCGCGTGATGACCTGAATCGACTGCGGCACGTCGCGAATCGGCGTATCGGTCCTGGTGGCCGTGGTGGATTCCTCGGCGATATAGGTCTGGGCATCGTCGTCGCGCTCACGGACGTCCTTCACCACGATCTCCGGGACCTTCACCGACTTCTGAGCGGCGGGGCGCGACACAGCCTGAGGCGTGGGTTCTGTCGGCGGACTTTGAACCGTCGGAGCCGGCACGATCGGGAGGCCGGCGGCCTGCTCGAGTGTGACGCTCCCGGCGCTCGTGGTGCGATAGGAGAGGCCTGTGTCCTGTAACAGCATGCGCAGGGCCTCCTCCGGGGCATAGTCTCCCGAGACGCCTTGCGTCTGGAGGTCGCGGGCGATGGTCGCATCGAACAGCACTTCGATCTGCGTCGCGTCCGAAAACTGAAGCAGGGCGGAAGAGAGAGGCTGCGGGGCAATCGCAAAGGATCGCGAGACCGTGGAAGACGGCTCTTGCGCGTGGACGAAGGAGCCATGGCTTGCAAGCATCAGGAGAAGGCTGCAGAGCAGTACGTGAATCGAGGTGCAGGTGCCCGGTCGGGACTGGGTTTGCCGACGAGTGCACAGCGTCGTGATGGTTCCGAACATTGCTTGGTCCTTTCCGTCGTGGTGCGATGGGTGATGCGGCCGTCTTCACGGCCCATTCACTACGACGGACGGGAGGGAGGAAAGGTCTAGTGCTCGAAGAAAATTTCAGGATTTCTTGGGGAGGCCCCGATACAGGAGGATGACGCGATCGGCGAACGAGACGATCCGGACGGGAAGGCTTTCTTCGATGGCGGGCAGGAGGTGATCCAATCGCTCGGTGTCGAACGAGCCGGTGACGGGCAGGGTTTTCAGGGATTCATCCCGGAGGATGACGAGCCGGCCTGAACGGTATCGTGCCAATTCGGCGAGGACTTCCGGTAAGGGTTGGTTCTCGAAGATCAGGCGATGGTGGCGCCAGGCCAGTGCGCGATCCATGTCCGCCGTTTCGATCGGATCGATCCATCCATCCGGCCGATACCGAAGGCGTTCTCCCGCGTGAACTTCCGCGGACGTCTCTTTCCCCAAGCGGATCCGGATGCCGTGTTCGGTGACCGTGACGGTGGTGCGATCGGAGCCTGTTCTCACGTTGAACGCCGTTCCCAACGCCCGGATCGCGCCCCTGCCGGCTTCGACCTCAAAGGGGCGAGCCGCATCCGGCGCGACGGTGAAGAACGCTTCTCCCCGATGGAGCGTCAGCCGCCGTCCATGTTCCGTGATCGACACGGACAATGCCGTATCCGTATTCAGTTGTACGATCGATCCATCCGCCAGGGTGACCGTTCGCACTTCTCCCACCGCCGTGCGGTAATCGCCGAACGGCAACCAGGCAGTCGTGATCCAGAGACCGATGCCTGCGACGAGCACGAGGCTTGCCGCCAGCGCCGCGACACGCCGCCAAGAGCGGGATGTTCCCCGCGGATCCGTGATCGTGTCCTCTGTAAGGTACCGAACGAACTCGCGGATGTCGTCGGGATTCAAACGGTCCAGCCCGTGCCAGAATCGCTCGGCCTCCCGATAGGCATCTCGATGGGAAGGATCGGAGGAGAGCCATTCAGCGAAGCGCAGCCGCTCGGCGGCCGTGATCGTGCCGGACTCCATCCGTACCAGCCACTCGGATGCGGTCGAGGCGAGCCTGTCGCGTTCTGGTGTGTCCATTGGGGTGATCATGGTAGCGCGTCGCCCGTTGCCCTGTCATCTTCCGGTTCGACAGGTTCCCACTAACAGTAGACGAGCGAGGCGGGGAGAACATCCATTCGGGCGGGACGTTCAGGATGACAAATCCTGGAGTCGGCTTCTGCAAAAGTCCACCGCCTTGACCATGTGTTTGACGACGGTGCTTTGGGAAATGCCCAGCTTGACGGCCACCTCGGCATGGCTCAAGTGGTGAAACTTGATGAGCACAAACACCTGCCGGCACTTGGGAGGCAGTTCCTCGATCGCCTGTTTCAGGCGCGCGACCTGCTGTTTCGACCAGACGACGGTTTCAATCGAGGGCGCGGGATCTGCCTGGTCGATCGGGCGTTCAGGATCGTCGAGCGTCACGGTCTCGCGGTATTGTCGCCGACGATGGTGGTCGATGACGAGATTCGTGGCGATGCGAAAGAGAAAGGCACGCGGATTGGTGAGGATCTCGCCGGACCTGTTCTGCAGCAGGCGAACAAACGTATCCTGGACCAGGTCCTTGGCGGTTTCCGTGCAGCCCAGGCGGCGAGTCAGGAATTGCTGCAGGTCGTGGCCGTGATCTCGGATCAGCGTCGACATTTCCAGGTGGGTACGTGCTTCCATTCAGTATGGTTCCGTCGCAGAACAGGGTTGTGCGATCGTGATTCGCGGCGGTTGGATAGTAGTGGCGGGCAGACGCAAAAGGGAATGTTCGATTTCCAGGTGCATTTGGATGGAGCCGAATATCAGGGTGTGGTCGAAGCCCCCGCATACGTCTTACTCAACAAGGACTGGACGAGCGAAGGGGGGCGACAGGTGAATCGTGCAACTGCTGCAGTCAGGAAATCGGCACTTCCGAATACTGTGTCCGGAAAGCGAGTCCTCGTGACTCAAGAAACGCTCGACCGGGTTCGGGCGAGCCTGGGGCGTTCCCGTTTGAGATGGAGTCCACAGCGGGAACAGATTGTCATGGCCTTTCTCAAACAGGATCACATCACCATCCGCAGCTTGTACGGCGTCCTCAATCGAAACGGGCGCCGGGCCCCGCTGAATACGATTTACCGGACGATGCGGGTGTTGTGTGACAACGGGTTCGCGCAGACGCGACGCTTCGGCGAAGAAACGCAGTATGACAACATTTCAGCGAAAGGAGACCACGATCATCTGATCTGCACAGGCTGCGGTCATATCGTCGAGTTTGAAGACCCGGCCATCGAAGGGTTGCGGCAGCAGGTCGCCTCAGCGAACGGTTTCCATCTCACCGGCCGGAATCTCGAATTGTACGGGCTCTGTGCCGGTTGCCGCTCTCAACCGGCATCACCGGCCATGGCGTGAGCGTCGTCTGCCGGCGTTCCACGCCGGCACCGCCCGTTATCTGCTTCGCTGCCGCAATCGTGCGGTTCTCTTCAGCCACCACATACGTAACGCCGTCACGTACAGGATCAACGGCATGAAACCTGTGACGCACACGAGCCAGCGTCCGGTCAGGCCGAACGCTTCGCCGTTGTGAAGCGGGAAGAGCCAGGCGAGAAACATTTCCCCACCGGTGAAGTGCTGCCAAGCCTGCACTCGCAGGACCGCGCCGCTGTATTGATCGATCCAGACTTCGCTTTGCCCTCCCGCCTGACGCACTTCCCCCGGTTGCCGCAGTCCGACTGCGAAGGTGTCACGCGCGTCGTGGGGCAGGCCCAGCCACATGACGCGAGCATCAGGAAGGGTGGCCCTGGCGATGGCGACGGCCTGATCGGGGAGAATTGCTGCTGCTCCGTCTCGTAGGTCCGAGTGCGGTTCGGCCTGGGGCGAAGTGTCTTGCACGGGAGACACCCAGCGCACCGTCGAGATCACGGCGTCCGAAAACTCCAGATAGAATCCTGTGGCGGCCAACAGGCTGAGCACGAGGGCAGAGCCAAGGCCGCTGAGCTTGTGGAGGTCGTACTGTCGTCGGACGGGGCTGCCACCTCCTTGAAAGGACAGGGCACGACGCATTTTTCCCGACGCGGGCCACCAGAGGTAGAGTCCGGTTGCGATGGAGAGGAGGAGGAACAGTGCCAGGATGCCGACGAAGCTCTCGCCCACTTTCCCCAGGAGGAGGCCTTGGTGGAGTTCATAGACGAATGAGACGAAGTAGGAGCCCCATTGCCGGTCGCTCAGCGTGCGGCCGCTGGAAGGATCGATCGTTACAACCCGCCAGTCGTCGCGGTCGGCGCCGTGACTTGGAACTTTGAACCAGGCGTGGAAGCTGTCTTTCTCGTGGAGTGGAAAGATGAGACTGTCGGGCACGGACCAGTCCGGATGCGCAGCTTGGGCTGCCGCCACGATCTGATTCAGCGGGAGATCGGCTCCTGCCGTCCGCACGAGTTGTTCGGGATTCATCCATTCGTCGACCGTCTTGTAGAACACCAACAGGCTGCCAGTGAGGCTCGTCAGCACGAAGAGCGCGCCGCCCAACAAGCCGATATAGAGGTGCAGGTTTAGCCACACCTTTCGCCAGACCTTACGGGCAGGCTGGGGCAAGGCCGCGACCGCTGGGGGCGCGGAAGTCTGCGGACGGGACGTGTTTGAAGGCACGCGCACGGGTTGTAGCTGGCTGACGATCATTGTCTGTCTCCGGTCTCCCTCGGCGGCCGGTGCAGGAGATTCGCGCCTGTGGCGAACAGCATGAGCCCCTTTTTAATAAGACGCGTGACCAGCCTGAAACCACACCTTGGAGCCACAAGGAGGGCAAGGGCGGATCGGTCCGGAGACAGGGAGCCAGAGGGTAAGGTTTTGTGTCGCTCATGCGTCCTAATAAGAAGGGGCAGTGACCGCCTGCGTGGGTAGAAACCAACCATGGTGAATAAAGTGGCAGTCTCTCCGACGGGGAAAGACATACGGTGTCTCTGTGGCAGACTCACGGCTCGGCTCGAGAAGCGAGGAGTGGTCGTGAAGTGCCATCGCTGCGGAGAGCTGGTGCTCTTTCCCCTCTCAAAGTTCAAGAAATACCTCACCTGTCCGTCCTCTGATTCCGTGAAATAACCAGACTGATGACGTGCTTCGTCGCGGCGGCTCTGGGGTGAGCTGCGGCCCGAGGATTGCCTGTGTCTGTGAGCCGGCCCGGGGGATCATGAAAGGAGGAGGGGAGTCTCGATGTGAGACTCCCCTGTTGCGGTTGCGGCAGTCGGAAGGGCGACGAGGTCAGTGAAACTCGAACTTGAGGGATCCGATGGCTGTAAACGGCGTGCCTGTGTACACGATCTCACGGAAGTTTTGCGCACCGCTGAAATAGCGATGGTCGAGAACGTTGGTGAAATTGATGGCTGCCAACAGGTTGGTCTTGTTGAAGACTTCCTGCTTCCGATAGTAGAGCGCGGCGTCCATGCGGACATACCCGGCCATCTCGAATGGTGCTTGGCAATTGGCGGGATCCTGACACTGGAAAATTCCGTTTCGCTTTCCCTGTGCGTACATCCCGATACCGGCGCCGAAACCCTGCACGACACCTTCCTGGAAAAAATAGGTCGTCCACAAACTTCCCTGGTGCAAGGCGCTGTTCGGCGCCCGGCTTCCCTCGGCGAACAGGAGATCCTTGGTCACACGCGCGTCGATGTAGGCATAGTTTGCAATGATGTCCCATCCGGGCAGGATCTGGCCCGCGATGTCGAACTCCACGCCTTTGCTGCGTTGTTCTCCCGTCGCAACGGAGAAGAAAAAGCCGTTGAGCGGATCGGCCGTGAGCACATTCTTCTTCCTGGTATCGAAGAGCGCGACCGTCGAACGTAACCGTCCTCCGAACGCCTGATATTTGATGCCGCCCTCATAGGACTTGCCGCGTTCCGGATTGAACAGGTTGCCGTTGATGCTCCTGGAACCTGCGCTTTGCGGCGCGAAAGACTCCGTATAGTTGGCAAAGAGGGTAATCGGCTTCCAGGGTTGATAGGCCACACCGACTGAGGGACTGAAGGCCGAATCGGTTTTGTTGTTTTGGCTGCTGGTGGCGGTAAAATCGTCGGGATGATTCGTAATGGTTTGATCGAAGAGGTCGAACCGTCCGCCGAAGTGCACATGCAGGTTATCCAACAGGTCGACTTGGTCGCCGAAGTACGCACCCAGGATGTTGTTCTGTGTGCTGGCGTCACTGAATTTCGTGAGGGCCGGATTCAAGAATAACCGGTCGTTGGTATTGAATATATTGATATAGCTGAACGCGCCCGGCGTGCTCGTGTCGCCGCCGAAATCCCCCGAGGCCGTGGCAGATGAGTTTTCTCGGCCGAGTTCGATTCCGATGATCGTTTTATGTTTGATCGAGCCGGTCGTGAAGTTGCCATGGAGTTCATTCTGCAAGTAGTGGCTCTGGACCGTCGTCGGAATCTCATACCTTGCCAGATTCAAGATGCCGTCGCTCTCGGCTCCGACCAGGAAGTTGGATTCAAGGCTGGAATAGCGGCTGCTGGTGACGGCGGTTCTGAACGCGGTTCGCCACCGGAACATATTGCTGATGTCATGCCACAGAGTAATGGTCGCCTTCCCATGATGGGTCTCCAGCTTGCGGGAGGGATCACCCAAGAAGCGCGAGACCGGTATCGGAGCGACCCCGTTGCCGATGGCGACGAGCCCTCGATCGATAGGCGCGCGGTCGTACATGTATTCGGCTTCGAACCGCAACGTCGTCCGTGAACTCATTTCCCAACCGAAGGTCGGGGCGAGGAAGATACGTTCGGTCTTCACGCCATCCCGATAACTCTCCGCCGATTCATACATGCCGTTGAACCGGTAGGTGAGCGTCTTGCTCTCGTTCAGGGGACCACCGATGTCGATCGTGGGGCGGTACAGTCCGTAACTGCCGACGATCATCTCTGCGGAATAGTAGGGATTTCTCAACGGAGCCTTTGTGACCTGGTTGATGACTCCGCCGGGATCAGAGCGGCCGTACAGGTAGGACGGCGGACCTTTCACGACTTCGACGCTCTCGATGTTGATGATGTCGCGTTGCGCACGGGCACTGAAGGTACTGTCGTCCCGGAAGCCGTTTTTGAAGACGTTCAGATCGGAGGCAAAGCCTCGAATCATGAAGGTACCGCCTTGTCCGCCTTGCGTGCTGGACTGCGAGACGCCGCTGACGTTCCGGAGGGCTTCACTGAAACGAATCACTTTTTGATCGTCCAACACCTGTCGGGTCACGACCTCCACGGAGCGTGGTGTGTCATGGATCGGAGCGGGAATACGCGTGGCCGAAGAGGATTCGTCGACGGCATACCCTCGATCTTCGACTTCCTTCACAACGATTTCCGGCACTTTCACCGGCTTGGGTACCGCTTGAATTTGGGTGTTGGGGTTGGGCGGCGCTGGCTCTTGGCTCAGCGGAGCGAGAGGCAAGGGCGTTTCCGCCACGGGTTCCAACGTCATCGTTCGGGCCTCGGTCATTCGATAGCTAAGGCCGGTTCCGGCGAGCATCAGCGCCAAGGCCTCCTCCGGAGTATGACGACCGCTGACACCGCTGGTGCTCCTTCCTTCAGCCAGGTCGGATGGCAGCAAGAGACGATAGTTGGCTTGATCGCCGAACGCGGTGATGGCGGACCCCAAGGCCTGTGGTGGAATATTGAAGTCCACCGAGTCTGATGTCTCAGCAGCCCCTGTGGCCTGCGCAAGGAGAAGGGGACTGTTGTTCGATGTGGTGAGACGCTCGCTTCGCGCTTCAGCCAGGTTTCCGGCCGTATGCACCAGAACGGCCGATACGGAGAGTGTGACGACGACTTGCCATGAGAGATGCATCATTCCCCCTCTATTAGTCCGGTATGAATAAGCGCACGTATCCGGGCACGGGCCGAGCGACGCGCACTCGGCGTTTCATTAGGTAAAGACGGATCGGGCCGAAAAACTTGTAATCGAAATCGTGTGCGTTGAAAAAAAACTTGAAGGGGATGACGGAGGACAGCGTCTAATTGCGAAGTGGATGGATGACGTCTCAGGAAAACTGCGGTGTCTGTTAGTGCAAGAGGACGAGGTAGGGCGTCAGGGTGGTGTCGTGAATTCGCAACGTCTGTTCAATCATTCGGAGCGCGGCATTCGGGTCGCCAATGTCGAACACACCTGTCACGTTCAGTGAGCGAAGCGCCGGGTTCAGAATCATAATGCGCCCGGCTCGGTATCGGTTGAGCTCTTCGACGACTGCGGCCAGCGGCTGGGCTTCGAAGATCATTTTCCCACGTTGCCAGGCGGCGATGGCATTGGAGTCGATGGCGTGGGCCCTACCCAGTCCGGCCTCGGCACTGTAGGAGATCTGCTCGCTTTGCCGGACCACCGCTGCGGGAACCTGGCGGCCGTCCGTTGCCGATACCTGAACGGCATGCTCCGTGACGGTCACGGTGATGGCATTTTGGTGGCGCTGAACCAGAAAGCTCGTTCCGAGCGCGCGGGTGCTCACATCTCCGCTCTGTACCGTGAACGGCCGTACTGTCTCGGGAGTGACGGTGAAACTGGCTTCTCCGGTGAGCAGCCGGATCGTTCGCTGCTGCGCAGTGAAGGCGACGGCCACCGCAGTATCGGTGTTGAGATAAATACGACTCCCGTCCTCAAGCTTGACGTGTCGTTGTTCCCCCACTGCGGTGCGGTAATCGGCTGACGCGAGGTCGAGTCGTTCTTGAACGATTCCCCATGAGAGCCAACCGGCGGCGAGTAAAACACAAGCGGCCAGTCCCCACTTGATCATGCGTCGTGCACGCGGGAGCGTGCCGTGCGGCATCGATGCCGTCAGGTCGGCCGAACCGGCGCAATCGCCATTCGGCAGCAAGCCGATATCCCGCCATAGGATTTCCGCCTCTGCGTAGGCGAGTTGGTGGGCGGAACTTTGCGTCCGCCAGGCAGTGCACGCCAGGCGCTCTTCATCGGAGGCGTGACCGGAATGGATGCGGACCAACCAAGCGAGGGCTTCGTCGATCAGTGGAGAGGAGGCATCTGGAGGTGTCGAGTCAGGCATCCATCATACCATTGTGCACACGACTGCCCCTGAACGGGATACTGGTCGATGTACGCTACTCTATAAGACGGATGGCGCTCGGCTTTCAACAGTTAGGATTATCTGGTGGATTCCTCCGGATGCAAGCGGGCGCGGCAGTGCCGCAAGGCTTGGACGATATATTTCGCGACCATACTCTCGGACACCTTCAGACTGTCGGCGATTTCCCGGTGTGTTTTCCCTTCCAACCTGTTGAGCAGCAAGGCCCGCCGGCATTTGGGCGACAGTTCGCGCATGGCGACTTCCAATTGGGCGACCCGCTGCTTGGCGTCCAAGGTATCCTCGGCCGACGGGGCCGGACTGGCTGTTTCTTCAGGGGGCGGTTCGATGCTGAGCGCCCCCCGACGGGTGCGAAGTTTTCGCAGATTGTCTACCGCGAGATTGGCCGCGACCCGAAAAAGGAAGGCTCGCGGGTTTTGCACATCGATTGAAGGCCTCATGCGCACGAGGTGCATGTAGGTATCCTGAGTGCAATCGGCGGCGAGATCACGGCAGCCGAGCTTGTGGGTGAAGAACCTCAAGAGATCGTTGTGATGTTCTTCGAAGGCAGTGAGACAGGGAAGTGTATGTTCATTCTGCATGATGGATCCTATTCCAGGCGATAGCCGATGGGGATGTGGACGACAACATGGGATTGACCGAGTGGATACTTCAACTGGACCGGAGACGCTTGTTCGAGCAGGGCGATCGCGTCGAGATCGAGAATCGAGTGGCCCGATGGCGTGACGATCGTAATGTCGCTGATGCTGCCGTCTTCATGGATCACGGCTTGAAGCATGACATTGCCCTGCCAGCGACGGCTTTTGGCGAATGTTGGGTAACGTTTGCTCTGTTCGACCTTTGCGAACAACATTTCGGCGAGCCATCCGTAATCGGCATGGAGTATCCGTGAGACGGTGGCCTCGCGGGCGCGAGGCGTCGGGCGGTTGACGAGCCGGATCGATTCGCGAATGGAAGGCATGGAGGTCGTGAGGGATACTTCGGCTGCATCGACGGTCGGGGGCGGTACTTCAGACGGCTCCGTGGTGGTGATTGGAAGATCTACACGTGTGGTTTGAGGCGCCTCGTGCACTGATTCGTCGGACGTGAGGTCCGTTGATGGGGTATGAAGGACAGGCGAGGCACTGTCGATGGCCACGGAGGGGGTCTCTGTGTCCTGTGGCCGGACGAATCCATCTTGCGTAGGTGAGACGATTCCGGAATGAGCCTCCAGCGGTCGAGCCGCTTCGGTATTGGCGGCGTTCGGACGGGACCGGACCTGCCGTGGAGACTTGTCCCTCGGCATGACGGAAGGGGAGACGGACGATGCGGAAAAGGGGGTGGGTACGTCCGCTGCGACAGGTTGCAACGCCGGCGCGCTCACCATTGTAACTTCCCAGCGGAAGGGGCGCGGCTCCGGGAGAATGGAGAATTCAGCCGCGAGGACCAACGCCGTCCCGAGACTCAGGCCATGCAGGGTCAGCGAAACCAGCCATCCTCCCATTCGCGCCAGAGACTCGCGTTTGTCGTTCATCTCAAACCTGCTTCCGGCGTCTGTTGTTTTCGAAATTCGCTCGGCGAACATCCGATGGCTCGTTTGAAGAAGTGGCTGAACGCGAACGCGTCGCTGAATCCCACCGATTCCGCAATCTGGGCGATGGTCAGGCTCTGGTCGCTGAGGAGTTTCGTTGCTTTGGCGAGATGCAGTTGCTTGAGGTATTCGGAAAAGGAGAGCCCCATATACTTGCGAAAGATCTCGGAGGTGTATTTCTCCGAGTACCCCAGGAGAGTGGAGAGTTCCTTCAACGTCAGGCGATCCCCGCTGCGCTTGGACAGCAGGGCCGACAAGCGTGCCGCCGGGGTAACGGAATTGAGAGGCGTGATCTGTGGCGTCGGCCAGAAAGGTTGTGGCTTGGTCCGCAGGCTGTGCAATGGCCGTTGCCGTGACGCTTCGATTGAAAGCGGAGGGCTCCCAGATGAGACGATGCCGATGATGGATGTATCGATAGTTCGTGCCCGGCGGTCTTGGTGCATAATTTCCCCCACAAAAAATAAAAAGCCCGCGATCGTATGACCGTGGGCTCTGGGAATTAAATTCCTCGGGCCTCTGCTGAGAGTACTGGCAGAGACTATCTCGTTATTGAGTACGATTCTCAATATCACAATTTTGAAAAACATGTCAAGCGGGCTGTGGAGCAAAGCGTCAGGCCACCGAGTGATCGTTTGAAAATTTGTCCGGAACGGAGCGGAGGATTAGGAGCGATGTCCGCCGACTAATGTCAGAAACATGGCCGTCAGCGCCATAAGTGCAATACCCGTCCAGACACCATAGGCCATATGGACCTTGCGGGAGCTCGTGTATGTCATCGCCACCAATGCAAACACGACATATAAGAGCGATCCGGCGGCTAACGCATACCAGACGAGAGAAAGGTAGGGCGACACGATGAGTCCACTTAGGACCGTTCCGATACATGTAGGCGCGCCACCGGTCAAGCCGAGTAACACGACCGTGCGCGGAGGAATCGGAGATTGCCCCGCCGCCCCGACAATGCCGAATCCTTCGGTTCCATTGTGGAGGGCGAAACCAGCCACGAGGAGTCCGCTCAAGGCCCATTCTCCTCCGGCGTAACTGGTTCCGATCGCGAGTCCTTCACCCAGGTTGTGAAGACCCATGCCCGCCGCGATGACAAACGGAAGTGTCAGTGCCTGGTCGGCGTGCCGTCCTTTGAGGAATTGATGTTTTTCGAGGTGGACTAGGCCGACAAAGCTGAGAAACAGGCTGCCCAGAAACAGCAGCCACGAGAAGGGATCGCGCACTCCCATCAATTCCACCGCTTCGTGCATCAAGTCGAAGAAGAGATAGATCAGTACCCCGGTGGAGAGCCCGATCAGGCCGGCTTCCCACGTCCGGGGAAGGGCACGACGAAGCACCAAGGCCGCCGTGATGCCCAGGTAAACCGGAACGACTCCTGCGAGGATACCCAATCCGACGAGGTCGAGCATGGGGCGATCCTAGGCAATATCTGTCGTGCGTGGAATGTTCAGTATCCGGAAACTGCTCAGTGGGAAAAGATAGGTATGAAAGTGTGAGAGGTTTGTTCGAGTGAAACGCTTGTCATTCGGCGGATGCAAGGTGACACAGTACCGATGGATGGAGGCTGGCCGACTCGCAGATGCACCGGAACGAATTCCCGTGACTCTCAACGACCCGCAGCCTGCAATTTGCGGTCAGGAGCCCTCGTGCTATGCGATGAAGATCAGAGGTCACTAACCGTGCGGAAGTGGGGTCGCTTGTCAAAAAATCTGGCCCATGGAATCCGTGACCGACTTTGCTCGCAATTCGGCTTGCGTTACAGCCACTATTGAAATATGGCGGAGGGGGCGAGATTTGAACTCGCGGATAGGTTACCCCATCTCCGGTTTTCAAGACCGGCACGTTCGGCCGCTCCGTCACCCCTCCACACCAGGCCGTAGCACACTCAGCGTCAGGATCGTTCGATTGTCTGAATTCCACCCATGTAGGGCTGTAGCACTGTCGGGACGGTCACCGTCCCATCCGGTTGCTGGTAATTTTCAAGAATGGCGACAAGGGTTCTTCCCACCGCCAACCCGGATCCGTTCAGTGTATGAACGAATTCAGGCTTGTTATCTTTCTTTCCGGCCTTTGCCCGGTAGCGAATGTTTGCCCGCCGCGCTTGGAACGCTTCGAAATTGCTGCAGGAGGAAATTTCGCGAAACGTCTGCTGCGATGGTAACCATACTTCAATGTCGTAGGTCTTCGCTGCAGAAAACCCCATATCCCCTTTGCACAGTGTGATCACTCGATAGTGCAGTCCCAACCCCTGCAGAATGGCCTCGGCGTGCGAGGTCAATCTCTCCAGCTCATCATAGGATTGTTCCGGTCTTACGAACGCGACGAGCTCGACCTTGTTGAATTGGTGGAGCCGAATGAGGCCGCGCGTGTCCTTCCCGTAGGATCCCGCTTCTCGTCGAAAGCAAGGGGTATAGGCGGTATACCGGATCGGTAAGGATTCCTCGGCCAGGATCTCTTCCCGGTGCAGATTGGTGACCGGCACCTCCGCGGTCGGAATCAGGAAAAGTTCTTCATCTCGTAGTTGAAACAGATCGTCCTCGAACTTGGGCAATTGCCCGGTCCCGGTCATGGCCGTGCGATTGACCAGCAGTGGCGGCAGCACTTCCCGGTAGCCATGCTGTGTGGTGTGCATATCCAGCATGTAATTGATGAGCGCCCGCTCGAGTCGGGCTCCCGATCCGGTCAGTACGGCAAAGCGGGCTTTGGCCATGCGCACCGCACGGTCGAAATCCAGAATGCCGAGCGCTTCGCCAAGATCCCAGTGGGATTGGGCCGGAGCCGAGAGCTGCGGCGGCGTTCCCCATCGGCGCACTTCAATATTGTCAGCCTCATCCCGGCCGTCCGGGACAGAGGCGTGAGGGAGGTTCGGAATGCGCAGCGCGATATGGGCCAGCTGTTCTTCCACGACACGAAGCTGTTCCTCATGGCCTTTGATCGTCTCTCCCAAGGCCTTCATCGCCGCCATGGCCTCATCGGCCGGCTGCTTCTCTCGCTTCAGCCGGGCGACGTCGTCCGATCCCTTTTTCAACTGGTGCCGTAGGTCTTCGACCTGTATGGTGCGGGTTCGACGATCTTCCGTGAGTGTTCTCAGGTCTTCCCACGCGACATCTTTCCCTCGTGACCCCAATTGGTCACGGAGCTGGTTCAGGTTGTCCCGCAATACACGAAGGTCGTACATAGACTCTCCCCTCTGAAGCGGCGAGAAATCTAACACTGGATGTCCGCGTAGTCAATGAAACCGGTCGCCAAGCGAGGCCGGGGGAAGGCAATTGACAACGGGTGGGGAGGGCGGCACCATAGCGGCCGTGAAGCTTGTGACCAATCCACCCAATCGCTTTGAATCCACTCAGCGTGAGACGCTTGAACCCTCGTCGCGTGTGGAGATTCAGCTTTTTGAAGACGACACCAACCAGATACTGAGCCGGAATGACAGCCCCGACCTTCCGTTTCGATGGAGCGTGAATCCCTATCGTGGCTGTTTCCATGCCTGCGCCTACTGCTATGCCAGACCATCGCATGAATACTGGGGATTCGGCGCAGGCACCGACTTCGAATCAAAGATCGTACTGAAGCGCCGTGCTGCGGATCTCCTCAAGCAGGCGTTTGAGAAGCGATCCTGGGACGGTGAGTTGATTGTGTTTTCCGGCAACACTGATTGCTATCAACCCCTCGAGTCCACCCTTGGCCTGACCAGGGCTTGTCTTGAAATCTGCGCCGCATACCGGAATCCTGTCGGGATCATCACCAAGGGCGCGCTTCCGGTTCGTGATATCGAGGTGTTTAAGCAACTGCAGGAACAGGCCTGGATCCGTGTGTATTTCAGCATCGCTTTTGCCGACGACGAGACGGCCCGTCTGGTCGAACCGCAGGCGCCGACCGTCAGTAAACGCTTTGAGACGATGCGCATTCTCTCAGAGGCCGGTATTCCCACCGGCATATCTGTGGCGCCGATCATTCCAGGCTTGAATGAAGAGGCCATCCCTGAGCTGTTGGCGCGTGCCAAGTCGGCGGGAGCGACCTCGGCGACCTGCAGTTTGCTGCGTTTGCCGGGGCATGTAGAAACGGTATTTCTCGATCGCATGCGCGAGGCGTTTCCCGACCGGATCTCGAAAATCATCCACCGACTTCAAGAGGTGCGCGGGGGGCAGCTGAGTGAGGGCGGGTTCTTCAGCCGGCATCATGGCAACGGGACCTACTGGCGTTGTGTCGAACAGTTGTTTGACGTGGGCCGCCGTCGCGCCGGATTCGTCGAGGAGGACCGTCCGGTTCCCAGAACCTTCCGCCGACCGACAGCGCAGCAATCATTGTTCGATTAGGAGGAGAGTCGTGAGTCATAACCCGGGGTTTTTGAAGGTCGTGGAGGAGGCGCGGGGGCGTGTGCGCGAATGTACCGTCGCCGATGTGAAGGCCAGGCTGGATCGCGCGGAACGGTTTCATTTTGTGGACGTCCGCGAAGATGATGAATATACGCAGGAGCATGCGGCGGGGGCGATTCACCTCGGCAAGGGCGTCATCGAGCGGGATATTGAAACGGTGCTGCCGAATAAGCAGGAGCCGATCGTGTTGTATTGCGGGGGTGGGTACCGGTCGGTGCTGGCTGCGGACAGCATACGCCTCATGGGCTACACCAATGTCATCTCGATGGACGGGGGAATCAAGGCCTGGCGTGCGGCCGGGTACCCCATCGAGAAGGGCCGGCGTCCGTAATCCCATGGCGTTTTCCAGACGCGAATTGTTCAATAACGCGGGGTTCGGTCTCCTGTTGCTACCGGCCCTCATGCGCTCCCCCAGGACCATTCTCGGCCATCTGCTGTTCGATCCGGACGGCCCTCTCGTCCCCCTCAAACCAATCCCCGACAATCCGTATCGACGGAACGGCCGGTCGATCGTCGCAATCGTGTACGGCAAGGATACCTGTCGTATGCTTCCACGCGCCGTCGATCTGCTGGGAGGACTTGATTTATTGGGGATGCGCGGGAAACGCGTGCTGCTGAAGCCCAATGTGTTGAACGACCAGCCGCCTCCTTCGACTACTAATCCGCTGGTGGTCGCAGCCATGGCGGACATGGCCAAAGCGAACGGAGCCGCCGAAGTGGTGGTGGCCGATGGATCGGGAATCATCCGGCTTCCCACGTCCGCCAACCTGACGAGTACGGGCATGCGAGCCGTAGCGGAAGCGGCCGGGGCCCGCGTCCTGGCGCTGGAAGATGAACCCTGGGTGAAGATCGAGGTCCCTCAGGCTCAGACCCTCCGGCAGTTCTATTTTTCCCGGCCGGTCTACGAGTCCGATGTGGTGATCAATATGCCGGTCATCAAGACCCATCGGTTTGCAGAGTATTCCTGTAGCCTCAAGAATTTTGTCGGGGCGGTTCATCCGCGGTATCGCCCATCTGTGAGGTTCTGGACCGGTGACTGGCACGAGCGCATTGCCGAGATCAATTTGGCCGTGCACCCCGCGCTGACCGTGGCCGACGGGACGACGACCATGATCGAAGGCGGTCCGACAGCCGGCACCCCGTCGAAAACGGATCTGGTGATCTGCAGCGGTGACCGGGTCGCGGTAGACCTGGTGGCCATCGCCCTGTTGCGGTCCTTCGGTACCTGGCCGAAGTTGCAGGGCAAGCGAATCGGGGATCAGCGGCAAATCAAGCGCGCGGCGGCGTTGGGACTGGGGGTCGGATCGGGGCAGGACATTGAGCTTGTTACGGAGGCGGTGGACCCGGCTCCACCAGCGTTTGAACGGCTGGTGGAGCATATTCGGCGGGAGCTGCGTAGCGTGTAAGTATTATTTGTTCGTACGGTCGAATTCCTTGATGACCTGCTCGGTCAAATCGATGGTGTCTTTGTTGAAGATCACGATCTTCACGGTCTGCTCACTGCCCTTGTCCAGCACCAGCTGGTACCCAGCTTTATCGGCGACGGCCTGGGTGGCGACGGCAATCTTCTTCATATATTCGTCGACGAGTTCCTTCTGCTTGCCCTGCAGTTCCTGATTAAACTCCTGGGCGCGCTTCTGGTAATCCTGAATTTTGGCGCGGAAGGAGGTTTCCTTCTCTTTCTTTTCGTTGTCGGTCAGCTTGGAGGCCTGCTCCTTGATCTGCTTTTCAGTATTACGTAACTCTTCCTCATCCCGGGACAGGAGCTTCTGGCGTGTCGCCACATACTCCCGCAACCCGTCCAGCGCCCGCTTACCGGCTTTGCTTTTTTCCAGAACCACTTGAGGATCGATGACCCCCATTTTAAATTCCGCCGCCGGACTCGTCGAGAACAGGCCGAGGGTCGCTGCGACGAGAACTCCGACCACTGCCGCGCGCCGGCCTGCTCCTTGCCACTTCACACCCATCTCGGGACTCCTTTCGCCGAAAAAAATGTCTGCTACAAACCTCGGGAGAATAGCCGCCCGTCGTGATCGTGTCAAGGAGGGCACCGTCGAAGGGACAGGCGAATTGACAGGAGGGATGCCGGTGGCTATAAGCCTGGCAACGCCCGCCAACGTTCCGACATTCGGGTAGGTGTTCCCACCGAGCGGGTGAGAAAGGATCTCATGCGACCTTCTGAGCAACAGCAGACGCATCGACTCTTCGTGCACGCACTCCAACACGAAGCCATCAGTTGTGAGCATGCCGGATGTCCGGGACCGGTCGAAACGGTCGACCAATCCCAGACGCGCGATCGGGTGAAAACCTTCGACCTGCGCTGTGAGCGGTGCGGCTGGCACACGAGTCTCACGGGGCAGGAGCAACTCACCCCTCCCTGGGACAACGCCGCCCTTGAGTTGATGGCCGACGAACATCTCATGCATCAGCAGCCGGTCTGTCCGTTCGACGAGACGCCGGTTGTGTTCATCTCCATGCCGAATCCGCGCCGCAAGGCTAAATATCGGGTGGCCTGTTTTTATTGCGGCAGGCAGATCGTCATGGACTGGCCTCCGCCTGAGAGTAAGCGGTAACGATTCAGGGGGCCGACGAGGGTGAAGAGGCGGGGGAGGCGCGGGCTAAACGAAGTACCGGCCGGTGTCGAAGTGATATTCGGCGTTATCGACGAGCTGCAGGATACTGTGTGTGTAGTGTCCGGCCTCATCCTGCTCGGTCAGGTCGAGTTCAGGACCGTCCTCGATGGATGTGCCGCTCTCATCCGTAATCACTCGAACCAACGGGCGTTCGGCATTGGTCTTGTCCTGCGCCGGCTTGATGACGACGGCCAGAGGGCCGGAGTCGAGTCGGACGAGACTGCCGATCGGGATGATCCCCACGCAGTTGACGAAGAGCTTGAGCAGGATCGGATCGAACGACTGGCCGCTCTTTCCGAACATAAACTTCAACACGTTCGCGGGGGACATGGGTTCCCGTCGGTACACCCGAGAGGATGTCATCGCGTCGTAACAATCGGCGATCGTGATGATCCGGCTGGCGACCGTTTGAGTCCAGGAAACCTTGAGTTTGGGGTATCCTGAGTAGTCGTAGTTCATATGGTGCTCGAACGAGGCGGCCGCCATCCGCGCCGGCACATTGTTGATGCCGCGGGATTTCACGAGGGTGAACACCCCTTCAATCGGGTGCGACCGCATCACGGCCCATTCTTCCTGTGTGAATTCTCCGGGTTTGTTCAACACGTCCAGGGAGATGGCGCATTTCCCTACGTCGTGGAACAGCGCCGACAGCCCGAGGTCAGCCAGCTCGACTTTCGGATAACCGGCCCGGTTGCCCAGGGCCATGGCGAGCAGTGAGACGTTGACGGAGTGATTGTGCGTGTATTGATCGTGGCAGCGCAGATTGGTCAAGCCCAGGAGGGTGGATTCATCCTGCATCATCAGTTCGACGATGTTCTGAATCGCGCGTTTGGCCTGTTTGAAGCTGACGGTCCCGCCGCCGCGCGTATTCTTGACCAAGTCGCCGAGCGCAGTCGATGCTTTCAGATATCCGCCTTTGGCCAGGGCCTTCCGTTTCTCTTTCGACCCCTCCGAGCCGTTCGATGAGCCACTTGTACGTGCCCCGGTATTGCCTCCAGCCAACTCCGCGTCGTTCAGATGCTGAAGTTGCAGCGAGCGGGGATCTTCCAGTTCGATGCCCTTGATGCCCGCGGCCTGCATGGCCTCCTGGAGATCGGTGAGGGAATGCTTGTCCGGATCCAGGCTGACGAAGAGATAAGCAAACTCCCGAAAATCCTTTGAGTCGGCCGTCGACGCGAACGACACCCCGCCGATGTGCCACTTGTTCAAGGCTTCGATAATGCTCGCAAACACGGCCATCTGTTGCGAGCTCATTTTCAGGTGACTGTCTCCCAGAAACAAAAAATCGTTTTGCAGCCGGAGGACGACCGGATGATCCGCCGCGAGGGTTTTCACCAGCGTGAGCATGGAGTCCACGGGTTTGTCGAGCGCGGCATTCGTTCGTCCATGGATCCGCGATGTCTTGATGAGGACGTTCAACTGGGTGACGAGCTGAATCCCCAGCATGGCCAGTTGCTGGTCGAGGATGTCCCCGGCTTCTGAGCCTTTGGCGATCTTATTGGCCAGGGACCGCTCATGAGTGAGAATCGGATGGGCGTTGTCCTGAGTCGGGACCGGATTGGCAGGGGAAGGCGTCTCGCTCACAGGTCGTCTCCTCGCAATCAGGAATTGGCTGCCGATGGGATGGACTGCCGGTGTTGTCGATTGGCGACGGAGAGCGCGGAGGTGCAGGCCTGGCGGACGGCTGCGCCGCCCTTTTTCTGGCCGATTTCGAGCGCCGCAACGGCTGCGGGTGTCGCCAGCTTGCCGAGAATATCCGCCGCCAGCAAGGCCAGTTCTTCTTTCTTCTTTCGGTTGGTCCAGGACCACTCCGTCAACAGTCCCTGCCAATAGGGCACGGCTTCATCGGCGGCAGTCTGTTTGAGGGCCAGGTAGACCGCCCGCTTTTCGGCCGGTGATCGGTCATGAAAGTCATCGGCGGAGACGAACGGGGCCCAGACGGTGAAACCGGCACTGTACTGTCCGCTGGAAAGCACCTTCATGGCCGTGAGGCGGACGGTTTCATCACTGTCGCTCAGCAGGCCGACTAACTTGGTTCCGTTGCCGGATGGGCGGAGCGTGGCCAGGATCCGGAGCGCCTCACGCCGCACGGTGGATTCCGGGTGCCGGAGCGTTTTCTCGATGTAGTCGGCAAAGCGGATGTCGTTCCATCTGGAGATGAGCGTCAGCAGATTTCTCACGTAGGTCGGCCGTTTGTCGGTCAAGCCGCGCACGATCGCATCGGAATGGTCTCGCGCGAGCGTCTGCAGCGCTTCCATGACGACGGCTTGATGCGAAGGCGCATCCAGGTTGGCGAGCAACGAGCAGAGTCCCGGGATCGAATCCTGTTTCATCATCAGGAGGAGGGTCAACAGGCCTTCTGTCTTGGCGTGGAGGGCGTGATTGAGGTGAAGTCCGATCGCCTTCAGCCGTTCGGGGCGGCTCAATCCCTCGAACAGGCCGGCGAGCTGTTGCTTGTGAGTCTCCGACAGATCGGGGCGCACCGCATCGGCATCCTGCAACAGGGTCAATACGGTTTCGATCTGTGTCCAGTGTCCGCCGCGAATCAGCACATCCAGCACGCTATCCCAGACGTCGAACAGTTTGCTGAGCAAGGCGGGGGAGGGTTCGGACGCCAGCACGGCTGTCAGGATGTCGAGGATGTAAGCCGTGGCGTCACGCTCGGTTTCACGCTGGATTTCCTGCGTGAGCGCGTCATGCTCTTCCTGAGAGACGTCATACCCGACGACGTTGGCCTGGAATCGCCGATTCCTGCTTGTGCCGCCGCCGCTGGTTCCCCCGCCCGGTTGATCGGCTGTTCCCCGTTGTCCCGCTGGCTCGGGGGCCGCTGCCGCGCGCTCACGGTCGAGTAGTTCGCGCAGCGAGGTGACCGACATGCTCATATAGCCTTGTGTCTGCAGTTCGAGCTCGTCCGGTCCGAAACCGGACGACCGAACGAGTTCCTCTGCGGTGACCAGGGTGATGGTGTCCAGATTCCTGGCCCACAGCCGCGTCACGATATCGTCGTCTTCTTCCACGTCGGCCGGCTGCTCTACTGATCCTGCCTCGTCAGTGGGCGTCCCCCAGAGCGCGTCGAGGAAGTAAGCCAGATCCTCCTGCGTGAGGCCTTGATGGAAGCTCAATTCGCGGATTCCGTCCGAGTACATCTTGAACGCGAAGCTATCTCCGGTCGCATCGCGCTCCGGTTGATAGACGACTTCGTCTTTGAAGAACAGTTGATTGCGTTGTACTAGGAGAGGGAGTCGGCTGTGGGTTGCGAGATGGCTCGTCAGGTCGTCGTAAAACTGCTGAAAGAATCGCTGTGCGACGGGGTTCTTTGTGCCGTAGGTCCGTGCCGATTTGGCCGCTTTGTCGAGCAGCTTGAGCAGCTGCTTGATCGCCGCTACCTCCGGATCGACCCCGGCCTTCACAAAGGGGACGAGCGGAGCGCCTTCTTCGAGCGGTGCTGTCGGTTCCATATGTAGTCAGTCGTACCGTGAGGTCTCTTTTTCGTCAAGAAAATAGCCGGTCCGCGCAGGTGTTCCGGAAACCTGCCGGGCGTCGAGACGCGCCGGTCGATCGCGGACGCACGCATTGCGTCGCACTGTCCGGGACAGTAGAATCGCTTCGTGACTGCATCAACCCAACTGCCGCTCATTGTTTGTTTCGGTGATAGCCTCACGGCAGGGTATCAAACCCCCGGCCCGGCCAACGCTCATGAGCAGGAGACTCCCTATGGTCATGTCTTGCAGGAATGCCTCGGCCACCGGGGGCGGGTCGAGATCAGCGGGATCTGCGGCGAAGTCACCGGCGAAATGGTGCTGCGGTTTCGCGGCACGGTGCTCGACCGCAAGCCTCAGATGGTCATCATTCTCGGAGGAACGAATGATTTGGGCTGGAACGCCGATCCGGCAGAAATCATGCGGAATCTCGTGAAGATGTATGAATCGGCGAGGGCCGCGTCGATCGTTCCGGTTCCTGTGACCGTGCCGTCGATTCGTGTCGATGCGGGAGCGGACCATCCCGATGCCGCCGCCTGGCTCGCCGGGCATATTCAACGACGGCAACAGTTGAATAGGTTGATCGCGGACTATGCCGGTCGAAAGGGCTTGTCCTATTTCGATCTGTTCACCGCGACGGCCGATCCGGACTCGCTCATGCTAGCCGAACCCTACTCCAACGATGGCCTCCATCTCACGACCAGCGGCTATCGGCTGTTCGGCCGGTTGCTCTACGAGCAGCTCTTTGCTCCTACGGCGGCCGGCTCTCTCCTCACACCTTCCAGGCCGTCTGGCCCATGATCCGGGATGTCACGGACCGCGACTTCCCTCGTGAAGTGGAGCAGGCGTCGACGCCGGTGCTGGTGGAATTCTGGCAACCGGGCTGCGGTCATTGCCTGGCCCTGTTGAAGCAGTTGGAGCAATTGCAGGAAGAGGTCGCGCCGGTGATGAAGATCGTGAAGATGAATGTGCAGGAGAATTTTCAGATTCCCGCGGAACTGGACATCAGCTCACTGCCGGCACTCGCGCTATTCGAACGAGGCGAGTTCGTGCGGTTTATCGGAGGTGTCGGCAGGAAAGACGAGATCCGCAAGCAGCTCGGATTGGCTTAACCCAGACTATTCATGAATACCTGCTCCGGCGTCCGATCCTCTCGCCCGGCGGGGCAGTTCTTGTTCGGCCTCCTCGACGGACTGCACGTACGCCTGCGTCGGCCTTACGGGCGAGCAGCCCCGGCGGGCG
Source organism: Nitrospira sp. ND1 (assembly GCF_900170025.1). Taxonomy (NCBI): domain Bacteria; kingdom Pseudomonadati; phylum Nitrospirota; class Nitrospiria; order Nitrospirales; family Nitrospiraceae; genus Nitrospira; species Nitrospira sp. ND1. Next base: position 76,191 of record NZ_FWEX01000005.1, on the reverse strand, counting down.
TCGGTCTCAAACGCCTCGCGACGGCATTCATGAATAATCCGGGTTAAAGAATACGCCAGGCGCGCCCGTCGTTTTGAATCATTCGTTCGCCTTCCACAGGCCCCCATGTTCCCGCGGAATATTCCGGCAACCAGCGGAGTTTCTGTTGAGCCCAACCATCCAGGATTTTCGTCACCCAGTCCCATGAGGCTTCCACGGCATCGCGGCGCATGAACCGTGAGGCGTCGCCGGCCATGACATCCAGCAGCAGGCGCTCGTAGGCCTCCGGAGACGGGCACCCGAAGACGTCGCTGTACTGGAAGTCCATTTCCACCGGATGCGTCTGCGCGCGCGTGCCGGGGACTCGTGAGATGATGCGCAGGGAGAGACCTTCATCCGGCTGGATCCGCAGCGTCAGGACATTCGCCGGCTGAGGATTCGCAGGGTTCGCGTTGAAGAGAATCTGCGGAATGTCTTTGAATTGGACGGCGACTTCGCTCGCGCGCTTCGGCAAGGCTTTTCCGGTGCGAAGGTAAAACGGCACGCCGGACCAGCGCCAGTTTTCCACGAAGGCTTTCACCGCCACATACGTTTCGGTGATGGAGTCGGGGCTCACACCCTTCTCACGACGGTATCCCGGCACGGGCTGGCCATGCGCGGTTCCCTGCGCGTACTGCGCCCGGACGGTATACTGTTCGACATCCTTGCCGACGATGGGCCGGAGGCAGCGCAGGACTTCCATTTTGGCATTGCGCACCACGTTGGGATCGAGCGAATAGGGTGGTTCCATCGCGACGAGGCAGAGCAGTTGCAGGAGGTGATTTTGAATCATGTCCCGCAGGGCGCCGGCCTCTTCATAATAACTGGCCCTGGTCCCGACGCCTTCCGCTTCGCTGACGGTAATTTGGACGTGGTCGATATATTTGTGGTTCCAGATCGGCTCGAAGATGCTGTTGGCGAACCGGACGACCATGAGGTTCTGGACGGTCTCTTTGCCCAGATAATGGTCGATGCGGAAAATTTGCGACTCGTCGAAGACCTTGCCGGTGACTTCGTTGATCTGTTGCGCGGAAGCGAGGTCTCGACCGACGGGCTTTTCAACGATGATCCGGGAGTAGGGAGCCGAGCCGGCGGGCGGGGTCGCCAAGCCAGACTTGGCTAACCCCTCACAGACGGAAGCAAAAGAGCTCGGAGGGATACTCAGATAAAAAATACGGTTTCCGGGCAACTGCATCGTCTGTTCGATCTGCTCAGCTTTGGCACGGAGCGCGCTGTAGGTCTGCGCGTCTTCGTTTTCCCCTTGGATATAAAACAGGTGGCGCTCGAATGCCTGCCAGGTGTCTTCCACCAGGGCTTGCCGTGAATGGGCGATGACCCCCTCCCGCACCAGATTGCGAAACTCCGCATCAGTCATCGGTTTGCGGCCCAGCCCGATCACCGCATATTTGTCCGGCAACAAACCATCGAGGAGCAGATTGTAGACGGCCGGGATGAGCCGTCGCCGGGCCAGGTCTCCGGAACCGCCGAAAATGACGAGCGTGCAGGCTTCAACGGGCGTGATGGCTTCGGGGAGTGGCTTGATGTCCACGGGAGTCGTTGGAGAAGACATGGTGTGGTGGTCCGTTGGGTTAAGGCCTCAGCGGCGGACGCTGTGTCCGCCGAAGGCGTTGCGCAAAGCCGCCAGCATTTTCTCCGCGAAGGACTCTTCCTGTCGCGAGCGGAACCGGGTGAACAGCGCCGCGGTGAGGGTCGGCACCGGCACGTCCTTATCGATCGCATCCTGAATCATCCACCGTCCCTCGCCGGAATCCTGCACGTAGCCTTTCAATTGTTCGAGCTTCGGATCCTGTTTCAGGGCGCCGACGGCCAGCTCCAACAGCCAGGATCGCACGACGCTGCCGTGCATCCACACATCGGCAATTTTCCCCAGGTCGAGCCGATAGTCGCTTTTTGCCATGAGTTCGAAGCCCTCGGCGTAGCCCTGCATCATGCTGTACTCGATTCCGTTGTGCACCATTTTCACGTAGTGGCCCGCGCCATGTGTTCCCATATGAGCCCAGCCCTGTTCAGGCGCCAACGTCTGGAAGATCGGTGTCAATCGTCGGACCGGCTCGTTCTCGCCTCCGATCATGAGGCAATAGCCGACCGTCAGCCCCCAGATTCCGCCGCTGGTGCCGACATCGACATAGTGGAGGCCTCGCTGTTTCAGTTCGACGGCGCGCCGGGTATCGTCGTGGAAACGGGTGTTGCCTCCGTCGATGATGGTATCGCCCGGTTGGAGCAGGGCGGCGATGGCTTGAATGGTTTCCTCGGTCGGAGCGCCCGACGGGACCATGATCCAGACGGCGCGAGGAGCGGCGAGTTTTGCCACGAGGTCGCTCAGCGATGCAGCGCCGATACAACCTTTGCCCTCCGCCTGTTTCACAACCTCAGGCGTGCGATCGTAAGCTACGACGCGATGCCGGCCCTGTTGCAGGCGCGTGACCATGTTCATGCCCATCTTCCCGAGTCCGACAAATCCGAGTTCCATAGGTCATCCTCTCTGGTGGTTGCCGGTGTGTGGTATTTGGGGCTGCGCGAGTCTCAAACGGTCAGTCGCCGTCCATACCCTCTGGAGTACCGATGGTAGCACGCCCGGACGCCGATGCAAGCGGATGGCGGCATTCGAGCGCCTCGACGGGCCCCGTCAATCCACGCGAGGCGGAAGGGGGATGTCGCGAAACAGGAGGTCGGCAAAGCGTCGGCCGGCTGTCAGTCGGTCATGTAGTGTGCTTGCGCTGAGAAACTGGCTGGCCAGTTCCCCGAGTGCCGGGTCGCGGGAGGCCAGGAACCGGAGCGTATCGACCGGTGCCGTGAACCAGAGTCCCCGGGTGCGGAAGAAGGCCGTCACGCAGTCTTCAAAGAACAGTTGCAGGAGATATTGTGCCGTGTTGGGTTTATCGCGGAGGTCCTCGACTTTGCCCAGCCAGTGCAGACACTCCGCCTTGAGGCGGATGCGCTCGTGAATGCCGGCTGGAGGCGGCCCCTGCCGGAACCGTTGTGCGGCCTTGGCGATGACTTGTGCCGCAGTCTCCTCGTGGTCGAACAGGATTCGCCCCTTGCGCAACAAGGGCGCGAGGCGGGGAGAATAGGCCAGGTCCTCGGCGACGGTTTTGTGGTCGCCATAGCGGATGTCCACGAGCCGGTCTCCCACGCGAATCATTTCCTGTCCGTCGGCCGGGCCTTTGACCAGGGCGATCAGGTCGATATCGCTATGCGCGGTCACCGCCCGTCGGGCGCCCGATCCGACGAGAATAATGCCCACCAGGTCGCCGCCGCGTTTCGCGCGGACATATTTGACGGCACCGGCGAGGGCATCCTCGTAGCCGGGCGGCGTCACGGCCGGGGGCATGTCGGGTGGTTCAGGAATATCCAATAACTCAGCCTGCAGCTCTTCAGAGGACGGAAGCGCCGGGGTGGACTGAGGGGAGGAGGTCGCGAGTTGTGGTTCCATGTCTATCCTTCGACGTGTCAGGTGGTCTGCGCGCGTCGTATCTGTTGCTCGAGGGTGCCGAGCCATTCTTCAAACGGCTGGTCGGCATCGACGATGATTTCAAGTTTTCCATTCGGGAGCGTGCGGACCTGGCCTGGGGATTCCGGCGAAAGGGGAATTTCCACCCACTCGCGATTGAGTCCCAAGCCGTCTGTCACATCGAGAATCCGGCTGATCAGTTGAAACGAGACGACTTCGAGCGGCACGCATCCCCCTCTGGTGTATTTACGGTGGAGGCATTTTATGAGGGGGCAGGCGGACTGTCAATGTGAGGAGGGGCTAGCGATCGAGTACACGTGCGATTTTCTCAGCGGCCTGTTCGATCGCTTCGGCCGGTACGTCGAGGTGCGTGACGGCGCGACAGCTGCGGGCACCGACGGCGTTGAGCAACAGGCCGTGCGGTTTGAGTGCCGCAACAAATTCCTTCGCCGACCACTTCGCACCGACCACGTCGAAGAACAGAATGTTGGTATCGACGGTTTCCGGATCGATCGAGATCCCGGGAATCTGTTGCAGCCGCGCTGCGAGTTGTCGCGCATGGGCATGATCGTCCGCGAGCCGCTGAATATTGTGTTCCAATGCATAGAGTCCTGCTGCTGCCAGGATCCCGGCCTGGCGCATGGCCCCTCCATACATTCTGCGGAACCGACGGATTCGCTCCAGTAGCAGGCGATCGTCGGTTGCGATCAATGAGCCGGCCGGCGCGCCGAGTCCCTTCGAGAGGCAAAAGGTCACCGTGTCAAAGTGCTGCGCATACTCGGCTGCCGACACTCCCGAGGCCACGACCGCATTGAACAACCGGGCCCCGTCCAGGTGCATGGGAAGCCTGTGGGCGGAAGCCACTTCATGGATGGCCCGGATCGTCGCGAGTGGGTACACTGTGCCGCCTCCGGCATTGTGGGTATTCTCGAGACAGATGAGTGCGCTCTGAATACTGTATGGATTTTTGGGGCGAATAGCGGCCTCGACCTGTTCCGCCGTCATGAGTCCTCGCCTGCCGGCGACCCAATGGAGCTGCACCCCGGCCAGTGCCGCCGCCGCACCCAGTTCGTAGCGGACGATGTGAGACTGGCCTTCAACAATGACTTCCTGTCCCGGTTCCGTCTGGGCGCGAAGGCAGAGTTGGTTTCCGGCGGTGCCTGATGGAACGAAGAGCGCGGCTCGTTTGCCGACCATCGCAGCTCCGGCTTCCTGCAGCCGGTTAATCGTCGGGTCTTCCCCGTACACATCGTCACCGACTTCCGCACGTGCCATGGCGTCGCGCATGGCGGCAGATGGCTTCGTGACCGTATCGCTCCGGAGATCGATGATGGGCTGAGGTGTGTTTGACACGGAGGTGCTTGCTCTCGACTGATGGTGGTCGAGCGGCATTCTAGCAAATTTTCTGCTTGCCGGGGATGGTTGGCCTGCTACACTGGGGTCCTCCCCGGAGATGTATGGAGAGACTGCGCCGTTCAGTTGCCCGGTTCGTTCAGGCGGAGCCGCAGGAAATATGGCCGCTGGCCTGGTCCTTCGGGTATTTCTTCTGTCTTCTCTGCGGGTACTACATCCTTCGGCCCGTGCGCGATGAAATGGCCATTCAGGGCGGCGTGCACAATCTGCCCTGGATGATGACCGGGACCTTCCTGACGCTGTTGGCCGTCACGCCGCTGTTCGGCTGGTTGTCGGCCCGCTATTCCCGCTATCGATTGCTGCTCGCCGTCTATCTGTTCTTCATCGCCAATCTGGTCGGCCTGTATCTGCTGATGACCGGCCAGCAGTACATCGAGTGGGTGGCCCGCGGGTTTTTCGTGTGGCTCTCGGTGTTCAATCTGTTTGTGGTGTCGGTGTTCTGGAGTTTCATGGCCGACCTGTTTACGCCGGCCCAGGGCGCGCGCCTCTTCGGCATGATTGCTGCGGGAGGGAGCACCGGTGCCTTGTTCGGTCCCCTGTTCACGACGGGACTGACCTATCTCTTCCCGGTTCCGGTGTTGATGTTGGTCTCGGCGCTCTTTCTCTTGGCCTGCATCGGGTGCATTTACAAGCTGGAGGCCTGGAGTCGTGGCCGGACTGTGTCTTACCGCGAGAACAGCGGAGAACCATTGGGCGGCGGGTTCCTGGCCGGTATTCGACTGGTGTGGTCCTCGCCCTATTTGCTGGGGATCTGTGGCTATCTCACCTTCCTGACCATGACGGCGACGTTCCTGTACTTCGAGCAGGTCCGGCTGGTGGCCGAGCACTTCGATACGCCGGAAGCTAGGACGCGCCTCTTCTCGACGCTGGATTTCGCGACGAATGTGCTCACCTGGCTGACGCAATTGTTCATCACGAATCGTGTGGTGGCCCGGTACGGCCTGGTGGCCTCGCTCCTGTTCCTGCCGGTCGTCAGTCTGATCGGGTTTCTCGGCATCGCCCTGTGGCCGGGGCTCGTCGTGTATGTGAGTTTTTCCGTGTTGCGCCGGGTGGGGGAATATGCCCTCTCCAAACCCGCCCGCGAAGTGCTCTTCACGGTCGTGAGTCGCGAAGAGAAATACAAAGCGAAGAATTTCATTGATACGGCAATCTCGCGCGCAGGGGATGCCTCTACCGGATGGCTCGTATCGGGCATCAAGGCCCTCGGCGTAACCACGGCACAGATTTCCTGGGTGCTGGTGCCACTCATGTTCTTTTGGGCCTGGCTCGGCCGCTGGCTCGCCGGGCAGGTACCTCCCGGCCCTTCGGTCGAGAGAGGCGACATCTGACGGCCCCTCCGTCTTTGACTCACAAAAAAATCGCATGGTATAGTCCGGCGCGACGCAGTGACCATTTTCTGATCTGCTGATGCGGCGGCCGATTGCCCGCTGAGAACATCGCCGAATCCGCCGGGTATTAAGTCGAAAGATAGGAACACTATGGTTGAAGTTCCCGTTAAGCTGTATCTCGATAAAGTATTGAAATCAGCCCGTGAAGCCGTGCGTCCTTTTGCCCTCATGACGGGTCCGGCCAGGGATAAGGCATTGCGGGGGATGGCGACCGCAATTGCGGAGGCAGAAGAGGACATCCTGGCCGCCAATGAAAAGGATGTGGATGCGGTCGGGAAGTCCATGACGGGGTACGAGAACCGGGAACGGGTCCGAGACGCGGTTGCGCGGGTCCGTATGACGGCCGACGACGTCAAGGCCATGGTGGACCGGTTGCACCGGATCGCCGATCTGCCGGATCCGCTCGGTGAGGTGTTGGGACGTCACGATGAACCCAACGGGCTCCAAGTCAGCCGCGTGCGTGTGCCGATCGGGGTGATCGGTATTGTGTCGGAACTGGCGCCGCTCGAAACGATCGACGCTCTGGCGCTCTGCTTGAAGTCCGGTAACGTCTGTGTGTTCCGCGGTTCCCCGGATTGGACGCTGACGCAACAGACCATTGCCGCCTGTCTCTCGAAGGCCGCCGCAGATGCTGGGGTTCCTCTCGGCGCCTGTACGATCATTGAGCGTCCGGAGAAGGAGGCGGCGCTGGAACTGATCAAGTCCGGCAAGGCACTGGATGCGATCATTCCGCGCGGCGGCGCGGGGCTTCGTAAGGTGGTGCAGGAGCAGGCCAAGATGCCGATCCTCTGCCACGACGGCGGCATTACGCATGTGTACATCGACGGTGATGTCGACATTCCGCTGGCCCAAAATATCGTGGTGAACTCCAAAGTGCAGCAGCCCTTGGCAGCCAACGCGTTGGATACGCTCCTGGTGCATCAGGGGATCGCCAGGCCGCTGTTGTCGGCGCTGATTCTGCGGTTGCTCGATGAATTCAAGATCGACGTGCTGGGCTGTCCGAAGACCGTGGCACTCATGGGCCAGATGCTCATGACCGGACACAAGGCCGTCAAGCCGGCGCAGGATGCAGATTGGAATCGGCAGTTTCAGGGGCCTACCATGGCGATCAAAATGGTGCCGAGCTTCGATGACGCGCTGGCTCATATTACGCAACACGGGCCGAGTCACACCTGCGTCATCGTGACGAAATCGTATGAGTCCGCTATGCGCTTCACCAAAGAGGTCGATGCCGGTTCGGTCCTGGTCAACGCCTCGTCGCGCCTGAATGCCGGCGACAGTTTGGGATTTGGCGCCGATGTCGGGTTGAGTTCCTCGCGCCATCACGCGCGAGGGCCGATCGGTCTGACACAGCTCACTTGCGAAAAGTATGTCGTCTTCGGCAGCGGTCAGCTCCGTCACCCCCATCCGGTGCCGCTGGCCTACGAGGATGCCATCATGCTCAAGAGGCCGTAACGCGAGTATCGTGAACGTCTCTCGTGAAGAGGACCCTGTGCCCGGCGACACGAATGACGAGATACGAGCGAGCCTGCGTGAGCACTTAGCCTGGTGGGGACTCCGGCACGTCGAATCCGATGCAGCCTATTTTGCCTGGCAGCGGGACGTCTTTTCCCCGCAAGAGCTCACGACACTTCATCGTCACATCGAAGCCAAACGGCAGGCCACCGACGGTCCTGCCGCTGAAATCGCGTTCTACGATCTGACCGCTCAGCCCCGTTCTGTTCCCGCGCTCTACAGCCAGCGATACGAATATTATCTGGAGGTCGGGGCACGGGTGGCCGGTCATCTCGGCGATGCCTCGACGATTCTCGATGTCGGCTGCGGCATCGGCATTCTCACGACCTTCTACGCGAAACGGTGCCCGGCATCGACCATTGTCGGGATCGATCGCTCGCCGGCCTCCATCGACCTTGCCCGGCAGCGGGCGCAGGAGCTGGGCCTGACCAATGTACGCTTTGAATGCCGCGATTTAGATCAACAGGATCTCGCCGGCTGTTTTAACCTGATCATTGCCACCCACACGTTGCTGCAGGCTGAGCAGGAGCCGGGTCTGCCGAGTCGCGACTGGAGCACGTTCGCACGCTCAGCAGATGCGCAGGCCCAGCAGGGATTCGAACAGCGGATCGGCGTGGGCGTCAGGCTGGACAGGCTTCGTGCCGGGCTGACTCCCGGTGGTCGCATGGTGGTCTTCGAAAAAACCAGACAACTTGCCCGCCGCATTCCATTTCAGCGCGCGCTTGCCGCTCGCGGCCTTCGATTGCTCGCACCGCCGGAGCCGGTGCGCTATCGATCAGTGGAGGAGGTCACGGACGACGGTCCATTGTATGTAATGGGAACCGTTCCCCGGGAGCAGGCATGCGGGTGGGATGAATCGCCGGAAGCGGATGGAATGCCGCCGCTCCATCTGGACTCGCTCCGCTCGGCTCGGGCACAAGGAGACCAGCCGCTGTACGAAAATCATCAGATTTCGGCGGAACAGGGATGGCTCTCGTTACCGGCAAGACAGGTGACTGCTCAGGTCACCAGCACAGAGCCGGATGGTCGACAGCTGCATGTCGAATGGGGGCGGGCAGGGGCGTTTGCGTATCTGTATTGCGCCAACACCTTCGACCAGCGTCAATTGGTCCTGATTGAGCCGGCCCGCGCTGCTGTGCTGGAGACCTACTATCGTGAAATCACCAGGGAACAGCCTGCGGGTGGGAAGGAGCCCTTGCGATGACGCCTTCGATCAGCCGGCCTGAATCGTCTTCATCGGCCGCACAGGAAGTGGTCGGGCTGGTGCCCGCAGCCGGGCTGGCAAAACGCTTGCAACCCTTCCCCTGCAGTAAGGAGGTCTATCCGGTCGGCTTCGTGTCGGATCGGCAAACCGGGAGGCCTCGTCCGAAGGTCGCGGCGCATTATCTTTTGGAGAAGTTCAGGGCTGCCGGGATTACAAAGGCCTATCTGGTGATTCGAGACGGCAAATGGGACATTCCGAATTATTTCCGCGAGGGCGGAGTGGTGGGGTTGTCGCTCGCCTACATCGTGATCGCCGGCTCGCTGGGACCGCCGGATACCATCGACCGCGCCTATCCCTTTCTGGAACAGAAGCGTGTGGCCTTCGGATTTCCCGATATTCTTTTTGGCCCGGACGATGCCTACCGGCAGCTGATTGCGGCGCAAGAGCGAACCGGAGCGGATGTGGTCTTGGGGCTGCATCGGGTGTATGATCATCGCGTCTGGGACATGGTGGATTGCGACGCCGACGGCCTCGTGCGGAATATCGTGATGAAACCGGTGACGACGACGTTGACCTACGGTTGGTGCTGCGCGGTCTGGACACCGGCCTTTTCGGAATTTCTCCACCGCTTTCTGCGCGCAGAGGAGACTCACCGCAATTTGGCTCAATTGGCCAATACCGCCCATGATCTGGGCGGGGATTTAGCCGTTGGGGTGGTACTGCAAGCCGCTTTGAAAGCGGGGCTGTTGCTGCAGAGCGTGATCTTTCCCCACGATACCTACATCGATATCGGCACGCCGGAAGATCTTGCCAAAGCGGTGCGTCAGTTCAACCCGCCCGAACGATAACTCCGACACTTACGGATAGGCCGCCAGGAGCCGCTCGGCAATCCTAAGGCGATTCTGATCCTCCTGTTTCTTGCACTGTCTCCGACAAGCCGCGCAGAACCGCAGGCGACCGGCAATCGAGCGAATGTCGCGGTCCTTGTTGTAGAAAAACGGGCAATCGGCCGGTCCCACGTCTGGAAGATGGGGGATGAGGTCCGCCACCACGGCAGCCGCCAGGTGGGCCATCATCCGTTCGACCGTAAATTCAGGACCCGTCAACTGATCGAGCAGGTCGAACGTGGACACGATGGAGAGGCGCTCGCCCTTTCCCGGTTCGAGTGGCCAATAGTAGAGATTTTTCTTCTTCCCGCTCCTGAGCGGGAAGTTGATCATGCAGACAAGTCGATCCAGGCCCAGTTCTCTTGGCTTGTTTTTCAGCCGCTCATAGAGGGTTTCGGCGACCACGTAGGCCTGGTCTTCGTCCTGTTCACGCCGCCAGGTGCCGATCGGCGCAGGGAACGAGACGGTTTCAAACGAATAGACATCCTGCATTTTTGTCAGACGATCGCAAATCGCGGGGAGGTGGGGAATCATGCGATGCGCGTTCCACATGCCGATCTTGATCCGGTCCTGCATGGCGCGTCTGCGCTGTCGTTCCGAGGCTGCCCGGGTGCGTTCATACTCGGCGGCCGGTCTTGGAACACAAATGCGCTGGGCCGGGTTGCGCGCAAACACGACCGGCACGGCCCAATCGATGGCTTCTCCGGAAATCGAATAATTGACCGCCACCCGCGCTTCGCGCGCCGCATCGCCGATGGACTGGCCCATGGCCAGCGCCCAATAGAAGTGGCGGGAAAAGGATGTCGCCGACACGTCCAGCACAGGGTATTGGTTGGCGACGACGGCCGGGACGCCGCCGGCGATCAAGGCCTGCGCCACACCGCGGCTGAAGTCTTCTCGCCCCCCCTGTCCGGTCTCGCAGGCGTTCAGACACACCAGACGAATGCCGCGCCGGCACACGATCTGCCGGAGCGTGGTTGAATCCAGTTCATGCACGCCGCCCTCGGCATTTTCGAAGAGGAGATAGCCGCAGTCGTCCTGCTCCCGATATTCGCCATGTCCGATGAAGTGCAGAATGTCGAACGGCGCGGCGGCGCCTTCGAGTGTTCGATGTAACAGCTCAGGCGTGGCGTCGAGCAGAAGTTCCACGTCCGCCAGTTTCGCGTCGAGAAGCCGCCGGAATCCGCTGCGAATGACGTCTGTTTCTTCCTCGACGGACAAGGCGCCCAATCCCAACGGCTGTGCGACGACCACCAGGATGCGCATAGGGCCGGTTCGAGCCGGTATGCGTTCGGCGGGAATGGATGTGAGCACGTTGCGGGTGAAATTCACCTCCTCGAGCGCCAGGAAGGTTCTGCGATCGGGATCGTAGATGAATTCCCACGCCTGTCTGGCGAGCCAATGATTGTCCGAAGTAAAGATCAGGTTGAGCCGTTGCGTGACCTGTTCAGACCGGGCGGCATCGTAGAGACGGCGGACCTGGTCAGGAAAGAGCGCATTGAACAATGCGCCGCCGAATTGCTGGAGGTCTTTCTCGCCGGGCAGTTGAGGATAGCGCGGATCGCCGTCGATGTAGCCGTGGATGTGCTGTTGCATGGCATCGATGTTTTTCCATTGCGCCGATGTGTGATCCTGTTTGCCGCGGGCTGTGCCCGCAGTGCTGCCCGTCCCGATGTGCACGGTTTCCATCACCCGCGCATTGCGGAAGGTGGCGATAAGCGTTGCGACCGCATCGCGCGGGTCGGGATCGATGAGGGCGAGTTGGAACACGTCGTCAGGCTCGGAGCTCTGCGTCAGGGATACAATGGGCGGGACTGCCTTGGAGGCAGGAGTCGCAGCCACAGTTGGGGAGATCGTCGCCGGTTGCTGAAGTGCAGGACCGGCCGCGATGGTGGGCCGCGCTTCGGTGCGAACGGCGCCCCGCCGCTTGCCGGATGGCAGGTCGTGCTCGATGTCGATCGGTGCGGCAGGCTGGGCCTCCCCGCGCAGGGCGCGCACCAAAAAGTCTACCGTGCCCGGATCGTCGAAGAAGTTCACATGGTTCACCGCCTTCTGCTGCATCAGGTTTCCACCTAATCCAAAGCAGCCGACGCGAGTGCCCGGAATCGTCACCGTCCCACCGCTTCCGACGTCCACCCGCCACCCGCCTTCGGTCGGCACGACCAGATCGTTGGCCGTCGGAAAGAATAAGTCGGCTCCCGCATCGATGATTCGCTGCAGCACCCCCGCGTCCGGTTCGTAATTGGCGACCAGAGCCGAGTAGGTCTCGTTGGGAGGGTTTGGGGTGGCCTGCAACGCCTGGATGATGTCACCCTTATTGTCCATCGAGGCCAATCCCGGTAGCCCGCCCACCAGACGGCGGGCGATCCAGGAGAGGGCTTCGCTGACAAATTCTACGCCGGTGGTGTAGGGATTGTCGGGAAATAATTCCAGGACGTTGGACAGCCAGCTGGTGTACTGGGTCACATGATCGGGTGAGGCGAGCGGGGTGCCTTCGTTCGGGCTGGCGACGAGCACGGCCCGGCCCAGTACAAACCGGTCAGCCAGCGAGCCGAAGAGGTCGCGACGTTCCACCACATGCCGCAGGACCAGGCCACCGCGCGAATGGGTGATCACGTCGAAGGTCGTCGGGCGAGCGGGGAGGGCTTCGAGCAACATTTGCACGTTTTCTTGCGGCGTGCGACTCAGGGTGAAGTGATCAAATCCATAGATGCGATTGCCATACACAGCCTGCAGTTCTTCAAAAAATGTCCTGCCGTTGCTGCCCGGGGTCTGCGCCAGCGAGCGGAAGGCTGCTTTGGTGCTGGAAAAGGTCCCGTGGATGAACAGAAGATTCCGCTCCGATGCGCTCAACGTCTGCAAGTCTGCGGCAGGCAGGCCTGATTCTCCGCCGAGACTGTCGGCGGTTATGGACAGCCACCCTTCTCGTTGTTTTTTCAATTTCCACGTGGCGGTTTCCCACAGCAGCGCGAGTTTCGAGAGCGCAAAGTCGGCAATTTTCCCTGCCACTTTGAGCACGACGGCCTTGATCGCCGCGCTGATGAATCCGCGGCGGCCGCCTGCTTCGGCGATGGGCGCGGCCGGCACCGGGATCGAGAACCGATAGATTCTCTTCCCGCCTCGTCGAATGCCGCGTCGAGCCGGTTCCGTCGGCATGTGGAAGCGGATGGCTCCGGAGTTGTATCGCGTCATCACGATGTACGCGTCGTCAGGAGCGCCTTCGACATCCAGGGTGAGGGGAGCCGGAGTCGCCTCGCCTCGTCTGGACTTCGGCATCGCGGTGAGGGTTTGCTCGACTTCCCAGCGCTTGGTGGCGGTGAGGTTGGCCACGAAGGGGTCAGGTACCTCGCCCGCTGCTCGACGCCCTCCACGAGCCTGTTCCGTAGCACGAACGTCCCAGCCCTCTGTTGTCGACCAGCTCACTGTGCCTGATTTTTTGTGCGCCATGGTGTGCCCCCACTTCGCTCGTCAGACCGAGCGCAATCGATTCATGTGATCCTGTAGCTCGTGTCTCGTGAAGCGTGAGGTGAGCGAAGTTGAAACGAGATACGCTTCACGAGTGACGAGCGGCGGCGGTTCGACTTGTGGCCGTCACGAACTGCTTGCGCTTATCCCATAACCGGAAAAATGAGGCAAGAGATTCGTTGGGGCGCAGGGAGAAATGCAAGTATTACGCTGCCCGAAACGAGGCTGACAGCAGAGCAGGGGGAACTGGGATGTGAACGGGAGAATGCTGAGAAGTCGGGTGTTGTTTCCAGATCAGCCTGCTTGCTCGTTGGCCAACTTTGCGATACATGCGCACGATGCGCTCGATTGGAGAGGAACGACGATGATGGGGAGAATGGTTTATGGGGTCATTCAGGCAGCTGTCCCAAATAGATAGTCTCCATTCTTGCCCTATCTTGCCCTGGAACGTTGAATCGAGCGAGGAAAAGGCGTGGGGCAGCGATGAATCGGTTTGCCGTCATCTGTTGCAGGCTCATACGGTCGATGCGCCGAAGCGTTCGGCTGCGAGAAACCGGTCAACTTGCGGAGACACGAGCAGGTGCGGTTTTGGAGTGACGATGATCGGGCGCGTGGGCTGCGCGCGGCCGCGCTGCCGCGTGTAGGGGTGTGTGCGGGGCGGCGGTTGCTGAGACGGGCAATGGCCGTTGAGCGGGAGTCGGCTTGGAGGATTGTGCGGAAGTTCTTGGTAACCGCTGGGCCAAGCTGGCTCCCATCCTGACCATCGGGGCTTCGATCAGGTGATAGAGGGCAACTGGCAGACCGACGCTCAGGACGACGAGCACCGAATAGCGTACCGCCGAGGGGGAGTCCTTCAGCAAGACAAACGCGGTCCACTGGGCATGTAAATGCGTGAGGTAGATGCCATACGAGTATCGCGCAATCAGGGCGCAGGCCTTGCGCATTGCCGGTAGCTGGAGCTCGGCAAAGAACGGCGCGGTCACACCAATCAGCACGCACAGGGCCCACTGGGCGGTGATCTCATGTTCGGAGTGATTTCCATACCCCAAGATAGCGCCGGCTATGAGCAGAGTGAGAGGCCAACCGATAAACGGGAGCCGGAATCGTTGCATCCCGAACCCCAGGAAGTAGCTGGCCACGCCGGCGATGAAGCAGGGCGCATATTGGGCCGCCCCGAGGCGGCTTGACACGTAAGGCTGGGCAATCGCACCAACGACAGCGACGCACCAGAGTACGAAAATTCCACGAACGCCATAGGCCTTCCCAGCGAGATAGAGGAACGGCAGCACCATGTACATGGCCACCTCATAGGGGAGACTCCAGAGGACGGAGGTGACCACTGGTTTGTACATGAACTCCGTATAGAGGAACAGATTGGCCAGGATGGTCGACAGGTCCGGGTTGGACCAGGGCCACCAGGGAGCGCGGGGCAGTTGAAAGAGGACGATCACGGAGACACAGAAGATACTGAGGGGATAGATGCGAAACAGCCGGCGGAGATAAAAGGTCAGAAAGAAGCTGCCCCCTGTTGCTTCGATCCGCTCCAGCGAGAACATCAAGACGAGACTGGTATGGACGAAGAAGAGCAGCACGCCAAACTGGCCGAGATAATCAGGCAACCGGGTGTTCGTCGTGATGAAGAGATGAAAAAAATAGACGATTAAAACCGCACTCGCCCGGAGGAAATCGAGATTCGGCGAGCAGGACGTCATCTGCTTATCAGCGCGGGTCATCCAACGACGTCCTCCTCGTGAAACCGCTCTGTTGTTGTGCTGCGATCGTATTCATCACTTCAATTACCGAGGCCAGAGCAGGAATTGGGCAGTTCCCACCCTGCGCTGATGCGCGGGACGTACATGTCGAAATTGGTTGAACTGACTGTCAGGATGGCCAATGTCCCGGTTGTGAGTGAATCGGGAATTGGTGCAAGCTGAGAGCTCTGGTTGTTCCGGTCACTCGGGATCCTATGGTGTAGGAATTCGTGACCAGAACGGAGTACACATTATTCACCTTCCAGCTGTCAACCCTCCGGGAGCAGTTTTCTTGGATGCTGCATTCGATGTTCCATTTTGGGTCATGCCCGTGATGTGCATCGGCTGAACTCATCTGTCCTATGCAGGAGAAAGACAGGAAGGTGTGCTAAGGAACGTTGCGTATCAGCTCCCGCTTGAAGGTCAACCGATCGGTGTCGGAGAGACCCGGTGGAGTGAGCGATGTTTCCCAGGTACCGTACATCGGATTGGGAAGGAGAAACCACGACCTTCCCCACCGATGGTCGTGTTGTCTGGCCAATGCGATTCGATTCTCCGGCTTGTCCCGTGCCCCGTCGACAAAATCTCCCAGATCGTCCCCGATGAGGAGCAGGATCCGGTACCGCTCGGCCAGGTATCGCCTCCGGCTCGATTTGTTCGGCGGCCACCGGAACGGAGGTTCACCTTCGAGCAGCAGGGCATCGGGATCGATCGGAAGGTGAATGCCGAGTTTCTCGAGGTTGCGCCTGGTTGAGGATTCCTGGTGAGCCCCGCGGTTCGAGACGAAGAACAAGGCGACCCCTTTCTTGCGAGCCTCGGCGATAAATTCCAGGACTCCCGGCACCGCTTGCGCGGAGGCTTCCTGTACCCATTGTTCCCACATCGGCTGATTGAAAGTGGTGCGCTGTGCAATCAACCGCGCCTCGAAGGGGCTGTTGTCCAGCACTGTTTCGTCGAGATCCAGGATCACGGCGGGAGGCAGGTGTTGAAAGTCTCCGGTCTGTTCGATACTGGCTGTTGAGCGCGTGTCGATCAACGCGCGATCCAGCGCGTCCCTCGCTCGTTGATAGGTCATGACACTGAGGACATGGTACTCAGCAGACGTGCGCATCCAGAGCAGGCTGTGCAGCAGTTCATGACTGTCCCGGACCTCCGAACAGCCTCCACAAAATAAGAGGAGCATAAGTAGGAAGGACCAGGACCGATGCTGTTCGAAAGCTCCTCCTGCGCTAGTGCCCCGTGCTAGGTGCGACATCTCTGGATCCTCTGTCATAGGCCATGTGGTTCTCCGCTGTCGTGCTAAAGACGCTTGGGAATACGTAGATGGTGTCGAACTGTTCATCACCCGTGCGAGCGTGCATTCTACGCGTGGAGAATCGAGCGGTCTATCCCGCGGGTGCATGGTCAGGTTCGGCGTCCTGTGTTATAAGAGCGGGCGATGCTGACCGGTGGTGCGGACTGTATCCAAAATCACGAGGGACTGTATCGAATCACATACATGAAGATGCCAGCAGTATGGTCATCTGCGATGGAAGCCACTCATCTCGCAACCCGGTGCATTCAGAATATGTATTTCGAGCGGGGTTTGTCGATGGTGTCTCGTTCTGATACATGCGTTTGCACAGCGCACATCGGATGGTACGAATGGTGCACATTTACGTAGAAAGGCGGTTTGTGTCTACAGGCCGGTCGCCGGCTGAACGTAGATAAGCTTCTCGCAGCAAAGGGTGAGTCGGATGAAGGACTTCATCAGAATCCTCTTGGTCACTTCGGACAATCAGTATCATGCCTGGTTCGATGAGTCTCACCTTGTAAACGTTTTGCAACGTGCACTGCCTGGAGGGACCATAGAGTTCCACCGGGTGTCGGATCCTTCCGCAACGCTTCCGCGCTCTCCGCACGTGCTGCTGTTTCACCACCCATCTACTGATCGTTTATCGGCGCAGAGGCTGACCGATGTGGCCGGTCGTTGGCCGGATGTGCCGATACTAGGATTGTTTGCAGCGGAGCATGGCCGCCGTCCACTGCTCCTGAACGGAGTTCCGGCGGAGTTGAATGATTTTGTCTTGTGCCCGGTCGATGGAGACGAATTGGCCCTGCGAATCGGGCGAGTCCTCGTAGCCGGACGGAGTTCAACACCACATGGTATCGGTCGGTCTCAGCGCGTGAGGATCGATTCGCTTGTGGGAGAGAGTTCTATCTTTCAGACACAGGTTGAAAAAATTCCCCTCTTCGCCGATGTGGATGCGACGGTGCTGCTGCAGGGTGAAACCGGGACCGGGAAGGAAGTGTTTGCACGTGCAATTCACTACTCCAGCGCCAGGAAGGACCACGCGTTTATTCCGATCAATTGTGCCGCGCTGCCCGATCAGTTGTTTGAAAATGAATTGTTCGGGCATGTGAAGGGCGCCTATACGAGTGCAGCCAACGAACAGGGCGGGCTGGTCCTGGAGGCTGAGGGGGGAACGTTGTTCCTCGACGAGGTCGATGCGCTGAATCCATACGCGCAGGCGAAGCTGCTGCGCTTCGTGCAATACCGGGAGTATCGGCCGTTGGGCTGTTCGCGCACGAAGCTGGCGCATGTGCGGATCATCGCGGCATCCAATCATGATCTGCGGCAGGCCGTGACGGAGCGGCAGTTTCGCGAGGATCTCTTCCACCGACTCAATGTGTTGTCGCTGGTGGTGCCGCCTCTGCGGGAGCGTGTGGAAGACATTCCCTTGCTGGCCGACCGATTTCTCCAGCGCTTCCGGCGAGCGGATGGACAAGGCCCGCGACGGTTGTCCGAAGACGCCATCCAGAAATTGCTCGCGTATGCCTGGCCGGGGAATGTGCGGGAGTTGGAGAGTACGCTCCAGCGAGCCGTCGTCATGTGCGGGTCCGCGACGATTCAGGCGCAGGATATCGAGTGTGCGGGGGAGGCGCCCAAGACCCCCTGTCTGGATGGTTCGCTTCGCGCGGCCAAAACCTCCGCGACCATGGATGTCGAGCGGGCCTATCTCGTGAAGACCCTGGTGACATTCCGGGGAAATGTGACGCATGCGGCCAAAGCGGCAGGCAAGGAGCGGCGCAGTTTTCAACGACTTCTTCGAAAATACGGGATCGATCGAGAAGCGTTTCAGAACGATCCGACCGATTCCTCGCGCGATTGTCCGTCGCCCTTTCAGACACCGTTCGACGGCCGCGCCTAAGTTCCTCACCACCGCGGTAGTTTTGCCGCACCGGCCATCGCCCTGATTTTCAAGGCCGTTTCAAACTTTGTATCACCGTGCTGCTGCGGCAGGAATGCCGCGCCCTCCGATTACACCTGTTCGATTCCCTTTAAAACGCAGGAAACGGGATTCTCCCTAATGGCATTGCTCTTGCTCACTCCCGCAGGAGTGCCGTGATGGAGTGGGGCTCCGGGGATCAGGCCTGATGGAAGAGCACGATGCAGAGTTCAGGCGCAGCATTCTCGACTACCTGATTCATCATCCTGGCGCGAAAGACACCCAGGAAGGGGTGCTGAATTGGTGGATCACCGCACCGTGCCTGGATGAAGGTGCTGAACGTCTCGCGATCGAGGCGTTGGACAAGCTGGTTGCGCAAGGTTGGGTCCTGAAACGCGACACGTCGAATCAGCCGATCTATAGCCTGAATCATGCGCACCTGAAGGAGATACGAACATTTCTGACACAGGACGGAAACGAGACGCGAACGTCCTAAGCCGAGGAGGATGAGTATGCCAGTGCAACCAACCTATCCGGGTGTGTACATCGAGGAGCTGCCGAGCGGGGTGCGCACGATCACCGGAGTCGCCACGTCGATCACGGGGTTTCTGGGAAAGGCCGTGCGCGGCCCGGCCGATCAACCGGTGACGATCACGAGTTTTTCGGATTACGAGCGGATCTTCGGCGGACTGCATCGCGATATGACCTTGAGCTACGCCGTGCGTGACTTTTTTCTGAACGGCGGTGGACAAGCCGTGATCGTGCGTCTCTATAAGGCAACCGCGGGGAGTGCCGCGAAGGCGACCTATGAAGTGCCGAACCTGACGTTGCAGGCTGCATCGGAAGGCGCGTGGGGCATGCAGGTTCGCGCGCGGGTCGAGAAGAAGTCCGTGACTGATCCCAATCTGATCGCCGTCGCCACCCGGCTCGGCGTGGCACCCGCCGATCTGTTCGACTTGATTGTGCGCGACGGGGGCACCGGTATCACGGAAACATTCCTGAATCTCACGACGAAGGAAAGCGCGCGTCGCGCGGACCGTGTGCTCCTGGCGGAATCGAATCTGGTCCGTGTTACGACGACGATGCCGTCGAATAGCTCGCCCACGGCCCATGCCGGGACGTCGGCGGATGCCGACGTCTGGACTTCCACCACGAAATCCACGCCCGCGAAGAATGCGGCTCCGGCAGACATTGCCGTCGAGAGCGCCGTGCTCGATGCGGCGGCCTACAAAGGAAGCCAAACCGGTAAAACCGGACTCTACCAGCTGGAAAAAATAGATCTCTTCAACCTGCTCTGTATCCTGCCCGACGCGCGCGGCGGGGATGTGCCGGATGACGTGTATCAGGAGGCGCTCAGCTACTGTGTCAAGCGGCGGGCCATGCTGATCGTCGATCCGAAGGCGGCCTGGGCGACGGTGGGCGCTGCACAGTCGGGGGCACCCGGGATGAACCTGAACGGCGATATGGCGCGCAACGCGGCGATCTACTTCCCGCGCATCAAGCAGGCCGATTCACAGCTTGGGGGACAAGTAGAGACCTTCGTGCCCTGTGGCGTGATTGCCGGTGTGATGGCGAGAACGGACAGCCAACGCGGAGTGTGGAAGGCGCCGGCGGGGCTCGACGCCTCGTTGAGCGGCGTCGCCGGGCTGCAGCTCGATATGACGGATGCGGAGAACGGACTCTTGAATCCGCTGGGTATCAATTGTCTCCGGACATTCCCGGTCCACGGTCGAGTGGTATGGGGTTCCCGGACCATGCGGGGCGCCGATGCGGCGGCGGATGAATACAAGTATGTGCCGGTTCGTCGGCTGGCCCTGTTCCTCGAAGAAAGTCTCTATCGCGGGACGCAGTGGGTGGTGTTCGAACCGAACGATGAGCCCCTCTGGGCGCAGATCAGGCTGAACCTGGGCGCCTTCATGCACAACCTGTTTCGGCAGGGTGCATTTCAAGGCACCGCACCGCGGGACGCCTACTTCGTGAAGTGCGACAAAGAGACCACGACCCAGAACGATATCAACCTCGGCATCGTCAACATCGTCGTCGGATTCGCCCCGCTCAAGCCTGCGGAGTTCGTCATCATCAAGCTCCAGCAGATGGCCGGCCAGATCGCGACCTAGCGGCTTGTGGAACAGCCGGGTGTCGGGGCCGGATGAGTGTATGGGTGGATAGGGAAACGATTTTATCACCACTCGCAGGATGCTCAAAAAGGCCGTCCGCCGCGGCCGCAGCGAGCGCAGGGGCGAGGCGTACTATTCCCGTAGGTCGAGCCTCTGTGCGATGCGAGAACAAAGGTGCGGATTTTTTCAGCATCCTGCTAAGAGGAGGAAAACATGGCGCAGTTTACCGTCAACACGCATCGGTTCGATCCCTACAAGAATTTCAAATTCCGGGTCAAATGGGACGGGCGTTACGTCGCGGGGGTCAGCAAGGTCGGTTCGTTGAAGCGCTCCACCGAAGTGGTTGAGCACCGCGAAGGAGGCGATCCCAGCACCAGCCGCAAGTCCCCCGGCCGTACCAAGTATGAAGCCATTACGCTTGAGCGGGGGGTGACCCACGACACCGCCTTCGAGCAATGGGCGAACAAGGTCTGGAACTTCGGGTCCGGGTTGGGCGCGGAAGTATCGCTCAAGGACTTCCGGAAGGACATCATCATCGAACTGTACAACGAGGCGGGACAACTGGCCATCGCCTACAAGGTCTTCCGTTGTTGGGTGTCGGAGTATCAAGCCCAGTCTGACTGCGATGCCAATGCGAATGCGGTTGCGATCCAGACCCTGAAGCTCGAAAACGAAGGCTGGGAACGCGACTATGAAGTCACAGAACCGTCGGAGCCGACCTTTACGGAGCCGTGACGATGGCGCACAGATCCCAGTCAGGACTCTCCGCAGCGGCGGTCATCGACATCTGGGAGCAGGGGGCCGGCCGACATCCCCTCGACCAGGCGTTGTTGCTGCTGCGGTATGCCTGTCCCGACGAGCCGTTCGAAACCCTGTGCGAGTGGACGGTGGGGGAGCGGGATAGGCGGTTGTTGGAGTCCCGTCGAAACACCTTCGGTGATCGCATCGATGGGTATGCGGAATGTCCTGCCTGCTGCAACGGACTCGAATTTGAACTGTCCAGCGAGGGTTTGCTGGGATCGGCTTCGATGACGGACGCGACCTGGCACAGGGTGGAGCAAGCGGGGCGCTCGTGGGATGTGCGCGGGCCGAACAGCCGGGATCTTGCCGCCGCCGCAGCCGCTTCGGACTTAGATCGGGCGCGCCGTGTGATTCTCTCGCGTTGCCTGCGCAACGGACCTGACACGGTGGACGAATCTGATTGGACGGATGAGTTGCAGGCGGCCCTGGCGGCGCGACTGAGCGAGCTCGATCCGTTGGCCGAGATCCTCATCGACTTGAGGTGCGCTGCCTGCGGGCACGCGTGGCAGAGCGTCTTCGATATCGCGGGATTTTTCTGGAACGAGATCCATGTGCGAGGCCGGCGGTTGCTGCAGGAAATTGATCTGCTGGCGCGCACCTATGGCTGGACGGAAGGCGAGATCCTCGGCATGACCGATCACCGGCGCCGCCTGTATGTGGGGATGGCACTCTCATGAGCGATTTTCTCACCAGACTCGTCCAACGACAGGCCGGAACGCTCGCTACGATTCAACCGCGCACCCGTTCCATGTTTGCCCCTGCGATGGATCGGCCGGAGCCGCCGACGCCCGATCTTCCGGTGATCGACGGGGTGGCCTCGTCGGGTGAGCAGCGCCAACCGGCCGAGGCGCCGCGTCATTCGATTGCTCCGATGCCTCCATTGGCGGCCTTCCTCCATGCGCAACGGCGCATCGAAGCTCCTGTCGATGAGCCGTCTATCGTTCTGCCGGAAACAGGGGCGCGCGGGACGGAGCCGTCGAGCGAATCGCCCGTCGTCAAAGTAACGGCAGTCCCAAGTGCAGCCCCGGGAGAAGGGCCGCCGGTATCCCTGCGCAATCAGATCGTCGAATCGGACCGGCATGCAGCTCGTGTGTTCTCCCGCGACAATGCAAGGCCGGAGGAACGGCGCAGTGAGGCAACCGCTGCGCAAGAGAGAGCGATCACGCCTCCGCCACGGTTAGTCGAGGCGCAACAGGCGACGCCGATGTCGGCACGCGTCACTCCGCCTTCGTTGGTGTCCACGAGACAGCAAGGGCGACCGGGCGATGCCACAGGGCTAACGTCTCCCGAGCCTCCCGTGCATGTGACGATCGGACGGATCGAGGTCACCGCTCTGCCTCCGCCCTCGCCCTCCGGGCGAAAATCGGCCGCGCGTCCTCCGTCGATGTCGTTGGCCGACTATTTGGCGCGCCGCCAGGGGAGGGGCGCGTGAGCAGCGCGTTGGCCATTGCCGGAGTCACAGCCGTGCTTCGAGACCTCCTCAACGACGGCTTGATCAACCACAACGTCAGCGGCCTGCTCGGCAGTACGGTCACGGTGAGCGCCGTCCCGCCGGATCGGGTGGTCCCCGCCAATGGCACTGAAAGCACCCAACTGAATCTATTTCTCCATCAAGTCACATTCAATACGGGCTGGCGGAATCATGCCTTGCCGTCCCGCGACGGATCGGGCACGCAACGGCTCAGCAATCCGCCGTTGGCCCTGGATCTTCATTACCTCGTGAGCGCCTACAGCGCCGAGGAATTGGGTAGCGAGATCCTGTTGGGTTATGCCATGCAGTTGCTCCATGAGACCCCGGTCTTAGATCGGAAGGCCATCACGACCGCGCTGAATCCTTCTCCGTCGGTGGAGACGACGTTGCCGCCGGCCTTGCGGGCTCTGGCCGAATGCGGGCTGGCGGATCAAGTGGAACAGATCAAGCTGGTTCCGGATCCCCTCAGCACCGAAGAGATGTCCAAACTCTGGACCGCCGTGCAGTCCCATTACCGACCCACCGCGGCCTATGTGGCGACGGTGGTGTTGATCGAGTCCTCGAAGCCGACGAAGCCGACATTGCCGGTGCTCACCCGCGGGCCGGTCGATCCGGTGACGAAACTCGAGCGGGGCGTGGTGGTCCAGGCCGATCTCCTGCCCCCGTTTCCGACCATCCAGACAGTGCAGGCGATCGATGGGCAACCGGTCGCCGCCGTGGGGGCGACCGTCGAACTGACCGGACATCACCTCAACGGTACCAATCGCACCGTGGTGTTTTCGAATGCTCGATTCGACATCGTGCACGAGGTGGCGGCCTTGGCCGGCGACTCGGCCTCGCAGCTCCAGGTGGTCGTGCCGCCGTCGTTGGCCGTCGGTTTCTACCGGGTGGCTGTGCGACTCGTTCGTCCGACGGAGACCGAGCCCCGGATCAGCAACCAGCTAGGGCTGATTGTCGGCCCTCTCATCACGACCGCGCTTCCCCTGACGGTGCCCAGGGATGGAAGCGGCAGGGCGACCATCACGCTGGGCTGTGCGCCGGACGTTCGAGCCGGACAATCGGTCTCCCTCTTGCTCGGAAGCCGAGAGGTCTTGCCTGAATCGTGGTCCGGCCCGGCGGACTCCTTTACGTTCATCCTCGAACAGGCGCCGGTCGGTGATCATTTGGCCCGGTTGCGCGTGGATGGCATCGACAGTCCGTTGATCGATCGTGCGGCCGAGCCGCCGGTGTTCTTCAATTATCGGGTGACAATCACATGAGCGACCGCGTCGCGTACGACACTTGGGTCCAGGCCAACCAACGTTGTTTGGTCGGTGAGTTCGACCGCCTGAAGGCCAGGCTCACCGGTGGGGAGTCTGCGGAGACCGCCGGCCACACTATCGACGAGATCGATGCGGAAGGACCCGCACAGGCCGCCATTGATGTCCTCACCAACCTGTTCGGCCTCAGCCGCTTCGAACGCGATGTGCTGTTGCTCTGCGCAGGCGTCGAGATGAATTCGGAGTTAGCGCGTGTCTGTGGCGAGGCCCTGGCTCCCGGCCATCGGTCGTCCGTCACCTTCGGCTTGGCCCTGGCCGCACTCGAAGCGCCGCATTGGAGCGCGTTGACGCCGGTGGGACCGTTGCGCCGGTGGCGGCTCGTGGAACTCGATGAGAGTCTGGGAGTGGCGAATGCGCGCCTCCGTATCGACGAGCGCGTGTTGCACTATCTGGCAGGCGTCAATTATCTCGATCCACGGTTGCGGCCTCTCCTGCGTACCAGACAACCAGGCGAGTTGTTGGCCGTCGCCCATCGACAGACCGTGGCCACGATCCTCTCCGCAATCGAAGCCGGCCGATCCTCGTCGGGCCTCGTTCTTTTGACGGGCGACGATCTGCAAGGGCAGGGCGATGTGGCGGCTTCCGTGGCATCGGAACTGGGTCTGCAGTTGTATATGCTTCCTGCCGCGCTCGTGCCGCCCAGCGCGTCGGAGATCGAGGCGCTGGCGGTGTTATGGCAGCGGGAGGCGTTTCTGCTCCATGCGGCGTTGCTTGTGGAGTGCGCGGAGCATGAGGTGCCGAAACAGGCGGGTAGCTTCATCGACCAACTCGGCGGTCTGGTGTTCGTGATCGGCCAGGAGTTGCCGTCGCTCACGCGGCAGGCAGTTCCACAGGTCGTGAACCGGCCGCAGGCGGTAGAGCAACGGGCCTTGTGGGAACAGGCGCTCGGTCAGGATGCCGCGCTGGTCAACGGCTCCCTCGACGGAGTTTCCTGGCAGTTTCGCTTGAGTGCCGGAACGATCGCGACCACGGGTGCGCAGGTGCGCAAACGATTGGCAGGGGACGAACGACCGGAGGGGCTGCTCTGGCGTGCCTGCCGAACGGCAGGCCGGTCCAAACTCGATGACCTCGCGCAACGGATCGATCCGGTCGCCGATTGGGAGGCGCTGATCGTGTCGGTGCCGCAACAGACCACCCTGCGGGCGATGGCCGCCCAGGTACGGCATCGGTTGACCGTGTATCAGGACTGGGGGTTCGGCAGTCACGGTACGAGGGGGCTCGGCATTACGGCCCTCTTCGCCGGCGAGAGCGGAACCGGAAAGACCATGGCGGCCGAAGTGTTGGCCAACGAGCTGAATCTCGATCTCTACCGCATCGACCTCTCGGCCGTCGTCAGCAAGTATATCGGCGAGACGGAACGGAATTTGCGGCGCTTGTTCGATGCGGCGGATGAAAGCGGAGCCATTCTCCTGTTCGACGAAGCCGACGCGCTGTTCGGCAAACGGAGCGAGGTGAAGGACAGCCACGATCGCTACGCCAACATTGAAGTGAGTTATTTGCTCCAGCGCATGGAGGCCTATCGCGGGCTGGCGATTCTTACGACCAACATGAAGGCGGCGCTCGACCAGGCCTTTCACCGGCGGTTGCGCTTTGTGGTCCACTTTCCCTTTCCCGATGCCGCGCAGCGGGAAGCCATTTGGCGCACCATGTTTCCAGCGTCGGCACCGGTCGAAGGGCTGGATTACGCCAAGCTGGCGCGGCTGCATATGGCAGGCGGGAGCATCCGAAACATCGCCCTCAACGCCGCCTTCCTCGCGGCGCAGGCCAGGCATCCCCTGCGCATGGGACATCTCCTGCAGGCGGCACAGAGCGAGGCGGCAAAACGGGACCGGCCCCTGTCGGATGCAGAGACCAGGGGGTGGGTATGAGACGCGTCATCGTGACGATCGATCGCCTGACGTTGAAGGGTGTGCGCTATGAAGACCGCCACGCCGTTGCCCAGGGGTTGCAGGAACAGCTGGCGGCGCTGTTCGCAGAACCAGGCATGGCGGAGCGGCTTGTGAGCCTGGGCGATGTGCCGCGCCTGCGGGTCGATTCGATCTCCAGCACGGGCGAGGCGACTCCACGACAGGTGGGGAGCGACGCGGCTGATGGAATTGCAAAGGGTGTGGGGCGATGAGCGCAACGGCCACCGTTCAATCCGCCGCCAAGGCTCCGGGTAGCGCGCCGTCCGGCTCGCTCATCCAGCGACAATGCGCGTGCGGCGGATCGGCAGGATTGAGCGGTGAGTGCGAGGAATGCAGGAGTCGAAAATTGTTGGGGAGGCCGCTACAGAAGAAACTCGTGATGGGGAACCCTGAGGAAGCGTTCGAACAGGAAGCCGACCGTGTGGCAGCCCAGGTGATGCGCATGCCGCACCCTCACGCGACGACAGAAGCTGAACAGCGTGACCCGGCGCCGATCGTGCGACGCCGTGTGGACGGTTTTACCGGCACGGGCGCGGGGCCGGCCCCTTCGATCGTGAAGGATGTCCTCGCGTCGCCGGGTCGTCCGCTGGATGGAGGGACCCGCGCCTTCTTCGAACCGCGTTTCGGACATGACTTCGGGCAGGTCCGGGTGCATCACGACGACGAGGCGGCGGAGTCTGCGGATGCGGTGGCGGCCCTGGCCTATACGAGCGGCCGCCATATCGTGTTCGCGCAGGGACAGTACGCGCCCCACGGGGGCGGCGGGCGGCAGCTCCTGGCGCATGAACTCACGCATGTGATCCAACAAGGCGGGACTCCGGCGGCCTTCACGATTCAGCGTCAATGCGTCACAGGGAGGGCCTGTACCCAGCCGATCTCCGGCGACCCCGCGCGGTTCAATGCCTCGGAATACGCGGCGGAAGAGTCCGGCCGCACCGCGCGCACAGAAGAATCCAGACGAGATCCAGGGGCAGTCGTGGCTTCCGGACATGGGAGTCGGGCCGTGCATGTCGAGGCCTTTGCCGCCGCAGAAGGCATCGACCTCTCTGCCTTCTACGGCGTCCTCATCGATCGCGACATGGGTGCGTCCACCGGGGCAGCCGCCGGGCACTGCGCGAGCCTGGCCGGCGCCGTGCCTCCGTTCTCCGGTCCTCGCGATGCCTACTGTATGTTCGTGCCGGAAGACATGGAGAGGCTGACCGGGGAGGCAACGGCTTCTCCATCGCCGCGCCTGGTCGGAGGGTATCCACGCGCGGCCTGGCTTCAGTGGGTTCGGGAAATGCTCGTCCATGAGGCGCAGCATATTCGGTACGACACCACCGCTCATCCGGACTTGGGCGGCTCCTGTACGCGCTCGACCCCGCTGTATCGGGCCGCCAATGGAACCGAGTACCCTCTCGACTTTTACTTGAGCGAACTCAGCGCCATTCTGGCCGAGTTCGAGCCGACGTTCGCCTCGGTTCGGCGACGCACCCTTGCCGGCGACTACGGGGCCTTACTCGACAATTTACAATCTGCCTATCACGACGCCCTGTTCAGTCAGTACGAAAGCATCAGCGGCATCCTCACGACGTTGCGATGCCACTGCGATTGTGCGGATGCGGATGCCTTCGTGCGCGACACCTTCGAGTTCACCAGCACCGGCTGGTCCGACACCACGCGCGGAATGTTTTTAGACTTCATCCAGTCCCGCATTCCGATTGTGCAATGGCCGGATTCAGGACCGTGAGGCGCACCAAGATGATAGCCCGAACCGTCACAGGGCAGACGAAACGAATCCTCCGGGGGCAAACCGGCCACACAGGTGGCCTTCTCCCTCGCCTCGGCAGCATCGGCGACCGGTTCGAGCAGGAGGCCGATCAGGTTTCCCGGGAGGTGATGCTACTACCGGGAGCCCCCGGTAAGGTCACGGCGGAATCGTCGCCTCCACCTGTGGTTCAACGCCATCTGAGTGGATCGGAAGCTACAAAAGAGGGTGTCGCGCCCCCGATCGTGCAGGACGTGCTGGCCGTACCCGGACAACCGCTGAATGGTGCCACGCGCGCCTTCTTCGAGCCGCGGTTCGGCCACGATTTCGGGAATGTGCGGATCCACGCGGACGAGCGTGCTGCGGAATCGGCCCGCGCCGTGCATGCCTCAGCCTATACGGTGGGACGCGATATCGTCTTCGCCTCCGGGCGATACAACCAATCGACCGTGGAAGGCCGCAGACTCCTGGCGCACGAGTTGAGCCATGTCGTGCAGCAAGGTTCGAGCGGACCGCAGGAGACGCTGCAACGGAGTGGACCCGCTCAGCCGGGGAACGAAGATGAAAGAACGCACCGTTCTACAGGACTCGACGTCGGCCTTGAGGTCGTCATCAGCGGAGAACTCTTCAACCTGGTGCCGATCCCTGCCGCCGTGACTCCCGAGAGCCCGGCATGGCAATACCGCGACAGTGCGCAGGACTACCTCGGGGCCTATCCCAACCTGGGTAACGGTGCGTGGGCGTTCATCGTCAGACAGCGGGACGGGGTGCTGTGCGACATCGGTGGAAATTGCCTGGGTTGGGCGCTCGGCAACTATGGCCTCATTGATCCACCGGACCAGGTATGGGGGCTCGCACGGCAATACCTCGACTCGGTAGGCCGATCGGTGCGAGAGCGCCGGTCTCCGTTGGAGACCTACATGCAGCAGGTGAACAAAGGTCAATCCGAGGCGGGAGCCATCTGGGACTACTACATGGCCACGCAGTTTCAGGCGGTGCCGACAGAGAGTGAGGGTGAAGCAAATCTGGCACTCTACGGCCGAGGATTCAGCGGCCCCATGGACGGGCCCTCTCATATTGCTTTCCGCACGGCGGCCGGCGAGTTATGGGCGTCCAAGCCGAGCCCCTCGAAATCCCCCGTCCTGCATGAGACGGCCGCCCAGATGACCGGTGGACAAACAGGTGAGGTCCTCCGACTGTATACCCGGGCGACAGGCCCCATGAGCCATGTCGTATTGCGTGAGCGGCAGGCCGAGGTGAACCCATGACGACGACGAGAAGTCTTCCGGTCATGCCGATCCCGATCATGCGGCAGACCCACGGCCGGTACTCAGCCGTTTTCGTCTGGCTCAAGAGTGAAGGCTTGTCGAAGGCAGGGGCGGACACGACTGACGTCAAGCTGTTGAACGACTGGTTGCGAAAACACGGCATCAAGTTGGGAGAAAGTCACCAGGTCGGCGAAGAAATGGGGTTGTTGTCTCCCACGAAGCTGACGTCCATGCCGAACAACCGTGACCACGAGATCTTCGAGGGAATCGTTCATCTACGCCGATACTGTGGAATGAAGGACATTCCGTAAGCGCCCATGAGAACACAGACCATTCACCAGAGAGCCACTGCCGAGTCCGGTGTCGGAAGCCACGCGGGCTTCCTGCAGCGGGCCTGCGCCTGCGGCGGATCCAGCGGGTTGTCGGGTACCTGCGAGGAATGCGAGAAGAAGAAATTGATCGGCATGTCGGCGCAGGCGAAGTTGCGCATCAATGAGCCAGGCGATGAATACGAGCAGGAGGCGGATCGGGTGGCGGAGCAGGTGATGCGCATGCCGATCGATGGAGCCGCTCCGAGCCAACGATCGTCGGACCAACTCATTCAACGGCGCCTCTCCGGGGCAGGCGGCCTGTTGAGCCGCGCCGCCGCTGAAGAACCGGCACCGGTCGGGGAACAGCCGGCGTCAGACGGGGCTGAGCCGAAAGAGGGGACGACCGACGAGGGCGGCAGTCGCTGCCCGAGCTGGCGCGCCGATCCGCAGAGCATCAGCAAGCGGGCCGCCGAAAATTATGTGCAACACGACATCACGCCGACATCCCAGGCCAAGGTGGAGAAAATCAACTGCGAGCCGCCGATCGCCAACGGCAACTACGGCTGTTTCGTGCATTTCAGCGACGGCCTGGTGGTGAGAGTCATCGTCCGTGCGACCGATATCGTGGTCGGCATGGGACCAGGACAAATCTCCACAGAAACGCCGCCGGCCGCGACGCCCTTGTGCTTTTATGACTACCACTGCCCGGATGGGTTCCTCGTCCTCACCAAGCGGGAGTGTAAGAGCGCCAAGGCCTCAGCGGCGCACCCGCCGGGCGTCCCATCGGCGGTCGTGCAACGACGCGTGGCTCCGGGTCAGTCTGCTTCTCTCGTCGCGCCGCCGTTGGTACATGAGGTATTGGGGTCGTCGGGGCATCCGCTGGATCAGCCGACACGCGGTTTTTTTGAGTCGCGCTTCGGGCACGACTTCGGCCACGTGCGTGTGCATGCGGATGCCGCGGCCTCGGAATCGGCGCAGGCCGTCAATGCGTTGGCCTATACGGTTGGGTCGCATGTCGTGTTCCGAACCGGGCAATTCGATCCACAGTCGATCAGCGGTCGCCGCCTGCTGGCGCATGAACTGACGCATGTCGTGCAAGCAGACGCCGGCTCGGGGGCGAAGGGATCGATGCGGAGGAAGGCCGTTATATCGAAGGATCAGAAAGAGCCTCAGCCGTTGCCCCCGGTCGACTGTGCCGTGGAGATCACTCCTGCGCAGGATTGTTTCGATCTCATCGGGGACATGATCGCGATCCAAGCCGATATGCGCGAGAACAACCAGTGGCTGGAACGTTACAGGAACGGCGACATTCCGTGGGATACCGATGCGTATACGGCGCGCGCTCGATACCACGGAGAACTACGCGACAAATTGAACGCGAAGGAACGGGTGCGTGGTGCCTGCTGTCCTGAGCAGGAGGTTCCGGGGGAAGCCCCGACCGCGCCTTCGGCTGCGACCCCGGATCCTGGAGCGTCGCAGGCGCAACCCGATCAAGACGGAGCCGGTCGATGACGGGTCGTGGAGCCGACGATTTGATGCGTGAGATCGAGGAGTGATGTGGTCATGAGTAGTTTTCCCGGTTCTCCCAAACTTCTCAAGGGCGGCATCGTCCTGATCGATCCGGCCACGGCGCAGGTTCAGCGGATCATCGCGCTGCAATATAACCCCGAGTCGCTCAGTCGCACGCTGCAGGTGCAGGGCGCCGGCGAGGGGGGCGATCGCTCGGAAGCGCTGCGTCTCAAAGGCCCGGCGGTAGAGACGATAAAGTTGGAGGCGGAAATCGACGCGACGGACGAGATGGAGGCGGGCGATCGCACCGCAGGAGAGGCGGGCATCGCACCGCAGTTGGCGGCGCTGGAGACTTTGCTCTACCCGAGCACGGGGCAACTCACGACCAACCACATGCTCTCCAGTCTCGGCACCCTTGAAATTCTGCCGATGGAGACGGCCTTGCCGCTGTTCGTGTTCGGACAGAACCGCGTTATCCCGGTTCGGGTCACCGAGTTCAGCGTGACCGAGGAGGCGTTCGACCCCAACTTGAATCCCATCCGTGCGAAGGTGAGCCTCGGGATGCGGGTGCTCTCGGTCGACGATGTGGGGTTTACGCACAAGGCCGGCAGTCTCTTCATGAGTTATCTGCAGCAGAAGGAAGGGCTGCGCGCGAAGGCGCAGGGCGGCACCTTGGGCGCGCTCGGCCTGACGGGCATCCCGTAAGAACCTGTTTCGGTCGATAGGAGGCACGCGACATGGGCGATCCATTGCAAGCGTTGTTGGACGGCGCGATGAAGCCGAATCCGTTTCCACCGACCAGCCGGTATTACAACGTGCAGACCACCTCGCGGCTCGCTCCGGACGGCACCACGCAGGTGTATTTGCGGCGGCGCGTCGTGCCGGGGAGCGACCGGTTTACCGTCGTAGAGGAACATCGGGTGGCGGCCGGAGAGCGCCTCGACCATCTGGCTGCGACCTATTTGGGCGATCCGGAACAATATTGGCGGTTGTGCGATGCCAACGATGCGGTACGCCCGGATGCGTTGCTGGAACGGTTGGACAGCGTGGTCGACATCGCGCTGCCCCAAGGCACAACAGGAGTCCCCGGTGCTTAAAGGCATCCAGCTCACCTTGCTTGCCGGGCCGGTGCTGCCCTTTCCGGTGCCTCAGCCGGTCTTGGAGGCCTTGACCGAGGTCGAAGTGACGAGTGCCACCGGCACAGCCGGCGGGTTTCAGTTACGATTTACGATTCAGAACAAATCGGTTTTGCAGCAGACGTTTCTCGTCGCGGCGACCCGAACGCCGCTGATGCGTGTGATCCTGGTGGCCACTATCAACCTGATCCCGCACGTATTAATGGACGGGGTGATTACCAATCAGGAAATCACCTCCGGCGAGCAACCGGGTGAATCGACCTTGACGATCACCGGGGAAGATCTGACCAAGGTCATGGACCTGCAGACGTTCGACGGGTTGCCCTTTCCCGCCATGCCCGCCAACCTGCGGGTGATGACGATTCTGGCGAAGTACGCGGTCTTCGGGGTGATTCCCCTGGCGATTCCACCGATCGGTTTCGATGTTCCGATTCCCACGATCCGGATTCCGTCCCAGCAGGGGACCGATCTCAATTACATCCTCCAACTGGCGGAAGAAGCGGGGTATGTCTTCTACATCGACCCGGGCCCGGTTCCGGGTACCAACACCGCCTACTGGGGACCGCAGGTCAAGGTCGGGGTTCCGCAGCCGGCGCTGAACGTCGATATGGATTTTGATCGCAACGTGGAATCGCTTAACTTTCAGTTCAATTCGACCAAGAAGGATCTACCGATCGTGATGATTCACAATGCGCTGACGAAGGTGCCCATTCCCATTCCCATCCCTGACATCAATCCGCTCCAGCCTCCGCTGGGCCTGTTGGGACCGCCCGTCACGAAACTGTCGATGTTGAAGGCAACAGGCAAACTCTCCGTGCCTGCAGCCCTCAACGAAGGGTTGAAGGCTTCGAGCGAGTCGATGGAGGCGGTGACGGGCAGCGGGTCGCTCGATGTCGGGCGCTATGGCCGGCTCCTGAAGGCCCGGGGCCTGGTCGGGGTGCGCGGTGCGGGATTGGCGTTCGACGGGTTGTATTACGTGGAGAGTGTGACCACGACCATCAAGCGCGGGGCCTGCAAGCAGAGTTTTCGTCTCACGCGGAACGGCCTTGTGTCGCTGACGCCGATGGTGCCGGCATGAGTGAGGCCCAGAAATATTACGGCAAGCACCGTGGCACGGTGTTGAACAACATCGATCCGATGCAGATGGGGCGATTGCAGGTACAGGTGCCGGACGTCGCCGGACTGATTCCGACCTCCTGGGCCATGCCCTGTTTTCCCGCCAGCGGCAAGCAGATGGGGGTGTACATGCTCCCGCAGATCGGTTCGGGGGTCTGGGTGGAGTTCGAGCAGGGCAACATCGACTACCCGATCTGGAGCGGTTGCTGGTACGGGAGCGTGGCCGAGGTCCCGGCGCTTGGGTTGGCGGGCATTCCGGTCAGCCCGAACATGGTGATTCAGACGGCAGCTCAGAATGCCATCGTGATCAGCGACGTGCCGGGCCCGACCGGCGGCATCATGCTCAAGAGCGCGACCGGCGCCACGCTCATCGTCAACGACACAGGCATCTATATTCAAAACGGGAAGGGCGCGATGGTGACGCTGGTGGGGCCGGCGGTCACCATCAACAACGGCGCGCTGACGATCATTTAGCATGATGCTGAAAACGCCCGCCAGCGGCGTTCTCGTTGCGTTCAAGCCCTCAACGTACCGCAAGGGTACGCCTCGGGCCTTCACTGACTGCGGCCTTGCCGGACAGTCGTTGTGAGCATCATGCGGAAGGATATGCCGCTTCTGGCCCGAAGCGAATCATTGTGTCGTGTGTGCGCGAATAGTTGTGTGCAGCCTGCGAACCATTCATGGAGGGTGAGCTAATGCCGGGCTTTTTACTGCATCTCGGGGCGACGGTCATGTGCGCCCATGCCGGGCAGGCGACGCCGGTGACGCCGAATCCGCGCGTGCTCGTGAGCGGGCAGCCGACCGTGCCAATGACCAGTCTCTATGCCGTCGCCGGCTGCACCTTACCGCCGCCTGCCGCGGCGAATGGCCCCTGCGTCACGGCGCAGTACATCACGGCCGCGACGCGCATCACCAGCAACGGGCTGCCGCTGCTGCTGATCGACAGCCAGGCGATCTGTGTGCCCTCCGGAACGCCATTGCTTGCGACCGTCACGCAAACCAGGGTCACGGGAGTCTGACGATGATGCACGTCGATTTTCCCTATCGGTTTGATGCTCGCGGCCGGACCGCCGGGACGGATGAGGCCGATCATATTCGCGACCTGATCGAGCAGGTGCTCTTCACGAGCCCCGGCGAACGCGTGATGCGGCCGGATTTCGGCAGTGGTCTCCTGCAACTGGTGTTTGCGCCCAATAGCGAGGTGCTGGCCGCCACGACCCAGGTGCTGGTGCAGAGCGTATTGCAGCGCTGGCTGGGTGAGTTGATCGTGGTGGAGGGTGTGAGGGTGGAGGCGGTGGAGTCGACGTTGCGGGTCATCGTGCAATACGTCATCCGGCGCACCGGCACTCGTGTGACAGGGACCTTCGTGCAAGGAGGCGGAGCGTGACGTATTCCTGCTGCGATGAATTGCGCCGTCAGGTCGTTCGAGACCATCCGACACTGAACGGGATCGACTTTCTCGAAGTGATCGATCGCGCCGCGTCGACGGAGGCCGAGCGCCAACGGAAACTCGAACTGCATTTTGTGAAACCGTTGGGCGCGTTGACTCTGACGGCGACCAACATCCGGATTGAAGGCGGAGAGCGCATCGTCGGTATCCGCGTGCTCAATGCGGTCGCCGGGAGCGGCCCGTCCGCCGGCGTGTTGACCGTGGAGGTCGATCAGGCCGGCGATTTCTCCCTGTATACCCTGCGTCTGGTGACCGATACGCTCAACGACGCGGTGCCTCCCGGCATCGATCCGCAACTGACGTCTATCGACTTTTCGTTCAAAGTCGAATGTCCCAGCCCCTTCGATTGTGCACCGTACCATCGTTGTCCGGAGGAGCAGGGGGCCGCGCCGGCTATCGACTACCTGGCGAAGGACTATGCCAGTTTCAGGCGTGTCATGCTGGACCGCATGGCCGTGCTCATGCCGCAATGGACCGAACGTAACCCGGCCGATCTCGGCGTCATGTTGGTGGAGGCGCTGGCCTATACCGCCGATCAGCTGAGTTACCAGCAGGATGCGGTCGCCACTGAGGCCTATCTGGGGACGGCCCGTCGACGCGTCTCGGTCCGCCGCCACGCCCGTCTCATGGATTACTTCATGAGCGAGGGCTGTAACGCCAGGGCCTGGCTACAGGTAGAGGTGTCGGCGGATGTGGTGCGGGTCGATCCCGCCAATCCTGCGATCCCGGTCGGCACCAGATTCGTCACCCGCATTCCCGGGCAACTCACGATCATCGCCGACGATCCCCGTATCTATGAACGCGCCGATACGATCTTCGAAGCCATGGAGCCGCTCCAGTCTCTGTATGCCGATCACAATGAGCTGTCGTTTTATACCTGGAGCAATCAACGTTGTTGCTTGCCCACAGGTGCGGTCTCGGCCACGCTCGCGGGTCATCATCCTCACCTGACGCCGGGGAGCATCCTGTTGTTCGAAGAAGTCCTCGGTCCGGAAACGGGAGTGGCAGCCGATGCGGATCCTGCGCGGCGTCATGCGGTGAGGCTCGATCGTATTGTCGCAACGACAAGCGGCGGGACGCCGCTGACCGATCCTGTGACCGCTCAACTCGTCACGGAGATCACGTGGCATGACGACGATGCGCTGCCGTTTCCCCTCTGTCTCTCAGCCGCGACCAGCGCCGGGTATCGAGACGGTGTCAGCGTAGCTCGCGGTAATCTGCTGCTGGCCGACCATGGAGTGACGCTGGCCGAAGAAGCGCTGGGTGTGGTCCCGGAGCCGTTCCTGTCCATGCCGCGCTCGAAGGAGGAAGACCGTTGTACGCCCCGTTCTCCCCGGATGATTCCACCCCGTTTCAGACCAGGCTTGACCAAGGCTCCCCTGACACATGCGGGGCCCGCTTACGATCACGCAAAGTCTGCGTGGGCCGCTATGCAGTGGGCCCTGCGCGATGTGCAACCGGCGATAACGCTGACGGGGACCAAAGAGAGTGAGACGACGACGTGGACCGCACGACGAGACCTGCTGAATAGTGACGCGGCGGCCGACGAGTATGTAGTTGAGATCGAGAACGACGGTGGTGGAGCGATTCGCTTCGGTGACGATGTGCATGGCCGGCGGCCGGAATCCGGCACCGACTTCACCGCCCGCTATCGGGTCGGCAACGGTCGCGCCGGCAATATCGGGGCGGACTCATTGGTCCATATTGCGATCGGCATTCCGGAAATCACCCGGGTGCGGAATCCCTTGCCTGCCATTGGCGGGCAGGAACCGGAATCCTTGCAGGATGTGCGTCAGCGAGCCCCGGTGGCCTATCGCATCCAGGAGCGGGCCGTGACACCGGTGGATTATGCCGAGGTGACCGAACGCCGCGCCGATATCCAACGGGCCGCCGCGACGTTTCGTTGGACCGGCAGTTGGCACACCGTCTTCGCCACGGTCGATCGCGGAGGCGGCGTGGCAGTGACCGGCGAATTCGAGGCGGACATCCGCGCGCATATCGAGCGGTATCGCATGGCAGGCCACGATGTGGAAATCGATGGACCGCAGTTCGTGGCACTGGAGATCGAGCTGCATGTCTGTGTGGCGCCGGAGCATTTCCGGAGCGATGTCGAGCGCGAACTGCTCGATGTGCTGAGCAATCGGGATCTACCGGACGCCCGCCGCGGACTCTTCCATCCCGACAACTTTACCTTCGCGCAACCGGTCTATCTCAGTTCGATCTATGCGGCGGCCCATCAGGTGGCAGGGGTCGAGTCGGTGGACGTCCGCACGTTTCAGCGACAGGGCCGACCGGAAAGTTCGGCGCTGGACAATGGCCGCATGGACATCGGTCGGCTGGAAATCGCTCGCCTGGACAACGACCGCAATTTTGCGGAGCACGGCCGACTGACCATCAGCCTGGGAGGGGGGAAATGAGTCAATCGCCACAAAACGAATGCGGTTGCTGTGCCGGGATCGCCGCGGAAACTCCCGCCCTGCTCTTCAACAGGCCGGGCCTCTCAGCGATCGCCTATCGAGTCGGAACCCATCAGACGTTTCGCCGGAGCCTGCAGGCCAGGCTCTCCGACGGCCATTGGCCGGTGTTACGTGGATTGCGCACACGCGATGACGACGACTTCACGATCGCGCTGCTGGACGCCTGGGCGGTGACCGGCGACATCCTGACGTTCTATCAGGAACGAATTGCCAACGAGTCCTATCTCCGCACCGCGACGGAACGGCTGTCCATCCTGGAACAATCCCGGTTGCTCGGGTATCAGCTCGGGCCAGGACTGGCCGCAGCGACGCACCTCGCCTTCACCATGGAGGAGGCGCCGGGCGTACCGGAGCTGGCGGCTCAGCCCACGATGCTGGCGATCGGAACGAAGGTGCAAAGCATTCCGGGGCCCGATGAGCAGCCGCACACCTTTGAGACCGTCGAGACCATCGAGGCGAGACCAGCATGGAACGCGTTTCGTGCGCAGCTGACTGAGACGCAGACACTCGCCTGGGACATGACGGAGCTTTGGCTCGCCGGCGCGAACGTGACGGTGACGGTCGGCGACCTGTTGCTGATCGTCGCCCCGAACGGCAGCGGCTACGACGCGTCGATCCGACGAGTGACCGTCGTGGAGTCCAGCCGCGAAGCAGACCGCGCGCGGGTCTTCCTCGCCACGATCTCGACCAGTGCAGGGAGCGTATCCGCTAGTAAGCCCGGTGTCTATGTCATGCGGAGCACGGTCTCGCCGTTCGGGCACAACGCGCCGTTGCAGCCTCAGTACAGCAGCGGGGTGTTTCAGGGGACGTTCAGCGAGTGGGCGCTGGATGGCGCCGAACTGGACAGTCTCCTCACCCTCAGCAGCCGGAACGACAAGA
This sequence comes from Nitrospira sp. ND1, assembly GCF_900170025.1. NCBI lineage: Bacteria > Pseudomonadati > Nitrospirota > Nitrospiria > Nitrospirales > Nitrospiraceae > Nitrospira > Nitrospira sp. ND1. The sequence goes on along the minus strand of NZ_FWEX01000005.1, from coordinate 38,361 downwards.
TTCTCGACAACAGTTTTGTCGTCATTGAACAGGACGATCCGGACAGTGGCTCGCGCATGTGGACGTTCGGCACGGTGACGGCTGTCACCCATCGCTCGGTGGCCCGTTATGGTCTCGCCGGCAATGGGACGAGACTCAGCCTGAGTACCGGTTGGACGAAAAACGCCGATTCCAAGTTGGACCTGTTGCGCACCATGACGGTGGCGGCCCAGAGCGAAGAGATCGCGTTGGCGGAGCGCCCGCTGTCCTATCCGGTCTATGGCGAGACCCTGTCGCTGGAGCAGCTCGTCGAGGGACTCGCGCCGGGGCGTCCCCTCGCGGTGAGCGGGAAGCGTCAGGCGATTCGCATCAGGCATCCCCGCCCTGCGCCGTTCAGGGGACGGAAGGCACCGATCGGTACGCCGCCGCCTCCCACCTTGCTGTTGGACGAGGGCGAGTCGGTCACGCTTTCGCCCGGCGATGTGTTGCGGATGACCGGCGGTCCCTCGAAGAAGATCGGGTTGGAGTTTGTGCCCATGACACCGGCGGAATTCGGCGCGGCCTTGATCGAGGGCGTGCCGCCGCTGTTGCGTCTGCCCCTGATGGATCGTGACGGTCTCTCGGGTGTTCTCGACATCAGTGCGGCCGACATCGAATGGGTCGCAGCCGACGCCGGCGACGCCTCGGTTTCAGAGATCGTCTTCATCGACGACGCCGTTGAGACGGCCATCACCCACGATCGCGACTGGACCACCCTGCAGTTGGCGACCTCCTTGGCGCATGTCTACGAGCGGACGACCGTACGCGTGAACGCCAACGTCGCCGCCGCCACACATGGCGAAAGCGTGAAGGAGCCCTTGGGAAGCGGTGATGCAGCCGTGCCCTATCAGGCGTTCACATTACGGCAACCGCCCTTGACCTACGTGGGGGCGGAAACGCCGAGTGGATCGGCCTCCACGCTCAAGGTCTATGTGAACGAGGTCCTGTGGCATGAGGTGCCGTTCTTCTATGGTCATGGTCCTACGGAACACATCTACATCACGAGGAAGGATGACGAGGGGCGCACGACGATACGCTTCGGTGACGGCATCACGGGGGCGCGGCTGCCCACCGGCCAGAACAACGTGCGCGTGGAGTACCGGAAGGGCACGGGACTCGGCGGGCTGGTGCAGGCCGGTCAATTGAGTCTGTTGATGAGCCGTCCGCTGGGGTTGAAGGGGGTCGTGAATCCTGCCGCGGCGCAAGGGGCCGAGGACCCGGAGTCGAGAGACGACGCCCGAATCAACGCCCCGCTCACTGTCTTGACGTTGGCGCGTGCGGTTTCGCTCCAGGACTATGAGGACTTCGCCAGGACCTTCTCCGGCATCGCCAAGGCCCAAGCCGTGTGGGTGTGGGATGGACGGAAACGCAGTATTTTCCTCACCGTCGCCGGGCCGGGCGGGGAGGTCCTCGCCGAAGACGGGTCCGTCATCACGAAGCTCAAAGAAGCGCTCCGCGCTTATGGCGATCCCTTTGTCGCCTTCACGGTTAAAACATATCGGCAGGCATTCTTTCGGCTGGAGGGGACGGTTACGATTCACTCCGACCACGTGAGCGAGACCGTGATGGCTGAGGTGACGGCCGATTTGCAACGACGGTACGTCTTCGAGGCGAGGGCGTTCGGCCAACCGGTGGCGTTGAGTGAGGCGATTGCGGCGATACAGTCCATCGCGGGTGTGGTCGCGGTCGATATCGATACGTTCGCCCGCAATGACGTGCCGACACCCGCCATTCAACCTCGTCTGATCGCCGACCGCCCGGCCATGGGCGCGGATGGCCTGGTCCCGGCGGCGGAATTGTTGTTGCTCGATCCTGCATCACTGACTCAACTGAAGGCTATGCAATGAATCCAGAAGCAGACAAGGTCTATCAGCTTCTTCCGGCGCTGTATCGCATTCGTGATGCCGAACAAGGTGGCGTCTTGCGCGCATTGTGCGAGGTGCTGGCCGAAGACATTGCGGTGCTGCGAGAGAATCTCGATCAACTCTACGATGACCAGTTTATCGAGACCTGCGCCGATTGGGTGGCTCCCTACATCGGAGACCTGATCGGCTACCGGACGTTGCACGGTGTGACGGAGCGAACCCGCAGCGCGCGCGCCGAGGTGGCCAATACGATTGCCTATCGGCGTCGCAAGGGAACGGCGACGGTACTTGAACAATTGGCGCGAGACGTGACGGGGTGGAACGCGCGCGTCGTGGAGTTCTTCCAATGGCTTGAGACCAGCCAGTACATGAACCACATCCGTCCGGCCAATCGAGCCACGCCGGACCTGCGGAACTGGGAGGTGCTGGAGCGGCGCGAGACGGCCTTCAACAGCCTGGCGCATTCCGTGGACGTGCGGCGGATTGAAACTCAACAGGGGCGGTATAACATTCCCAACATCGGATTGTTCCTCTGGCGGCTGGACGCCTTTTCGCTGCGGCGCTCGCCGGCCTTTCGAGTCGATGACGAGCGGTTTCTGTTCAGTCCGTTGGGGAACAACTTCCAACTGTTCACGCGACCGCAATCGGAGACCGACATCACCCACATTGCCGAACCCCTCAACGTGCCGGAACCGATCAGTCGGAGGGTGTTGGACCGGTATCTCGATCGGTATTACGGGCCGCAGTTGAGCCTGTTCATCGAAGCGGACAACGTCACGACGACGCTCGGCAATGTTCAGGTGTGCAACCTGTCCGACGACGGCGTAACCTGGGCGCACCTGCCGGTGAGTAAGGTGTCGATCGATCCGGTGCTCGGACGGATCGCGTTTCCCACCGGTACTCCGCCGGTCAACCTGCGGGTGACCTGTCAGTACGGGTTCAGTATGCCGACCGGAGGCGGGTCCTACGAGCGCAGCAAGACCTTCGCGCTTGGCGGCGGGTTCGAGACGGTGACTCAGGAGCAGAGTTTACAAACCGCACTCACCGCAGCGCAGACCGGCGGGATTGTGGAGATCGGCGACAGTGGACGGTTTCCGGAAACCCTAACCCTGACGATCCCGGCGGCCGCCAAGGTGGAGGTGCGCGCCGCAAATGAACATCGACCGACCGTCGTTCTCGGCGGCGATTGGACGATCAGTCTGGCGCCCGGTTCGGAACTCACGCTGAACGGGCTGCTCATTACCGGAGGACGCGTGCGGGTGACGGCAGCCGGTGGCGTTGGAGCGCGTATCTTGCGGTTGCGCCACTGCACGCTGGTGCCGGGACTTGCCCTCACGCGTGAGGGCGAGTCCTTGTCCCCCGCTGAGTCTTCTCTGGTCGTCGAGCGGGCCGGCACGCAGGTCGAGATCGATCATTGTCTTCTCGGGGGTGTGGCCTTGGTGGACAGCACGGAACTCTCCATGACGAATACCTTGCTCGATGCGACGGCGCCGACCAGAGTGGCCTTTGCAGCGCCTGATGGCCTGGCTGCCGGCGGGGCGTTGACCGTTGTTAATTCCACGGTGATCGGCAAAGTCCATACGGTGCGTCTCGATCTTGCCTCCAACACGATCTTCGCCGCGGCGCTGGCGGCGGGCGATGCCTGGACCCATCCGGTTCTGTCCGATCAGAACCAGCAGGGCTGCTGTCGATTTTCGTTCGTGCCGCTGAATTCCATCGTGCCGCGCCGGTATCGCTGTCAGCCGGCTCTCGCCGTGGATGCGGCGTTGCTGGAAGCCGATCAGCCCAAAGGCAGCCTCACCGATCCGGAAATACTCGCGCTGACCTTGGCGACGCAGGCTCGCGTGAGGCCGGCCTTCACGGCGCGGCGGTATGGGCAAGCGGCTTATGGTCAGTTGGCCGGTCATTGTCCTGAGGAAATCAGCCGCGGGGCGGACGATGAGTCCGAGATGGGGGTGTTCCACGATGTCTTCGCTCCCCAGCGTGAAGACAATCTCAAGATTCGCTTGCAGGAGTATCTCAGGTTCGGGCTGGAGGCGGGACTCTTCCATGCCACGTGACGAAAAGACTTTGAGCAAGGATGTGGGAACCAGTCTTCCCACCGGTGTCCGAACCATTGAAGTAAACCCCACTAATCAGCAGGAGAGCGCACATGAGTGGTGACTACAGCCGTAAACGATTTAACCCTGAGAAACATTACCAGGGCGTACTGCGGCAGCAGGGGCGGGTCGACCTCGATGCCGACTGGAACGAGTACGTAGACCTCCAGGACCGCCGATGGCGGGCTGAAACGATCGATGTCGTGGGCCGATCCGGTGTGCCCGATGAGACGCCCGACGGGTTCAAGATCGCGGTGAGCGGCGGCGAACTCACGGTCGGCCAGGGCCGTATGTATGTCGACGGGTATGTGGCGGAGAACCACGGGACCGCCCCGGCATTCGAGCCGACTCTCGAAGAGGGGTATGGGACCGCAGCCTTGCCGGTAAAGAATCAACCCTATGGCGGACCGGTCACGGTGCCGGCTCAGGTACGGTCGTTAGTCTATCTGGACGTGTGGCGGCGGGAAGTGACCCACCTCCAGGCGCCGGATCTGATCGAGCCGGCCGTCAACGTCGATTCGACCACGCGTTACCAGACGGCCTGGCAAGTGAGGGTGTTGGCAAACATTCCGCCGGATATCACCTGTGACACCCCGCTCAGCGACATTCCAGGCTGGCCGACCGGGAACCGTTCCTCTTCGGCAAGGCTTACCACCACGACGGTGGCCGTCACCACGGAGCCGGATCCCTGTCTCGTGCCGCCGACCGGCGGGTACCGCGGCCTGGAGAACCACCTCTACCGTGTGGAGGTGCACAGCGCGACGACGACCACCGCGAAGGTGAAATGGTCGCGGGAAAACGCCCATGTGGCCACCTCGCTATTGGAAATCCTTGCCGGACGCACGACCGTGCGGGTGGAGAGTCTGGGGCGCGACGATGTCCTGCGGATCAAGACCGGAGATTGGGTGGAATTGACGAGCGATCAGCGCGAGTTTGCCGGTCTACCCGGCGAGATGCGCAAGGTGACGGTGGATGATGCCAATCAGACGCTGACCTTTAGTCCTGCGCTGCCGGCGGCCGATTTTCCGCAGGGTGTCGTCGATGCCGCCAAGCATGTGCGCGTGATTCGGTGGGACCAGTTCGGCATTGTGCGAAAGCCTGATGGGTCGCAACTGATCAACCTGGACCTCACCGCCGACGGGTTGATCGAACTGTCCGCAGCGAATCCAAGTTTTGTGTTGGAGCTTGGCGTACAAGCCACCCTAACAGTCCTCGCGGGAGGCACGGCCCACAGCGGCGACTATTGGTGTTTCGCGGCCCGGACGGCGGATGCCGACATCGAGCGGCTCAATCAAGCGCCGCCGCTCGGCATTTATCATCACCACGCGCACCTCGCGATCATCGAACCGAACGGTGAGATTCACGACTGTCGGACGGTCTTCCCGCCGCTGACGGAGTTGACGCCGGGTTGTTGCACGGTGGTCGTGCGGCCCGGTGAAGATATTCAAGCGGCAATCGACTCGTTGCCCGATGAGGGCGGCTGCGTCTGCCTCAAGGTCGGCGATCACGAGATCCAGGCGCCGATCCGCATCGAGAAATCACACGTCTCATTACATGGTGAAACATTGGGCGCGCGGGTCGTGCGGACGGACGGCCCCGAACTTCTGCGTATCGCCCATCCTGACGGCCTGCTCTTGGAACATGTCACCGTGAGCGGCATCTCCTTCGACCTGGAGAGGAAGGGGAGTCAGGGCCAGGTGATGCAGGCCATGGTGGCAATGGATCGCTGCCGGAACACATCCGTCGAACGCTGCGTCCTGCATGCGCGGGCCTTGAGTCAGATCGCCGGAATGATCATCACTCGCTGCAACGACGTGAGTGTGATGAACTGTCTGGTCGACAATGTACAGTACGGCCTCTGGACGGCCGCCGATACGACGGGCCTGACTGTTGTGGGCAACAGCTTCGATGCCACGAACGGGAGGAAGAGCGACGGTGGACTCGTGGGTCTGTTGCTGCAGGATGTGTCCTTCCCGGCGAGAATCGAAGAGAATCGCGTGTTGGGGTTTGTGTTCGGCATCGTGTTGAACAACGGTCTGTTTACCGGCGTGCCGTTTTCGCTCGCTGCGGGCTCGAGGATCGCGGGTAACTACATCGTGCGGCTCGGTGCGCAAGTGGAAGCCGGTACCTTGAAGGCGTTCGGGATCGACGTCGCCGCCGATGACTGCGTCATCTGCGATAATATTCTTCTGTATGCCTCCGTCGAGTACGGAGGGATTGCGGTGAGCGGCAGGAATGCCGTTGTCGAGCGCAACCAACTCCGTTCGGTACTGAAGGAAGCGGGGGCTGTGCGGCCTATTGCTCTCCTGCTCGCCCGGCTTGGCGGGAAGGGGAGTCTCGGGACGATCGGCGGCCGGGTCGCCGGCAACACGGTCCTCGGCGTGCAGGAAGGGATCGTCGTGATCGGCAACGAAGGGGCCGAGGTACTGGACAACCGGGTGGAAAGTGACGGGCAGGAGGTCGGGTTCGGTATCTTGCTCGCGGCATCGAGTCGTGTCCGCCTGCAAGGCAATCGTGTCACCAACACGGCCTGGCCCATCGCGACCAGCGGCGGCACGGCGAATGTCGTCGTCGATAACCGCCTCGTACGCGGCGGCGGCGGCGTCACGGTGGTCTTCCACACGTCCCTGACCTGCAGCCAGAATCTCGTCGAAGACATGCGACATTGGGGCATCCTTAGCCTGGTCGGATTTGCGAAATGCGCCTTGACCGAAAACCGCGTGCTCAATTGCGGCTATCAGCAAGTGCCGTCGATCGGCATCGGGGCTTCCTTGCAAATCGGAGAGTTGTGCGTGGAATCGTGCGAGGTGATGAACACCGGAGTCTCACCCGATAATACGATGGTGAGTTCGCTGTCCTGGGGAATCGTCGCAGACCTGATTCTGGAGGCCCGGGTGCAGAGCAATCTGGTCACCTATGCCAACGCGGCGCTGTTGGATGCGAATCAGGAACATCGCGCGCTCTGGATGCGTGGCTGGTGGGAACAGGTGATCACCCTCGGCGCGGGGCAGGTGATTTTCGGCTTCAGTGCTCAAATTCTGGATAACAAGTTTCTCGGACCCGGCCGGTCAGCGTTGATCGAAATCGCCCAACAATCCGTGAGCGACAATCTCTTTCGGCGGTTCGAACGGCTTTTCTTCAGCAATAATTTTTGCTGGCATGCCAGCGTCGCTGCGCAGGGGACGGCTACGGTGTCTCTCGCGGGACGGAGCGCCATCGTCATGGGCAACCATATCAAGACGAATGTGCCGATCCCCTCCGTGGATTTTCACGGGATGAAAGACGCGGTGTATATGGGCAACTTGGCCCAGGCCAACCCGGTGAATTTCGGCGGCATTCCATCCCCGATATCCGGTTTCAACAAACCCTAGCAGTCCGTGGGTAAAGGAGCATAGAGATGGCGACCTTGAATCAGATCCTGGCAGAGCAGACAAAAATCATCGGTGAAGCGAAGTCGTCCCTGGAGGCTGCATTCAAGAAGCCACCTACCCAGGCGGCCACGATCGCCGCTCGGGAAGCGACGGTGGCAGATTTGAAGGCAAGGGTGGCCAATCTCACGGAAACCAGGGCTGCCGTCACCAGACACATCGACCAACAGGTGGCCGGATATCAGTCTGAAATCGTGGCCTTGGAGAAACTTATCGAAGAGGACAAAAAACGGTTCGGCGATCAGCCGACGCCTCCGCGGCCGGTGCGCGGCAAGGGGCGAGGGAAGTAAAGGCTGTTCGCGTCCCTTTCTGGAACGGTTATGGAGCGGGTCATGCAGGCCAGAGCGGGATCGCCTCAGCAGGAGGGGACGCTGGGGTCCTGCTGGACAGGACCGTCGATGGGCCCTCCGGTCGGAGGCCGTGATGGGCAACCTGAGGAGGGACAGGCCGCCTCCCGCCCACCCCGGATCGAGCACCATATCGGCCGATGTGCGATCTTTCCGCCCGCAGGGACTCACGGGGGAAAAGCAGAACCCGTTCCCTACCGAGCCAGCATGGAGAGGGCCTTCCAGGCCGACCTCTCTGACGTTCGAGCCTTTCGTGGTGCATCCGTTTTGCTGGCAGGGGCCGGCGCCCGTGCGGCTGCCTGGCCGGAAACATTGGCCTTCGCGTCACTGAATCCTCCCCCGCGCATCGTGGCGCACGAAGTCGCGCACGTCCTTCAATATCGCAAGACTCCGTCACCCATCGCTGAACGGCGGGGATTGGTTTCCCGTCGCGATCCGGCGGAAGCCGAAGCCGGTTGCGCCGCAGGCCAGTTCGAGTCCGATGCTCCTATTCGGGTGCAGGCCCGTCCGTCCGTGGCTCCGATGTATTACACCGACGAAGAGGAACCCGATTCAAAGGAGTTTCTGGAGGAACGCCCGCCGCTCTTTGTGGGCGAGGAGGTGGGAAGCTGGGGGAGTTCATGGCCGGCGACGTTGATTGCGCGCGAGCGACTGGCGGTGAGTGTGCCGGAGGGGCAACGCAGCCATGCCATTGTGGAGGCCATTGCACTGCGAGAGCCCATCGTGATTCTGCACGAGTACGGCCGTCTCTGGCTCTACCGGCTCGAATGGGAGGGACTCTCCGGCCGCTACTCCCGTTTTACCAATGCTGAGACGATTTTTCACAAGGGGACGAACGAGCGAGGAGACTATTCGGTCTCCAACGTTCTAGGCCGCCCGGAAGTCGAAGCCTTTGTAACGGAGGATGGAGGGGTGCTGTCACCTCCCGGAGCAGGCCGGTTGTTTTCCCACACCGGCGGGGAATTCGAGGATCCGTTGGTGTCGAAGTTTCAGAATGCGTCGGCCTTTCTCGACGGCATGGGCAGGGGCCTGGAAGGAGCGGGCTTCGAGGCCTTGGCGGAACGGCTGCGCCGTATGGCCGCCCTGAATGTGGTGTTTCCGGCACCCTTCGCGATCGGCGCTGTCCGGGGCCTGGTGGACGAAATGCTCGACCTCGTGCAATTGCTGAATCCGCAACAGTGGACGGCCATCGAGGCGGCGGCTCGGGAGACGATCCTGCTGCTGAACGATCCCGATGGCGAGATATTAGCCGCCACGCTGGGGGAAGAGTTCGGCAGAAACCAGGCGGCTGCACTCGATGGCCTCCTGCAGCAGAGCCTACCGATTTTCGCCTATGAGGTCGGCAAGTTGATCGGCCCGACGATCGTGGAACTTCTGCTCGCGCTGGTCGGCATCGAAATCGGTCCGGTGGCGATGGTGCAGAAATCGTTGGCGGCGATGAAACAGATCCCGCGCATGGCGGGCGTAGTCCGTGACCTGACACTGGTGTTTCCGAATCTACCCAATGGTCCGACGATGCCGTCCAAGCTGATTCCCGACGAGGCGTCGAGCAGCCGAACGATCACTGAGTTGCTCTCTCCAGAGGGGCTTGTGTCGCCGAGACAGGTTCCAAGGGGACTTCCCGACCTGTCATCGGAAGAGTCGGCACTCTTGGCCAGAACGGGGAATCGGAGGGAGTTTCCCGATGCATTGCCGAAGGACCTGGCCGATCAAGAACTCGCCATCGTGAAGCGTGCGGAGAAGGTTTCGATCAGCGACGGTGACGGCAAGTACATCAACGAGGTCGATCTGAAGAACGGCCATAGGTGGAAGGAGCAGCCGAACGGAACCTGGTGCCGGTTCTCAGACAACCCGACCAACTGCACCGCGCTGGTACCGACCCCAGGCCCGGTGTCACCAGGAACGATCGTGGCGAAGGCTGCGGATAGAGAATCACTGCTGGAACGTTACACGGCATGGGCCACGAATCGCGGCGCGGATCAAGTTGAGGTGGCGATACTCAAGGCGATTTCTGGAACGGGTGAGTATCCGGCCGGGACCTATGCGGTTGTGGTCGGCTCAAGGAACGGTGTGGTCTATCCGGGAAATACACCGGGAGTCAGGTGGTTGACCATCTCCCATGTGCACCCTGGTGTGGCGAATGAGCCTGGTTATCGCCATCCTTCGCTCGTGGACCTCGCAGCGGCTGAGGAGGATACAGTCCGGCTCGAAAAGCTTGTCGGAGGCGTCAGAAAGTGGATTCATTTCCAGACGCCAGAAGGGAGCTGGAATTCAGTGAAGTATGGGTATGATGCGACCATCGATCGGTATTTCGTTGAGATCGCAGGCGAGGACAGACTCACTTTTGAGAGACTGCACGATGTCACAGATGATCAACTCCGTGAGTACGATCGACTCGATGAGGCAGGGTTGGAGCAAGATCGCATCAATCTCATGAATCAAGAGAACTCCGATGGCTCGTATCTCAAGTGGTACGCGGAACAATTCAGCTTCATGCAGTAGCGATCCGGACCGAAGAGAAGGTGCAAGCATGGCGACAGGAGGTCGATGATGATACGAAGACTTCAGGTTTACTGGCCCAGTTCGGCTGTTTTGTCCACGAAACGGAGTGCCTCGTTTGATGGCCGTCGGGGTGATCGATCTTGCTCCTGCGGCAACGCCTGTCCGGATTGTCGCGCCAGACAGGTGTCAGAGAGACTTCCGCATGCCTGGACTGGCGCGACCCCATCCCTCGTCCATGAGGTGCTTGCGTCGCCGGGGGAGCCGCTAGAGGCCGGACTGCGCGCGCAGATGGAGTCGCGTTTCGGGCATGATTTTGGGAAGGTGCGTGTGCATCGCGATGGCAAGGCCGCGGATTCGGCCACGGCCGTCCAGGCCAGGGCGTACACGGTCGGCCATGAAATTGTGTTGGGCTCGGCGGCGGCCGGTTTGGGGAGAAGAGGAACCGTATCCCTCCTTGGCCACGAACTGTCCCACGTGGTGCAACAGGAAAGGGCGTTCCTGAGCTCTGGGCATCCCGGTGTGCTGCAACGTTCCGGACTTGAGGTGCCGAACGACACGCAGGGACAAGCCTCGTCTGCGTCGAATGGGCCTGAGAATCAGGCTGCCGGTTTATCCGAACCGGATTGCGACACCCGCGTGGCGGATGTGTTTCTGCTCGGAGCGATTCACTGTCCCCAGCGACCGGAATGCTGTTTCGCCCAGGTGCATGATAGGAACAATAGAAACCTCACGGGCATTTTTCGTGCAGACCATCAACTGGAAGGCAAACCGGACTGCGACTATGGCGACCAGAAACACCACGACTTCTGGTTGGCGAACCAATGGAGAATTCTCGAGATCACCACCTCGGAGATGACCGTGATGAACATGTGCGGACGGGAGGAGACCTTGAATGTGGAGGGCATCGGTACGGTCAAGGGGGAGTCGGCATCGGCCGTCGTTCCCGGTCGTGCGCCTTCATCGACGTCGTTGCCGCCGAACATCGTCGACCATACCCAGGGTATGTGGGGCAAAACACACAAGATCCATTACGATGACCAGTGCAACTCCCTCCACTTCGTCCCCAATGAACCGGGTAAAGAGATCAAGGTCTACATCTGGGATTCAGCGCAGGATAGTTTTGTGAACGCGAGTGATCCGGCCGATACCAGGACTCCCGGTCAACTCGAGCGGTTCGCCGGGATCGTGTTGAAGGAGCACAAAGACGGCGAGTGGCAAGGGACAAACTGCGGTGATCTTCCGAGGTGGGCTCTGTGAGAGGGAGGGATGCGACCCGCCTGCTACTGACTGCTTCTTTCAGATGAACAGGTCTGCATCAGGTTCTCGCGCACCTGCGTGGGGGAAAATTGCGCGGCCGCGGCATACGCCTGTTCGTACCAATTCAACACCGGCTCGTCGTCGTTGCGCACCGCCTGTTCATAGACGAGGCGGCACAGCGTGAGGAAGGCTGCATAGTCGCGGGCGAGCCAGTCTGCGGCAAGATCCGGCAACGATCGCTCCTTGATGTTTCCCCAGGACCAGGCACGCGGGAATCCATACTGCAACGGTGAGACGATGCCGCTGGTTTCGATCACCAGCGGGGCAATGACGTCGGCCACGGTCTGCGCGCCACACAATGTCGCTTCCCTCACGAAGACGCGCGTCGGATGCTCCAGCATCGCCGGAACCGTTGCGAGATCGATTTGCACTTCCAGCTTGCCCTCGTACAACTCGCGGATACGTCCGGCCTCGCAGACGGCCGCCGCATTCTCTTCGCCGTCAGGATAGGATTCGCCCAGTCTGCAGGTGGCTCTGCCGACCGGTTCAAGCGGATGGAGCTGCAGAAGGGAGGCGCCCTGCTCGACGGCAAAATCTGCGACCCACTCCAACTCGTGTACGTTGTGGAACGTGAGCGTGAAGATAAAGCCGAAGGGGATGCCGGAGGCCCGGAGTGCCGGCAAACGCGCGCACATGTCGTCGAATGCCCGCGTGGAGTTCCGCATGAAGTTGTGGGATTCCGGGATGCCGTCGAGGCTGATCGCGACCAGGTCGCAATCAGCCCCTAAGACGTTCAGTTGACGCTGATCGAGAAGCATGCCGTTCGTCGTGACGGTGGTCACGAGTCCCGAGGTATGGGCCGCCCGAAGGAGTTGGGCAAGCCCGGGATACAACAAGGGCTCGCCGCCCGACACCGACATAACCCTGTATCCGATGGAGGCCGCATCGGCGACCACTCCCTCCAGCAGATCGATCTCCAACTGTTCAGACACCGCCGGTCCCGAATCGGAATAACAATGCAAGCATTGCAGGTTGCATCGTCGGCCCGGATGGACCTGCAATGTCGGGTACTGTCCGGCTGGTCCTTGCACGATCGGTACTTAGCCTCGCAGCGTGAACTTGATTTGGGCGATGTCCGGCCGCGGCGTGCCGTTGATGAGGATATGGAGATCACGCAGTTCCTTCAATTTCGCCAGCGTGCCGAGGTTGGCCTTGAAGTTCGCCACGCCCGTCTGCACGGTGCCGATCACGACTTCCGGATGCGGCGTGCCGACCTCATGCCAATCGATTACCTTGACACCCTTCAGCCGTTTCTTGATCGCACTTGCCGCAGCGCTTAACTTCACGGATCCGCGCCCGCTTGGTTGTTTTGCCATCGGAGACCTCCTTTGGATTGTGATGGTCGCGCTCGTTCATGAGCACGTCGTGACTAGATGGGCGCACCATACAACTTATTACATAAAACGACAAGCACATCTCACCGCCCGATCACGATGAATACGTGTGATCCCGGTGAGAGTTAGGCGTACGCAGCTGCAACCGGGCAGGCAGTGATTCCTGCGGAAGGTTTCGGACTTACAAGTGTTGCGATGTGAGGCAATGCGGCAGCGAGGAATGCTGGCTGTGTCGTGGGGCAAGCGGCGCGCGCCCGCTCTGGGGGCGGGCGCGCGTACAAGAATTAGAACACGGAGTAGATGGCGGGCGCTAACACGCTTCCCTCGAGGAAGAACGCGAGCGCACTCAGGGCCATTAAGACGAAAATGATCGGCGCCAGCCAATAAGACTTTTTCTCCTTCAAGTAGATCGTAAACTCTGCAACCAGGCCTGAGTAGTCTCTCACTCGTGCGACTGTATTCATATGCGCCTCCTTGTAAACGATTGATGAGAACCTATCTTGAACCGACTGCCGGTCGACACATCACGATTTGACGGATACGATAGATGTCTGGATTCTCTCCACAGCCCGCCATCGCTGCACGCGCAAACAACATTCCCTGAACACAATGAACGAAATGATGGCTCCGGGGTAAAACCAGAAGCCTCCGAAGCGGGACGTGATTCCTCCGCAAATCAACGCCACGATCATCGATGAGAAATCAGCAACGGGTCCGAGAGGTTCGAACACCTGCATGTGTCTGGCATTAGTAAGCAGCCCGTCTTTTCGAATCAATTCCTGCTGCCAGGGGCGTTTTTCGTACGGCTTCAAGCGATCGGTTTGCGGCACGCCCGGCGCCGCCGTATCCTGAAGCACGTTGTCATCACAGGCATCGATGCAGGCGTAGCACTTGATGCATTCCGTGTTCACCACCTTGCCGTTGAAATGAAAAATTTCGCGGCTGACATCGATACCCTGGGGGCAGGCGTTGCTGCAATCCCGGCAGCCGGTGCACTGAGCCACGCGTGTGATCTTTTTTTGAACCGGGGAGATGTTCATGAGCGGGATCATCATCGTGGCATAGGGGCAGAGAATTCGGCAGAATGCGCCTTGGCCGTAGCGCAGATTCAACAGGACGCTCATGGTGAACTGAATAAAGACCGCCAACCCGAAGGCCAGCAGGAAGTCATTCCACGTCGGTTTGATTTCGAAATTGAAGAAGGCGGCCTTGGCGAATGCCTTACCTTCATACCCTGGCAAGTCTGCAATAGGCGGTGGAGTCATCACATTGACTTTGGGCGTGAATCCGACGTTGTGAATCAGAATGATGACCGGCAGCAGGAGAACGAACAGGGCCCCGATTCTCAGGAGCCAGCGGTGAGGGGTGTTGACCAGAATATTCTTCTCTCGGAGGGCGAGATACCGGCGGACCTTCAACTTACGAAGAATCCAATCGGCAAATTCGATCGCTCCGCGCATGTGGCAGGCCCAGCCACAGAATCCACGCCCCCAGATCAGGATGGAGCCCAAGATCAGCAGCACCATGATCGAGGCCGCGTTGATGGTTCCTTTGGCCAAGGACGGTACACCCATCATGGCCGTCTTTCCCCAGAGTTCGATCCCGAAGACATGCCATGAAATAAGGTGAAACACGATATAGGCATGCACCGCAGCCAACGCCATCATACGGTAGGTATGGCGTTTTGTCGGCGCCTGTGTGCCTGGAGCAGGAATTTTGCAGGAGCTGTGATGGTCTTCTACGCGGCGATCGATGGTGATGAGTTGGAGCGGCGGTGTGGTTGGAGTGGCAACAGGACTCATATATACCCCCTGAAGGTGGTAGGAGATTCCCACCTCGGCTTGGTATCCGTTGTGAAACGCTCTTGATGAAGAATAGTCGCGATCAGCAGTCTGCGCTATGCATCGAAAGACGGAGGCGGGCGCGATAAAGGTATGGGCTCGTCGAATGAACCCCTGGACCGGATGGTCCGGTTGCGTGTGGTGATGGGAAAGCTTAGAGCGGGGATAGCCGGGTCGAATTGGAGGGCGCCTGCGTGGGAAGCAGGTGATGGGCCAACATCACACTGTCAGAAGGTGCCCTTACTCGCGCAGTGATTCTACGAGGGCCTGAATCGTCAGGGGCGCATTGCCTTCCGCCCGGTTGTTGACCAGTACATAAGTGGTTCGATTTTCGCCGACTGCTTGTCGAACAAGTCGTACGGTGTCCTGCCGCATCTCAGGCAATTCACCGACAATTTTGTTGTACGGTTCGGCACGTTTTTTAGCTGCCTCGTGGGTCATCTTGAGGGGGGTCTGGAGACGAAACACACTGAACGGTGCGGTAAAGGTCCTCATCCGTTGATGCTGCTCGGCGAGGGACGGCATGAAGGTCCAGTGATTGTACACATGCGCCACGTCATGTCGTCTGAGCACCTCGTGGTACTGAGGGCCCAGCATCCCCGCATTCCGGATTTCAACGGCATACCGGAAGTCTTTCGGCAGACGTGCGAAGAACCCGTCTAATTCGCTGCAGAATTCCTGGACGGACAGTCCGTGGCGTTGAAATTCGAATAGGAACGGCCCTGTGTGCGGGCCGAATCGTGCGTCCCGATAGGGTTGTACAACCAGCTTGATGAAGGCGTCCGCGTTGAGAAAGTTCGGATTCCGCTGTCCGGCTTTGATCCCGTACCTGGCATGTGTGGCATAGGTGGGGATGGTGATTTCTTCCCAGACCTTGGCGCACATCTCGAAGTCTTCTGGGATCTGGTTGAGATACCGTGAGAGTTGGCTCGCTGTGGGAGGCCGGTAAAACGTCGCATCATTCCCCACGGTGCGAAAGAGTGGCTCGCCTTTGTAGAGATATTGGCAGAATTCCCCGAGACAGTCGCGTGTGAAGCCGGTTTTCGTATAGGTGCGAGTATAGATCTGCCCCTTCCAGCCTTCATAGGTCCAGGTGGAGGTGCCGAAGCGGATCAGGGGAGAGAGTGTCATGCCGCTCAGTGTACGGTTCTCCCGCGTCCTCCTCAAGTACGATGGTATCCTCTGCGCCGGGAGCGGATAAGGGGCGAAGTCGTGTGACTGTGACCGTCACGGTCGCAAAATGTTCTTCCACCACACCGGTGACGAGGTAGGCCTGATCTGAGGCGAGGAGGTGGCAGCACCGCCGGTAGATGTCGGGAAAAAAGGTGGCATCATACAGGCCGGTCTGATCCTCAAAGGTGACAAACTCCATCGGCTCGCCTTGCTTCGTGGACACGATTTTCTCCGTTACCATCCAACCGAGGAGGGTCACGTGCTTCCCGACATGTTGTGCCAGGTCCCGTGCCGGGAGATGCGATCGGCCCGCGACTACGTCTTTGAAGAACTCCAGCGGATGTCCGCTCAGGGGAAAGCCGAACAGCTCCAGTTCATGGCCGAGCTTCTGCTGAGCCGAGTACTCCGGTGGAATCGGCAGACAGCCCGCAGGTTTCCCCGACTGGGCGGCGAAGAGTCGCCAGATCAGCGCCGGCCGGGTCAGTTCTCCGGCGATGGAATCGAAGCAGCCCGATTTGATGAGCAGCGTGGCCTGGGCGATCTCAGGATTCACTCGGACGAGAAAATCCTGTAGCGAGCGATAGGCGCCGTGATTCTTCCGCTCCACAACAATCCTCTGAGCGAACTCTTTGCGTAGGGCTTTGAGCTGCATCAGGCCAACCTGGACGGCCCGGCCCGATCCACGATAGGCCCAGTCGCTGGCGTTAATGTCCGGTGGAAGAATCGTGAGCCCCATGCGCCGTCCCTCTGACAGATAGGCGAAGGCCGAATAATACCCGCCTTGATTACTGATAACGGCGGCCAGGAACTCGGCCGGATAATGTGCCCGCAAGTAGGCCGATTTGAAGGATACCTGGGCGTAGCTCGCACTGTGCGGCTTACAAAAGCTATAGCCTGAAAAGCTCATGATCATGGCCCAGATCTTGTCGGTCGTCGATCGGTGAACGTCTCGTGCAGCAGCCCCTTCGTAGAACTGTCGCTGATAGTCTCGCAGCTGCCGTTCCTTGTGCTTCTTGCTGAGGATCTTGCGCAGCTGATCGCCGTCGTGTACGGAGAATCCGCCCAAGGCCACCGCCACCTTCATCACATCTTCCTGGTAGACCATGATCCCGTGCGTCTCAGCCAAGACCTCATCCAGCAAGGGATGCCACGAGCGGTAGGGATGGCCGTGGGATCGGCGGACGAAGTCATCGGCATAGACATTGGCGGCGGGACGGATGATGGAAGACACGACCACCAGATATTCAAAGACATCCGCGTGGGCCCGGCGTGCCTTCGGCATGGTCGTCCACAGTTTTTTGAGCAAGAGCCTGGTTGCCGGAGACTCGACATAGAAGCAGCCCATTGTATCCCCGCGGCGGATCAATTCCTGTGTGACCGGATCGCTGATCGGATCCCAGAGTTCGTAGTCGATCAGGCGGCCGGTGTTGCGGTGGACGGCAACCAGGGCATCACGAATGACGGCGAGGGAACGATTGCCGAGCAGGTCGATTTTGACCAACCCCGCATCCTCAGCCTGGTCTTTTTCCCATTGAATGACGGGCCAACCGGAAGCAGAGGTTTCCACCGGAACATACCGGCGGATCTCATCGGGAACCAAGACCACTCCGCCGGGGTGGAGGCTGAGATGGCGGAAGTGTCCCTGCAGTTGTCCGGCCCGGAAGATAATGTCCGGCCAGGGTGGGCGCAATTGCAGGGCGCGACAGACTTCGTTTGCCCAGGTTTGTAAGGTCGAATCCTCGGTCACATTCACGAAATCGGCGCGTCGATGAAGCAGATCCAGCACCTTGCCGATCTCAGCGGCCGGTAGGCCGTAGACCTTGGCAATCTCACGCATGGCTGCACGCGGGGCAAGGGTATTTTGATTGGCGACCATCGCCGCTTGTTTTGCCCCATAGCGCGCAAACACCCGTTCGAGAATCTTCGAACGTTCGTCCCATGGAAAGTCGATGTCAATATCCGGCGGGTCATGCCGGCCTGGGTTCAGGAAGCGCTCGAACAGCAGATTGTGTCGAATCGGATCGACATGGGTGATGCCCAGACAATAAGAGACGATTGAGGCGGCTGCGGATCCTCGTCCACAGGTACGAGGCGCTTCCCGGACAATCTCATCGACCACCAGAAAGTAGTCGGCATAGCGTTTTTCTCGAATCACAGCCAACTCTGCTTCGATCCGGTGCCGCACCGTCTCGGATAGGGCGCCATAGCGCCGCTGTGCGCCCTCGTAGGTCTTCGTGCGCAGCGACTCAAATGCAGCTTCTGTCGAAAGTTGACGGAACGAGGGGAAGATCGTTTCTTTGAAGCTCCAGTTGGTGAAACAGTCGTCGGCAATACGCCGGCTGTTGGTAAGCGATTCGGACACATGCGGCAAGTACCGCTCAATGACTGTCGGCGGCATGAGCCAGTGGGATGGTGCACAACAGCGTTCCGGGCGGAGCCGGGACAATGTCGTGTTGTCGGCGATGGCGCGCAGCAGACGATGCGCATCGAAGTCGGCAGGATGAAGACAGGCTGCGCGGGTGGTGGCCACCGGCGGCAGCCTGTTGTCCCGGCTGAAGGTGAGCGCCTCCTGGATATCCGATCCCGGAGAAAGTTCGACATACAAATCTTTCGGGGAGTCCTTGCGCCAAGCTTTTAATGCTGACAGGTCGTCGGACAGAATGATTAACCCGGCTCGATAGCCTGCCACAGCCGCGATGAAATCGAAGGTGCTCTCCTCGTGACGAGCGGAGAGAAGACGGCAGAGATTGGCATAACCAGCCGGCGTTTTGGCCAACAGCACTGCACGGTGTGCCTTATGAACGAGCTCAGCCCCGAGGATCGGTTTCAACCCTTCGTGCTTCGCGACCTCTAAAAACCGGATGGCTCCATACAGGCCGTTGGTATCGGTGAGGGCAAGCTTGTCCTGCCCTTGTGTGCGAGCAGCCTGACAGAGGGTTTCAAGCGTCGGGATGCCCCACATGGGCGAATAGGATGAATGGGTGTGGAGATGCACGAAGCCGGACGACATTCACTGCGTTCTCCCATAACGGATCGCCTGTTCACCGAACCGTTGATGCAGGTGGTCGAGGGCGACGGCGAGTCGCCGGCTCCGGTTACGAGCCCATTGCTCCTCCGGTGGCCGTTCTTCGAACAGCGATCCCTGCTCAGCAAAGCCGGTGAGGTCGGTCAACGTGACCGTCATCACGCGAAGACGGATACGCCGCCGGAAGGCGCGTTGAAAGAGCCCCTGGAGCAGTCCGGAGAGATCGATCTCCCAGCAGGTTTCCGGAATCACCCGCGCCTTCGAGGTGACCTCGCGCTGATCGCTGTGGCGAAGGGTCAAGGAGAGCCCGCCACACATCCGGTGTTGGCTACGGAGGGTGCGACAGAGTCTTTGCAGGCTATCTGCCAGTCGTCCCTGGAGCCGTGCATCGTCCACCTCATCGGGGTTAAGGGTGACGGTGTCGTTCAGGACCGGATGGGCGACCGGCGGAAGGACCGGCGTTGGGTCGATGCCCTGTGCCCATCGGGATAGTTGTCCGGCATAGTTGCCCAGTGCCGCTTCGAGGGCGTCTAGAGGGCTGTCTGCCACGTCTCCCAACGAGCGGAGGTTGAGATCGTGCAATCGCTTCAGTACCGTGCGCATGCAGGGGCGATGCACGCCGGGCAAGGCTCGAATCGACAGAGGGGACATAAAGAAGCGCTCCGATCCCGATTGGACATCGTAGAGTTCGGAGGGTTCCACCAGGGTCGCGGCTGTCTGTGCGACGAGTTTATTGCTTCCCACGCCGGCCACGCCTTCGAGGTGAAACTGTGTGAGCACCTCCGCTTGAATTGTGGCCGCCACATCACAGGTTGACCCGAAGAGGCGTGTGGTCCCGGTGAGGTCCATCAGGAGAGAACCGGGGAGAACGGGCTCCCAGGTCGGAGCATACCGCTGGATCACACCGAGGATCGAATGGTTGGCTGTGGCGACCTGGCGAGGATTCGGGGGACGAACGTGCAGGGACGGGCAGAGGCGGCGCGCTCGGTCGAGTGTCATGCCGACGTGGAGGCCGTCTTGTTCCGCCTCGGTGGAGATCTCACGAAGAAGCGCACGAGGAGTGTCGATCGTGGCGATCGCGAGCGGACGGGTTCTGAGTAATGGCTGGCTCAACCGCGCCAGCGCGATTTGCAGAGAGGGGATGGCAAAGCAGACAATCTGACGATCCATGGTCTTCGCTCACGCGGTCTGATGAGCGCACCTAGCGTTTCAGATGCCGGATCACGCCGACGACAATGCCCTCAATGTGAAACGTGTCGGTTTCGTGCACCAGGATAGGCGTCATGGCTTCGTTGGCCGGGTGCAACTCGATTACGCCTGCTGTACGGTGATAGGTTTTGATCGTGGCCTCGCCGTTCAAAAGGGCAATCACGGTTTGGCCGTTTCGAGCCACATCTTGTTTCTGTACGACGACCACATCGCCGGGGAGAATGCCGTCGTCGCGCATGGAGGTTCCCTTGACCCGCAAAGCAAAGGTTTCTCCTCGCCCGAGCATGCTCTTGGGGACCTCAATGCGTTCGGTTTGAGGGATGGGTTCGACGGGATCGCCTGCAGCCACAACCCCGACGAGCGGAATCCGGGATGACTGTGCGAAGGATTGCAGCGCCACTTCGACGACGCCGGGGATTGCGCGTGTCCCGCCTTCATAGCGAGCAATGGCGAGCCGCTTGCGTTTGAGCTGGTCCGCAAGGGCTTGTTGGGTGAGACCGAGAGCCAATCTGGCGCGTTTGAATTCTTCAGGGCTCATGTATCCAATGGATACATGAGCAGACTGTTTCTGTCAATGGTGATTGAGAGGGTCACAGGACCTGGCAGCTTGCAATTTGAGCCGGTGCGATGTGCGAACTATTCTCTGCACACATTGAGCCCCGTCAAAAACCTTTATGAAGAAACTCAACGTGCTAGAGTGGGGCGGCGCATTCATCGATCTTCTAGGTTTCGGACCGTTTTCAGAAGGGTATTTGCCGATGTATTCCGCGTCCTGGGCATATGACGATGTCTGATATACTTGCCATAGTTGACCGTGGCATCGTACTTTTGACGCGCTCTTGCGGGAGATTCAGGGATGGTACAACGCACCGCCGAGGTCACTGTGCCGCACGATAATTCTTCAGGGCCGACAGATCCCAAGGAACCACCCGCGGGAGCAGTTCCTGGTCCTGACCTGGTCGCATCGAACGGTCCGACCCCTCTCCGCTGTCCGACCCACAAATGCAACGGGCTCCTGAGCACCGACGCCTCCGGTTACGATCCTTATACCGGGTTGGACGTACTGGTGTGCACGCAGTGCAAGCATCGAGGGTTTCGATCCCGTGAAGGTGTGATCCTCTTGTTTCGAGGCGGGTATGAGTTCAAGTTCAGCTATGGGCCGTCACTGCAGACGATCACCGTTGTGCTCAGCTCTGCGTCGGTCAATCTGTGGAGCACGCACGGTGTGAACGATGAGCAACTGGCAAAGATTGCGGCGGAATGGAGCCTGCTGTGTGGCAATACGACGAAGCGGGTGCATTTAGGCATTCCCGCTGAGGAATTTGCCGACTTCTATCTCTACTTCTGCCAAAAGTGACGCGGTCGCAGTCGATACGATCAGGTCTTCCTCCCGTCTCCGCAGCAGTTTCCCTCAGCGATTCACTTTTCGGTCATCCGAAGCAGAGTCGGCCGGGGGCGATCACCATTTCCCCAACCAGTTCCGACAGCCTGCATAATACGACGCAATCGCGATGGCCAGGATGAACAGAATCTGCATCACGTGCTGGACGAGCACGCTCGGGTCGATCGTTCGAGTCACGAAGAGCACGCCGGCAGCCACCAACGTGACGATGAACGTGGTGCGCTTCGGGCAGAGACTGCCGTCACGCTTGCTCTGAGCTGCCAGCACAATCCACACGCAGGCCCAGCCGATCGCCCCGACGACAAGCGCGGCGGCAAGATCGGTCATGCCGACCATCAGACTGCTGAGCCCTAATTCCATCTTCGGGCGGCGTGGCAGTTCGATGCGTATGCGATAGAGTTCGCCGACAGAGAGCGCCAGCCAGATCAGCAGAATGCCGAGCAGAAAACTGCCGCGCCCCATTTCGTCCGGGAACAGGCGTTTGCGAACCGTTATGTCGGAGGCGGGTTTTATGGGGAATCCCTGGAAGTGCGGCGTAAAGTCGTAGCCGCATTCGCAATATTGAGCGGCGTCAGGATTCGCCATCAGGCAACGGGGACATTCAAGCGGGGTAGGTGTGCCCATTTTTTAGCGAGAGTCGTGTTAGAATCGCGCGCCGTGCCTTTGCCAAGGGCCGTGGCTGTTCAGGAGGATCGTATGGCTGTGTCGGCGCGCTCGTTCCGGTTTGTGTTTCTCGGCGGCCTGTTCGCTGCAACATCCGTGGCCGCAGGTGCCTTCGGCGCCCATGCGCTCAAATCGATTCTGGATCCCTCCATGCTTGCCGTCTATGAAACGGCGGCACGCTACCAAATGTACCATGCTCTCGGTCTGTTTGTCGTAGCCTGGCTGGTTCGTGAGACGGACGATTCGCTGGCGGTGAAGGCCGGTTGGCTCTTTTGCATCGGGATTCTCTTGTTCAGCGGCAGTTTGTATATCGTGGCGCTGGCGGGAATCAAGTGGATGGGGGCGATGACTCCCTTCGGCGGTGTCTCCTTTATTTCCGGATGGGCCTGTGTGGCCTGGACCGCCTGGCGCGCGGAACGTGTTCAGTGATGCTGGCGACGTGGTGACGGCGCAGGTTTTCCCCCTCCGTCCGTCACGCAGGTCGCGGTACGTTTGCCGGTAATCGACCCCCATCCGCCTGCCGTATTCACAAATGTTCCTTCCAGGCGTTGGCCTTCTCCGGAAAATAACAGACTGTCTTCCTGCACACCCGCCCTGGTTTCCCATCGCAAATAGACGCTGTCGCCAAGGACGATGATTTCCGCAGGACTGGTCGACGACGCGATTCCAGGCGGGGCGAAGATCACGGCCGTTTTTTCCTCGCGATGGTTCTGATGATTGTGAATCGACCATTGCCATGTGCCGCACAATCGTGTGAGGCCACGCTGCTGACGGACCTGATCCTTCCAATTGTAGAGACGGAACCATTCCCGATGTACGGTATCGATTGCCCATGCTTCGATTTGAGCGGCCGTTCCCTGTAGGGGGACGGCTGCTTCCTGTGTCGGGAATTCTTTGAGCAGCGCCAACAGCTGGCGCAGAGGTGTCTCCAGGGTCGTGCCTTCGGTCAACCAGGTCATCTGGGATTCGATCTGTCGCTGTAGGCTCTCCCGTTGTTCTATTCCCGCGGAGATACTGGAATCTTTGGCGGCTTCTGTGAGTTGCCATGCGGCAAGTCCCCGCACGAGTTCATTGGCCGACTTGGTGAGATCGGGGATCAGGAGTTCCTGGCTCATGGCAGGCGTGAGACCCTTGGCTCCGAGGGTCATGGCGACGTCGTTCAAGCCCAGCTGCGGGCCGATTACCGTCTTAAACAGGCTCAGCGAATCGCCCTGGGTTGGGAGGGCCGCCAGCGGTGCGGCATCGGCCCGCACCAGGTCGTGAAAGGCGGGCAGGCGATTGGCAAGAGTCGGTTTGGCTTGGGGCGACGGCTCATCGGCTCCGGCAACGACTGCCGCCGCCAGCAAGGCGGTGACACAACAGGCGATGAGCAGGGTGCGAACTGAATGATTCGGCATGAGTGCGAATACTTTCTTTCCGTGCGGAGCAGCGGGCGAGAGGCACTGCACGGCCCTCCATGACCGGCGGCCTTGCCCATCGGTGTCCGCTATGTTCCTTGAAAAGAGGTTTTGAGAAATGCGACGGTGGTATCCCAGGCCTGGGTTGCGGCCTCTGGTTGGTAGCCGGCCGGACGTGTCTCGTCACAGAAGGCGTGAGAGGCCCCCGGGTAGGTCTTGATCTCGATGCGCTTCCCTTGGCTCGCGGCGGCCCGGAGATGATCGACATCCTGCTGCGTCGCCCAGGTGTCCTGTTCGGCCTGGTGATAGAGCAACGGACTCATCATATTCGTCAGTTGGTCGGGAGCGGTGACCTTTCCATAGTATGCGACTGCGGCCCGCAGTCGCTTGCGCTGGCAGGCGAACCGGATCGCCAGAGACGCACCCATCCCGAACCCGACGACACCGTGGATATTGCGCTTGGTGTGTTCCGTGGTGTTGAGATATTCGCAGCAGGTATTGATGTCCTGGAGCAGGAGCTTTTCATTGCACTTGGCCATGAGTGCCTCTGCCACCTCGGCGTTGGCGGTGACCATGCCGCCCAGTCGTCCGTATAACTTGGGAATAATCACTCCGTAGCCTTCGCAGGCCAATCTGGCGCCAAGATCCGTAATCTGAGAATTCATGCCCCACCAGTCATGCAACAGCACAATGCCGGGGTAGGCGGTCTTGTCTTGCGGCCAGAACTGGATACATTCCACCTGCACGTCTTTGCTCACGCGCGTGCGGATATAGGGATCCACCATGGCATCCGTCGCGGTGGGAATGGCCATACCACTCGGGAAGCGAGCCGTACCGGTTCCGATCTGATCCAGTGAAAAGGGTGCTGCCTGAGTAGTCATGGGCGATGAGGTCCTTTCTCGATTGACGTCGGCTTCGGGCGAATTCCTCCGGTACTATAGGGAGCGTATTTGGGCGTTGTCAATCGAGGCGAGGGCTGAGTGGTCACGGCATATTGACCCGTTGCCGGGCGGTCGGTAGAGTGCGCGACAACGATGTCTCACGAACCGGGTTTACCTCTTGGAATCGGACTGATCGGCGTCGGCCATCATGGTAGCCGCTACGCCAAGCACCTTCTGCAGGACCTGCCTGAAGCACGTCTGGCGGCGGTCAGCCGCCGTCGGACCGCCGGGGGAAATGGTCTGGCGTTCGCGCCGGCGGTGCCCTGTTATCCCGACTATCATGAGTTGATCGCGGATCCTCGTGTGGCGGCCGTCGTCGTCGTGACTCCGCCGGAACTCAATCGGGAGATCTGCCTGGCTGTGGTACAGGCGCAGAAAGCATTGTTGGTTGAGAAGCCGCTGGCGATATCGGCAACGGACGCCCGTGCCATTGCGCAGGCCGCGCAGAGAAGCGGGCAGATCATGATGACTGCACACACGTTACGGTTTGATGCCGCCGTGGGTGTGCTGCGGGAGCAACAGGCACAGATCGGCACCCTCCAATATCTTAGCCTGGCCAGTCGAATGGAGCCTCATGGGATGAGTGAGGACGGGCGGGGATTCGGCGGACGCGGCTCTTTGCTCGAGACCGGTATTCATCTCTTGGACCTGGCTCGTGTCTTGACAGGAGACGAGATTCTAACGGTGTCCTGCGAGATGGATGTGGTGCCGCCGGATGGCGCAGAGCGTCGGATCGTGGGACGTCTGACCACTAGTGGCGGTCTGGTGTGCCTTGTGGATGTGTCGCGGGTGTCGTCAGGACGGGTCGGGCGAGTGGAGTTGATTGGAAGCGAAGGGCAGTTATCGGCGGACTGGTGCGGGCAGCGAGTGGCGCTGGTCTCTGCCAGGCATGGCGCCGGCAACTGGCCGAGCATTGCGGAGCCGACTGTGCTCGGGACGCTCCGCGCTTTTGTGAAATCTGTGCGCAACGGCTTGCCGCCTCCGGTGACGATCGAAGACGGCAAGCGTGCGGTTGAAATTGCCGAAGCCTGCTATGCTTCAGCCAAGCAGGGTGGACGGGTTGTGCCGGTCGAATACCTGTA
Source organism: Nitrospira sp. ND1 (assembly GCF_900170025.1). Lineage (NCBI taxonomy): Bacteria > Pseudomonadati > Nitrospirota > Nitrospiria > Nitrospirales > Nitrospiraceae > Nitrospira > Nitrospira sp. ND1. The sequence goes on along the minus strand of NZ_FWEX01000005.1, from coordinate 12,718 downwards.
GCTAGGTTTCCGCCACGATGTGAGTGTCGGTTTCCTCCACTCCCTCGATCGCATGAATCCGCGTAATCACGACATCCGAGAGCGCCCGTTCATCCGCCACATTGATAAAGACGAAAATGTCTGGTTGGCCGAAACAGGCGTGAATCTGCTCCACGCCGGCAATGCTCTTCAGGGCGCTGAGCACCGACTTGCCTTTGCCTGCCTTGACCTTGATGAGAATGTACGCTTTCGTTGCCATGATGCCTCCTCGGGCTACAAATCGTGAGAAAAAATGCGACCGCTATCGTCGGCGCTCGCTGCTAGGGGACGGTCATTCCGACTTTGTGCCGGGCATTTCCCGGCGCCGCTGGGCATAGACTTCCTGAAAGGTCTTGCCCTGTGTGGAGAATGCGGCGCGGCTCTGTTCATACAGTCGCGCAAGAATATCGAAGTCCGGCTTGCCGATATTGAATTCACGGAATCCATCACTCAGTCCCTGGGTGTTCCAGGCATTGTCCGTTTGACCGACCGCCATCACTGCGTCAAAAGTATCCGCCGACCAGCCGCTTCGACGAAAGGAGGTTTCGACTTCCTCGGCGCGAGGGCCAAGCTTGACGCGATGGGCGTCGGTAAAGAATTGCCGGATCGCGGGATGATGACTCTTTAAAAAAGCCGATTGAAACTGAATGACGGCCTTGATGATGCCATTGGCCTGAGGCGTACCTTCCGGTGGCAGAATGCCGGCGTCTTCAAACGTGGCGAGCAGGGCCATGACGGACCCGATATACACCGACGACGTTCGTGACGGCTGGGCGACCGGCTGCATCGTTGAGCCCGGTTTGTCGTTCCAGGGTTGGCTGAGAGCGATGGCAGGGAAAAGAAGCGCCAGTGACAGCGCGGTCGCGAGAAGGTGCGGTCGATGTGAGCGTCTGAATACCGTCCCCTGACTGGTTCCCGACGGCCCCATTATTCTAGATGGAGGGACTGCACTGCGCCGAGGGTGACATGCTGTGGGCATGCCGCATTATACAGAACAGCCGCAGGGCACGCTACAGCAGGGAGGAGGGCCAACAAGAGACGGGGAAGTGGCAATTGAATTCAGCGGGATCGACTGCCTATAATTCGGCCACTGAAGCCGGTTTGCAGCTGATTGCTTGTTGTGCACTTTTCGATCCGAACGACGGATACCCGGGGGGACTGTGCTGGCCAACGTTTTAAGTGCAGCGATTGTGGGCGTCGACGCGCATCTGGTTGACGTGGAAGTCGATATCTCTTCCGGTCTTCCTCAGTTCTCTATCGTCGGACTGCCCGATGCCACGGTGCGTGAGAGTCGTGACCGGGTTCGTGCCGCGCTCAAAAATAGCGGCTTTCACTTTCCTGTGAAAAAAGTCACGGTCAATCTGGCGCCCGCCAATATCAAGAAGGAAGGTGCCGGCCTGGACTTGGCCATTGCCCTGGGCATTCTGGCGGCAGAAGATCTCATTCCGCCTGAAGCGGTGAAGGATTTTGTGTTTGTAGGTGAACTCTCGCTGGACGGTCGCCTGAAGCCTATCCCCGGCGCGCTTTCGATCGGTGCCGTCTGTCGCCGTCGTCATCCGGTGCTGGTCTCTGCTGAGAACGCCGGGGAGGCGGCTCTAGTCGAGGGCACAGAAGTGTTCCCGATTCATACGTTGCCGCAGGCCGTGGAATTCTTGCGCGGCGCGTTGACTATCGCGAAGGTGTCGGTGTCGCAGGATGGTTCGGCCTCTTCCGGGCTTCCCGAAGATGAAGATTTTGCCGACGTGAAGGGGCAGGCGCATGCGAAACGGGCCATCGAGGTGGCTGCAGCCGGCGGACATAACCTGCTCATGATGGGACCCCCGGGCGCAGGCAAGACGATGCTGGCTCGTCGCCTGCCCGGAATCTTGCCTTTGTTGGCTCAGGAGGAGGCGCTGGAGACCAGTCGCATTCATAGCGTGGTCGGGCAATTGTCCAAAGAGCAGCCTCTTATGCGGCGGCGGCCGTTTCGGGCCCCACATCACAGTATTTCCGATGCCGGCCTGATCGGTGGCGGAACGATACCACGACCGGGAGAAGTCTCGTTGGCCCACAACGGGGTGCTGTTTCTGGATGAGGCCGGCGAGTTCGGGCGTGCGACGCTGGACGGCCTGAGGCAACCACTTGAAGATGGGCATGTGACCGTGACGCGCGCCAGTGGTTCCCTGCGATTTCCTGCCCGGTTCATGCTGGTGGCTGCAATGAACCCCTGTCCCTGTGGCTACTATGGAGATCGGACCAAGGACTGTGTCTGTAGTGCGGCGCAAGTGCGACGGTACCGGGGGCGCTTGTCCGGCCCGTTGCTGGATCGTCTTGATCTGCAGATCGAAGTGCCGGCTGTGCCGATTCGCGCGCTTGGCGACGACGTGGCCACGAGCGATTCTTCCGCTGTGATCCGCTCGAGGGTGATGGCTGCGCGGGCGCGCCAGGCGGAACGGTATCGTGGCGATGGGATTTACACCAATGCCCAATTGAAACCGCGCCACCTGAAGCAGTATTGTGCATTGGATATGCAGAGCCGTGAGCTGCTGGAGCAGGCCATGACCCGGTTAGGGCTTTCTGCCCGTGCCCATGGACGCATCCTTCGTGTGGCGCGTACTATTGCCGACCTGGCCGAGTCTGATAGTATCGGTCCCGCGCATCTGGCCGAAGCGATTCAGTACCGGAGTTTTGATCGACGAGTCGAGTTGTGAAGGAATCTCCTGTCATCCATACGGCGCGAGTCTTCGCCTGGTGGTTCATTGTCGGTGCGACCATGGCGTTGGCGGTGATTCTGCTGCAGGGCGGGATCCGCGAAGCGCTCCAGGCTCAAGGATCGGTGTGGGAGCTCAAGCTGGTCGAGTTGTTGACGACGATTCTGGGCGGAGGATTGTTAGGCGGCTGTATCGCGTTGATTTTGGACCGTATCAAGAAGGCATGACGGGCACCTCCCGGTGCCGTGCAGGATAAGGAGTCGCGGCGATGGATATTGAAGTCGGTTCCAATCTGTATCGGAATTCCAACGGCATCATCGATATCGAAGGGGTGCCGCAATTTGAAGTGGCCATCAAGGAACCGGCGCGGGCATTGCTCGTGAACTTCGCGCTGTTCGACGACGTGGGCCGCATGATGGCGAAAGTGGTCGATAGCAATCTGACCTTCAATGAGCGGCGCGCCTATCAGCTCGCCAAGAGTCCGACGAGTGTGTCGCTGAAGCACGAAGAGTCGGGGACGGTCGTCTTTACCTTGGAGTTAAAAGAGGGAAACCGGGTCGTGTTCAGCCGGGGTTCCTTCCACACGATCAAGGGGCATCGCCTGGACGTGTCGCAAACCGAATGGCGGATCGATAAGAAACGCTTCAGCGGCAAAGACACGGACACAAAGGGAGGGGCGGTGTTCATCGGATAGCGCCGTCCGAGTGTTCCGCCCCTCTACACTTGTGCGGTCGTCATCTATGACGCGATCGTCGGTACGATGGCAATGTGCCCGTCCTTCAGATCCACCACGGCCGTATCTCCATCCCGTAGCTCGCCTTTGATCAGCTGGCGCGCCATAGGGGTTTCGATTTCCTGCTGAATGAGCCGCTTCAGCGGCCTCGCCCCATACACGGGATCATATCCGCGCCGCCCGAGGTTCTGCAGCGCGTCCGGCGTCACCGTCAGGGTAATCCGCCGCTCCACCAGTCTGGCACGTAACCGCTCCAGCTGGATGTCCACGATCTTCGTCAGGTGTTCGTTCCCCAAGGCGTGGAAGACCACGATTTCATCGACCCGGTTTAAAAATTCAGGCCTGAAGTGTGCCCGTAGTTCGCCGGTCACTTGAGCTTTCATCGTTTCATAGGAGGCCCCGGCTTGTTGTGCTTCCAGGATGTGCTGGCTCCCGATGTTCGACGTCATGATCAGCACGGTGTTCTTAAAGTCCACGGTTCGGCCCTGGGAATCGGTCAGCCGCCCATCGTCGAGTACCTGTAAGAGGATATTGAAGACGTCATGGTGCGCCTTTTCGATTTCGTCGAATAGAATCAAGGAGAACGGATGTCGCCGCACGGCTTCGGTGAGCTGGCCGCCTTCTTCATAACCGACATAGCCGGGAGGGGCGCCGATCAGTCGCGCGACCGTATGCTTCTCCATATACTCTGACATGTCGATGCGGATGAGGTTCGACTCATCATCGAACAGCGTAACCGATAGCGCCCGCGCCAGTTCTGTTTTACCGACACCGGTGGGCCCGAGGAACAAAAACGATCCGATGGGGCGATTGGGATCCTTGATGCCGGAACGCGCCCGCAAGACGGCATCCGCGACTGCTGTGACAGCCTGCTCCTGCCCTACCACACGTCGGTGGAGGAGTTCGTCCAGCTTAAGGAGTTTTTCCATTTCGCCTTCGACCAGGCGGGTAACGGGAATGCCGGTCCACCGACTGACGACGGCGGCAATATCCTCCTCATCCACTTCCTCTTTGAGCAGGCGGCTTTCGTTTTGTTTCTTGCCGAGGTGTTGCTGTTCCAATTCAAGCTCCCGTTCGAGCCGTGGCAACTCGCCGTAGCGCAGCTCAGCGACCTTATTCAGGTCGTACGCTCGTTCGAACTGCTCGATTTTTTGTTTCACTTCTTCGATCTGCTGACGGATTTTTCTGAGCTTACTGACCGAGTTTTTCTCGGACTCCCAGCGCGTCTTGAGCGCCTGGAGATCGCGGTTTTTCTCGGTCAGTTCTTTTTCAATCGATTGCAGCCGTGCCTTGCTGCCCGCATCCGTTTCCTTTTTCAGCGCTTCCCGTTCGATCTCAAGCTGAAGCACCTTGCGCGAGACTTCGTCCAACTCGGCCGGCAAGCTGTCGATCTCCGTTCGAAGGCGTGCGGCAGACTCGTCGACCAGGTCGATGGCCTTATCAGGCAGGAACCGGTCACCGATATAGCGGTTCGATAATTTGGCTGCTGCAACCAGCGCCGCGTCTTTGATCCGCACCCCGTGGTGCACTTCGTAGCGTTCTTTCAAGCCGCGGAGGATTGAAATGGTATCTTCGACGGTCGGTTGATCCACGAGGACCGTTTGAAAGCGGCGTTCCAACGCGGCGTCTTTCTCGATGTGTTTACGATACTCGTCGAGGGTGGTGGCGCCAATAAGGTGCATCTCGCCTCTGGCCAGCATAGGCTTGAGTAGATTCGCGGCATCCATGGCACCTTCCGCAGCGCCGGCTCCCACCACCGTGTGGAGTTCGTCGATGAACAGCAAGACTTGCCCCTGCGCCGACTGAATTTCCTTGAGGACGGCTTTTAATCGTTCTTCGAACTCGCCGCGAAACTTGGCCCCGGCGACGAGCGCACCCATATCGAGGACGACCACGCGTTTTTGCTTGAGCCCCTCCGGTACGTCGCCTTTGACGATGCGTTGTGCAAGTCCCTCCACGATGGCCGTTTTGCCGACACCCGGCTCACCGATGAGGACGGGATTGTTCTTGGTGCGACGTGAGAGAATCTGGATGGTCCGCCGGATTTCGTCATCTCGGCCGATGACCGGATCCAGCTTGCCTTGCCCGGCGAGTTTCGTGAGGTCTCGCCCGTATTTTTCGAGCGCCTGGTACGTGCCTTCCGGGTCCTGGCTGGTGACTCGTTGATTTCCTCGTACCTGCTGCAAGGCCGTCAGCAGGCGTTCGTGTGTGAGATTGAGCCGGCGAAAGATTCCACCTTCTTCCACCATTGCCAGGATAATGTGCTCAACACTCACGAACTCGTCACGGAGTTCCTTCATCCGGTCTTCAGCTTTAGTCAAGAGCGAGCTCAGGCGGGGAGTGAGATGAATCTGCCCGGGAGCCGCGCCGGGGCCATGCACTTGAGCCACCTTGGTCAAGGCCTGCTCTGCTGCTTGGCGAACGGCGGCAGGAGACACCCCGGCTTGTTCAAACAAGGATCCCGCAATCCCTCCTTCTTGCTCCATCAGGACAAGGAGCAGGTGTTCGACATCAATGCCCTGGTGCCCCCTGCGCATGGCGAGGGCTGATGCGCTTTGCAAGGCCTCTTGTAGCTTGATGGTCATCCTGTTCATATCCATGTGGCTCACTCCTGGGTGGGTGTATCTAGTGAAAGAACATAATCATATCGACGCGCAAGTCAATAGCGCGTGGCGGGCTGTATCCCGCGACGCTTCCAGATCCAAGGGCAGTGCTGATCGACTTGACCTGTCGGGTGTATCCGGCTTATTGTCCGCCTCCGATAGATGGAACAGGGTTCTCCAGGCGGAGGCATTCTGAGATGAACATCTACCTCCTTTCGATTGATCCATGCTGACTGTCGTGACCTCTACCCTGCATCTCTATCGGGAGGCCCTGCACGCCACCAGTCGTTCCCTGGTCCGTGGATGGCTGGCGATACCCGCCGTGATTGTATTTACGCTGCTCATGTTATTGGCTCACCAGATCGCCCGCCCCCTGGGGATGCTGGGCGGGTTTCTGCTGGGTGCGGTCAATGCCTGCTTGATCGGGGCTATCCTCAGCTTGATCGAGCAGGCGATTAAGGGTATGCGGGCCATTACCCTCGGCGACGTGATCGAGAGTATGGGGCACTATTTCTGGGACGTGATAAGCGTCGGGTTCGTGTTGTGGATTCCCACCTTGCTGCTGGATACGAGCCTGCGCGCGAACCCTGACAGCCAGTTTCTAGTCACGGCCTGCTTGCTGCTCGTGTTTATCCTTCTGAATCCAGCCCCGGAAGTCATTTATCTCACCCGGCACGATTCGCCCCTTGATGTTTTGAAGCGGAGTTACGATTTCGTGCTCGATAACTGGATCGAATGGTTCCTGCCCATGGCCTTGGTACTGGCGCCTCTTGGACTCTCCCTCTTTTTTAAACTATCCAGTCAGCTGGGGCGGGGGGCCGGGTTGGATTTCATTCAACTGGTGTTTGTGCCGTTTACCGTGCTCAGCGCCTGGCTGACAGATTTCGGGATTTCAGCGGAACTGACCGGCATGATCGCGCTGCTGCTGACCCCACCGCTCATGGTCGGCATGCTGATCTTTCGCGGCCACCTGTTTGTTGCCCTATCCGCAACCTCCAGACGACAACGTTTGTATCAATCGCAGTTCCACGACTCCGCCCGATAGGAGGCGTACCAGCCATCCAGAATCCATCCCTGTGCGTTGCACAATATGGAGAACTTGTTGAGGGTGTGCACGAAGTGGTGTATGGCTTAACCTGCACTGCCGATTGCTCTGGTTCTCGTGCGGTTCACCGGGGAGGATGCGCCGTCGTGCGCCTCTCGATTTTCTGGCGACTGATTCTGACGTATGTGGTCATCATCGCGGTGATGACAGCCGTCAACATTTATGCTTTGTTGCAAATTCGAACATTGGCCGGCCTCAATACCGAGGTCGGCTCCCATCATCATCCTGAAATTGAGTCGGCCAAACGGCTGCTGAGCTCGTTTTACGAGCAAGTTCAGAGCGAGAAAAAGTATGTGGCTGTGCCGGCCGCCACGTTTCTCGAGCACTTCGACGCCGAAAGCAAAGATTTTCAACTGGTCTTGCAAGGCTTGCTCATGCGGGACACCTCCGAGCCGGAGATCCGGTTGGTGAGGGAAGTCGAGCGGATCCAGCAGGCGCATTTGGCTCTTTTTCACACCCAACTTGCTGAGGGCGTTGGGCGACCCGCGGAATCGAGCGCAGCCTATGATGAACGGAGAGACGCTCTGGCCGGGAAGATGGCGTCGACTCTACAGCAGTACATCGGGCTCCATGAGGCGCGTATCGCAGTGGGGGTGAATGAGTCGCATGCGAGCTCAGTTCATGCAGAAGCGGTCACACGGCAGTTGGTGTTGGTGGCATTGATGTTCGGGCTCGGTATGGCTGCGGTGGCAAGTTACAATATCCTGCGACCGTTGCGCCGACTGCAGTCGACGATTCAGGAAATGGGGCAGGGGAATTTCCGGGCGACAATGGATGGTCAGGCACCCCGTGAACTTCGAGAATTGGGTGATACGGTGAAGTGGATGGGGGCCAGGCTGCAGCAACTCGACGATATCAAGAGCGAGTTTCTTGCCCATGTGTCCCATGAACTGCGTACGCCGATGGCTTCGATTCAGGAGGGGACCCATCTTCTCTTGGATGAAATTCCCGGCCCGCTGACGCAGGACCAGCGGACGACATTGCGGATCATGTCCGACAGTAGCCGACGGTTGATGTACCTCATTTCGACCATTCTCGACTTGTCGAAAATGGAGTCCGGCATGATGGAGTACCGGTTTGCTCCGACCGACCTGAGGCGGGTCGCTGACATCTCAGTCAATAAAATCAGGTTGTTGGCGGATGCGAAACAAGTGCGACTCCTGGTCGAAGCTCCGGTCGAACGCCATTGGGTGAGGGCTGATAGCGCTCGTATCGAACAAGTGCTGGACAATCTGCTCTCGAATGCGTTGAAGTACAGCCCGGAGGGGGCGGCCGTGAAGTTGCACATGGAGCCGCGGCGTGATGAAGGGTTGCTGTTCGTCGATGTGACAGACTGTGGGCCGGGTATACCGACGGAGGAAGTTCCGCATATTTTCGAGCGCTTTTATCAGGGCCGCACCAAGACACGACATGTCTCGGTCGGCAGTGGATTGGGGCTTGCGCTGGCCAAAAAGGTAGTGGAAGCCCATGGTGGGCGTATCTGGGTCGAAAGTAAAGTCGGAAAAGGAACGACTGTGCGGTTCATTTTGTGTCTGACAAAACCGGGGATACTGGCATAGTGTGGCATCTGCGAAACATGGCAGTACTGCTAGGACTCGGCCTCTTGTCAGCCTGCAGCACTGTGTCTCCGCCCCCCGGCCAGACACCCTATTTTTATGGTGATGGCAGCGACGGAAAGGCGTTGCAGGCCATTATACGTAAAGAAATCCAGTTAGTGCCAAAATGCGCTAGTAAGAATACCTGCGATCATGTATTCTTCACGCGTGCCTTGGCGTCTCTGTATGAAAGTCGGGAGTCAGCAAGCCAGTATTTTGAGAAAGTTATTGCTGTCGCGCCGAAGAGTCAGCTGGCAGCGTCGAGTCGCCTCTGGCTGCAATTGTTGCAGTCAGAAGAAGTGCCTGCCGATCAGTCCTGGATGCGTTCCGTCTGGAATGCTCCGGCTACTGCACATACACAGAGGCTTTTGGCCCAGGCAATTGAGCGGACCGTACACGACTTGCTTGATCGCGAACTCACAATTCAGCAATTACGGGCGCTGCAGGATAGTGAGGCTCAGTCGCTCGAGGCGTTGCAACGGGAACTTCAAGACCAGGAGCGGAAGGCGGAATTGTTCAATTCCAGAAGAGAACACCCGCGGATGTCGGTCGAGCCGGCTACGCTCCAAAGCTTGCAACGACAAGTCAGTGATCGAGATAGAAAAATTGAGGAGCTCACGAGTCAGTTAGAAGCCCTCAAGCGCATTGATCAGGAAATGAGGGGAAAGACCCGCCCGATCAAACCTCCGTCGAATGTTTTTTCACCTCAACAGCCGGAGTCCTCCAAACCCTAGGGGCCGTCATGGAGCAGGAACGCATTCTCGTTGTAGATGATGACGAAGGATTGTTGCATCTGTTGAGGATGCGGCTGTCGGCGCTTGGGTTTTCTGTGACGCCGTGCACCGGTGGTCGCGATGCGCTCACGGCTGCTCGGCAGGAAACGTTTGACATCGCTATTACTGACTTGAGGTTGCGAGCTGAAGATGGGTTGGCCTTGACCGAAGAACTCATGCAGATCCAGCCGGGCCTGCCGGTCATCATTCTTACGGCTCATGGGAGCATTCCCAATGCCGTCGAGGCGATGCAACGCGGGGCTTTCGGCTACCTGACGAAGCCGTTCGATGATAAAGAACTAAAGGCGACCCTCGACAAGGCGCTGATTCAGTTACGAATGACGCGTGAGATTCAGCGCCTAAAATCTTTAGTCAAGGAGCTATACGGACTGGAGAACGTGATTGCCAGAAGTCCCGCAATGCAACGATTGTTCCAGCAAGTTGCGCAGATTGCAGATTCAGATGCGACCGTTCTGTTGACCGGAGAGACCGGAACTGGGAAAGAAGTGCTCGCGCGCGTACTTCATGCCAATAGTCGTCGTTCCAAAGGGCCATTTGTAGCCTTAAATTGTGCGGCAATCAGCGAGACCCTCTTTGAAAGTGAATTATTCGGACATATTCGCGGCGCCTTCACCAATGCAGTCGCGGCCAAGCGAGGTCTCTTCCAAAGTGCGAATGGGGGCACTCTCTTTCTCGACGAGATTGCTGAAATGTCCTTACCCATGCAAGTGAAACTTCTACGTGCGGTACAGGAGCGAGAAGTGCGGGAGGTGGGGGCGGACTACGCAACCAAGGTAGACGTGCGCATCATTACAGCCACGAACAAGGACCTGACAGAAAGCGTAAAAGCCGGAACCTTCCGTCATGACCTCTACTACCGAGTATCCGTAGTCCCTCTAGCTATCCCCCCGCTGCGGGAGCGGAAAGACGATATTCCGCTTCTTGCGCAGCATTTTTTGAAGCAGAGCGCTAAACGTTCGAATAAGGATGTTCGTGGCTTTACTCCTGCAGCCATGCATCGACTCATGGTGTATCCATGGCCTGGCAATGTGCGAGAGCTCGAAAATGCTGTCGAAAAGGCTGTCGTAATGTCCCGGCAAGATATGGTATTGCCAGAGTTACTCCCTACGGCTGGTGTGGCGTCAGATATCGGCTTGAAGCCACTAACCGAGGCGAAGGAAGAGTTTGAACGCTCCTATTTGCGTAATGTGCTGCAAATGACGGGCGGGAATATTTCGCGGGCTGCACAATTCGCCGGGAGATATCGGGCGGATTTCTACAAGATGCTGAAGAAGTATGGGTTGCATCCCTCCATGTTGAAGGAACGCGCAGATCTTGATCTTACTGATCTGGAAGAAGCGACGGAAGAGGTGAAGGATGTCTAGTGCTCGACAGGAGGAAGTATGCACAGGTGGTGTCCCATAAGACGCTCTAGTTTAATGGCCGCCGACCGACGGATTTTCTTGATACGGACTCCAAAGTCCTCTCCGCTGACCCACTGAACAACAGCCTGCTCGATTTCCAACGGCATTTTCTCCTCAGGCAGCTCCATTCGCAGGGTGAGTAGCATGCCGATCTTGACTTGATGGTCTCCTTGGATACGCCATCCTCCCGATGACATATCCCAGACGGTGCCTTTCCCCAGAAAATCTTCCGAGAGATAGTATCCCGTTCCGCAAATCATGGCTCTCTGGTAAGTACGGAGTTTGAAGTGTTTCGGCATGGCAAGTACTTCCCTGGGGATCAATCTGCGGAAACAGCTACGACTGTTTCTCATTCCACGCTGTTCCAGCAAGGACACCCCTATCGCTCAATGTCGATGAAGCATCGCATCTGGAACTCCGCCGCACGAATTGTTCAAGTCGATGTTGTTCAGATTGGGATGTGCGGATGAACTCGATGCCAACCTTCGAGCCTTCGGCCCATCTGATGGCGGCAAGTGCGACATGTAGCGGAGCCTGGTGGTCCGGCAGAAATAACCGAAGTTGGATATATTCACCGGCGGACATCTTTTTCGAGCTTTCCATGAGGCATCCTGGGAGGGAGAGGTCGAGAATCCGCCCTTCGGAAACAACGTTTTCCCCGGCAAACATGGCGGAACAATCTACTGATACTCGCTGGCTATATCGATTTTTCATCGCGCCTCCTTTGTCTCTCACTGGGACCAGCACGGGTGAGTTGAGTCGCTCTTGTTCTCAACTATATGCTGAGGTTGGTGAGAGGCCTAGTCCTCAGAATCGGTAACTCTTTAGAGTGACCTTCCCCCGATTTCACAAACACTTCCATACGTGGGAGAATGAGAAAATCGGAGGACAGGATGAGCACGAAGACACGACGGTCGTATACGGAGACGTTCAAGGAAGAAGCCGTGCGGTTAGTCCGGGAGTCAGGGCATCCCGTCGCCCAGGTGGCGCGGGATCTGGGGATTGCCGATCATCTCCTCTACCGATGGCGAGCGGAGCAGCAGCAGGCAGAGGAGCGTGGACAGACCCGGCAATCTCTCCGGGCCGAACAGGCGGAACTGATCCAGCTCCGGCGTGAAAATGCCGTGCTGAAGCAGGAGCGGGATTTTTTAAAGCGTGCGGCGGCGTTCTTCGCGAAGGAGTCGCGATGAGATACCGAGTCATTCAGGAACACGACCGTCGCTATCCGATCCGCCTCATGTGCCGAGCACTGGCGGTTTCCCCTGCGGGGTATTATGCGTGGCGCGGACGTCCCGAGAGTCGGCGGGCGGCCGCCAATCGGACGCTCCTGGTCACCATCCGCGTGCTCCATCAGGACAGTCGCCAGACCTACGGCAGTCCGAGCATCTGGCGGGCGCTCCGCAAGCAGGGCCACCAGGTGGGAGAGCATCGCGTGGCGCGGCTGATGCGCCACGATGGCCTCCGGGCCAAGACCGTGAAGAAGTGGCGGGCCACGACGTACTCGTCGCACGGCTTGCCCGTGGCGGCAAACACGCTTGACCGTCAGTTCAGAGTGCCACAGCCCAACCGAGTCTGGGCCGGCGATATCACCTACGTCTGGACGCTGGAGGGCTGGCTGTATCTGGCCGTGCTGCTGGATCTGTACTCGCGTGTCAAGGGTCACCCAAATGTCCTCAGTTCGGGGCATCGAAAATTCCCCACCCGGATTACGTCGTCGTCGCGTCGTCCATTCGCACGAGCCCCGCTTTCAGCTTCTCCTTGAGCCGGTAGGAGCTCT